>NZ_LPNR01000108.1 GCF_019266065.1 Nocardia sp. MH4 | reverse complement strand
GTCGACCTGGCCAGCCCGGCCCGCCGCGCCCCCCGCCCGGCCGAGCCCAAGCGCGCGCCCGCCGCGGCCCGGACCAGGGAACCACGCGGCGGCCGCAACGCCGCCCCGCGCGAGGCCGAACCCGCGCGCACCCCCCGACGCAGGCCCGACCCGCAGCCGCACCCCCAGCCCACGGTGCGCTACCGCGATCGCGCCGACACCGGCCGCACCGAACGGCGCAGGCCCGACAACGTGTGAGTAGAAAGGAATCCCCCGCCGCGACCACGCGACGGGGGATTCCTTTTGTCTATCGGTCCTCGGGTCAGCCCTGGGTCGCGGCGTCGCGACGCGACGCGCGCAGCTCACGCGGCAGCGCGAACACCAGGGTCTCGTTGGCCGTGGTCACCGGCTGCACCTCGCCGAAGCCGTGCTCGGCCAGCAGATCGAGGACACCGGTCACCAGGATCTCCGGGACCGACGCGCCCGAGGTGATGCCGATCGTGCGCACACCCTCGAGCCAGGCGAGGTCGACCTCGCGGGCGTAGTCGACCAGGTACGCGGCCCGCGCGCCGGCGCCGAGGGCGACCTCGACCAGCCGCACCGAGTTGGAGGAGTTGCGCGAGCCGACCACGATCACCAGATCGCATTCGGGCGCCATCGCCTTCACTGCGGTCTGCCGGTTGGAGGTGGCGTAGCAGATGTCGTCGCTGGGCGGATCCTGCAGCGTCGGGAAGCGTTCGCGCAGCCGCTGGACCGTCTCCATGGTCTCGTCGACCGACAGCGTGGTCTGCGAGAGCCAGATCACCTTCGACGGATCGCGCACGGTGACCTTGTCCACCGAGTCGGGACCGTCGACCAGCTGCACGTGCTCGGGTGCCTCGCCCGCGGTGCCCTCGACCTCCTCGTGGCCTTCGTGGCCGATCAGCAGGATGTCGTAGTCGTCGCGGGCGAAGCGCTTGGCCTCCTGGTGCACCTTGGTGACCAGCGGGCAGGTGGCGTCGATGGTCCGCAGGTTCCGCTCGGCGGCGGTCTCGTGCACGATCGGCGCGACACCGTGGGCGGAGAACACGACCAGCGCGCCCTCGGGCACCTCGTCGGTCTCGTCGACGAAGACGACGCCGCGCTCACGTAGCGTCTCCACCACGTGCCGGTTGTGCACGATCTCCTTGCGTACGTAGATCGGCGCGCCGTGCTTTTCCAGCGCCTTCTCCACGGTCTCGACGGCGCGGTCGACGCCTGCGCAGTAGCCGCGCGGCTCGGCCAGCAGCACGCGCTTGCCACCGGCAGCGGACGCGCCCGCGGAGCGCGTGATACCGACGTTCAAGGGAATTGCCGAGGTCATAGTCCACAGCTTACGTGCGCCGCGCGGGCGGGATCAGGGCGGATGGAGGGGCGAAAGTCACATCAGGGCGGTCTGGACCTTTGCATCACAGGCGGTTTGCGGCAGGCTGGGACCATGTTCCGTCCTCCGTACCTGGCCCGGGTCGCCGCCGGTGCCGCTGTCTACGCCTTAGAAGAGACCCGGCGGCTGCCCGTCGCCGCGGTCAACTTCCCGATCACCGCGCTGAGCCGCGTGCTGCAGACCACCATGCACGTGCAGCAGTTCGTCACCAGCCTCGCGCTCAAGGGCGACGGCCTGTTCGAACGTCTGGGTTCGGCCCCGCAGGAGCAGCCCGCGTGGGCCACCTTCGACGAGGACGTCGCGCCCGAGCCGACCGTGGCCACCAACGGCCACGCCAGCCGCTTCGATCTGTTCGCCGAGGAGCTCCCGGCCGAGCAGGCCAACGGCAAGGTCACGCCCGCCTCGCTGCTGGTGCTCGAGTCCGAGGAGCCCGCCGAGGAGCCCGCGGCCGAGCCGGAGCCCGCGGAGGTGCAGGCTCCCGAGGTCGCCATCCGCTACGACTACCCGGCGATGACGCTGGCCCAGCTGCGCGCCCGGCTGCGCATGCTGACCGTCGAGGAACTGGCCCAGCTGCTGGCGTTCGAGCAGCAGACCCGCGCCCGCGCCCCGTTCGTCACCATGCTGACCAACCGGATCGCGACGGTCCAGGCCCAGTAGCCGCTCCCGCCTCCGCAGCGACCGCAATCCGCGCCGACGCGCCGGTTGCGGTCGCTTTTGTTTGTGTCGGTAGCGCCGCGTATACCTGACGTATGACTGAGGACGGCTCCGGCGCTTCCGCTCCGGCGGGCTCCGCCGAGGGCGCACCGGGCAGTTCGGCCGACCAGCCCTGGCCGGTGCGCTCGATCGCGGTGAAGGTCGCCCAGTGGATCGACCGGCTCGGCAGCGTGTGGGTGGAGGGCCAGGTCACCCAGATCAGCCTGCGCCCCGGCACCCGGACGGCGTTCCTGGTGCTGCGCGACACCTCGGCGGATATGTCGCTGTCGGTGACGTGTGATCCGGAGTTGTTGCGGCGCAGTCCCGTTCCGCTCACCGAGGGCAGCCGGGTGGTGGTCTACGGCAAGCTGCAGTTCTTCACCGGGCGGGGCACGCTGTCGCTGCGGGTCACCGAGATCCGGCCGGTCGGCATCGGCGAACTGCTCGCCCGGATCGAGCGACTCAAGGCGCTGCTGTCGGCCGAGGGGCTCTTCGATCCCCGACTCAAGCGGCCGTTGCCGTTTCTGCCCGGCACCGTCGGGCTGATCACCGGGCGCGCGAGCGCGGCCGAGCGCGATGTGCTGACCGTCGCCCAGACCCGCTGGCCCGCAGTGCGTTTCGTCGTGAAGAACACGGCGGTTCAGGGGCCGATGGCGGTACCGCAGATGCTGGAGGCGCTGGCCGCCCTGGATCGCGATCCGGCCGTCGACGTGATCGTGCTCGCCCGCGGCGGTGGCAGCACCGAGGACCTGCTGCCGTTCTCCGACGAGGCGCTGTGCCGGGCCATCGCGGCCGCGAAGACCCCGATCGTGAGCGCGATCGGGCACGAACCCGACGCACCGCTGAGCGATCTCGTCGCCGACGTGCGCGCCGCGACCCCGACCGACGCCGCCAAGCGGATCGTCCCCGACGCCGCCGCCGAACTCGCCGGTGTGCGCGAGATGCGGGCCCGCTCGGCCGCCGCGCTGCGCGGCTGGGTGCAACGCGAGACCCACATCATCGCCCAGTTGCGTTCGCGGCCGGTGCTCGCCGATCCCCTGCGCGAGCTGCGGCACCGCCATGACGAGGTGGAGCGGCTGCGGGTCGCGGCCCGGCGCACCGTCGAGCAGACGCTGCGCACCGAGTCGACCGCCACCGCGCACCTGCGCGAGAAGCTCACCGCCGTCGGCCCGGCCGCGACGCTGGCCCGTGGCTACGCTGTCGTGCAACGCGTCGCCGGACCGGAACGTCACGTGGTTCGCGCGATCGAGGACGCCCCGGCGGGCAGCCAGCTCCGCATCCGCGTCGCCGACGGCGCGGTCACCGCCGCCGCGCTCGGCACCCAGCGCCTGACACCCGCCACCGACGACAAGGGGAAATGATCGTGCCCGACGCCGGAACCGAGCCCACCGACACCCTCGCCGAGATCGCCGCCTTCGGCTACGAACGCGCCCGCGACGAACTCGTCAACGTGGTCAAGATGCTCGAGCAGGGCGGTCTCGATCTCGACGACTCACTCGCCCTCTGGGAGCGCGGCGAGGCCCTGGCCACCCGCTGCGAACAGCACCTGGCCGGCGCCCGCAAGCGGGTCGAGGACGCCATCTCGCACGCCGACGACGCGAGCGAGTAGCCGGGCAACGCCGCCTTTACGGCGACGAAACACGGTGCGGGCACCCTGGTGCGCACGTCTCGACAGCACTGGGAGGCACCGCGATGTCACGCACCGAAGCGCTGGCCCGACTGCGCACCGAACTCGGCGCGGTCGACCATTCCGTCGACACGCGCAGGCTGCGCACCAAGAGCCGGGACCGGTTCGCCCAGAGCCCGGTCCTGCGGGATCTGCTGCGCGGGCGCAATGCCGAGATCTTCATCGCCCCGCGCACCAAGGAGGAACTGCGCGTCGCCGTCGCGGCGTGCGCGCGGCATCGGGTCCCGATCACGGTGCGCGGCGCGGGATCGGGCCAGTTCGGTCAGGGCGTGCCGCTGTCAGGCGGCGCGGTGATCGATGTGACCGCCATCGCCGGTGTCGTCGGCTGGCACGGTGACCGGGCCAGGCAGCCACCCCGCAGCGTGCGCGCGCTGACAGGCACCGTCGTCGCCGACATCGACGCGACGATCCGCCCATCCGGCTGGGAGCTGCGCATGCACCCGTCGACCGCCCAGCAGGCCACGATCGGCGGCTACATCGCCGGCGGCCACGCGGGTGTCGGCAGCTGCCAGTGGGGCATCCTGCGCGACGCGGGCAATATCACCGCGCTCGAGGTGATGACGGTGGAGGAACAGCCTCGACTGGTCGAGCTGCGTGGCCGCGAGGTCAACACCGTGCACCACGCCTACGGCGCCAACGGCATCATCACCGAGGTCGAACTTCCCGTCGCGCCCGCCTGGGAATGGCACGAGCTGGTGATCTCGTTCCCGGAATTCGAGCAGGCCGCCCGGTTCTCGGTCGACCTGGGCACCAGCGACGGCGTGCTCAAGAAGGTCGTCTCCCCGCACGCGCACCCGCTCCCGCAGTACTTCCCCGGCCTGGCCGGGTTGGTCCCCGACGGCGCGGCGATGGTGCTGGTGCTGGCCGCGGTGCAGTCGGTGCCGAACGTGGAGGATCTGGTGCACGCGTGCGGCGGGCAGATCCGCTACCGCTGTCTCGAGGGCAAGGGCGTCTACGGCGTGCCGCTCTACGAGTTCACCTGGGGCCATTCGATGCTGCACTACCAGCGCCGCAACCCGAAGCTCACCGGGTTGATGGCGCTGTTCCCGCCCGCGGACCTCTACGAATCGATCGTGCGGGTGCACCGCGAGTTCGCCGACCTCGGACCGCTGCACGTGGAGATGAAGCGGATCGACGGCGGCCTGTCCTGCCAGGGCTCGCCGGTGTTCGAGTACGAGAGCCGGGCGCAACTCGCCGCGATCACCGAGCGGTTGCAACGGGCCGGGCTCTCGATCGCCAACCCGCACACGCCGGTGCTCGGCGCGGGCGGCATGAAGCCGTGGGGACCGCGGGAGATCGCGACCAAACGCGCCTTCGACCCGCACGGCCTGCTCGCCCAGGGCAAGGTCGACGACGTGCTCGCCACCGATGTCATCACGACCTCGACGGCCCTGCCCACCTCCGGCTGGACCTATCGGCTCAGCGACACCTCCCGCCGCTGAGCTACTTCGACAGCGGCTGCGCGGCGGTGATGGCCCGCGCCAGCGTGGTGAACGCGGCCTCGTTGCCCGCGCCGGTGATCAGGATCCGGACGCCGCCCAGATCGGTGATCCAGGCGGTCTCCTCGGTCGGCTCGGTGTAGACGACCCACTTCTGCCCGTCGACGTCCTGGGTGCCGGTGGCGTAGCGCGAGCCGAGCACATGCCGGGACAGGGCTTCCTCGGAAGCGGAGGTCTGCGAGTACCGCATGTAGGCGCCCTGCGGGGTCAGGAAGCCGACGGTGCTGACCGGGCCGCCGCCCGCGGTGACGATCGTGTCGCGGCTGCCCGAGTTGGACACCCAGTCCTGCGGCAGGTCCGGCTTGCGGATTGCGAACGGCAGGGTCTTGGCATCGGACTTCAGCGCCGCGTCGACGTCGAAATGCGGCACCTGACCTTGGGTCGGACCATTCGTCGCGACCGTGCACTGGCTCGCCGCGCCCGCCAGCACGATCGCGATCAGCACCAGCGGAATCAGCGACCAGAACAGGTCGCGATAGTCGTTGAAGATCCGGTGCTTCTGCTGGGCCACGGCTACCAGTATCCACTCGGGCTCTGACCAGGCCGCCGACGGGGCAGCGCAGGTCGTGCACGGGCGTGCCGATCCTAATGCGACAATTGCCCCCGTACACCAACGCCCAAGGAGGCACTTCGCAATGACGGCATCATCGCCCGCCCCCAGCCGCCGCGAGGCACCCGACCGTAACCTCGCACTCGAGCTGGTCCGAGTCACCGAGGCAGGCGCGATGGCAGCGGGCCGCTGGGTCGGCCGCGGAGACAAGGAAGGTGGCGACGGCGCGGCCGTCGACGCCATGCGCCAGCTCGTCAGCTCCGTCTCCATGAAGGGCGTCGTCGTCATCGGCGAAGGCGAGAAGGACGAAGCGCCGATGCTGTACAACGGCGAGGCGGTCGGTGACGGCACCGGGCCCGACGTCGACTTCGCCGTCGACCCGATCGACGGCACCACGCTGATGTCGAAGGGCTCCCCCGGCGCCATCTCGGTGCTCGCGGTCGCCGAGCGCGGCGCCATGTTCGACCCGTCGGCCGTGTTCTACATGCACAAGATCGCCGTCGGCCCCGACGCCGCCGGTTCGATCGACATCACCGCCCCGATCGGCGAGAACATCCGCCGCGTCGCCAAGGCCAAGCGGTCCTCGGTCTCCGACCTCACGGTCTGCATCCTGGACCGCCCCCGCCACGCCGAGATCATCCAGCAGACCCGCGACGCGGGCGCCCGCATCCGGCTCATCTCCGACGGTGACGTCGCCGGCGCCATCGCGGCCGCGCGCCCCGAGTCCGGCGTCGACATCCTGGTCGGCATCGGCGGCACCCCCGAGGGCATCATCGCCGCCGCCGCGCTGCGCTGCCTCGGCGGTGAACTCCAGGGCATGCTCGCCCCCAAGGACGACGAGGAGCGCCAGAAGGCCATCGACGCGGGCCACGACCTGGACCGCGTCCTGTCCACCACCGACCTGGTCGCGGGCGAGAACGTCTTCTTCTGCGCCACCGGCGTCACCGACGGCGACCTCCTGCGCGGCGTCCGCTACTTCGGCGGCGGCGCCTCCACCCAGTCGATCGTCATGCGCTCCAAGTCCGGCACCGTCCGCATGATCGACGCCTACCACCGCCTCACCAAGCTCCGCGAATACTCCTCCGTCGACTTCGACGGCGACGACAGCGCCAACCCGCCCCTCCCGTGATGTGACGGGCCGCGCACCCCGGTGCGCGGCCCCGTCCTTGATCGATCCCTGCACGGTTCACTACGGTGGCTCGCAGGGGTACCAGGGGATGGGGGAACCGACATGAGTGTCATCGACGTGGATTCGGGGCGATTACGCTCGGAGATCGCCGCGTTCTACGCCGGTTTCGGGGCACCGGCCGAGCTGACGGCAGCCTTCGAATCCTCGGCCCTGCTCGTGCCGTTGATCGGCCCCGACGATCGGGTCTACACACTCGAATCCGGTGGGTTGCAGTGGTTGTGCGCCTTCACCGGCGTCGCCGAATACGCGCATTTCCTGACGACTCGCGGCGTCCTCGCCGAGCAGGAATACCGATTCCATACTTTCCTCGGCAGCCGCCTGCGTGATTTCGCCGCAGCTCGAACGGCCCCGACCGGCGTCGCGATCGACATGCTCTCCGCGGCACCCATGGTCTTCCCGCCGCCGGCATCCGAAGAATCGACGACCCGGCACGGGCACGACTGATGTCGGACCTGAATATCGATCCGGCTTCTCAACGATCGGGCAACACCGCTCGGTTTCGCTGGACAGTACTTCGACCACGAAACAGGCTTCTACCAAAATCACTATCGATACTACGATCCAGGAACAGGTCGATTTACCTGCGGAGACCCACTCGGGCTCGCTCCCGATACGAATAGCTACTCATATCCACGAAATCCGACTCGTTGGGTCGATCCATTGGGCCTCACTCCCTACGACCAAGCGACACCGAGACCCGGAGAAGCTGTCGTCCACCTGGACACCGATAACAAACACGCCCTGATCTCCGTGACCGACAGCGACGGCACGCTTCTTCGCACCGAGCAGTGGGGTGGCGTGAGAAATCCCGACAACGGAGTTGGCGAGTTTGACATCAACAGCTTGGGTTCCTCCATCCACCTCAGATTCGAGCTCGATAGCCCGAGCGGCGCCATGGCATACGCCGAAACGATGATGACGCGAAGCGTAGGAAAAGGCACGTATCCACCATATGACTTAGACTATCAGAGCTGCGTCACCTACTGCGCAAATGTTCTCCGCGCAGGTGGATTGAGCATTCCCGACGGAATGAACACACTAAAGCTCACAGAGTGGTTTTGGGCCAATTCTAAGTAGCCGATCACGCAGATACAACTAAGTTTTGCAGCACGACGCACACTTCACGGAAGAAGAGGAGTAAGAATGAGCGAAGGACCGGGTTACAGGCATCCAGTCGGAGCCGAGCTCAACGGGAAAGTGGAATCACTCACAGACATGAAGGCCATCATCGACCTAAATCCCGACGGAGCCGGCGAGATTCGACCCCCATACCTGGACACTTTCTCGTCGCAACCTGGTGAAGAGATTGCAGTAATCGTCACAGGATTCCACACCGCTACCAACCGATACGCGGTTCGCCCCAAAGGTGATATACCGATAGAAACTCGAGTCGAGCTCATGCGAGAGCATACAGACTCCGTTACTTCCATGATCGGAGATGGTGCTTCTTTGAGTCGCATCATCGACACGGTTTCAAAAGATGTTCCATTCTCATTGAATATTCGGTTCCTTAGGATACTTCTGTCGGGCGCGGCGTCAATCGACGCTTGGGATATCGGTACACTCACAATGGGGTTCGACAGCAACCAAGCACTCTCCCATTCCGTGATAGACGAGCTGGAAAAACGATGGTCGAATCTAATTGGCGATCAGACCACTAGATAGCAGAAACATCTAATGCACAGTCGATCTCACAGAGTGAAGCGGGTCTTCACCGAACGCCTCTATGACGCGACCATGGGGGGAGGAGCATGCAGACCCTCCACCGCACAGGCAGAACTCTTACGACCGATACGGGTCCACCAGACTGATCGGGGTTCGGGCCGTCTCCAGTACGTTCTGCGGAAAGCTCTCCCCTGCAATGTAATAGCGTGCCCTCGTACGCCCGACTGGCTGCAAGATGCCGCGCTGCGCCAATGCCTTCAGATCTCGCTGGGCCTGCTGCACGCTCAGCCCTTCGCTCAGTCCGTACCGCGACCTGCGAACTCGGCCTGCCATCGCCACATCATGGAGCGCGGACAGGGTCCGTTCGTCGAGTCCGGTTTTCGCCGCGAACTCCGACGATTGTTCCCACACCCTCCCTGATCGCTCGAACCTCGCGTGCACGGTTTGTGCCTGCTGGTGATAGGCGAGCAGATTGAAGGTGATCCATTCGGAGACGTCCTGATCCGGTCGGTAGCGCGCCCCGCGGCGGTCCAGCACCTGGTAGTACTCCCAGGTGTTTCCCGGGCGGCCGAGCCACGCCTCGATCGACGAGAATTCCGGCGCAAGTACACCTTCCCGTGCGATCAGCAAGGTTTGCAGGGACCGCGACATCCGGCCGTTGCCGTCACACCAGGGGTGAATCGATACCAGGTTGAGGTGCGCCATGGCGGCGCGCACGAGGGCGTGCGTGTCGTCAGGGCTGTTCAGCCACGCCACCAGTTCATCCGCAAGAGCAGGTACCTCGACGGCATCGGGAGCGGTGTAAGCCGCGATACCGGGGTCCCGCGCGTCGGTGACATAGACCGGACCGGAACGCCACTGACCGGCGGGCTTGCGTGAAGTGTGCCGGTGGCCCTGCAGGATCCAGTGCAGTGCGTTCAGCTGCCCCTTACTGAAACGGAAGTCCGGGGCATCATGCAGCGTTTGCAGGTAGGTCATCATCCGCTGGTAAGCGAGCGTCTCCTCGCGATTCTCGTCGGACACATCGACGTCCTGCTCACCGGCCATCAGGTCCTCGACGTCTACGGTGGAGACCTTGAATCCCTCGATCGAGTTCGATGCCGCCACCGCGTCAGCGGTGAGGAATTTCCGCAGCCCGCCGGTCCACTTCGCCGGAACGGCCTGCACCTGGTGCCGCAGTCGTTCCCGCATGCTGTCGACCTCGGCCAGCACCTTCTTGTCCTGGTCGTTCAGCTGCGGCGTGGGGAACAACATCACTCAATGATGCATTGACGCGATCATTACGTCAAAGCTGGCCATGTACCGAGCTGCAATGCGCGGCCGATCTCGCGCCTGGACCAGCATCGCCCACCGGATATTCCGCACAGGTGTGTGGGATTTTCCGCTGGTGTGCCGACACCATTCGCACTGATCTCGTCCTAGGGTCGAGGCATGGCTGATGACGACGTGCAGTACCGCATCGAGCACGACACGATGGGTGAGGTTCGGGTTCCGGTCGACGCGCTGTGGCGGGCGCAGACGCAGCGGGCCGTGGAGAACTTCCCGATCAGTGGGCGGGGGTTGGAGCGGGCGCAGATCCGGGCGCTGGGGCTGTTGAAGGCCGCTTGTGCGCAGGTCAACAAGGATCTGGGGTTGCTGGATCCGGGGAAGGCGGAGGCGATCATCGCGGCGGCGAACGAGATCGCCGCGGGGCGCCACGATGATCAGTTCCCGATCGATGTGTTCCAGACGGGGTCGGGGACCAGTTCCAATATGAACGCCAACGAGGTGATCGCCTCGATCGCGGCGCGCAACGGGGTGACCGTGCACCCCAACGACGACGTGAACATGTCGCAGTCGTCCAACGACACCTTCCCCACCGCCACGCATCTGGCCGCCACCGAGGCCGTCATCACCGATCTCGTGCCCGCGCTGGAGCATCTGCGGCTGGCGCTGCTGGACAAGTCGGATCAGTGGCGCACGGTGGTGAAGTCGGGCCGCACGCATCTGATGGACGCGGTGCCGGTGACGCTGGGGCAGGAGTTCGGCGGGTACACCCGACAGATCGAGGCGGGGATCGAGCGGGCGCTGGCCACACTGCCACGGCTGGGCGAATTGCCGATCGGCGGTACCGCGGTCGGCACCGGGCTCAACGCGCCCGCCGGTTTCGGCGCGAAGGTGGTCGCGGAACTGGTGCGCAGCACCGGAATCGACGCCCTGCGGGAGGCGAAGGACCACTTCGAGGCGCAGGCGGCGCGCGACGGGCTGGTCGAGGGCTCCGGTGCGCTGCGCACCATCGCGGTCAGCCTGACCAAGATCGCCAACGACATCCGCTGGATGGGGTCGGGTCCGCTGACCGGGCTCGGCGAACTCCAGCTGCCGGACCTGCAGCCGGGTAGCTCGATCATGCCCGGCAAGGTGAATCCCGTGCTGCCCGAAGCGGTGACGCAGGTCGCGGTGCAGGTCGTCGGCAACGATGCCGCCATCGCCTTCGGCGGCGCGAGCGGCGCCTTCGAGCTCAATGTCTACATCCCGGTGATGGCGCGCAACCTGCTGGAGTCGATTCGCCTGCTGGCCAACGTCTCTCGGTTGTTCGCCGACAAGTGCGTCGTCGGCTTGGTCGCGAACGAGGAGCACCTGCGCACCCTGGCCGAATCGTCCCCGTCGATCGTCACCCCGCTCAACTCGGCCATCGGCTACGAGGAGGCCGCCGCCGTCGCCAAACAGGCGCTGCGCGAGAAGAAGACGATCCGCCAGACCGTCATCGACCGCGGCCTGACGCCGGGCAAGCTCTCGGTCGAGGAACTCGACAGCAAGCTCGACGTGCTGGCGATGGCCAACGTGGATCGCGACTCCTGACACGGCGAAGGGCCGTCACCTCGTCGAGGTGACGGCCCTTCGTCCGAAAGATCAGGCCAGGTGCGCCAGTTCGGCGCGGGCCTTCTCGCCTTCTTCGCTCAAGTCGGTGCGGGTGAAGATGCTCCAGCGCTGCAGCAGCGGCTTGAACACCAGCTCGCCTTCCTTGGCGGGATCGTAGATGCCCGCTTCGGCCAGCGCTTCGTCGCTGGAACCGCCGCCGGGCAGGTCGACGTGCGGGACCCGGAAGGCGGCGACCTGGTCGGCGATCGCGCGCACGCCCTGGTCGGGGACCAGGTCGAGGGCGGCGCCGACGAGGACGGCGAAGAACTCGGCCTGCAGTTCGTCGTCGGCGGCCAGCTTCTCGGCCAGCGCGGTGACGATCGGGTTCTCGCCGAGCGCGGCGGTGTTGCGGTGCCGGACGGCGGCGGCGAGCTCTTCGAACGCGCAGGTGGCCAGCACCTCGATCAGGTGCAGCGGCGGGCGGTTGAAGCCCTCGGTCATGTGCGCCATGCGGGCCCGCTCGAGCGCGACCGGGTCCACCGCGCGAGTCACCATCAGGTAGTTGCGGATCAGGATCTCGTGGCGGTTCTCCTCGGCCGTCCACCGGCCGACCCAGCGCCACCACGGACCGGTGCGCAGATGCTTGCCGAGCTCCCGGTGGTAGGACGGCAGGTTGTCGGCGACCAGGACGCTCACCGTCAGCGCGAGCTTGGCGGTGTCGCTCAGCTCGGACTGCTCGGGGGTCCAGTCGGTGCCGCCGAGGAAGGCGAAGTTGCGGCCGTCCGCCCAGGGCACCATGTCGTGCGGCTGCCAGCCCTCGGCCGCCTCGATGTGCCGCGCCAGGTTGGTTTCCACCACGTCCGCGAGCGAATCCAGCAGCTCACGGTCGGTCAAAGTTTTCTGCACCCCGACAACATAGTGGTTCGGCCGTCGGCGCGGGGACCTACGGGGCGATCGGGTCCCCACGCCGGGCCGGACGCACGAGCTACTTCTTGGTCACCGTGGTCTCACCGTTGACCCAGACGATGGTGCCACCGGTGAACTCGCTCTGCTTGCCGCCGTTGGCGGTGTTGGTCTCGTCGGTGGTCGGGTAGCCGAGCGGACCGTTGGCGCCGCCCTCGTCCTCCCAGGTCTCCCGGATGTCGCCCCAGACGATGTGGGCGCCGGAGTCGCGGCTCCAGTAGATCGTGCCACCGGTGAAGTCCTGGTACTGGCCGCCGTTCGGGCCGCTCTCCTGGGCTTCTTCCGGCATCCCGAGCGGGCTGCTCGCGCCGCCCGCGGCGACATACTTCTTGTAGACCTCGCCGGAGACGGTGATGTCGCCGTTCGGGGTGGAGATGGTGGTCGAGCCACCGGCAGCCGTCGCGGAGGTGCTGGGCGAGCCCGCCTCGGGCGTCGTGGTCATCCCGCCTTCGCCGGGCGTGGTGGTCATCCCGCCTTCCCCGGCGGTGGTGGTCGTCCCGGCGCCGCCCATGACCGAGGTCACGGTGCCGACGGTGTCGTTGGCCTTGTCCTTGTCGTCGTCGCTGCAACCCGCGGCGAGCAACAGTCCGGCGGCGGCGAGGATCGCGGCGCTTCCGGCGGCAGTACGTCGAGCGAAGTGGTTCATATCCATCCTCTCGCGAGTGGCCCCCCCGGGGGCACGCCCCCGGAATGGAGCCTGGCCGACATCCGCAACGGCCCGGCGGAACATTGTTCGCCGAGCCGTTGCTGGATTGGTGTCGCCGCGGATAATACCCACAGTTCGCCGTAATCAAACGGATTCAGGCCGTGACGCGGCCCGATTGCCGGAGGATCAGGCGTTCGGTCCGTACTCCTCGAGCATCTCGGTCACCAGCGCCGCGATCGGCGAGCGCTCGGAACGGGTGAGCGTGATGTGCGCGAAAAGCGGGTGTCCCTTGAGCTTCTCGATCACCGCGGCGACGCCGTCGTGCCTGCCGACCCGCAGATTGTCGCGCTGGGCGACATCGTGGGTGAGCACGACGCGCGAACCGGTGCCCAGCCGGCTCAGCACCGTCAGCAGCACGTTGCGCTCGAGCGACTGCGCCTCGTCGACGATCACGAAGGAATCGTGCAGCGAGCGCCCCCGGATGTGGGTCAGCGGCAACACTTCGAGCATGTCGCGGCTGAGCACCTCCTCCATCACCTCGCGGCTGGCCAACCCGTCGAGCGTGTCGAAGACGGCCTGAGCCCACGGGCCCATCTTCTCGCTCTCCGAACCGGGCAGGTACCCCAGTTCCTGGCCGCCCACCGCGTACAGCGGCCGGAACACGACCACCTTGCGCTGGGTCCGCCGCTCCAGCACGGCCTCCAGACCGGCGGTCAGCGCGAGCGCCGACTTGCCGGTGCCCGCCCGGCCGCCCATCGACACGATGCCGATGCTCTCGTCGAGCAGCAGATCGAGCGCGATCCGCTGTTCGGCCGAGCGGCCGTGCAGGCCGAACGCCTCTCGCTCACGGACCAGCTGGACCCGCTTGTCGGCGGTGACCCGGCCCAGCGCGCTGGAGCTGCTGCCCAACAGCCGGATCCCGGTGTGGCAGGGCAGTTCCCGCGCCTCGTCCAGGTCGATCACCGAATCGGCGTAGAGCTGGTCGATCTGGGAGCCCGCGACGTCGAGTTCGACCATGCCGCTCCACCCCGAGGTCACCACGTCCTGGGCGTGGTACTCGTCGGCGGACAGGCCGACCGCGCTGGCCTTGACCCGCAGCGGGATGTCCTTGGACACCAGCACCACGTCCTCGCCCTCGGCCGAGAAGTTCAGCGCGCAGGCCAGGATGCGGGAATCGTTGGTTTCCGAACGGAATCCGGCGGGCAACACCGACGGATCGGTGTGGTTGAGCTCCACCTGCAGGGTGCCGCCCTCGGTGCCGATCGGCAGTGCCTGGTCGAGCCTGCCGTGGTTGACCCGCAGGTCGTCGAGCATCCGCAGAGCTTCCCTGGCGAACCAGCCGAGTTCGTGGTGGTGTCGCTTGGCCTCCAATTCACTGATCACGACCAGCGGTAGAACCACCTTGTGTTCGCCGAACCTGGTGACGGCCCAGGGATCCGAGAGCAGAACCGAGGTGTCGACGATGAAAGTCTTGCGACCGGAACGCGAGGGGCGGACCCCCTTCTTCGAGGCCGAGGCCGTGTGCATCGCGGGGGCGGAAACGGAGCGTGCAGCAGTCACGGTGGGCTCCTTATGTGTTCGCACGGCACCCGCGCGAACGATCTCGCTGGACCGGTCCGTCCTGGTAGGCGGTGACGCGCTGGTCAACCGCCACGAGGGCCGGGTGCCGGCCCTCTCGCACTGAGTTGCTCAGTCACGGTCAGGACCTCCCGTACGAGTCACACCGACGCGACCCGCATCACCGACGCTACCGTCCAACTCCCGGCCGCGCTGCCGGACAGCCGGACGTGTCCGTGAATTTGTCGTTAACCGGCACCGACGCGACGGATCCGCGCCAGGTGAGTCGCCGAGCGCTAGAGTCGAGACATGGCCGAAGACCAGGATCTGGAGAAACTGTCGTCGAAGGAACTGCACGATCGCGCGGTGAAGACGGCCGTGCGGCGCGGCGACGTGAAGTTCCTGTGGAACCTGCTCAAGTCGATCCCGGCGGCCCAGGCCGAAGCGGGCGACCTCGGCGAGAGCGAGGCCGACATCAAGTACGTGCTGCCGATGATCGACGACTACATCCACGCGGGCGACGGCAAACTGGCCGACGTTTTGCGCCCGACCTACCTGGACTACCTGAGCAAGCACGGGTAGCCCCGGGTGGGACTCAGCGGCGCAGCACCGCCCGCGCCGCGCCGACGACAGTGCCGCGCAGCACGTTGCCCATGCTGAAGTGGTCGTCCCACAGCACGATCCGGCCCGCGCGCAGTTCGAAGGTGCCGCTCACCCAGAAGCCGATCTTCACCGGTCCGGCGCGCAGGTAGTCGGTGCGGTCGGTGAGCACGATGTCACCGTCCGCGGCGATGTGGTGCATGTCCGCCGAGAACCCCAGCTGCGGCCGGCTCAGGCCACGCAATACCGCGGCGACCCGGTCCTTGCCGCGGACCGACGGCAGGCCGGTGTTCTTCCAGACGATCGCCGGATCGAGCAGCTCGAGCGCCTCGTCGACGGCGTCGAGTTCGAGCGCGCCGAAGAACTCGCGCACGACGGTGACAGCATTGTCCGGCAGTCCCGGTTCGTCGGTCATGAGGCGAGCCTAGGGGGTTCGCGGTTCCCGGACCAGACCCCGGCGCTACCGATCGATCCGCTGCGCGATGAGCACTTCGAGGCCGTCGAGGATGCGGTCGACGCCGTATTCGAAGGCGGCACCGGGCGCGGCCGAGGCACCGGCGCCCGTCGCGACTTCCTCGGCGAAGGCCGTCGTGACGGCGGGGAAGCGATCACCCGCGGCGGACATCATGGCGGTGAACTGGTCGGTGAACCGCTGCGCCGCCTCGCCGCCGACCGATTCGACCAGCTGCGCCAGGCTGCGCGCGTGCCCGTTGAGCAGCACGATGGTGTCGAGCCGCTCGGGGCCGGTCAGCCCGGTGCCGTCGAGGGCGGTGAGCGCGGCCTCGGTCCAGCTCATCTCGTTGGGGCCGATCGGCCGGACACCCAGGGTCAGTTCGATGGCCCAGGGATGGGCGCGGTAGCGCTCGAAGATGGCCTCCACCCAGGCGCGTAAGCCGGTGCGCCAGTGCGCCGGCGCGGCGCCCGGCGCGGGCGGGTCACCCATCGCCGCGTCGAGCATCAGAGCCGTGAGCTGCTCTTTTCCCGGCACGTACCGGTACAGCGACATCTTGGTGAAGCCCAACCGTTCGGCCAGCCGCTGCATCGACAGCGCGGACAGCCCTTCGGCGTCGGCCAGCGCGATCGCCTCGGCGACGATCCCGTCCAGGGTGAGCGCCGGCTTGGGGCCGCGCTTGGGGCGCTGGGCGGTGCCCCACAACAGTTCGACGGTGGTCGGCGGCGGCATCGGTCCATCCTCTCGAGAATTCCGGTTGACGCAGAACTGTGTCTACCATACTCTTATTCGTGTCCATCGGATACAGATTCCGCCGGACACAGATTCCGATCCGAGGAGCAGACCATGCGCAACCAGACCGTTCTCATCTCCGGCGCGAGCATCGCGGGCCCCGCGCTGGCCTACTGGCTGCACCACTACGGCTTCACCGTCACCGTGGTCGAGCGCGCCCCCGCGCTGCGTCCCGGCGGCCAGGCCGTCGACTTCAAGGGCGCGACGCATCTGGCCGTGCTCGAGCGGATGGGCATCCTCGACGAGGTGCGCGCCCGCCGCACCGGCACCACCGATGTCGCCTTCGTCGACGAGCACGAACGCGAACTGGCCTTCCTGTCCGGCGACTTCACCGGCGGCGACATCGAGATCCTGCGCGGCGACCTGGCCGAGGTCATGTACCGGCGGACCGAGCAGCACTGCGAATACGTCTTCGGCGACACCGTCACCGCGCTCACCGACACCGCCGATGGCGTACGGGTGGAGTTCGAGCACGCGGCGCCGCGCACCTTCGATCTCGTCCTGGGTGCCGACGGAATCCACTCGCGGGTACGGAAATTGGCGTTCGGTCCCGAGGCCGAGTTCGTCCGCCATCTCGGCTACTACTACTGCGTGGCGGGGGCGAGTCCGTGGAGCGATGCCGACCGTCCGCGCGAGCGAGCCCGCGGTGTCGCGTACAACTCCCCCGGCAAGCTCGCGATCGACGGCGGCTCCAAGGCCCAGCAGTTGTACATGTTCGCGTCCGCGCCGCTGGTCTACTCCCGCGAGGACACCGCCGCCCAGCGGCGCATCATCGAGCAGACCTACGCCGGCCTCGGCTGGCACGTTCCCCGCATGCTGGCCGAGCTGGCCGACTTCGACGACATCTACCTCGACTCGATCAGCCAGGTGCGGATGAAGGGCGCCTACACACGCGGCCGCGTCGCCCTGGTCGGCGACTCCGCCTACGGCAACACCCTCGGCGGATTCGGCACCGGCCTGGCCGTCGTCGGCGCGTACGTGCTCGCCGGTGAACTGGCCCTCGCCGACGGCGACCATGTCACCGCGTTCGCCGCCTACGACCGAATCATGAAGCGCTACGCCAAGATCGCGGGTAACAGCAATGCCGGGCCGTTCCTCGCCCCGAAGACCGCGCTCAGCATCGGGGTCCGCAACCGGTTCCTCGGTTCACGTGCCTTTTCGCTGATGCTGAAGTACGGCGACAAGGCCGCCAACGACATCGATCTGATCGACTACCCGGCGCGGGTGGCGGTCGCCGAGACGTCCTGAATCCGGCCTTGACTTGGAGTGCACTCCAAGTCCTATCGTCGCTGCTATGAGCATTCGTCTCGGTTACCAGATGCCCAATTTCAGCAACACGTCCTCGGTGCGCGAGCTGTTTCCCACGGTGATCGCGCAGGCCAGAGCGGCGGAAGCGGCCGGCTTCGACGCCGCGTTCGTGATGGACCACTTCTACCAGCTACCCGGCATCGGCGCCCCGGACGAGCCGATGCTGGAGGCCTACACGGCGCTCGGCGCGCTGGCCACCGCGACCGAGCGAATCCAGTTGTCCGCCTTGGTCACCGGCAACACCTACCGCAATCCGGCCCTGCTCGCCAAGACCGTCACCACCCTCGACGTGGTCAGCGGCGGGCGGGCCGTGCTCGGCATCGGCGCGGGCTGGTTCGAGCTCGAACACCAGCAGTACGGCTTCGAGTTCGGCACCTTCACCGAGCGCTTCCAGCGGCTGGAGGAAGCGCTGCGCATCATCTCCCCGATGCTGCACGGACAGCGCCCCACCGTCGACGGCGCCTGGTACCACACCGAGAACGCCATGAACGAGCCGCGCGTGCGCGACGACCTGCCGATCATGCTCGGCGGCGGCGGCGAGAAGAAGACCTTCGCGCTGGCGGCCCGCTTCGCCGACCACCTCAACATCATCAGCAACGCCTCGCTGCTGCCCCAGAAGATCGCCGCCCTGCACCAGCGCTGCGCCGAGGCCGACCGCGACCCGGCCACCCTCGAGACCAGCTTCCTCGCCTTCGTGATAGCCGACGAAGACGGCGACCGCGCCCGCAAACTCCAGTCCGATATGCTCGCCCGCGCCGGCATCGACCTGTCCGCGCTGTCACCCGAGGAGATCCGCAACAGCCCCGCCGACCGCCAATTCGTCGGCACCCCGGACGAAGTCGCCGAACAGATCCAGACCCGTGTCCTCGACCACGGCATCGACGGCGTCATCGTCAACATGATCACCAACGGGCACGAGCCGGGGGTCATCGAAGCGGCGGGCCGGGCGCTGAAGCCCCTGGTCGGCTGAGTTCAGGCCGCGGTGCCGGTGGTTGCCGGCCGGGTGCCCCACCTACCGGCACCACCTGTCTGATCAGTGTCCGGTCTGTGGCGACCCGGCTCCGATGGAACCGAATCGGCCGGAACCGAGGAGCGTAGACGACCGAGTTCCTTACCCTCGGCTTCGACCCGATGCCCGGCGATACGGCCCAAGCCGACACTCTCAGTACGAGAGTCAGGGCCGCGACTGACGCCGTCACCGAGGCGAAGTCCCTCCTGACCCGCCTTCGCAACAGCAACGACGAGGTATGGAATGACGGGGTGGGTGACGCCTTCCGCGCCAGCTCCCGCCCCTGGACCTCGCCTCTGCCTGAGCATCACTGGAGCAGGTGAGGACTGTGGTCGGTAGGTGGCACACCGATGTGATTGCCGTCCACTTGCCGACGCCCAGTCCCGGCACAATGCCACTACCGCCCAGGTGTCCTCGGCGACGACCGCCGTCACCAACTGCCAGAGCGGGATCGACGCGACCATGACCTCCGCCAAGCACTTTCAGACTTTTTTCGCCGCCAAGGCGGCCACCGCGGTGGCCGCTACCTTCCGGGCAAGCGCATCTGGGACAAGCCGGGTGACAGGATCGACGAGAACCGCGAAGCAATCCACGAGGTCCTGTCGACCACGGCAACGATCGGCGGCATCCTGACGCTCGTCACTCCGCCTCCGATCAGCGCGATCGCGCTGGGCTCGCTGGCGGCAGGAGCCGATGCCTTGCTCGCGTCCTCCGGCGCCACCACCGGTATGCGCTCAGCGCGGCAGCTCACCGGCGCAAAGGGTAAACCCTTCATGCAGGCGAGTCCGGCCACCGCGCTCGCGATACCGCAGCGAATGACCGGCGCCTCGCACACATCGATCGACGCCTCCACCGGGATCGGGTTTGACAGTGCACGCCACACCGACGGCGGCATCGATTTCGGCAGTACTGCCGGGTGGCTTTCACGAGCTACCGCCTACTCACATTCGTGACTCCGGCGAATCGGCCGAGGTGGCCGACAACTCGCCGAGGCGCCGTAGGCCATCGCGGATATGCTGACCGGGCTGCGCCCCAACAACTCCTGCTACTGCGCCATCGAGCAGCATGCCGCTCTGGGCGGCCTCCGGTGACGTCGTGGCTGCCCCCCCCCCTGTCGGGGGTCGACCGTGGCGGCACTCGGAATCCCCGGCTGACTACCGCCGAACTGACCACCGAAAGATCCTCCGAGGACGGCGATCGGATCACGACCGCGGTGTAGTCGACCGCCGATGTGGCCTGCGGGGCCGAGTTTCGGCCGATGATGTCGCCACTGACCTCGATGACGTCCGCCTCGGCTGTCGAGCACGAATTCGCCCTCGCGCTATGACCGATTCCGGAGCGGGTCTGCCACGTGCGTGGCGTACGCCCGCGACCCTGTGGACATTGGTATGGACGACGGCGCGCGCATGGCTGTTCGCGCTGCGGGTTCGCCTGCATGCCGCTTCGTCGATTTCGTCGACGTGAGCGATTCGACGACCGGATCCGCTGCTCACACTGCCGACAACCGGGCGATGGTCGCGTTTCTGGCTTTCCTGCCGTTCACGATGACGGTCTGGTCATCCTGCGCACCGGTATACAGAAGTGAGTCCACCTCGTCGACGCGCAGGGAACGATCGCGGGGACAACGACGTCGCGAAATAGACCGCGCCCGATTCGGACCCGACGACCAGTTCGTGTGGTTCGCCGATCGGCCGGACAAGGCCGGCTGATCGCGGCGCCCGGTGGTGCGCGGACTCAGCTGGCGTATCGGTCGATGTTCTACACACCACCGCGTTTCGGTATTTCACTGTTCGCCCCGGGCGGCCATCCGGATCGGACAGACCTGGCGAACAATGTCATTGCGGATGCCGCACCGAAGTACACGCGCGCTGCGCGGCGGACTCGACGATCCCGCGTTCCCCACACCCGCGCGAGCCGGGCCGGAAGCTGGCCTGCTTCTCGACGTTGTCGTGCACCTGTCCATCGGCTTCGGGGCCATGGTCCTCACCGACAAGATCACACAGCAGGCCGTGCTGCACCAGGACTGGAATGATCAGCGCGTCCATCGGTGGACGATCGTGAGAGTCTTCCTGCTCGCCTCGTTCGTCGATCGGGTCCTGCTCTAAGCGGTGTAACCCACGGCGCCCGGTGCGGCCGCTGCGGTCTCGTCGTCATCGACCACGGTACCGGTCGATGCCCCCCGGCCGAGTGGATCGGCCGGGGGGGTATCGACCACATTATGCCTGTCAGCCGGACGCCGATGCCGGTGACAGCGAAGGGGCCACCACCGGCATCGGGATCACACGGTCACACGTCGACGCGTTCGCGCCTGGTCGCCGCCGCGGCGGCCAGCGCCGCCAACAGCAGCCCGAGTGCCGCCATGCTGAGTCCGGTGAGCGGCACCGGTGCTACCTCCGTGGAAGCAGGCGCCGGAGCGAGTCCGCCAGTACCAGCGTGCACCGGGTACTCGGTGATGTCGGCAGAGCCCACACCCGAGTCCTCCGGCTGAAGCGGGCCACAATCACGCCCACCCGGTACCGCATTCTCCGGCTGAAGCGGGCCACACCCACACCCGCCCGGCACCGGAACCTCCGGTCGGGACGGACTCTCCACGCCACAGGAGCCACCGCTGAGCAGCTCGTGCAGTGCCTCGAGCCCACCCTCGATATCGACCTCGGGGATCTGCCCGTCTCGGCGCGGCACGACCGCTCCCGCGGTGATGCCGACACCGAGCCCGGTCCACGCTCCGATTCCGGCGGCGAAGACGCCGAGGAGGTACGACCGGAAGATGGCTCGCGCGACCGCGGTCGACACGATCGAGAGAATCGCGCCGAGCACCGCGACCGGGACACTGCCCGTGACCGCGCCGACAATCCATCCGACTACCGAGCCTAGGAGCACGCCGGGAACCGCCCCGAACAGGTTGAGCGGATTGATCAGCCCCAGCATCGCCCCGAGCACTCCACCGCTCACCGCAGCCGGGATCGCCACCAACGGGGCGGCCATCAGTCCGGCCAGTGCGCCGAGCACCGCTCCGACGACGACACCGACCGGGATCGTCACCAGCGCCGCGACCACGTCGATCGCCGTCATCACACCCGCCCCGACCACCACGCCGACCGAGAGTGTCGACACCAGCGCCGCGCCGAGACCAACCACCGCGAGCAGACCCGCAATGGCCATGATCGGTAGACCGACCAGCGCCTCGAAGGCAAGGTAGGTCGCGATCGCCAGCGGAATGCCGATCACCAGCATGAATCCGACCGCGATCGCCCCGACAGCCAAAGCGATTCCACCGACCACCGCCATGTAGATCACCAGGGTGATCAGGATCGCGGGAACCGCGAAGGGACCCGCGATCGCCGCAGCGATGAGCCCGATGACCACCAGGATCCCCATGATGATCGTGAACGGAATGGCGATGACAGCCACGATCGCGCCGATAATCAATGCCGGGATGATCAACGGTGCCACCAGCGCCATCAATGCAGGCAGGAGTCCCGCGACCAGTGCGATGCCGACAGTGGCCAGGAACGGCAGGAGCACCGCCACTCCGAGGACACCCAGGGTCACCACGAAGGAACCCAGCGCCGCCGCCACGCCAGCGCCGGCTCCGACAAGCGCACTCAGGATCGAGGCGACCCCGGCACCGAGACCGGCCCCGAGTAGGCCACCGGTCACTACCGATGCCAAGATCCCGGTCACCAGCCCCAGAATCGTCCCAGCGGTGGCAGTGACTATCGAGTCGATGATCGACGTGCCGATGTAGGTGAGGATGCCACCCAGCACTCCGCCGGGCAGAGTGCCGACCATACCTCCGGCCGGCATCCCCAGGACCGAGCCCGCGAGCACGCCGGGAATCCCCGGCAACAGGTTCAACGGACTGAGCAGTCCCGAGCCAAATCCCACGACAGCGCCGAGCCCGCCGGCGACGAATACGCCGACGACGAAGCCGACCACCGCACCGATACCGGCGTTAACCGGATCGAGCCGACCGCGGAACCACGCGTCGATGACCGATGCCACCTTCGAGATCGACCCCTGGTAGCAATCGATGACGCCGCCGAGCAACCGCTTCAGGTTGCTGTGGTGCCACGCCGACCAGGCGGCACCGATCAGGCTGTCACGCTGGTGCTGCGCACCGATTGTGAGGCTCGCCCAACCGGACACGGTGCCCGAGATGAACACCATGGCCGCCACTAATGCGACCAAGGCCGCCCACGGCAGTCCGGCGAACAGAGCGGCCAGGCCACCGACGAACGCACCGGGGATCGCACCGACGACGAAGCCGACGATCGCTCCCATCATGGACGACAGTAGCTGCGCCGCAAGCACACCGGTTGCCATACCGATCATCGAACCGAGCGCTGCGCCGATCGTGGCTCCAGCGAGAAGGCCGATCAGCGAACCAGCCGCGCTACCGATCAGCGCACCGATCAGGTTCAGCGGGTTCAGCGCACCGAGCACAGCGCCGATGACGGCACCGATCGGGGCGGTGATCAACACCACCAACGGGATAATCGCCAGCGCGAACAAGCCGCCGACCACCATGCCCGGCGCAGCCACCAGAAGCAGCAGCGGCGCCGCGACCAGCAGTACCCCGATGGCAAGAGCGCCGCCGATCGCGCCGAAAAGCGCGAAGGCGAGGCCCGCCAGGACGGCGACGGGCAGCATGAGGACCATCGACCCCAGGTAGACCACCGCGGCGATCGCCGCGGTGACTGCCAGAAACAGGGCAGCGAGAATGGCTGTGAAGAAAACGAATTCTACAGGGGCCAAGAACAGCGCCACGACCAATCCACCCAGCACCAACCCCAGGCCCGGCCAGATGACGATCAGGAAGGGAATCCCGATTGCCGCAGCGATCAGGCCCAGACAGATTTTCGTCAGCAGAACGTACCCGAACGCGAGTAGCGGCACACTCACCAGTGACAACAACAGCAGCGGCACCGCGATGGCCAACGCAGGGATCAGTGGAATCAGGATCAGCGGTAGCGCCAACAACAGCAGCGGCAACCACACCGGCGCGGTCAGCGCGTGCAGAGCCAGTGCGAGCCCACCGAGCACCAGCACCGGCGCGAGGACAAGTGCCGATACCAGTCCGCCGAGCAGAACCGCGCTCCCCATGGTCAACAGCGCGGGCCCGACCGCTCCCAGCAGGCCACCCAGTACGCCACCGATTCCGACACCACCGACGGTGGCGAGCAGCCAACCGATGAGCGCACCGCCGACGCCGCCGGTCACGCCGCTGAGAGCGGCGCCCGGCACCAGACCGAGGACTGCACCGACCAGCGTGCCGACGGAGCCGCCAACGACAGCAGATATGGGATTCGACAACCCGAGTAGCGCACCGATGGCCGCACCGGGGATACCTATCGTCAGGCCGCCGAGAACCGAGCCGAACATCGCTGTCCCCACCGGCACCGCGGCGCCTACCGCCACGGCCGACACCAGGTTGCCGAGGACTGGAGCGACCCGACTATCGAACAACACTTCCACACAGGCGGCCAGCGCGGGCCCCCCGACCGCCGACGCGGCGGCGACGAGCGCTTCGCGCGGAGCCACCATCAGGCTGCCAGGAGCGAGCACGACCGTCGCGCCTTCACGAACCGCGCCGACGGGATCGGAACGGAAGTTCTCGATCGCGGGGTCGATCGCCGCGTGCAGGAAGCCCACCGGGTCTTCGCTGAACCGACCGAGAGCCGCATCGGCCCACAGGGCAAGATCCAGCGCAGCGGAGCCGACGTGATTCTCACAGCCGCCCGCGGTACATGCCGAATTCGGCTCCGGCACCGGTGATCCGAGGTCGAAACGCGGCGACGGCAGCGGCCGGCCGACCTCACCCTGTTCATCCGGACCACGAGGCGACGCGTCATAACGCGGGCCGTCGCTCCCGCCGATCACGCTGTCGACCAGGGGCCGTACCACCGTCTCGAGTTCGACTCGCCCCTGTTCGATGGCGCCGGCGATCAGCGGCAGGTCAGGAGCGGGGCTCTGGTTCACCGGTGCCGGGGTGTCGTGGCGATTCCGATCGACGAAGACCGCCGCGGCGCTGTCTCCAAGATCTTCCAACTGTTGCCATATCGGCACCACATCCGGATCGGGCCGCGGCGGATCACCGATCGGTTCTCGCTGTGCCTCAACGCCGTTCGGGTGTGCTGGGCCGACCGCATCGACCACGGCACCGAGATCGAACCCTGGACGATCCGGGATCTGCGCTCCCGCCTCCGCCCCACCGACAAGGAAGTATCCGAGTATCGGCAGACCCAGGGCGAGCGCGCGCAGCACCCAGGCCGCTGTTTTCCACCCCCTCTCCCGCGTCGTGAAATCAGCAACGTCGTTCATGTAACTCTCACCCTTCGCAGATCTTGTTCAGCATCGATGGCAGATTTGATACAGGGTGTGACAGGGCGGACTTCTCCCCTGCTTTCCCGTCCAGGCGATTCCCTGGGATCGAGCGAGCGTCGCGCTCATATCAACCCCAGCCGAGCGTGACGCCGAGGGCTATCAATGCCTGCATGACCGGACGGGATGCCAGAATGGCGATGAGCAGGGCCACCAAAACCCAGACCGCCGTTCGACGTAAACGGTCGGCTTGTCGAGGTGAAATTGCTGACATCGTGAACCTTTCGTATATCTATGGACTCAGGTAAAGGCCGTCAGCGCGTCCTAGGCCATCGGAATCGAACGCTCACTGCCGGGCGCGATCGCGGGCAAGCGCGCGATCGCGCTGTTCCTCGAAACGAGGAATCTGCACGTCCCGAAGATTCCCCAAAAACCGATCCAACCGCTCGCGCGCTTGTTCGCCCCGGGCGGTGAAGTCTTCGCGACCGAAGATGTTCCACTTCCGCATGACAGGCTGCAGTACGTCCTCGAGGTGCTGCCGAAGGTCATAGACGCCGTATTTCGCCATCAGCACTCCGTTACGCCGGAAGTCCGGCATGCTGGAACCTGGCATGCGAAAGTTCTCTACGATGTTGTCGATGGCGACGATCGCTTGATCCGGCGCGAGGTCGAGGGCCGCACCGCACAGCGTGCGGTAGAAGATCATATGGAGGTTCTCGTCCGCGGCCAGCTGCTGCATTATTCGGTCGGCCACCGGGTCACCGCAGAATCTGGCGGTGTTGCGGTGGCTTATCCTGGTGGCCAGCTCCTGGAAGCTCACATACGCCACCGAGTACAGGAAACCTTGTTCGCGAAGCTCGCCCGAGTCGGCCACAGGTGGATTGAACCCGTTTGTCATGTGGGTCATGCGTGCCCGCTCCAGCGCCACGGGATCGACACCACGGGTTACCACCAGATAGTCACGCAAGACGACGCTGTGCCGCTGTTCCTCAGCTGTCCACCGGCCGACCCACGTCCCCCATGCACCATCCCGGGAGAAACTCTCCGAGATCTCACGATGGTAGGAGGGAAGGTTGTCCTCGGTCAGTAGGTTCGTGACCAGAGCCGCTTTCGCGACATCGCCCAGATGGGATTGGCCGGGCTCCCAATCACTGCCACCGAGAAATGCGAAGTTCTGGCCTTCTTCCCACGGAACATAGTCGTGTGGATGCCACTCCTTCGAGCGAGCGAGGTGATTGTTCAACGCCGCTTCTGCCACTGGCTCCAACTCACATAGCATTTCACGCTGCGTCAATTCACGGTTCATCTTCGAGCCACCTCTCATCGCCCGCTTCCTCGGCCGTGCCACGACGCACGCCGGAAATTTCTTTGGTACCTCACCGACTACACCACGGGTCCCGTTCGAACAGAAGTGCCAGATGTCCCGCTTTCCCGCGTTCGAGTTTTCGGGATTCGCGTGTCCAGTGACCCGTGCCGGGTGTTGCTCACTCCGGGACATTCGGCCCTGTCACCACACACGGAGATGAACCACAATCGCCGCAAATCAACTCACCGATACCCAAGCGAGAGGATTCGAAAGAATGCGCACAAGATGCGGTCTCGCTGGACGACTGTCTTCGGCGCGACACCCGGTTGCCGATACTGATATCGATGCCTGCGCCACGGCGGAGGTCTCGCGGCCGACTTCGCCGAGAGGAGCGTGCTAGTTCATGTACCGGAGGGAATCGACTGCGGCGGACATCGACCGCGGCGTGACAGTCCGGACCACGGGACCGGTGCCCGCAGTAGTGGTGGCGCGCATGGTCTACGGTGCGAGCCGCGTGCTGCGCACCCTCGACAGCGTGGCTATCGCGCACCTCAGAATCACCCGGTACTGCGGCGCAACGGAAGTCGCGGTGTTCCAGATCAACGCAAGCATCGATGGCAGACTGTGCCGGGTGCAGCTTCTCGGCGACGACGCCTCGGGGCCGCGCAGAATCATCGATCGGTTCGACCAGCAGCTCGATCAGATTCTGGCGCCGGGCAGACACGGCCCTTGGGCGCGCAGCGCGCCACAAAATCTGGCGGCGATCACCGAAATACGTCCGATTGCGCGACGCAAGGTATTTCGAGCACAAGTACTCGCACCGGCGGCCGCGAGCGCGATCATGGACACGATGGACTACGACGCATATCTGTTCCGCGACAGCGATACCGGCGAGGACGCCATCGTGTACCGCGCTGGAGCCGGCGTGCGACTACTCCGGCACACTCGGCTCGAGCTTCCCGCCGCGCGCGACAACCAGATCGCTGTCGATCTGACTCCGACACAGACCATCCCCGACAGCGTGGCAGCGAAACGACTGTGCCGAAACGGCTTGCCGTTTCTGTTTTCCGTCGACCCGGCCACGGCCCGCGGCCGACTTCTATACCGGCGATACGACGGGAATCTCGCTCTTGTCACGACGACCCCGGACCATCAGCGCCGATGATCACAGGGGAACGGTCGCTAGTCGGCATGTCCGCTGTTGTTCGCCGTCAACCGAGAGACTCGGCGATCACCACAGTGTTGGCCTCGCTCGCGCCGACGACCTGATCGAACCGCCCGTCGCAGGTGATCAACGCGAGACCGGAGACAGCTCGGTGCGCGGACAGAATTCCGCTGAGTGCGGCGGAGTCTGACTTGGGAATTCCCGCGATGACCTCGCGGACACGAAACCCCGCCGCCCAGCCTGACCATGCCGGGCGCACCTCGAGGTGGTCTCCGGGCGCCAGATCACCGAGGTGGTCGAAGACGCCATGACCGTTGACCTGCGTGTGCCCGAGAACGACCGCCAGGCCCGGTTCGCCCGGTCGCGGACCGTCCGACCACCAGGTCGTGGACTCCATATCGACCGGGACGCCGAAACTCTCGACCTCGCGACCGAGGAACGGGTCGAACTCGACGGTCGTCGGCGCAGGCGCCATCGGCGCGTCGATGTCGAGCGCGGGAACGACGAGTCGCGCCGGCTCGGCGGCGTCGATCCGCGGGGGCACAGACAGTCGCGGAGCCACGGAGTGCGCAGGGGAACCCGCGCCGACTCCGGCCGCGGTTTCGTCGCCGCTGATGTTCGATATGACCAGCGGCAGCGAGATCGCCAGCAGGCACACCGCGACAACTCGCAGCGACAGGACGGCGGACGCCGTGATCCCCCGGCGGTTTGCCGACTTCTGTCGGCCGTGGGCATGTTCCTCCATCGGTTCCTCCCCACTGATCATGCGGCTGCGGGGCCACATACTTCGGCGGCGTGCAGAGCGTCGAGGGTTTCCTGGTTGGCTATCGGTAGCCGTGCCAGGACATCGTTGACCGTCTCGGCTAGCACCGTGAGCTGATACCCGATGGCGTCGTTGGCCCCTCGCAGTTCCGCCGTCGCGGCATCGGCATCCCAGCGCTGCGCCGCGTGCAACCGATCCTCGATACCGTCGACCGAGTTCGCCACGTCGCCGAAGGCACCACTGGCTCGATCTCGCAGGTTCACCCATGTCGCCGCGTCGGTACCGGGCGTCAGCACTCGATCCGTGACGGGGACCGCTACGGCGGCGACGAAGTCGTGCGCATCGCGTGCGGCATGCCCGATCACCGCCAGATCTGTCCGCACAGCACCGAAAGCGGCGTCGATGGGCATCGTCTCGTCGCTCGACGCCGGAAGAGCCGCGCGGAACGACTCGGTCGCCGAGCACAACGATGCCGCGAAGGTGACCATGTCGGTATGCACGTCTGCTTTGTGTTCCGCGAAGTACACGCGATCGGCTGCGGCCTGGGCTGCCGCGCGAAGGTGTTCCGCATTCTCGCGACTCGCTTCGGAATTCTCGTCGAGCAATCCACCGTCGAACTCGCATTGAGCGAGAACGAGTACTGCCGTCAACAGGGTCGTCACGATCAGCAGCGCTCGAAACACTCTCGTGCGCCATACTGCAGTATTGGGCAATTTGCTCATTCGATCCACTGTGTGCACAAATAATTGCTTCATTATTCCTCGTCCGCGTTCCTTTTCCCAGTCCAGGAAAGCACCGCGATGCACTGCCATCAAGAGCCGAATGTCCCGGGCAATCGTCACTCGACGGCGATCGGGACGAAGCCGATTGCCCTGCCGTAGCCATCCAGCACTCGCCCCATACGCTTCAGGGTGGCGGCCGTGAGGTCACGTTCCCGGATCTCGGCCTGCGGAAAGCTGCGAGCGATCTCGGATTCCAACCGCAACGACCGGTCGATCGTCGGCAGCCAGGCGACCATGAGCAGATTCGTTTCGCCACCGAGCATCGGAACACAGACGCGGACCGCACTCCATTTCGTGGTCGTAGCGCCGAAACGATCGAGGTCGGCCGGTGGTACGCGCAATCTGTAGGTGACGAGAATCGGCCAGCCGGCCGCCTGCCGCGACATTTCCGCTCGGAGAATCAGTCGACCGGCACGAGTCATCTCCGTCAACCGCCGCCGGATCGATGTCGCGCTCATTCCGGTGTCGCGGGCGAGATCGACGACACTGCGACGGGCATCCGCGCCGAGTGCGGCCACCAACCGCCGGTCCGACAATCGCCCGGAGTCTCTGGGCCGGACAGCCGGTTGATCCGCATCTCCGAGGGCCGCGCGCTCATATTTGTCCAGCGAGCCCGCTCGCCAATCGCTGCCGTCGGCATAGACATTCACACCAACACTGGTTCGCACCTCGACGACGCCGGGGAGTGTACCGATCGAACTCGTCACGAAGTCGTCGAGCGCACCGAGATCGCCCGCGGCGACCCAGAGTTCGAGCTGGAAGTGGCCCGTCGTTCGCTCCACAGAGTAAATGGACGGGTAAGTGCACACCGCCTCTGACACCTGCCGGATTCGGTCCGGTCGGCACTTGAGCTGCACGATCGCGAAGAGCGAATATTCTGGGGCGTACGCGGTCGTCCAGGCCAGCCCTTCGGCAGTCAGACGCCGCCACCGTCTGGCTGCCGTCGCCGCGTCTATCCCGAGAGCAGCGCCGACGCGCGCCCACGACGCCCGAGGCGCGATTTGTAGCGCGTTCACCAGGTTCAAGTCGTCCTCGGTGAAGACGGGTTCGGACCGCGACCCGGGTACGCGCGACTCGCGGGCGCCCATGTGATCTCGTTCCACGAGACTATTGTGTCGAACCGATCCGCACGTTCTAACCAATCGGAGCCGCGACACGCGCCGATCAGCTCGCCAGGGACGTATCCACAACGCCGATCTTGACGGCCAGCGCCGCGGCCTGCACCCGGCCGCTGACTCCGAGCTTCGCGAACAGCACGGTCAGCGAGTTGCGAACCGTCTTCTCGGCGATGAACAATCTTTCGGCCATCTGGCGATTCGTCAGGCCTTTGCCCAGCATCGCGAACATCCTCCGCTCACGGGGGCTGAGCTGGTCCAGTACGGCGGTCCGCCCGACCCTGGTTCGCAGTTCTCGGACTACCCGCGGATCGTACGAAGTCCCGCCGGCGTCGACGATTCTGATCGTCGCGGCGAGTTCGGGACCGACGACATCTTTGACGACATACGCGCTCGCTCCGGCCACCATCGATTCAGCGAGTCGATCGGGGTCCGTACTGGCGGTGAGGACGACGCACCGCACCCCGTCGAACCGGGTGCGCAGGAGACGGCACAGATCCAGGCCACGGCCGTCGGGCAGGTCCGGATCGATGATAACCACGTCCGGCGCGTGATCGCCCCGGATTCGCGCCATCGCCTGCAGGACGTTCACCGCCTCACCGTCGATGCTGATGTCGGGCTCGCCGCCGAGTGCGACGTTCAGACCGCGGAGCACGATCTCCTGACGGTCCACGAGAAACACCCGGATATCGGTCGCCGCGGGGGACTCGCCGCGCGGCAGTCGCTCTGCCATCGTTCGACCGGATCCCCGGCGACGCGATTCGGTCGGTGTGCCGTCACCGCGGCCTGACGAGATCGCCATGGCCTTCCCGCCACGGCACAGTTGCCCGGGACCGGATAGCTCTGCTCGATGGCCTTGTTCGGTTCTCGATCGCATCTGATTCTTCTCCACTTGGCGCGAATTGTCGTTCCATGACCGGGACGCACACAGCGAACCGGCAAACCCAGTCTCTGATGTCGATGCCAGATGGCTAGAAGTTGCCTCAGATTCGCCACATTTGATGGCTATTTGCTGGGAACCGCCAGACCTGGACCACGATAACCACACATCCCGCCACGGCGAGTACGCGACCCGAAGTACCTGCCGAATGAGCAGAATGTGAGATCCTCGCACGAATTCATCGGTCGTGACTCGGCCCACAGTTGCGCCGCGGCTGGCCGCCATGGTCTCACAGCTGGGCGAGCCCAGCTGAAATGCGTGGGTGAGTTCACCGCGATAGCTGGAAGCCGGGCGAGGAGTCCGTCATCACAACGCCGACCAGGACGTCCGGCCCTTTTTTCGAATCGACGAATCAGAATAGATTCGAATGCGCCGGAGATGAACTGATACCCGAGATCAAAGGTCCTGAATATGACATTCGAGATTTGCGCGAGTTCCGAACCGCAGAAAGCAACAAATTCTTCGCCGCACATCGGCGCCGCCAGCGGTACCCGCACGGCGCACCCCGCTCGCCCATGGACGCAGCGCACCCAAGTCCCGCTGCGGACACAGTGGGCCTGACATGGTGTGGCGAGATGCGCCAGCACGGGAGACCTGGCCGGGTTTGGTGGTTCGCACGCACGGGGCAGTGCCGGCCGCGGACATGATGCACACGATCGCCGGTGTCAGCCGAGCGCTACGGGCGGCATCCGCATCGTCCACCGGGTGTGTGCGCATCTCTCGGCGCCACCTTCGAGGCGTCCTTTACCAGGTCAACGCGGATATCAACGGTCGGCCGTGCCGAATGCAAATCATGGGACCAGCGTCGGCGGCGGTCGAGCGATTCAGCCGTCATGTCGACGGTGTACGCACCGGTCGAGCCGCCCGGTTCCTTCCTTATCCGGAGAACAGCGTTCTGCACACAGCTACACCGCCGCAGCCTGTCGTCCGACGAAAGGCAGTCCAGCTGCTGACTTTGGCCCCGGCCGCGGCCAGTGAGGTCATGTACCGGATGGACTTCGCCACGTTCCTCTTCCGCGACGCGGACACCGGCGACAGCGCCGTGGTGTATCGAACAGGCGCTCAGCAGGTCGGGTTGATCCGTCGGACCCGGGCCTGCTTGCCCTGCACCGATACGTATCGAATCGCTGTCGACAACAGCGCTGCCGAGGCTGTTCCGGAATCCGTCGCCGCAGAACGACTGTGCCGCAACGGCCTGCCCTTCCTGTTCTTCGCCGATCCCCGGACGGCACGCGGGCGGCTGATGTACCGGCGATTCGACGGGTACCTGGCCGTTCTAGAACCACACGATCGCCCATGACATCGACGACCACAGTTGTCGTGGTGGACGGTTGGGCGATCGCGCAGCAAGGGCTCCGCAGCATCTGCGTGCAGTCGGCGAATCTCACGCTCGCGGGTGTCGCGAGTTCCATGAGCGCGGCGCTAGAGCTGATCAACCGGGTCCAGCCGGACGTTGTCGTGATCGATCCGCAGTCTTTGCGCGGCGAAGTGGTCAGCACGGCAGCAGCGCTGGCGGCGCTGCCACCGAACATCGGTTGCCTGATCTTCACCGAGAACCCCAGCCACCGAACGATGGTGTCCGCAGTGTCCAGAGGGCGCACCGCGGTACTGTGCAAGTCGGCAACGATGGCCGAGTTGACCGCACTCGTCGAACGACTCGGTTCGCCCTGCGCGCTGCTCGATGACCGGCTCAGCGAAACCGTGATCAGCGAGGTCCGCCGCCATCGTGACATCGAGACGGTCAGGTTGACCGAGCGGCAACGACAACTGCTGGCCATGCTCGGAGCCGGATTGACCAACCGGCAGATCGCGGCTCGGCTCTTCCTCAGCGAGAAGACGATCCGCAACGCGGTCTCCGGATTGCTTACCCGGCTGGACCTGCGTAACCGTACCCAAGCTGCCGTAGTCGCCCATGCACTCGGCCTCGGAGCCGAGGACTTCCCGCTCATCCGGAGGTCGGTATGACCAATCCCAGCCGCTGATCATACCGGCGGTAGAGCAGGCGCCCGCGCGACCAGCAATCGTCGATGAAGAACAGCGACGCCAGACCTTTCTCACACAGCTCACGCATCGCCGCCGCTTCCGTCATCACGCTCGCGGGAGCGGCTACAACGAAAAGATGAGGCGCGGGGTCATCCACCGGTTGCCGTCGTGCTCGCCGACGCTGCAGAACCAGCGCCGAGGGGTCCGCAGACCGGCTGCCCGGACGGAAGACAACGGCGTCCTCGCCCGTATCCGAGTCGGTGAAGAGGCGGGCGCTGTAGTCACTCGCTTCGAGGTCACATGCGGCATCGCACGGAGCGCATCGGCGCAGGCGAACCAGTTTGCGGCGCACAATCGGCTTCGTGTCGCTGGCACAGGTCAGGCGCGGATCTATCGAACCAGACCACCACGAAGGAATCCCGTCCGCAGCGCTGACAAGCTTGCGCTCGAGACGTCCGACGAGTATCTGGACGACCGATTCCGTTGCCGCCACCAGCTGCACCCGGAGCACGCGAACACCGCATTGAACCGTCGCCTCGGCCAGCGTCTCGTTCCGGGCTCGGCCGGTGAACCGAATACGCACTCGCTCGACATTTTCCAAATGTGTACAAAGATCCACTGCGGCAGCTTTCGCAGCGACAACGATCCGCATGTCTGTATATCGACACCACTCGATGTCGATAGGGTCTTCTCTGATTCGACGCACTCGCACAACATCACCCTCGAGGTAAGTAGCTTTTCCGGGACATCCACCCCTGCCCCTCTGGTATCAGAAATGATTCGATCAACATGACTTCGATGCACAACAGAATGGAATCTTGATGGCAAGAAATGAGTGGATCAAGAAGGCCAACTGCCGATCCGTGCCCCCCGAGATGTTCTTCCCTTCCCTGCAGACAAGAAAGCTCACCATCGCGCGGACACGGGGAGTGTGCCTGCACTGCCCAGTCATCAAGGAGTGCGCGCGATTCGTCCTCGACGAGAAGATAAAATGCGGCATCTACGCGGGCGTCCTGATCGGTTACGGCGCCGATCCGCGACCGGCCGCAATCGAAGCGCTCAGACAGATCGCGGGCACCGACGACAGCGGACCACCGAGCTGACCCCCGCCAGGCCCGTGCTCGGGCAGCAGCGCGACGTCGGTCCGACCGCGCATCGGACCGACGCCACCCCACGCTCAACGAGTCAGCAAGTCCCGCTCACTACTCTTGCCCCGGCGACGCACTCGCGGGCGGCTCGTCCGCTCGCGTACTCCCGGAACTGAGCAGTCCTGCCAGCGCCTTCGCGGATGAGCTGCCCAGTCCCACAGCGGGAAGCAGCAGGCCCACCCCCTCCGACGCGATCCCACTACCGGTGCCCAAGATCTCGCCACCGACCGAACTACCCGCTTCGGCCAATTCCGCCGCTGCCGGACCTCCCGACCCGGAATCGGCATACGCCACCGAGGCACCCACCGCGGGAACACCCATTCCGACAGCGAGGGCGACCGCTACCCAACCGACGCGCTTCCTTTTCATGGTCCACTCCTCTGCGATGTACCGGATTTCACGACACACGTTTCCTGGCCGCCTGAGCAGCCCCCGATGCCGCCTTGCGAACATCCGGTGTGATATCCGGATGAACATGCCGAACGCTAACTACAATTCAGCGCCGAAAAAAGGACCGCCTGCCCGGACGGGACACTCGCCGGGCAAGTAGGGACAATTGTCATTTCTTCGGACCCGATCACCGGTGGCCGATCAGATCGGCCCAAGAAGCCAGTAATTCGAGCATCGAACCTGCGACAGAACTGCCGCCGGACACCACGGAGCCTCCGCTCTCGACAAGCTGTGACAACAGCTTCGAAGCGTCTGATGCCGCCGCACTGCCCGAGCTCACGATCTGCGCACCAAGTGATATGCCGGAGCGGGCCGAACCCGTTCCCGCATCCACGAGTTCCGACGATCCGAATGCGCCGACGTCGGCTGCAGCAAGCGCTGGTCCCGCACCCGACAGCAGGATTCCCACACCGATCAGAATCGCAACAGAATTCCTCAACATTCGCGTAATCACCATGCGACCACCCTTTCCATGAATAGCCATCCAGGCCGTGTGACCGGATTTCGGCGACAATTCGGTGGCGTCTACAGCGCCGAGCGAAAACTATCAATACGTTCGCAGCCGCGAACATATTCATCGGTCATACGGGGACAGTCGCCGGGCCGCTCAGGACGAAAGACCCGGCAGTAGCTGATCGACGAGGTCGCTCCGGCCGGTGCTCATGTCCCTGAGAGCCAGGACGTTCGTGCCGAGCTCCGGCGCGTCCAGCCGACGGTCTCCATCGTGATCCGGTCAGCACGCGGCCTGACCAGCACGCGAAAAGCGCCCTCGGTGGGCGAGTGGCTCGCTCACCGAGGAGGCTTCGATGCGGGTGGGTGCTCAGCCGAGCAGGCGCCAGTCCTCCAGGCCCTGGTAGAGCGGGACGCTCTGGGCCAGCTTGGCGACGCGGGCGCGCAGCGAGTCGGTGTCGGAGGTGCCGGCTTCGACGCCGCGTTCGTGATGGACCACTTCTACCAGCTACCCGGCATCGGCGCCCCGGACGAGCCGATGCTGGAGGCCTACACGGCGCTCGGCGCGCTGGCCACCGCGACCGAGCGAATCCCGGTACCGCGGGTTCCCGCTATGTTGACTCCCTGGATCACGTGACCCGTCGGTCCGTCGCCGCAACGCGATGGAACCGAATCGTCGCTTCGTGCGTCCAATCAACAGAACGAGGAAACGGGGAGGGTAGATGACCGGGATTCTCCAGGTGGACATCGATGTCCTGGGCAAGACCGTCCAGTTGCTGCGCGGCACGGAGCAGGTGCTCACCGACGCCATGAACGCGCTGTCCAAGGACGGGAATTCCGACATCGGAACCGCCAAGCTGAACGACGCCGCCGACAACTTCCAGAGCAAGTGGAAGTACGGCATCGAACGGATCTGCGAGTCCGCGACCGTCACCGCCGACGGAATCGCGCAGTGCCACACCGCCTACCAGCAGCTCGATACCGCGGTCGCGCAGGCACTCGCCCAGGCGGGCGCGCAGACCGATCCACAGGCGGTCACTCCGGGGACCCCGAATTGACCGACAACCCCTACCCGAATCTCGGTTTCAACCCCACCCCGGGGGACGCCACCGAAGTCGCCGCCCTCGGCACGAAGGTCAAGACCGCTGCCGACGCCGTCACCGAGACCAACACGCTGCTCACCAGCATTCGCAACAGCAACGACGAGGTGTGGAAAGGCGAGGCGGGCGATGCCTTCCGCGCCGGCTTCGACGCCACGCTCGCCCAGGACCTCGGACTCGCCCAATCCTCGCTGCAGCAGGCCAACACCGCGATCGCGGCCTGGCACACCGATCTCGTGGCCTTCCAGGACACCGCGAAAGGTCTGGAGACCGAAGCCGCCACCGCCAGGGCCAACCACGCCCAAGCGGTCACCGCGCTCCAGCAGGCCAAGGCCAATCCCGACCTCGGCCTGGCCAACAAGACCTTCTCCGACGCGTCCGAGCTGGCCGACGCCCAGTCCCGGCTCAACGCCGCCAACGCCCAGGTGACCTCGGCGTCGACCGCGGTCGACAACTGTCAGGCCGCGATCGACGCGATCATCGCCCGCGCGAAAGATCTGGAGATCGCGCACAACGCCAAGGCCACCACCACGGCGAGCGAACTGGAGTCCGCCGCGAACTTCGCACCCAGCGAACCGGACAAGAGCTGGTGGGACAGTCTCACCGATTGGATCGATGAGAACCGCGACGCGATTCACGAGGTGCTGTCCACCACCTCCGCGATCGGCGGCATCCTGGCGCTGGTCACCCCGCCGCCGATCAGCGCGATCGCATTGGGCATCTCGTTGGCCGCGGGCGCGGGGGCGCTGGCCCTGACCGCCACCAACGACGAACTGCGCGACGACCTGGTCAACGGCAGCTGGACCGAGAGGCTCGGCGCCGCCGCGACCGTCGGCGGTGACCTGCTGAGCGTGGTGCCCGGCGCCTCGGGGGTGTTCAAGGCGGGCAAGGTGGGCCTCATGGGGGGCGGCGCCGATGATCTCGGCAGATTCGGGATGATGGCGCAGACCTGGGGGGAAGCGGCGAATGATCCGGGTCTCGTCGCCCGTGTCTTCACCGACAAGAACGTCTTCGGCGTGTCGGACAAGCTCACCTCCTCCGGCGCGACGACCGGTGTGCATTCGCTGCTGCAGCTCACCGGAGCCGAAGGCAAGCACTTCATGCAGGAGAGTCCGGCGACCGCGCTGGCGGTGCTGCAGCGGATGACCGGCGCCTCGTACAAGTCGATCGATCTGTCCCAGGGAGTTGGAGATTGACAGCCCACACCACGCCTGGCGGGTCGACCACCTCGCTGTCGGTCGTCCTGCCGCGCGGCTACTACGAATTACCGCTGGACACGATTCATGAAGCGGTCGAGTCGGCCGAGAGCATCGTCGAGTTCCTGCCGACCGAGGTCGCCGACGTCTTTCCCGAAGTGGCGACGGCCATCGCCGACCTGCTGACCGTCCTGCGCGCCAACAACGCCTGTTACTGCGCGATCGGTCAGCACGCCGCCGCGGACGGCACACCGGTGACCTCGTGGCTGACCATCTCGCTGCTGGATCGCGGTCGCGCCCAGAACCCCCGGGTGACCATCGCCGAGCTGGCCGCGGAGAAGGCGACCGACGGCCGCGACGCACACATCGAGCCGGTCGAACTCGGCGGGCGCACAGTCCTGTTCATCGAATCGACGACAACCTATGCCGTCGTCGACGATTCATCGCGGGCGGAGTCTCCCGGCCGCGCCGTCCATCAGATCGAGGCGATCGTCGTCGCCGACGACGGCGCCCGGATCGCCGTCGCCGTGCTGTCGACCGCCGATGTGGCGTACGGGTCCGATTTCGGGGCGATGATGGTGCTGCTGGCCGGCTCGATCACCTTCGACACCGTTGTCCATCCACAATTCACGCTCGCGCTGTGAACGGAACCGGCGTCCGGACGGCGCGGGCCTGGAGCACACCGCGCACCTTGGGGACGCTTCTCTGGACGACTGTGCGCGCGCTGGTCGTGCTCGGGCTCGGCGTGGCGTGCGCGGTGGCGTTCGTCCACTTCGTCGAGGTGTCGCAGACGGAGACAGGACGGACGGCGCAGGACGCCGACCGGATGGCGCTGCTGTGCTTCTTCGCGGTCTTGCCACTCACCGTGACGGGAATCGTCATGACCCGAACCGCGTTTCGGCGATGGTTGTCGGCGCGGCATCGCTGGCAGGTGTGGCGCATCGAGACGCTGCGAACCGGCATCCAGGAATGGGTCCATCTGCTAGACGACCGGGGAACCATCGCCGGCACCGTGGTGCTGCGCAAGTGGACATCGCGCACGTTCAGCGGCGACGACGAACTGGTGTGGTTCGCCGGGGTGCCGAACAAGGCAGGCCTCATCGCGAAACCGGGCGGCGCCCGCACACAGCTGGCCTACCGTTCGCTCTTCTACACGCCGCCGCGCTTCGGCACCTCGCTGTTCGTCAAGAACGAGTCATCGGCTCCGATTCCGCAGCCGCGCAGCGCTTCTCCGGCGACAACCCCCGAACCTCTCGGCAAGCACGGTGGATTGGACGATCCCGCGTTCCCCTCACCGCGCAAGCTTCGTCGAACGCTGGCCTACCCGCTCGACGTCGCCCTGCATCTGGCGATCGGTGTCGGTGTCGTGTTCTTCACCGACGAGGCGACGCGTCATGCCGTGACACACCAGGAGTGGAACAGTCCCCAGATCAAGTGGTGGACGATGATCGGATGCTTCCTGCTCGCGTCGTTCGTCGACCGGGTCGTCTTCCAAGCCGTGACGAGGACGACGCTCGGCAAAGCCGTGTTCGGGCTGGTCATCATCGACCGCGACACGGGCCGCGCTCCCCGTGCGCGCCGACTGCTCGCGGCCTGGCTGATCGGGGTGATCATGCCGCTGCTGATCCTGGGAGACAGCTCCGTCCCGGAGCGCCCCGAGCGCTACCTGCTCCCGGCGGTGCGCCGCACCGACGCCCGCCGGGTGATCAGGCAGGCCGCCTGAAACGGCGAAAAGCCCTCGCCGGCTGAATGACTCAGCAGGCGAGGGCCCTCGGTCAGGAATCGGCTCAGCCGAGCAGGCGCCAGTCCTCCAGGCCCTGGTAGAGCGGGACGCTCTGGGCCAGCTTGGCGACGCGGGCGCGCAGCGAGTCCGTGTCGGAGGTGCCGGCGAGAGCGGCGGCGATGATGTCGGCGACCTCGGTGAACTCGGCGTCGCCGAAGCCACGGGTGGCCAGGGCGGCGGTGCCGATACGCAGGCCGGAGGTGACCATCGGCGGGCGCGGGTCGAACGGGACCGCGTTGCGGTTGACCGTGATGCCGACCTCGTGCAGGAGATCCTCGGCCTGCTGGCCGTCGAGCTCGGAGTTGCGCAGGTCGACCAGGACCAGGTGCACGTCGGTGCCGCCGGTGAGGACGGACACGCCCTTGTCCTTGACGTCGGCGCCGGTCAGACGCTCGGCGAGGATCCGGGAACCGGACAGGGTGCGCACCTGGCGGTCCTTGAACTCCTCGGTCGCGGCGATCTTGAAGGCGGCGGCCTTGGCGGCGATCACGTGCATCAGCGGGCCGCCCTGCTGACCCGGGAAGACCGCCGAGTTCAGCTTCTTGGCGAATTCCTGCTTGGCCAGGATCAGGCCGGAGCGGGGGCCGCCGAGGGTCTTGTGCACGGTGGAGGACACCACGTCGGCGTACGGGACCGGCGAGGGGTGCAGACCGGCGGCGACCAGACCGGCGAAGTGCGCCATGTCGACCCACAGGTAGGCGCCGACCTCGTCGGCGATCTCCCGGAACTTGGCGAAGTCCTGGTGGCGCGGGTAGGCCGACCAGCCGGCCACGATCACCTTCGGCTTGGACGCCTTGGCGATGTCGCGCACCTCGTCCATGTCGATGCGGTGGTCTTCCTTCGACACACCGTAGGAGTGGACGTCGTAGAGCTTGCCCGAGAAGTTCAGGCGCATGCCGTGGGTGAGGTGACCGCCGTGGGCCAGGTCCAGGCCCAGCAGGGTCTCGCCCGGGTTCATCAGCGCCATCAGCACCGCGGCGTTGGCCTGCGCGCCGGAGTGGGGCTGCACGTTGGCGAACTCGGCGCCGAAGAGCTCCTTGGCGCGGTCGCGCGCCAGGGTCTCCACCACGTCGACGGCCTCGCAGCCGCCGTAGTAGCGGCGGCCCGGGTAGCCCTCGGCGTACTTGTTGGTGAGCACGGAACCCTGCGCCTGCAGGACCGCACGCGGCACGAAGTTCTCCGAGGCGATCATCTCGAGGGTGTCGCGTTCGCGGGCGAGCTCGCCCGCCATCGCGGCGGCCAACTCGGGATCGAGCTCACCGAGAGACTGGGTATTCACCGAAGCGGTCGTCTGCGTCACGACCCTCAGTCTATGGGCCGCGCGCGGACGCCCGAGCACGGGGATAGCGCAACACCGACGGAGCCGCCACCCGGGAGACGCAGCTCACAGCCCTGCGGCCGCGCCGACGACCCCCATCGAGCAGCACCGGCGGCCGTAACAGCCGCCCCGCCGGTGACCGATGACACAGTCGTGGACCTCCTCCCCGTGACACCGGCCATCGCACCGTCCAACCCGATCGAAGCGCTGCTGCTCCAGGTGAGTTACCTGATCTGCTCGCTGTTCAACCCGGGCGGCTGCGCCGTCATCCTGTAGTTCACACCGGCATCCGCCGGATCGCGCCCGGGGTGAGCGGCTCGTCGAGCAGACGGCCGAACCGCTCGACCCGATCCTGCGCGTCGACCGCGCCGTCGAGCCAGCCGCCGAGCAGGCGGTAGCCCTCCACGTAGGTGCTGATGTAGGCCCGCCACAGCGGCGAGGACAGGAACCGCAGCGATTGGCGCGCCCGCTCCGGCGTGGCCAGGCTCCACCGCTGCAGGAAGGCCGCGACCTCGTCCTCGCCGCGCCGCTGATCGTGCAGCAGCAGCGCCGCGTCCTGGCGCACGCTCAGCAGTTTCGCCGACGCGGTCGAGAAGCGCTCGGCCCGTTCACCGTCGAAGCGCAGCCCCAGGTCGGCGTAGATCTCCTGGGCCCACAGTCCCCAGCCCGGCCCGATGATCGACTGCAGCGCCAGGTCGGCCAGGCCCTCGGCCATCAGGCACTGCGGGGTGTTGACCAGGAACAGCGTCTGTTCGTCCTCGCCCGCGGCGACCAGCCCGGCTTCCTTGCGGCAGTGTTCGGTGTGATGGCCCGGGTAGGCCTCGTGCGCGATGAGCGCGGGCAGGTGCGCCATGTGCTGCTTGAGGTCGGAGTTGATCGCGACCTTGGAGTGGAAGTTGCCCAGGTAGTAGTTGAATCCGGACCACGGCTTGTCACCGACCACCTCGTAGGTGACGGTCTCGTGGTCGGGCAGCGGGTAGCGCTCGCGGACCCGCTCGCGCAGCGCGCTGGAGAACGCCTCGACGCAGACCGCGAGCTTGTCCGGCGGGATCTCGTCGCCGCGCCGGTAGGCGGCGGCGCGCTCGGCCAGCGGGCCCTCCCCGCCGAGCACCTCGTCCATCCGGCGGTGTGCCTCGCGGTAGTCGTCGGGGTCGCCGGGCGCGATGTCGACATCGAAGTAGGCGCGGACCTCGTCGACGAACCCGATCTCCTCCCCGGCGAACTTGCGCGCCGAGCACTCCATCGCGACCAGGTGGGCGTCGAGGAATTCGGTGCGCCGTGCCGACAGCCCCGCATCGGCCAGGCCGGCGCGCAGGTCGACGGCCCGCTTCACCAGCTCCGCCGGGTCGGGGACCGGCGCGTTCTCGATGTCGCGACGCAGCTGCGGGTCGCCGGTGTAGGCGTCGACGAAGCCTTCTTCGAGCCGGTCGAAAGCCAGTCCGAGCCGCAGGTATTCAGTGACGAGTGGATGTGACCCCATGCCGTCCGACCTTACGGGGTAATTCGGAAAAGCGGGTCCTACCTCGGTGTTGTCGCTCGTTACCGACGGGTAGCCAAACCCCCTGTTGCGCGCCGACGGCCGGGACGGAGCACAATCGCGGCATGCGGTCAGAGTTATCCCGGATCTCACTGGACGGGCAGCCCAGCTGTGCGTGTGCGCCCGGACGGAGCGTCGGGTAGGTGGCACGGATGAGCGAGCCGAGCCCGTATGTGGAGTTCGACCGGAAGCAGTGGCGCACCCTGCGCAAGTCGACTCCCCTGGTCCTGACCGAGGAGGAACTGACCGGCCTACGTGGTCTCGGCGAGCAGATCGATCTCGAGGAAGTGGCCGAGGTCTACCTGCCGCTCGCCCGTCTCATCCACCTGCAGGTCGCGGCCCGCCAGCGGCTGTTCGCCGCCACCGCGACCTTCCTCGGGGAGAAGCATCCCGACAAGCAGGTGCCGTTCGTGATCGGCGTCGCGGGCAGTGTCGCGGTCGGCAAGTCGACCACCGCGCGTGTGCTGCAGGCGCTGCTGGCCCGCTGGGACCACCATCCCCGGGTCGACCTGGTGACCACCGACGGTTTCCTCTACCCCACCGCCGAACTCACCCGCCGCGGCATCATGCACCGCAAGGGTTTCCCCGAGAGCTACGACCGGCGCAAGCTGCTGCGGTTCGTCACCGAGGTGAAGTCCGGCGCCGAAGAGGTGTGCGCGCCGGTCTATTCGCACAAGTCCTACGACATCGTGCCCGACGAGAAGCACTGTGTGCGCCAGCCCGACATCCTCATCGTGGAGGGCCTCAACGTGCTGCAGACCGGTCCGCGGCTGATGGTGTCGGACCTGTTCGACTTCTCCATCTACGTCGACGCCAGGATCGAGGACATCGAGAACTGGTACGTGCAGCGCTTTCTCGCGCTGCGCGAGACCGGCTTCGCCGACCCCGACGCGCACTTCCACCACTACGCCGGGTTCAGCGACGAGCAGGCCACCGCGGCCGCGCGCGACATCTGGAACTCCACCAACCGGCCCAACCTGGTGGAGAACATCCTGCCGACCCGCCCGCGCGCGACCCTGGTGCTGCGCAAGGACGCCGACCACACCATCAACCGGTTGCGGCTGCGCAAGCTCTGATCAGCGGTGCGTCGCCCGCACCTCGATCACGTCGCGCAGCACCGTCTTCCCGTCGACGGTCAGGTCCCCGGCGATGGTGCCGAACGGCGCCGCCGCGCCGGTGTGGCGCAGCTCGACGGCGTGGGGATCGGTGAGGACGCGCAGGGCCGGGTCGGCGCCGGCCTGGGTCCAGCCGTCGCGGTAGCGCCACACCGTCGAGGACCCGAGCTGCTGCGGTTCGTCGCGGTTCCAGACCAGGCGGGTCAGCACGACATCCGTGCCGTCGCCGCGGATGTCGGCGATCGAGCTGCACGACGGGAACGGCGGGCCCACGGAATCCACTGTCCCGGTGGCGAGATCGAGCCGGTGCACCGAGGCGGTACCGCAGGCGACATTGTCGCGGCTGTAGCCCGCCACGACGACCGAGCGTCCGCCGGGCGCGATCGCCGCCTGCCGGAACGGCGTGTTCACCTCGGCGATGCGGCCGAACTGCCGCACCGCACCGGAATTCAGGTCGACGACATAGAGGTGATTGATGCCCCAGTTCGCGCCGGGGACGGATTCGATCCGGGTGAGCACGGCGCGGTCGCGGTCCAGGGCGATCAGCTCGGTGCCGGTGAGGGCGGCGCCCTCCCCCAGCGGATCACGCGGCGTGGGCAGCGAGATCGACCGCAGCACAGTGGGATCGGGGGTGCGCAGGTCGGCCTGCATGATCGCGCCGTCGCGCCACCAGCCGACCACCGCGTCGTGCAGCGGGAACACCCGGGTGCACCGGCAGTCGATGCGGCCCGAGGCGACCAGCAGCTCGGCGACCTCCAGCGCGCTCACCACACCGGCCCCGTCGACCGCGTAGGCCAGCGAATTGTCCTGGCTGAAACCGATATCGCGATAGTCGCCGACCCGGTCGCCGCGCATCCCCGAGGCATCGGCGATCCCCATCCCGGTTGTCGTGCGCACCGCGAACAGCGGCGCCGATTGCGGTGCCGCCGTCACGATCTGCGGCCCCTGCGGCGTGGCGGGCGCGCACCCCGCCCCGAGGACCGCGACCGCCGCCGCGGCGACGACCATCCGTAACCCACTGATCCGCATCACTACCTCCGGCGCTCCCCCGCCTCGGCGCCACCGTGCGGCGCCGATCGGCCGGGCACTGTGCCCGGCGCGCGGGTATACGGACCCGACGCCGCAGTGGTTCGATCGGCTTCCGAAGCCGGGACTCGTGCCTGGTAAGCGATCGCCGTCGCGCTCCAGCACTACCCGGCAGCGCGGCGGAACCGCCCGCCGGGGTCGCGGTCGATCACCACGGCCGAGGCCGTGACGGCGCGGAGCCACCCGGATCGGTCGAGCCAGCGGCGGATCGTGGGGCCGATCTACCTTCGGGTCGCGGCAGGCGCGCCCAGCGATACCACCTGGGTGGCGAGTTCGGTACGCGTGCCGTCCTTTTCGACGACGAGCACCCCGCGTGGGGTGTCGCGCGCCGCCGTCGGATCACCCGCGACGACCTGGATCACCGATTCCTGCGCGCGCGGCAGCATGTCGACCACCGGCTGCTCGCCGACCGGCGCCCAGCCCTGGGCCGCCGACTGCAACCGGTCGACGGCGCTCGGCGCGCCCGCCAGGTCGGCCCACTTCCTGGTGGCGACCGTGATCGTGCCGTCGCCGCCCCAGCGCGGGCTGTAGGCCGACGAGCACTCGCCCGGCAGCGCGGGCAGCGCCTGCACGGCGTTGGAGCGGGCGTCGATGGTCGCCACGTGGCCGGTGCCGCAGGACGCGCTGCGTGCGGTCGTGCCCGCCAGCACGAAGGTATGGCCGTCGGGTCCGGCGGCGGCCGACAGGTTGGCGTCGAGACCGGGCACGCGACCCAGCGGCAGGATCGCCTCGGTGCCGATCGCGTAGAGGTGGCTCTTCTCCCACCACAGGCCGCGCGACTCGACCCGGGCCAGCAGCAGGAACTCGTCGGTCGCCGCGACCAGCCTGGCCCCGTCCCACGAGCCGCCCGAGAGCGGACTCGGCGAATCCGGCAGTGTCACATCCTGTTCCGGCGCCGGGGGCGCGGTGCCGGACAGGTCCATGGTCATGATCTGCCCCGGTTCCCGCCACCACGCCAGCACCGAGCCGCGCACCGCGACAGCGTCGGTGCAGTCGCACTCGACCCGCGACACCGCCCCGTCGGCGGCCCGGACCGTCACCAGCGTCTTCGACCCCGACTCCACCGCGAACGCGAACTCGCCGTTCCTGGTGAAGTTCACCGCGGCCGACGAATAGCCGAAGCTGCCCGGCGCGCGGAAGGTGTCGGCCCCGCGCACCACCGCCAGCTCGGCCTCGGTGCGATAGGCGAACACCGCGCCCGACGCCTGTGGCTGGTCCTCGGGCGTGATCCGGGGCGGTGCCGTCCGGTCGGCGCCGCAGCCCGCGACGAGCAGCACGGCACTGGCCACCGCGCCGAGCGCCGCGATCCGCGCGCGCCGACTCGATCCCGGCTTGGTCACAACTCCCACAGCTCACCCCTGCACGTGTCGTCGGGCCTGGTCTCGCGCAGCAGCGTAGCCCGCGCGCGCCGGGGATCGGGGCGACTCTCCTACAACTCCCGGACCGCGTCGATCCGCTGGTCGTGGTGCGCGAGCGCGAGGACCTCACACGCCGAAGCGACGGTGCCGCGCGGCGTAATCACGCAGCGCGCGCAAGAAGTCGACCCGGCGGAACTCCGGCCAATACGCCTCGGTGAACCAGATCTCCGAATAGGCGCTCTGCCACAGCAGGAATCCCGAAAGCCGCTGCTCACCCGAGGTTCTGATGACGAGGTCCGGATCCGGCTGACCCGAGGTGTAGAGATGTTGCCCGATCGCGTCGACCGTGATCGACTGCACGAGGTCCTCACCCGACTCGCCGGCGGCGATCTCCTGGCGCACCAGCGAACGCACCGCGTCGGTGATCTCCTGGCGCCCGCCGTATCCGACCGCCACATTCACGTGCACACCGTCGCGACCGCTCGTGCGCTCGGCCGCCACCCGCAGCCGCTTCGCGATCAGCTCGGGGAACCCCGCCAGCGAGCCGACGATCCGCACGCTCCAGTTCTGCTCCGGCGCCGACAACTCCTCCACCACATCGGTGATGACCTCGAACAGCGTCTCCAGCTCGTCCGGATCCCGGCGCAGATTCTCCGTCGACAGCAGATAGACGGTCACCATCTCGATGCCCTCGTCCGAGCACCAGCCGACCAGCTCGGCGATCTTCAGCGCGCCGACCCGATGACCGTGGCTGACATCGGTGAACCCGTTCTCGCGCGCCCAGCGGCGATTGCCGTCACACATCACGGCGACATGGCGAGGATGCTGCTTGTCGGCCAGCTGCTTGGACAGCCTGGCTTCGTAGATGCGGTACGGCAGACCACGCACCCGACCGAGAAACTCCACGCCCGCACCCTACGCCTGGACCGCCTCTGCGGGTATTTCGCCGGTCGCGAGGGGGACGTGGATCGCTGTGGGGGTGGGCACGTTTGTGGTGGTGGGGGTGGGTTCTGACGTACTGTGGACGATAACTTACGGTACCGTAGGTTTGGACCTTGGAGGATGCGTGGAGGCTGTGCGGGCTGGAGTCGAGGAGCCGGTCGTGCTCGGCAAACCGCTGCTGCGGGGGTGGATTCACACGTGGGCGGTGGGGGTCGCCGCTGTCGCGGTGACGGTGCTCGTGGTGTTCGGGTTCCGGGAGTCGCCGACCGCGGGCTGGTCGACGCTGCTCTACGGGGTCTCGGTGTGCGCGCTGTTCGGGATCAGCGCGGTCTATCACCGGGTGACCTGGCGCAGCGTGCGGGCGCGGGTGCGGATGAAGCGGGCCGATCACTCGATGATCTTCCTGTTCATCGCCGGGAGCTACACGCCGTTCGCGCTGCTCGGGCTGCCCGGGTCGACCGGGCTGACCTTGCTGGCCGTCGTGTGGGCGGGCGCGCTCGCCGGGGTGGCGCTGAAGCTGTTGTGGCCGACGGCGCCGCGCTGGGTCGGGGTACCGCTGTACCTGCTGCTGGGGTGGGCGATCGTGCCGGTGGCGCCCGAACTGCTGCACAACGTGGGTGTCTTGCCGCTGGTCCTGCTGGCCGTGGGCGGGGTGATCTACAGCGTCGGCGCGATCCTCTACGCGACGAAGTGGCCGAACCCGTGGCCGACGCACTTCGGGCATCACGAGTTCTTCCACGCCGCCACCGTGGTCGCGGCGCTGTGTCATTACGTCGCGATCTGGCTGGTCGTGCTGGGCTGAACGGCGCGTGCGCGCGGTGGGCGCGGCGGAGCCTTCTATGCTCGATATTCGTGTCACCCGTCAGCGCAGCTCGTGATAGCCGGGCGTTTCGGCGCGCCGGACCCGGGCGTGCGCGATGAACCGGCTGGTCCGCTGGGCGCTGCGCAGCTACTGGGGCCTGGCGCTGGTCGTCATCACCGCCAATATCGTCGGCCTCGCGGCCATCTTCCTCATCGCCTGGGCCGACGGCGTCTTCAGCCGGGTCGGGCCGAACTGGCAGGAAGCGGCCTCGCTGCTGGCCATCTATCCCACCTTCGCCGTCGGCGTCGGCATCGCGATGGCCATCTACGACCGGCGCCGCTATCTGCGCTGGCTCGACGACGGCCGTAAGCCGACCCCGGAGGAGGCGCGGCGCCTGATCGCGCTGCCCGCGGCGATCACGGTGCGCGCGGTCGTGCTGTGGATCCCGGGCATCGCGCTCACGGTCTGGCTGGTCGACCGGTTCACCGACTACGACAACAAAGCGGTCGTGATCGCCGGATTCGCGCTGGGCGCCCTGGAATCGGCGGGCGCGACGTACTTGATCCTGGACCGGCTGATCCGGCCCGCCGTCCCCATCATCACCGCGGTGCTCGGACCCACCGTGCATCCGAGCTCGACCGTGCTCGTGCGGGTGCTGGTCACCTGGGCGGTGTCGAGCGCACTGCCCGGCCTGATCATCATCACGGTGCTCAACGACCCGGCCACCCCGGCCGAGGACCGGGTGCGCGCCGCCTGGATCTTCACGCTGGTCGCCCTCGCCGTCGGTGCACTCGCCACCGCGCTGCTCGCCCGCTCGGTCGCCACCCCGATGCGCACGATGTACCGGGCGCTGGACCGGATCACCCGGGGCGAACTCGACGTCCGGGTGCCCGTCGGCAGCGCCAGCGAGATCGGCAGGCTGGAACACTCCGTCAACGAGCTGGCCGCGACCCTGCAGGACCAGCAGCACACCGAGGACATCTTCGGCAGGCACGTCGGCTCGACCGTCGCCGAACGCGCGCTGTCGGGCGGTTCCGGCCTGACCGGCGACGTGCGGATCGTGTCGGCGCTGTTCGTCGATGTCACCGGATCGGTGCAGCTGTCGGCCGAGATGGCGCCGGAACAGTTCGTGCACAAGCTCAACCGGCTGCTCGCGACCGTGGTGGCCGCCACCGAGGACAACGGCGGCCTGGTCAACAAATTCGCGGGCGACGCCGCCCTGTGCATCTTCGGCGCCCCCTCCGCCCTCGACGACAACGCCACGCCCGCCCTGCGCGCCGCCCGCCGCATCCGCGACGAGGTCGTAGCTACCGGCGAACTCGACGTGGGCATCGGCGTCGCCCGCGGCCAGGTCTTCGCCGGTGACGTCGGCGCCGACACCCGCCTCGAGTTCACCGTCATCGGCGACGCGGTCAACGAAGCCGCCCGGCTCACCGCCATGGCCAAGAACGTCGACCGCCGCGTCCTGGTCAGCGACGCGGTCCTGCAGGCCGCGACCGCCACCGAGCGCGCCCGCTGGAAGCGCTACAAGGACCTGCGCCTGCGCGGCATCCCCGGCCGCACCCGCACCTGGACCGATATCAAGCCGGGACGGTAGCCCGAGGCGTCAGCCGCGCAGGGCGGCGGTCAGCGCGGTCGGGTCGGTGACCGGGAGGTCGCAGACCGAGCCGCGGCAGACGTAGGCGGCGGGAGCGTCGTCGACCAACGGGCGGTCGGCCAGCAGCGGCGCGGAGTCGGGCGGGCCGGCGAGCACGATCGCGCCACCGGGAGCCGAGGTGCGCGCGGCCGCGAGGAGTTCGGTGGCGGCGGAGGACTTCTCGGTGGCGGTGATCGCCACCTGAAGGGGGCCACGCAGCGCGGCTTCGGCGACCGAGAGCCAGTGACCGGCGGTGCGCGGGGCGCGGGCGAGCAGGACCGCGCCGCGGGCGAGGGTGTGCTCGGCGAGCTCGCGGTAGCGGACGGCGCGCTCGGTCTCGGCGACGGCGGAGGCGGTCAGCAGGGCTTCGGCGAGGGCCGAGGAGCCCGCCGGGGTGGCGCCGTCGACCGGGTCGCGCGGACGGGCGACGAGGGTCTCGGCGTCGTCGGCGGTGTCGAACCAGCTGCCGGGGCGTTCCGGATCGGCGAAGTGGTCGATCGCGCTGTCCAGCAACACCTGTGCGGCGGCGAGCCAGTCGGGCTCGCCGGTGGCCTGGTAGAGGGCGAGCAGGCCGGTGGTGAGCCAGGCGTAGTCCTCGAGGACGCCGGGCGGGGTGCCCGCGACGCCGTCGAGCGAGGCGCGGCGCAGCCTGCCGTCGACCAGGTGGACGTCGAGCAGGAAGCGCGCGCAGCGGACCGCGGCCGCCACCCACGACGGTTCCTCCAGTGCCGCACCGGCTTCGGCGAGCGCGGTGATCACCATGCCGTTCCAGGCGGTGACCACCTTGTCGTCGCGGGCGGGCTGCGGACGCTGGGCGCGCAGTTCCAGCAGCCGGGTGCGCAGGCGGTCGAAGCGGGCCGACTGTTCGGCGTCGACGGGATCGCTGCGGCGGGTGAGCACCGAGGTGCCCTGTTCGAAATTACCGCCCGTGCTGACGCCGAAAGCCTCTGCCGCCCAGACGCCGTCGAGCGGGCCGAGGTCGCCGATCAGTTCCGAGGGCGTCCACACATAGGTGGCGCCCTCGACCCCGGGGCCGCCCGGTTCCAGGTGGGTGTCGGCGTCGAGCGCCGAGGCGAACGCGCCGTCCGCGGTGCCGAGATCGGCGAGCAGGAATTCGACCGTCTCGCGAGTCACGCGGTGCGGCAACGACTCCAGCGGCGTCGGGGGCACGCGGCGGGCGAGATGAGCGTAGGCGCGCAGCAGCAGGGCGTTGTCGTAGAGCATCTTCTCGAAGTGCGGGATGAGCCAGCCCGCGTCGACCGAGTAGCGGGAGAAGCCGCCGCGCAACTGGTCGTAGATGCCGCCGCGGGCCATCGCCTCGGCGGTGCGCTCGACCAGGTCGAACACGGCCTGATCACCGGTGCGCTCCCAGTGCCGCAGCAGACCTTCCAGCAGCGCCGACGGTGGAAACTTCGGCGCCCCACCGAAACCGCCGTGCTCGCGGTCCTCGTCGGCGGCGATCGCCAGCACCGCCTTGTCGAGAAGTTCCGGTACGACGGCGAATTCGGCGTCGGGCAGCCCGGTCGCCTGCGCCCGCAGCGCGTCGGTGACCTGCTCGGCCGCCTTGTCCACGTCCTCGCGCCGGTTGCGCCAGGTGTCGGTGATGGCGCTGAGCAGCTGGGTGAACGACGGCATCCCGCCGCGCGGCTGTTTCGGGTAGTAGGTGCCGCAGTAGAACGGCGCGCCGTCAGGGGTGAGGAAGCAGGTCATCGGCCACCCGCCCTGCCCGGTCATGGCGACGGTCGCGTTCATGTACACCGCGTCCAGGTCGGGCCGTTCCTCCCGATCCACCTTCACGCACACGAAGTCGGCGTTCATCTGCTCGGCCGTGGCCGCGTCCTCGAACGACTCGTGCGCCATCACATGGCACCAGTGACACGACGCGTAGCCGATCGACAGCAGGATCGGCACATCCCGCTCGGCCGCTTCCGCGAGCGCATCGGCATCCCACTCCCGCCAATGCACCGGATTGTCGGCATGCTGACGCAGATACGGCGAAGTCGCGCTACCCAACCGGTTCACAGTGCCAGCCTTCCAGATCGGTGAGACCTCAGCCTAGTGCTGCCCCGTTTCCCGGAGAGTGACCCATGCCACTGGTGGACCCTGTCAGGAAATCCGGAGCTGTCTCGTTCAAGGAGCACACGAAGCAGACAGGGAGCCAATCATGAAGCACCGCATCGTCGTCCTCGGAGCCGGTTACGCCGGGGCCTTCACCGCCGGGTATCTGGCCCGTCAGCTGCACACCGCCGACGTCGAGATCACCGTCGTCAATGCCGCACCCGATTTCGTCGAGCGGCTGCGTCTGCATCAGCTCGCCGCCGGGCACGATCTTCCGCACCGGCCGCTGACCGAGATCTTCGCCGGCACCGGCATCGAGCTCCGCGTGGCCCGGGTGACCGGCGTCGACGTGGACCGCCGGACGGTGACGATCACCGACGACGTGGGTACCGACCGCCTCGGCTACGACACCCTGCTCTACACGCTCGGCAGCACCGCCGCCGAGCACGGGGTTCCCGGCGTCGCCGAACATGCCTTCCACGTAGCCGCCCGGCAGTCCGCACTGCGCCTGCGGGCCCGCTTGGACGAACTGACCGAGGACGGGCAGGTCCTGGTGGTCGGCGGCAATCTGACCGCGATCGAGACGGCCACCGAGATCGCCGAAGCCCGTCCGGGGCTCCGCGTCGGTCTGGCCACCAGCGGTGAGCTGGGCGGCTGGCTGGGGCCGAAAGCGCGCGAGCACCTCCGGCGCGCCTTCGACCGGTTCGGCATCACGGTCCACGAGCACACCGAGATAGCGCGGGTCGAACAGCACGGAGCCGTCGCCGTCGACGGAACCGTGCTCGCCGCCGACGCGACCGTGTGGGCCGCCGGGTTCGCCGTCGGGCCGATCGCCGCCGCCAGTGCGCTGGCGGTCGAGCCCGACGGCCGGATCACGGTCGACCGGCAGATGCGGTCGATCTCGCACCCGGAGGTGTACGTGGCCGGCGACAGCGTCTTCGTCCTCGGCGAGAACGGGCTGCCCCTGCCGATGTCGTGCGCGTCGGCGGGATTCACCGGCGCGCAGGCGGCGGCGGCGATCATCGGTGACCTGACCGGGCGCAAGATCAAGGCGACCAAGCTGTCCTATGTCGGCAACCATGTCAGTCTCGGGCGCGAGGACGGCATCTTCCAGCTGGTCGACGGCCGGGCACGCGCCAAGTCCGGTGCCCTGCGCGGGCGACCGGCGGCGCGGGTCAAGGCGGCGATCGTGGCGACCAGCGCCTGGGCGATCAGCCGCCCGACCTTCGGTAGGCCGAATCACCGATACCGCTTGGCCGCCGACCGCGCGGTCTCGCCCCGGGTGGTCCCCGCCTAGGGTCGTGCGCATGGACCTCGTCGCCGTGGAGCACTTCGAGGCCAGCCGGAACCGGCTGGCCTCGTTGGCGTACCGCCTCCTGGGTTCGGCCGCCGACGCCGAGGACACGGTGCAGGACGCGTTCCTGCGGTGGCAGGACGCCGACCGGGAGTACGTCGACGCGCCGGAGGCGTGGTTGACCAAGATCGTCACCAACCTGGCGATCGATCGCCTCCGCTCGGCCCGGGTACGCCACGAACGTTCGGTCGGCGCGTGGCTGCCCGAGCCGCTGCTCGACGGCGATCCCATGCTGGGTCCGGCCGAGACCGCCGTACAACGCGAATCCGTGACGCTGGCGGTGCTGCTGCTGATGGAGCGGCTCTCGCCGGTCGAACGGGCCGTCTACGTACTGCGCGAAGCCTTTTCGCACAGCCATGCCGAGATCGCCGGAATTCTGGGCATCACCGAATCCGCGAGTCAGCAGCATGCCCACCGGGCCCGGCGCCGAATCGCCGCCGCGGGCAACGAGACCGGCACCGACCAGGCGGCCGCGCGGCGGATCGTCGAGGCGTTCGTCGCGGCCGCGACATCGGGCCGGACCGAGCGCCTGGTGGCCTTGCTGACCGATGACGCGACCGGCGTCTCGGACGGCGCGCTGGGCCTGGCAAGGACGCTGATCCGGTACCCGACCCCGGCACAGCTCGCCGCCGCGGTGCGGGTCGGCTTCACACCGACGCCCGCCAAGCACAAACTCGTCGGCGGCTCGCCGTCGATCCATGCGGCCGTCGTCAACGGGTGCCCGGCCATGCTGTTCACGCTCGACGATCGCGTTCTCGGGGTGGCGATCCTGGAGATCCGGGACGGCAAGATCGCCGGCGTCGGCAGTGTCTCCGCCCAGGCCCGGCTCGGTCGACTCACCGAGCGATGGCGACAGCGCCCGCACGACGCCCCGCTGATCGAATCCTGGTGAACACGAAGAGGTCTCACACTTCCCCAGCGATCGCGACATAGGCCGCGATGGCGCCGACGGTCAGGCGGAACGGGGAGTACACCGCCAGGTCCCATCGGGTGAACAGGGTGCGCTCGGCGAGCGACCCCGAGTAGACCGGACCCAGGGATCCGCGGAGCAGGAGGCCGCCGGCGATGGTGGCGACGGCCGCGCGGCCGAGGCGGGCGGGCAGCGGGCAGCGGTGCCACGGGAGCCGTCGGGCGGCAAGGATCTCCTCGCGAACCTCAGCCGACCGGGGACAGCGGCGCTCGCCAGGCCGGCCTGCGCCCGATGGTCACCCAGCGCAGCAGCCACTCGGCGGGCCCGTATCGATACCAGCGCAGCCACAGCGCGCTCACCCACAGCTGCACCGCGAAGATCACCGCGGCCAGCGTCATCGTCTCGAGCGGAGACAAGCGCCCGGCCAGGCCGAACCCGACCCCGGTGAACAGGATCAGCCCGATCGCGGACTGGCCGAGGTAATTGGTCAGGGCAATCCGTCCCGCCGGCGCCAGCGCCGAGCGGATCCACGCGGTGCGCGGACTGTGCATCAGACGCAGCAGCGTCGCGACATACGCGGCGGCGAGCAGCGGCGCGGTGGCCACGCTGACGGCGACGGCCACCGTATGCCCATTGCCGCCACCGAAGGTGTACGCCAGACCACCGGCCACACCCACCGGAAAGCCGATCCACTGGACGCGCCGCAGGATCGGTTCGTCGCCACGCACCCGCGCGAGCACCTTCCGGCGACCCGCGACCAGGCCGAGCAGGAACATCGCGAGCGCGGTCGGCCCCTGCAGAGTGAGCGCTTGCAGGATCAGCAGCCACAGGCCGTCGAGGTGCCGGCCGATGATCTCGCCCCAGCCACCCAGCATCGCCGCGGTCGACTGCTCGGCGGCGGCACGCGCCTGCTCCGCCGACGGCAGCACGGCCGACGCGTCGAGGAACAGCCCGCTCGACACGAGGCCCACCAGCACGACGCCGTACAGCGCGGCGGCCACCCGCAGCGCGGTGCGGTCCGCGCACCCCCGCATCCAGAACAGGACCAGACCGGCCACCGCGTAGGTCGTCAGCACATCCCCGCCGTACAGGAACACGATGTGCAGCACGCCGAGCAGGATCAACCCCGCGATCCGGCGCAGCATGCGCGGCTCGAAGGCGGCCCCGGCCGCGGCCGCCGATTCCATCTGCAAGGTGAAGGAGTAGCCGAACAGGAAGGAGAACAGCACATAGAACTTCATGTCGACGAACACCGACGACACGCCGCGCACGACCTCGTCGAGACGCGAGGTGAACTGCGGGTCGACGACCAGATTGCCCGGATACCCCGAGGCCATGAAGGTGATGTTGACGACGAAGATCCCCAGCAGCGCGAAGCCGCGCAGGGCGTCCACATCGTGCACCCGGGACCCGGGAGCGACCAGTTGATCGGTCATGAGATTGCCCGTCTCGTAGATAGTGTCTAGGAGATAGTATCTCAGGGAGACTAACTATGGCGATAGTATTCCCGCAGCGGCCGAGCCGACGCCGCCGAACTCCGAGGAGGTAGTTGCCGTGACGGCCGACGAGGCGATCCCCGCCGACCTGGCCAGGCTCTGGCGACTACCCACCCCGGCCCGGCTCGGACGACCGGCCGAACTCGATGTCGACACGGTCGTGCGCACCGCGGTGGACCTGGCCGACCGGGGCGGCCTGGACGAGGTGACGCTGACCAAAGTCGCGGCGGCCCTGGGCTTTACGAAGATGGCGCTCTACCGCCACGTCGGCTCGAAGGACGAGCTGTTCGAGCTGATGGCCGACTTCGCGCTCGGTCCCGCGCCGACGTGGACGACCCCGGCCCAGTGGCGCGAGGGACTCCGCCGCTGGGCCCACGCCCTGCTCGCGGCCTACGCCGCGCACCCGTGGGTGCCGCAGCTGCCGATCGCCGGGCCGCCGCGCGGACCCCACGCGATCAGCTGGATGGATGCCGCGCTGCGCCCCCTCGCGGCGACCCGGCTCGACTGGGCGACCAAGGTGGGCGTCGTGATGCTGGTGAGCATGCACGTCCGGCAGGCGAGCCTGCTCACCCAGCAATTGACCGACGGCAGAGCGGAATCCGGCCTGAGCGAGTCCCAGGTCAACCAGAACTACGGCGCCGCGCTGGCCCGGCTCGTCGACGCGGAGCGATTCCCGGAGGCGGCCGGACTCTTCGCCGCGCCGGTCTTCCGGTCGCCGTCGGACCAGCCCGCCGACAGCGACTTCGTCTTCGGTCTCGAACTGATCCTCAACGGCGTTGCCGCGGAGATCCGTGCGCCACAAGACGATCGGTGAGGAACTCGACCATCTGGGCCCGCGCGGCCTTCGCCTGGGAAACCAGTCCGGGCAGGGTGATGAAGGCGTGCGGCGCGCCGGGATGTTCGGCGAGCCGCACCGGGGTCCCGGATTCGCGCAGCCGCTCGGCGTAGCGGCGGCCTTGGCCGGCGACCGGATCGACCGTCGGGATCAGGACGAGTGCCGGGGCCAGCCCTGCCAGCTCGGCGTAGAGCGGCGAGACCGCGCGGGCATCCGAGCCCGGCGGAACGGCCAGCCGCTGGAACAGATCGAGGCGTGGGCGGGTCAGCATGGGGCTGTCGGCGTGCTCGGTCATCGAGGGATAGTCGAACATCGTCGCGGTGAGGTCGACGGCCGGATTGACCAGGATCTGCGCCCGGAGCGGGAATTCGGTGGCCGCGGCCCGGATCGCGGCCATGGCGGCGATCAGGCCGCCGGTGCTCTCCCCGGCCACGGCGACCCGTGCCGGATCGATGCCCCAGTCCTCGGCGTGCGCGACCACGTGGCGCAACACATCCCAGCCGTCGTCGACGGCCGCGGCCAGCGGAGTGCCCGGCGCGAGCAGCCGATGCTCGACCGAGACGACGAGCGCGGGCAGACGGGCGGCGAGATGACTGTTGGCCCAGTCGCATTGGGTCGCGGTGCCGACGAATCCACCACCGTGGACGTGCACGATCAGCGGCAGGGGCGTGGCACCGTCGCGCACCGGCCGGTACACCCGCACCGGGAGCACGCGATCGGGCAGGACCACTTCCCGCCAGTCGATTGCGGCGCCACGATCGGGAGAACCGGTGATCACGCGGGCGAGACGGGCGGAGGCCTTGCGGTTGGCGGCATCCCGGACGACGACCAGATCCTCGGGCGTGAGCGACGGCCAGTCCGGCTCCTTCTGTAAGGCGTGCAGCAGCCGTACGCCCCGGGGCGCTCGTTCGCGTGCGGTCATATCGATCCTCCTCGCTCACGCCGCGTCACCGATGACGCGGTTTCGGATACGACACACAGCATCGGCCGCAGGCCGATCGAGGTATTGGACAAATATTCCCGTCGCGGATCCCGTGCCACGTCCAGGTGTACCGGGACCTGTCGCCTCCGGCGGACGCACTCGTTCGCGGCGCGGCGATCGATCAGCGATGTCGCCGCCCAGCGGATCAACCGACGGTCGCGGTCGCGTACGGCCGACCGGCCCACGCGACATCGTCGACCGAGAGCCACGGCGCGCTCGCCGGCGCCGCCGGTGTCAGCCCGGTGAAAGCCCCGCCTCATCACCGGCGTCGACGAGAAACCCGTCCCCGACATCGAGGAAGACCGTCACCGCCGGATACGGCACCAGCCGCAGCTCGACATCCGTCGTGGCCTGCCCGGCGAACCCCGCCATCGCCACCCCCGGCAGCGACGACCCCGGGACCGCGACATCCACCGCGGCCCCGGCGATCCGAACCGGCTCGACAGGCACACCGCCATCGGACGAGCGGTCGACGAGGCCGTCGTCCGCCCTCGAAAGTGCTGCTCAGCGGGCGGAGGTGGGGCATGATGAGAGGTGCAGACCGTATCGTGCAATCGAACAGGAAGACGCGAAACCGCTGATGGCATCGCAGCTGACACTCTCGGCACAGCGCGCTGCGCTGGAGCGGGAGTGGGCGCAGTGGGTGCCCGCGGGGGAATCGGCGCTCGGGCGTAGTTCGGCCGTGCGGACCGAGGTGGCGCAATCGTGGCTGCGGTCGTTGCGGACGGTGGATCCGGGGCGGGACTGCGCCCCGGAGAGCGAGACCGACATCGGGCCGCGGTGGGCGGAGTCGCCGCTGCGCGGGCCGGTGACCGAACTCAAGGAACAACTGCACAGCGTCGCCGACGACGCCGGATACGTCGCCGCGGTGACCGACGCGTCGGGCACCATCCTGTGGACCTACGGCGGACCGGTCATGCGCAGGCGGGCCGAGCAGGTCAACTTCGCGCCAGGGGGCCGCTGGGACGAGGCGCACATGGGCACCAACGCCCTGTCGCTGGCATTGCGCACCGATCAGCCGCACACCGTGTTCTCGGCCGAGCATCTGGTCGCCGCCCTGCACGGCTGGGTCTGCTACTGCGCGCCGATCCGCGCCGCCGACGGCACCCTGCTCGGCGTGCTCGACCTGTCGACCACATGGAAGCGCTCCCATCCGCTGGCGATGGCGACCGTGCGCACCATGACCACGGCCATCGAATCCAAACTGCACGCGGCGCTGCCCGCGCCGGCGGGCATGCGGCTGACCTGCCTGGGCACCGGCCGGTTGATGCGCGACGGCACCCCGATCCGGCTGCGCCCGCGCCAGCTCGAGATCCTCACTCTGCTCGCCCTCGACGACGACGGCTACAGCCACGAACGCCTGCACTACGCCGTCTACGGCGATCGAGCGGTCGGCGCGAGCACGCTGAAATCGGAGATGTCCTACCTGCGCCGCGCCACCGGCGGCGACATCACCAGCCGCGTCTACCGCTTCACCACCGCCCTGTCCTGCGACGCCGTCGACGTCGTGCGCGCGCTCGAGACCGGCGACCTCGACACGGCCGTCCGGCTGTATCACGGTCCGCTGCTGCCGGATTCGGACACGCCGGGCATCAGCGAATGGCGCGACTACCTCGAGGTCGCCATGCGCAATGCCGTGCTGGCCAGCCCCGACGCCGACCACGCGCTCACCTACGGCGAGGCCGCCCCCGACGACATCGCGGTGCACGAACACGCCCTGGCCCTGCTGCCCCCGCGTGACGCGCGCCGCGCCGTCGCCGCGGCCCGCCTGCACAGCGCACTTCGCGCCTGATCGGTCCGGCTTCAACGTTTCATCAACCCTCGCGGCGGATAGTGATGGGCGTCACGCTTCACCGGAATCAGCGAGGAGCCTCCGCACATGATCTACGCCAAGCCGGGCACCGAGGGCAGCATCGTCAGCTACGCGCCGCGGTACGACAATTTCATCGACGGCAAGTGGGTCCCGCCCGTCGAGGGCCGGTACTTCGAGAACACCTCGCCGGTGGACGGGCAGCCGTTCTGCGAGATCGCCCGCTCGACCGCGGCCGACATCGAACTGGCCCTCGACGCCGCCCACCGCGCCGCCGACGCCTGGGGTGCGACCTCCGCCGCCGAGCGCGCCAACATCCTGAACAAGATCGCCGACCGGATCGAGGCGAACCTCGAGGCGCTGGCCGTCGCCGAGACCTGGGACAACGGCAAGCCGGTCCGCGAGACCCTGGCCGCCGACCTGCCGCTGGCGGTCGATCACTTCCGCTACTTCGCCGGCGTGCTGCGGGCGCAGGAGGGCGGGATCAGCGAGGTCGACGCCGACACCATCGCCTACCACTTCCACGAGCCGCTCGGCGTGGTCGCCCAGATCATCCCGTGGAACTTCCCGATCCTGATGGCGACCTGGAAGCTGGCGCCCGCGCTCGCGGCGGGCAACGCCGTGGTGCTCAAGCCCGCCGAACAGACCCCGGCCTCGATCATGAAGGTGGTCGAACTCGTCGCGGATCTGCTGCCGCCGGGTGTGCTCAACGTGGTCAACGGCTTCGGTGTCGAGGCGGGCAAGCCGCTGGCGTCGAGCCCGCGCGTGGCCAAGGTCGCCTTCACCGGTGAGACCACCACCGGCCGGCTGATCATGCAGTACGCCAGCGAGAACATCATCCCGGTGACGCTGGAGCTGGGCGGCAAGAGCCCCAACATCTTCCTGCCCGACGTGATGGCCGCCGACGACGACTTCCTGGACAAGGCCGTCGAGGGCTTCGTGATGTTCGCGCTCAACCAGGGCGAGGTCTGCACCTGTCCCTCGCGCGCGCTGATCGCGTCCTCGATCTACGACGAGTTCATGGCCCGCTGCGTGGAGCGCACCAAGGCGATCGTCAGCGGCAATCCGCTCGACGAGGCCACCATGATCGGCGCGCAGGCCAGCAACGATCAGTTCGAGAAGATCCTGTCCTACATCGACATCGGTAAGAAGGAAGGCGCCGAGGTCCTCACCGGTGGCTCGGTGCGCGCCGTCGACGGGCTGGCCGGGGGCTTCTACATCGAGCCGACCATCTTCAAGGGCAGCAACGACATGCGCGTGTTCCAGGAGGAGATCTTCGGTCCGGTCGTCGCGGTGACCACCTTCGACTCCACCGACGAGGCGCTGAAGATCGCCAACGACACCCTCTACGGCCTCGGCGCCGGCGTGTGGACCCGCGATATGAACACCGCCTACCGGCTGGGCCGCGGGATCAAGGCGGGCCGGGTGTGGACCAACTGCTACCACGCCTACCCGGCGCACGCGGCGTTCGGCGGCTACAAGAAGTCCGGCATCGGCCGCGAGAATCACAAGATGATGCTCGACCACTACCAGCAGACCAAGAACCTGCTGGTCAGCTACTCGCCGCAGAAGCTCGGCTTCTTCTGATGGCGCGACGCTGATGGTAGGGCGAGTAGACCTCACCGACCAGGCGGCGACGCTGCTGCGGGAACTGACCGGGCAGCACGGCCCGGTCATGTTCCACCAATCCGGCGGCTGCTGCGACGGCAGTTCCCCGATGTGTTACCCACGCGGCGAGTTCCGCGTGGGCGCCTCGGACGTGCTGCTGGGATATCTGCCGGGCGAGACCCCGTTCTGGATGAGCGCCGACCAGTTCGAGTACTGGAAGCACACCCATCTCACCGTCGACGTGGTGCCCGGCCGGGGCAGCGGCTTCTCGCTGGAAGCCCCCGAAGGCGTGCGGTTCCTGATCCGCTCGCGCCTGCTCACCGACGACGAGGTGGCCGCGCTGGAATCCCAGCCGCCGCCGCCCACCGGTGACACCGTTCAACAGTGATGTGAAACACGCGCAATCACATCGTTTCCGCAGGTCGGCGGCGCTCGATACGCGCCGCTGACCTGCGGGTTCCACGGCCGTAACAGTCGTCAACCATTCTTCAACCCTCGACGATCACCGTTGCCGTCGCTACGCGCTTGTTTGTTGATGAGGAGATTTCCCTGTGAGTACCGACGCGATTCCCGCCGCGGGGTCGGACACCCCCGCCGACGACTATCTCGCCAAACGCACCCTGCGCTCCGGCTCGGCCGGCTGGGTGCTGCTGGCCGGCCTCGGCGTGAGCTATGTGATCTCCGGTGACTACTCCGGCTGGAATTTCGGCCTCGCCGAGGGCGGTTTCGGTGGTCTGCTGATCGCCGCGATCGTCATCGCGGCCATGTATCTGGCCATGGTGCTCGGCATGGCCGAGCTGTCCTCGGCACTGCCCGCGGCAGGCGGCGGCTACACCTTCGCCCGGCGCGCGCTCGGACCGTGGGGCGGATTCGCCACCGGCACAGCGGTTCTCATCGAGTACGCGATCGCGCCCGCCGCCATCGCCACCTTCATCGGCGCCTACGTGGAATCGCTGAACCTGTTCGGGATCACCGACGGCTGGTGGGTGTACCTGGCGGTGTACGCGCTGTTCATCGGCATCCACCTCGGGGGCGCGGGCGAGGCGCTCAAGGCGATGTTCGTGATCACCGCGATCGCGCTGGTCGGCCTGGTCATCTTCGCGATCGCCGCGCTCGGCAAGTTCGACGTGGCCAACCTGACCAACATCGCGCCCGACCCCGACGCCGCCGGTTCCTCGTCGTTCCTGCCGTTCGGCTACCTGGGTGTCTGGGCAGCGATCCCCTTCGCCATCTGGTTCTTCCTGGCCGTCGAAGGCGTGCCACTGGCGGCCGAGGAGGCCACCGAGCCGGAGAAGAACGTGCCCAAGGGCATCATCGTCGCGATGCTGCTGCTGGTGGTCACCGGCGCGGTGGTGCTGTTCCTGGTGACCGGCGCGCTCGGCGCCCAGGGCGCGTCGTCCTCGGGCAACCCGCTGGTCGAGGCGCTCGGCGACAGCCCGGCGGCCAAGGTGGTCAACTACATCGGCCTGGCCGGTCTGGTGGCCAGCTTCTTCTCCATCGTCTACGCCTACTCCCGGCAGACCTTCGCGCTCTCGCGGGCCGGCTATCTGCCCACCAGCCTGTCGGTGACCAACTCCCGCAAGGCGCCGGTGCTGGCGCTGATCGTGCCGGGTGTCATCGGCTTCGCCCTCTCGCTCACCGGCGAGGGCGCGATGCTGCTGAACATGGCCGTGTTCGGCGCGGCCGTGAGCTACGTGCTGATGATGGTGAGCCACATCGTGCTCCGGGTCCGCGAGCCGAACATGCCGCGCCCCTACCGCACCCCCGGCGGCATCGCGACCACCTCGTTCGCCCTGGTCATCGCGGCGGCATCGGTCGCGGCGACCTTCCTGGTCGACCCGAAGGCGGCACTGTTCACCCTCGGTGTGTTCTGTGCCTTCATGGCCTACTTCGGCCTCTACAGTCGCAAACACCTGGTCGCCAAGTCGCCCGACGAGGAATTCGCCGCGCTGGCCAAGGCCGAACAAGAACTCGAGTAACCGCACCCCAGGCACCCGGCGGCGACGCGATCGCCGCCGGGTCACCGATCCCGCGAAAGGAGGCGGCACCCGATGACCGTGTACCGCAGTTCCGCCGGCACCACGACCTATACGTTCGACGGCCTGGTCGATCTCCTGGCCAAGGCCACCCCCGAACGCAGCGGCGACCAGCTCGCCGGCTGCGCCGCCGCGACCGACGCCGAACGGGCGGCCGCGCAGTGGGCGCTGGCCGACGTGCCACTGACCACCTTCCTCGACGAAGTGGTCGTGCCGTACGAGACCGACGAGGTCACCCGGCTGATCATCGACAGCCACGACCGCACCGCGTTCGGCCCGATCGCCCACCTCACCGTGGGCGGGCTGCGCGACTGGCTGCTCGCGGTCGCCGCCACCGACGACGCCGCGACGACGCTGGCCGCGGTGTCGCCCGGACTGACGCCGGAGATGGTGGCGGCGGTCAGCAAGATCATGCGCAATCAGGATCTGATCGCGGTGGCCAAGGCGACCGTGGTGACCGCGGGCTTCCGCACCACCATCGGCCTGCCCGGCCGGTTGAGCACCCGGCTGCAACCCAACCATCCGACCGACGATCCGCGCGGGATCGCCGCCGCCACCCTGGACGGGCTCCTGCTCGGCTGCGGTGACGCGGTGATCGGCATCAACCCGGCCACCGACTCGCCCCAGGCCACCGCCGACCTGCTGCACCTGCTCGACGAGGTCCGGCTGCGCTTCGACATCCCGACCCAGTCGTGCGTGCTCTCCCACGTCACCACGACCATCGGGCTGATCGAGGCGGGCGCGCCGGTGGATCTGGTGTTCCAGTCGGTGGCGGGCACCGAGGGCGCGAACGCCGGCTTCGGCGTGAACCTCGCGCTGCTGCGCGAGGGCAACGAGGCCGGACGCTCACTCGCGCGCGGCACCGTCGGCGACAACGTGATGTACCTGGAAACCGGGCAGGGCTCGGCGCTGAGCGCGAACGCTCATCTGGGCGTGGGTGATCGGCCGGTGGATCAGCAGACGCTGGAAGCACGCGCCTACGCCGTCGCCAGGGAGCTGCGGCCGCTGCTGGTGAACACGGTCGTCGGGTTCATCGGACCCGAGTACCTCTACGACGGCAAGCAGATCATCCGGGCCGGGCTAGAGGACCACTTCTGCGGCAAGCTGCTCGGCCTGCCGATGGGCGTGGACGTCTGCTACACCAACCACGCCGAAGCCGACCAGGACGACATGGACACCCTGCTCACCCTGCTGGGGGCGGCGGGCTGCGCCTTCGTCATCGCCGTGCCGGGCGCCGACGACGTGATGCTGGGCTACCAGAGCCTGAGCTTCCACGACGCGCTCTACGCGCGGCAGGTGCTGAACCTGCGCCCCGCACCGGAATTCGAGGCGTGGCTGTCCGGGCTCGGCATGCTCGACGCCAACGGCCGGATCCGCCAGGTGGCACCGCTGTCGTCACCGCTGCGCGCCCTGGCGGCGAACCGATGAAACCCATCGCGACCAAGCCCGTGCTGCGCATCGTGCGATCGAATACCGAGCCGAGAGGACACGTCGTGGGCGAGTCGACACCGGACGAGCGCGCCGAAGCCGCTGTGGCCCAGGAGTTCTGGCGCGATCTGCGGCGCAACACCCAGGCCAGGATCGGGCTCGGCCGCACCGGTGACGCCCTGCCCACCACCGAGGTCCTGGCCCTGCGGGCCGCGCACGCCGCCGCCCGCGACGCGGTGCACGTCCCGCTCGACGTGGAGATCTTCACCGAGCAGATCGCGAGCATGGGCCTGGGTGAGCCGGTGACGGTGACCAGCAAGGCCGCCGACCGCTCGGAATATCTGCGCCGTCCCGACCTCGGCAGGCTGCCCGCCGACCTGTCCGGCATCGACAACCACGGTGCCGACATCGGTTTCGTGCTCGCCGACGGGTTGTCCCCGCGCGCGCTCACCGACCACGGCGCGGGTCTGCTGGGCGCGCTGGCCGACGAACTCGCCGACCGCTACACCCTGGCCCCGCCGGTGATCGCCACCCAGGCGCGCGTGGCCCTGGGCGACCACATCGCCGCGGCGATGGGCGTGCGGACGGTCCTGGTGATCATCGGGGAACGCCCCGGCCTCTCGGTCGCCGACAGTCTGGGCATCTATCTGACCCACGCCCCGCGTCCCGGCCGCGCCGACGCCGAGCGCAACTGCATCTCCAACATCCACCCGCCCGACGGACTCACCTACCTCGACGCCGCCCGCGTCGTGGCGGGACTGGTCGCGGGCGCGCGCAGGCTCGGACGCTCGGGCGTCGACCTCAAGGACACCTCCCGCGCCGACAGTCTGGGCGCAGATACCTCGACCATCGCCGCGGCGCTGGAGAACAAGGACCACTGACATGACGAAGATCTCCGCCCTCGCGGCGGTGGCGATGACGGCTGCCCTGATGACCGCGACCGCCTGCGGAACCGACGAATCACGCTCGGTGTCGGAGGCCTGTTCGACCCTCGACGCGAGCCAGGTCTGGTACGGGGACAACAAGGAACGGATCGCGCGGTTCATCGAGGAGACCGGGCGGTGCGGCGCGGGCGGTACCGGCGCGGCGCCGCTGGCGCTGTTCGATTGGGACAACACGGTCGTGAAGAACGATATCGGCGTCGCCACGTTCTATTGGATGCTGGCCAACGACAAGGTATTGCAGCCCGTCGACCGGAACTGGGCCACGGTCGGCGCGCATCTGAGCCCGGACGCCGCGGGCGCGCTCGCCGCGGCCTGCGGTGCCGCCGATCCGAACACCCCGCTGCCCACCTCGACGAACACCGCCTGCGCCGACGAGCTGGTCGCGGTGGCCGACAGCGCCAAGACCACATCGGGCAAAGCCGCCTTCACGCAGTACGATCACCGCCGCACCGAACCCGGCTACGCGTTGGTCGTTCAGCTGATGCGCGGCTACACCGAGGCCCAGATCACCGACTTCGCCCGCGCCGCCCGCGCGCAGAACCTCGCCGCGGCCGAAGGAGCCGAGCAGACCGTCGGCACCACGAAGGTCGACGGCTGGGTGCGCTACTACCCGCAGATGACGGACCTCATCCGGGTGCTGCGGGACAACGGGTTCGACGTACGCATCATCTCCGCCTCGGCCGAACCGGTGGTCAAGGTCTGGGCCGAGGAACTGAACATCCCCGGTGACCGGGTCATGGGCGTTCCCCTGCTGGCCGACAACGGCGTCTACACCGGGCACCTCCCCGGCTGTGGCGATGCCGGGACCGACCAGGTGATCACCTACATCGACGGCAAGCGGTGCCGGATCAACGAGCAGGTGTTCGGCGTCCGGGGCGCCGCGGCCTTCCAGCAGCTGCCCGCCGACCGGCGCGCCGCCTTCGCCGCGGGTGATTCCGACACCGACGTGGTCTTCCTCGGCGACGCGACCGGCCTGCGCCTGGTCATCAACCGCAACAAGACCGAACTGATGTGCAATGCCTACGGCTCGGCGGACGGCACGTGGGTGGTGAACCCGATGTTCCTCGGCCCCAAGCCGCGCAAGTCCGATCCGTACCCTTGCGCGACGGCGGGTTACATCACCCCCTCGGGCGGCGGCGCGCCGTTGCACCGTCCCGACGGCAGCGTGATCCCCGATCAGCAGGACCTCGTGTTCGGGTGAGAGCCGGATCACCGGTCGACGATGTGGCGAGTCACCCTAGAGTGATCTCCATGATCCGCACCGCCGCCCTCGCCCATGTCCGCGACCGCAGGCTGATCCAGACGCGCCCGGAAGGCAAGGACGTCTTCTACATGGCGGGCGGCAAGATCGATCCGGGCGAAACCCCCCTGGAGGCGCTCCATCGCGAGATCGAGGAGGAACTCGGCGTCGGGCTCTCCGGCGTCGCCGAACTCGGCATCTTCGAGGCCGAGGCCTTCGGTCACGGCAAGAACACCGGCCTGCACATGACCTGTTTCCTCGCCGACTTCACCGGCGAACCCCACGCCACCGGCGAAATCGCCGAATTCCGCTACTTCACCGTCAGCGAATACGCCGCCATGGACCACGTGGCCCCCGGCTCCATGATGGTCTTCCGCCGCCTCCACGAGCTCGACCTCATCGATTGGTGAGTACCAGGCGTTTCGGCGAAACATTGCGCGCCGGTGCGACGATCACACTCTCGTGACGGGGACAGAGGCACTACAGAGCACGGAGTTGACCGCGGCCGAGCGCAGAGCCGCGCTCCGCAGGCTCGTGGTCATCTTCGGGTTGATGAACAAGATGATCGAGCTCAGCGCGACCGGTGCGCCGCGGCAGCTGGCCGAGCACGCGGCCGCCGCCAGGGATCTGGTCGGCGAGCTGGTGACCGATATGGCGCAGCTGCCCTAGCTCAGTCGGTCTTCGGGGCCGGCGGGGTGCTGTCGCCGGCTTCCGGCTCGATGGCGCCCGGCTCGGTGCCCTCGTCCGCCTTCTGGTCCGGTTCCGGGTGCTCGGGCTCGAACGTCTCGGGCAGGCCCTTGAGATGCTTGTTCATCGAGCGCACGAGCAGCACGGTGCCCGCGAGCAGGATCAGGATGACCAGCAGGCCCAGCGGCGACGCCTTGCCGAACTCGGGTCCGGTCGGGGTGTTCTGAGCGAGGTAGACCAACATCACCGGTCGGCGTCCTCGATGCCGGCGAACAGGTCGGTCTCCGGGATGGCGGTGCTCACCCTCGTCTTGGCCAATTCGAACTCCTCGGTCGGCCAGAGCCGCTGCTGCATCTCCAACGGGATCGCGAAGAACGCCCCGTTCGGATCGATCTGGGTAGCGTGCGCGCGCAGGGCGTCGTCACGCTGGGGGAAGTATTTGGAGCATTCGATCTGGGTGGTGACCCGGCTCCACGAATCGCCGCGCTTGAACTGCTTCATCCGGTCCAGCCACTCCTGCAGCGGGAACGGTTCGCCGATGCGCTCGTACTCCTCGGCGAAGGCCTCCAGGCGCTTCATGCTGAAACCGTGGTCGTAGTACAGCTTGAGCGGGGTCCACGGCTCGCCCGCCGCGGGGAACTTCGCCGGATCGCCCGCCGTCTCGTACGCGGCGACCGACACCTCGTGGCACCGGATGTGATCCGGATGCGGGTAGCCGCCGTTCTCGTCGTAGGTGGTGATCACGTGCGGCTTGAAATCGCGCACGACGCGCACCAGTGCCTCGGTCGACTCCTCGAGCGGCACCAGCGCGAAGCAGCCCTCGGGCAGCGGCGGCAGCGGGTCGCCCTCGGGCAGGCCGGAGTCGACGAAGCCGAGCCAGTGCTGGCGCACGCCCAGCGCGTGGGCGGCCGCGGCCATCTCCTCGCGCCGGACCTCCTCGATCCGGTCCAGGACACCGGGGGTGTCCATCGCGGGGTTGAGGATGCTGCCGCGTTCACCACCGGTCAACGTCACGACCAGGACGTCGACGCCCTCGGCCGCGTACCTGGCCATGGTCGCGGCGCCCTTGCTCGATTCGTCGTCGGGGTGTGCGTGCACCGCCATGAGGCGAAGGCCACTCACGTCTCGTTCACCATCGCTCTCGCTCGCGGGTGTCAGAACTTCGTTCCCTATAGTTCCATCCGACCCCCCGTTTGTTCCGACCACCCCCGGGAGCGAGAAACCGATGACCGAGCCCGCACCGGACTCCGCGGCGACCTCGGCCGCCGCCGCAGCCCGACACGCCGACCGTTACGGCACAAAACCACCGGCGCGCCGGACGTGGGTGCTGGTCGTTCTCGGGATCGGTGTGCTGGTCGCCGGGGTCGGCGTCGCCTTTCTGGGGTTCCAGAAGTACGGCCCGAAGGCGATCGAGACCGAGCAACTCGGCTACGTGGTCGTCGACGACGCCACGCTGACGGTGCGGATGAAGGTCACCCGCGACGACCCGCGGCAGCCCGTCGTCTGCTTCGTGCGTGCCATGGATCGCGACAGCGCCGAGGTCGGCAGGCGGGAGGTGCTCGTGCCCGGCTCCGATTCCACCAGCGTCCAGGTGACCACCACGGTCAGGTCCTCCGCGCGCCCGTCGGCGGGCGATATCTACGGCTGCACCGACCAGGTCCCGGGCTATTTGCGCGCCGAATAGCAGGCTCGCCTAGCCTGACCTGCATATTTATGAGACATGCTAAAATGGCCTGATACACGGTTCCGGGGCTCGGAGCCGTGTTTGCTGCATTGGCGGCCAGCGGTGCTGTTTCCGGGTTACGGGTTCACCCCCAGGATCGCTCCAGCCGTCGGGCTGGTGCATGCCCTCCTCCGGAGGGTACAGCGCCGGTTTCAGGGAATCCCGGTGCGCCGGGAACAACTACTAGGGAGTGATCGAGATGACCGAGAATGTGACCTGGCTTACCCAGGAGTCGCACGACAGGCTCAAGGGCGAGCTGGACTCGCTCATTGCCAATCGTCCGGTCATTGCCGCCGAGATCAACGAGCGCCGCGAAGAGGGCGACCTCAAGGAGAACGGCGGCTACCACGCCGCGCGCGAGGAGCAGGGCCAGCAGGAGGCGCGGATCCGCCAGCTGCAGGAGCTGCTGAACAACGCCAAGGTCGGCGTCGCCCCCACCAAGTCCGGCGTCGCCCTGCCGGGTTCGGTCGTCACGGTCTACTACGACGGCGACGAAGACGACACCGAGACCTTCCTGATCGCGACTCGCGAAGAGGGCCTGGGCGCCACCAACCTCGAGACCTACTCGCCGAACTCCCCGCTGGGCGGCGCGCTGATCGACGCCAAGGTGGGCGAGACCCGCGAGTACACGCTGCCCAACGGCAACACCATGAAGGTGACGCTGGTCAGCGCCGAGCCGTACCACGGCTGATCCTGGCCTGACCGAGCCCGCACCCACCGAACCCGAACGCGAGCGGCCGCACCCGAACATCGGATGCGGCCGCTTCGTCATCTGTGGGGTCCCGGTCAGCTCAGAGCCTGCTCGACATCGGCGAGCAGGTCGCTGATGTCCTCGATGCCGACCGAGAGGCGCACCAGGTCGGCGGGGACCTCCAGCGCCGAACCCTCGGTGCTGGCGTGGGTCATCGCGCCCGGGTGCTCGATGAGCGACTCGATACCGCCCAGCGACTCGGCCAGGGTGAAGATCTCGGTGCGCGAGCAGAACTTCAGCGCGGCCTCCCGGCCGCCTGCCAGTCGCACCGAGATCATGCCGCCGCTGCGGCGCATCTGCTTCTGCGCGATCTGGTAGCCCGGATGGGTCGGCAGGCCCGGGTAGATCACCTGCGAGATGGCCGGGTGGTTGGTCAGGAACTCCGCGATCACCTCGGCGTTGTCGCAGTGCTTCTCCATCCGCACGGCCAGGGTCTTGATGCCGCGCAAGGTGAGGAAGGCGTCGAACGGGCCGGGCACCGCGCCCGCGCCGTTCTGCAGGAACGCGAACGCGGTGTCGAGCTCCTCGCTGTTGGTGATCAGGGCGCCGCCGACGACGTCGGAGTGCCCACCCAGGTACTTGGTGGTCGAGTGCACGACGATGTCGGCGCCGAGCAGCAGCGGCTGCTGCAGGTACGGGGTGGCGAAGGTGTTGTCGACGACCAGCTTGGCGTCGGCCTCATGCGCGATGTCGGCCAGCGCCGGGATGTCACCGATGCTCAGCAGCGGGTTGGTCGGGGTCTCGATCCACACCAGCTTGGTGTTGGGGCGGATGGCCGCGCGCACCTGGTCGAGATCGGCGATGTGCGCGGGCGAGTGCTCGATGCCCCACTGGCTGAAGACCTTGTCGATGAGCCGGAAGGTGCCGCCGTAGGCGTCGTCGGGGATCACGATGTGATCGCCGGGGCGCAGGGTGGCGCGCAGCGCGCAGTCGGTGGCCGCCATGCCGGAGGCGAAAGCCCGCGCGAAGCTGCCCGATTCGAGGGCGGCGAGGTTGCCTTCCAGCGCGGTGCGCGTCGGGTTGCCGGTGCGCGCGTATTCGTAGCCGCCGCGCATGCCGCCGACGCCGTCCTGGGCGAAGGTGGAGCTCGCGTAGATGGGCACGTTGACCGCACCGGTCTGAGGATCGGGTTCATATCCGGCGTGGATGGCCCTGGTCGAGAATCCCAGCTCACTCATGGCCTCAGACTAGTTGGCCGGTTTCCGGGCCGTGCGCAGGGGTATTCGCGGTGTACCGAGTGCCGGATTCCCCGCCGACCGTGCGGCTACGCTGGCGCCATGGTGACTGTCGAAGAGTTGTTCGCGATCGACCCGTTGCTCTCCCCGGAGGAGCGCGAGATTCGCGACACGGTGGCCCGTTTCGGCGAGCGCAGGCTGCGCCCGCACATCGCCGACTGGTTCGAGGCAGGCACGTTCCCGGCCAGGGAGATCGCGCCCGAACTCGGCAAGCTCGGACTGCTCGGCATGCACCTGGAGGGCTACGGCTGCGCCGGGGCCTCGGCGACCGCCTACGGCCTGGCGTGCCAGGAACTCGAGGCCGTCGACTCCGGCGTGCGCAGCATGGTCTCGGTGCAGGGCTCGCTGGCGATGACCGCGATCCACTTCTTCGGCTCCGAGGAACAGAAGCAGCGGTACCTGCCCGCGATGGCGGCGGGCGAGGTGATCGGCTGTTTCGGGCTCACCGAACCCGACTACGGCTCCAACCCCGGCGGGATGCGCACCAGGGCCAAGCGCGACGGGGACGACTGGGTGCTCAACGGGTCCAAGATGTGGATCACCAACGGCTCGGTCGCCGACATCGCCGTCGTCTGGGCCTACGCCGAGGAGCCGGGCGAGGCCAAGCCGCGAGTGCGCGGCTTCCTGGTGCCCGCCGGCACTCCCGGCTTCACCACCCGCGAGATCCACCGCAAGCTGTCGCTGCGCGCTTCGCTCACCGCCGCACTGGATTTCGACGATGTGCGACTGCCCGCCGACGCGGTGCTGCCCGCATCGGGCGGGCTGAGCTCCCCGCTGGCGTGTCTGAGCGAGGCCCGCTTCGGCATCGTCTTCGGCGCGCTGGGCGCCGCGCGGGACTGTCTGGCCTCGGCGATCGACTACGCGCGCACCCGCGAGGTGTTCGACAAGCCGCTGGCCGCCTACCAGCTCACCCAGGCCAAGCTCGCCGATATGGCCCTGGAGCTCGGCAAGGGCCAGTTGCTGGCGCTGCACCTGGGCCGGTTGAAGGACCGGCACGAGATCACCGGCGAGCAGATCAGCGCGGGCAAGCTCAACAGCACCCGCGAGGCCATCGCGATCGCCCGAGAGTGCCGAACCATCTTGGGCGCCAACGGGATCACGCTGGACTACCCGGTGCTGCGGCACGCGAACAACCTGGAGTCGGTGCTCACCTACGAAGGCACCGCCGAGGTGCACCAGCTGGTGATCGGCAAGGCGCTGACCGACGCGAACGCCTTCCGCTAGCCGGAACCCGGCCGGTCGGGGTCAGCGCCCGGTGGGCACCCCCGGCCCGCGCCCGGCTACCGGCGCGGGCCGAATCAGGCCGCCCGCGAAGGCGATCCCCAGCACCGAGACCACGACGGTCAGCACCGTGAGCGCGATCGGGACGGTGATCGCTGCCGGGATGCCGAGCACCGTGAGCGACGCCAAACCGCCGCAGCCCCACGCGAACGCGGCGACGAGCCTGCCGAGCAGCGGGGCGTACGGCGACCGGCGCAACGAGCGGACGACGCCCTCGCGCGCCAAATACCCTGCGACAGCAGGAAATACAGGGGTCATGCCGAGCAGCTGAATGGCCGGTTCGGTGACGTCCACTACGGGCCCCTTCGCTCGCCGTGCTGGTTAGCCGAAAGTTGTCTCGAGTCGGTGCTACCCGCTCAGAATCCACCCGGCGCCCCGTTGACGCAACTTCGCCGCACCCCGAGACCTACGATAAACCCTTGACGAGAGTTGTGATATGCATCACAATTCTAACTGTGTTAGGTGAAACTACTCGCGATAGGCAGGCCGAACGCCGTGAGGCGACACGGCGGGAGATCCTGCAGGTCGCATGGGAACTCGCCAGGGAGAACGGGCTGGCGCAGATCACCCTGCGCGATGTCGCCGCCAGGGTCGGCATGCGCGCGCCCTCGCTGTACACCCATTTCCCGGCCAAACTCGCGATCTACGACGCGATGTTCGAGCAGGCGTGGACCGAATACGAGCAGTACGCGGTCCGGGTGACCGCCACCCTGCCCACCGCGCCGCGGGCCCGGCTGCTCGCCCTCGCCTACGGCTTCTTCGATTTCGCGGTCGCGGACCTGGCCCGCTACCAGCTGATGAATCAGCGCACGGTGCCCGGGTTCGAGCCCTCGCCCGCGGCGTTCGCACCGTCGGTGCGGGTGGTGCGCGCGGCCGTCGCCATGTTCGCCGAGGCAGGTGTCACCGATCGGGGTGACATCGAGATCTGGTTCAGCCTGATCGGCGGCCTCATCGACCAGCAACTCGCCAACGATCCGGCCGGCGACAGCAGACGCAGGCTGATCGAACGCGCGATGACCATGTGGGCCGACAGCGTCGGCCTGCCCCCGGAACCGAGGGATCCCCCATGACCACGACAACCCCGGCGCCGACCACACCGCGCCGCAGCGCCCTGCCCCGCCCCGAGTCGATGACTCTGGCCGCGACCGAATACGCCCGCATCGCCGGCGCCGTCGCGGCGCTCGACCCCGCCGACTGGGATCGGCCCACCGATTGCCCGGACTGGACTGTGCACCAGTTGATCTCGCACGTCGTCGGGATGGCCGCGATGACCGCGTCGATCACCGAGATGATCCGGCAGAACCGGGTCGCCGATCGACGGCCGAACGGCGAGGAACAGCGCATCGACGCGCTGACCGCCTTCCAGGTCACCCGCTACGGCGTCCGCTCCCCCGCCGAGCTCACCGCCCTGCTCGCCCGCCTCGGTCCGCGCGCCGCGGCCGCCCGGCGCAGGCTGCCCGGCTTCCTGCGCAAGCTGGCGATGCCAGGGTCCGAGCGGGTCAACGGTGTCGACGAGCGATGGACGGTCGGCTACCTGACCGAGGTGATCCTCACCCGCGACCCGTGGATGCACCGGATCGATCTGAGCCGGGCGACCGGACGGCCGCTCGAACTCACCGCCGAGCACGACGGCCGCGTCGTCGACGATGTCGTCCGCGAGTGGGCCCAGCGCCACGGCGCCCCGTACCGGCTCACCCTGCACGGCCCGGCGGGCGGTACCTGGGCGAGCGGCGCGGCCGATGGCCCGATGCTCGAGCTGGACGCGATCGAGTTCTGCCGCATCCTGTCCGGCCGCGCGAGCGGCTCCGGGCTGCTCACCACCGAGGTGCCGTTCTGAACCGCTAGCCGATCGCGGGCAGCTCCAGGTTCTCCCGATAGGTGCCCGCCAGGTAGTCGGAGTCGACCAACCCGCGCCGGCGCAGTTCGGGAAGCAGGCCGTTGACGACGAAGTCGCGGGTGCGCTCCTGCGCCAGGCCGCCCAGGGAGATCACGTCGAGCACGTCGGCCCGGTAGCGCTCCTCGATGGCGTCGGCGAGCTGCTCCGGGGTGCCCGCGGCGGCCCAGTGGCCGGTGTCCGCGGCGGCGACGACGAGTTCGCGCAGGGTGGCGCCGGTGGCGGCGAGCTTGCTGAAGATCTCCACCCGGCCGCGTCGGCGACGCACCGTATCCAGCTGCGGGAGCAGGCTTTCCGGCAGCGGCTTGTCCAGCGGGAGGTCGGACAGGTCGATGTCGCCGCCGAGCATGTCCGCCAGCTGACGGCGGCCCGCGTCGAAGTCGGTGGCCTCGGCCGCCTCGCGGACGAGTCTGCGGGCCTCGGCTTCGGTGGCGCCGTAGGTCGCGTGGAAGGAACTGAAGATCAGCGGCAGGCCGTGCGCCCTGCCCAGTTCCGCGGCGCGGGTCCGGATCTTCTTCGTATAGGTGACCGCGTCTTCCAGCGTCGGCAGCGAGGTGAACACCACCTCGGCGAACCGCGCGCCGAGTTCGATGCCGCCCGCCGACTGCCCGGCCTGGAACTGCACCGGCCTGCCCTGCGGCAGCGGCGGGATGTTCAGCGGTCCACGCACCGAGAAGTACTGTCCCGCATGCTCGATCGGCCGCACCCGCGATTCGTCGAGCGTCGCGCCGCAGTGACCGTCGGGCCGCAGCGCGCCGGGCCGCCAGCTGTCGAACAGCGCGTTGACCACGGTCAGCACCTCGGTCGCGCGGGCGTAGCGCTCCTCCGGGCGCGGCAGATCCTGGTCGCCGTAGTTCTCCTCGCCGAGGGAGGAGGTCACCGCGTTCCAGGCCGCGCGGCCGTTGCTGACGTGATCGAGGGTGCCGAACAGCCGAGCCAGGTTGAACGGGTGCTGGAAGGTCGTGGTGACCGTCGCGATGAGGCCGACATGGGTGGTCACCGCGCTCAGCGCGGCCAGCTGGATCAGCGGTTCCTGCGCGCCGATCGCGCCCTGGGCGCCGAAGGCGAGCAGGTCGGCCGCGAATACCGCGCCGATCTTGTTGTCCTCGGCGATCCGGGCGATGCGCTGGGCCTCGTCGAGGGTGGAGCGAGTCGGATCGAGTGCGGCGGCGTAGACATCACGCGACCCGCTCACGCCCGTGACGGTCTTCAACTTGCGGCGTTCGGTGCCCATGCCGGCCAGTCCAGCAGAGCGGCGGCGGGCCCGACCATGGTTGCGCTCAACACAATTCGAGCGGAATGCGCGATAGCGCCGAGTTAGCCGTCGGCCGGATACTCGGGATTGTTACCATTTGGTGGTGTTTGCGCCCGGCCCCGCGTTGCTCGAATTATCGGCACGTCGAAATCTGCGACAACTGAATACCATGTACGGAGTTCCCGCGGCGGCCGCTGCCGCGCAGGCCCCCGGCCTGTCGGCTCAGCTCGACCAGCACGGCGCGGCCGTGCGGGACATTCTCGCTTTCGGCGTCGGCGGATCGGCACGTATTCCGATCGCCATTCTGCTGTCGGGGTATGCGCGCGGGCTGCTCGACCAGGTCGCCGAGGCGCTGCTCCCCGCGGCCCCGCACTCCTGGCACACGGCCGACTGGTGGCAGCTGCGCTTGGCCGCGGTCTGCCTGCACGCTGAACCGGCCTGAACACCGGAATCGGCGCTCCGCCACCGTGACGGTGACGGAACGCCGGCGCCGGTCGGTCAGCGTGCCGTGTCGCCGCCCCACTCCGGGCGACCCGGCTCCGGGTAGCCCGCGCCGGGGGTGACCCACTGCTGCGCGCCTTCGGCGGGCGCCGCGACCTGCCCACCCGCGCGCGCCGCGTCCTCACGGCCACGCTGGTAGGCCTCGGCATGACCCTTCATGGCGGGCATCTCCGCCTCGAGATTGCCGAGCCAGCTGTTCCAGCGCTGCTCCATGGGCCGGACCAGGCCGCCGCCGACACCGACCACCAGGATGCCGCCGATGGTCGCGAGCACCGCGATCAGGATCGGCGTGGTCACCGAGGTCGCGACGCCGATCTGGTTCAGCGCGGCGATGATGCCGATTCCCCAGATGAACACCGAGGCGATGCGGCCGAGCATCCGGCCGTAGGACAGCCCGCCGAGCACGGAGGTGACCAGCTCGCTCACCGCGTGCGCGATGGCCGCCGCGATCACCACGATCACGATCGCCACCGCCGCCTTCGGCAGCCAGGCCACGATGCCGGTGAGCAGATCGCTGACCGGGTTGGGTCCGAAGACACCGAAACCGATCTGCAGCGCGATCAGCAGGATGGCGTAGTAGGCGATCTTCGCGAGGAGATCGGAGGCGTCGTATTTACTGCGGGACATCATTTTCTGGAGCTGCCCGCGCTCGACCAGCCGATCGAATCCGACGCGCTCGAGCACCGCGTCGACGATCTTGGCGACCACTTTCGCGATGATCCAGCCGATCACCAGGATGGCGACGAACGCGGCCAATTTGGGGAGGAATTGCGCTACCGAACTCCAGGCATCGGTGAAACCTTGCTGGAAGTCGATCGCGATTACGGAGTTGTCCACAACACGTCCTTTCGCTCGTCCCACCCGGATGCCGTCCTTCGGTGGGTACCCGGGTTCTCGGAGCCGAATCGTCAATTTGCGAGAAATTTGCTCTTGCCGGAATCGGGTGTCGGCGGCTGGTCGGAGGGGGTCTTGCGCCCCGTGGTCTTCTCGGTCATCGTGTAAGTAAGTGGTTACTTACGACGAGGGCATGTGACGCCGACATCGCGGGACCGGATCATGACCGAGGCCTTGCGCCTGTTCGGGGAACAGGGGTTCGCCAAGACCTCGGTCGCCCAGATCGAGCAGGCGGCCGGACTGTCCGGCGGGTCGGGGGCGCTGTACCGGCATTTCACGTCCAAGGACGAACTGCTGGTGCGCGCCGTGGCGACCCGGCTCGAGGATCGCGGCGAGTGGAATCGTTTCCTGTCGCCGGAGTTCTCCATCGCCGCGGCGCTGGATTCGCACACCGCCGGGGGCGAGCTGGTCGAGAAGCTCGTCGCGCTGTGCCGGATCGGCCTGGCGCGCCTCGACCACGACCGGGACGTGACCCGGATCCTGTTGCGGGACAACTCGATCCCTGGCGAACTGCTGGAGGTGTTCCGGCAGCAGGAGTACGCGGTGGTCATGTCGGCGGTCACCCGTGGCTTGATCGAACTCGCCGGTCCCGGTGCGCGTGTTCGGGATTGGGATGCCACCGCCGCCGTCCTGGTCGGCGCGCTCGCGCACTTCTGGATGATGCGCGACATCTTCGACGGCGGACACCCGGCGAATGTCGACGCCGACCGCTATCTGCGAGCCACCGCAGAGCTGATCGCCGCCCGGCTCGACCGGGCGGGAACCGAGGGAGAGGACAGCTGATGCGTACACCCATCACCGTTGTCGGGGGCGGACTGGCCGGCCTGACCGCCGCGATCGCCGCGGCCGAGACCGGAGCACCGGTCGTGCTGCACGAGGCGCACCGCACGCTCGGCGGTCGCGGGCGGGCCACCCCGGCGCCGTACGTGGCACACGAGGGCGCCCACGTGTTCTACGCCGACGGACCGCATTACCGCTGGTTGAAGGAACGCGGTTTCGTCGCCGGCCTCGGCTTCCCGTCGATCGGGGAGGCGGTGAAGATCGGTTTCCGCGCCGACGACCGGATCCGGAAGGCACCGCCGCTGGGGATGCTGCGCGCCCAGTCACGCAAGTGGCTCCAGGCCCCGGTCGACGTCGACTTCCACCGCTGGGCCGCCGAGCGCTGGGGCGAACGCACCGCCACGCAGATCGCCAACGCGATCAGCGTGGTCACCTACGACGCGAACACCGGCAGGCTCTCGGCCGCCTTCGTCTGGGACCTGTTCCAGCGGGTGCTCGGGCCCGCCGTGCCCGCGGTCCGCTGGGTGCGGGGCGGCTGGCAGCAGACCATCGACCGGATGGTCACCCGCGCCACCGAACTGGGCGTGGCGATCGATACTGGTTCGCGCGTGGACGCGGTGCCCACCGGCGGGCCGGTCATCGTCGCCACCGACCTGGACTCCGCACGACGGCTGCTCGGCGACGACTCCCTGCGCGGCGTCAGCGGTTTCACCGCCCTGCTCGACCTCGGCGTGACGAAGGACAGCCGCGACCGCAACCTGGTCTTCGACCTGGACGCGGGCGGCTTCCACGAGAGCTACACGATGCAGGACGACACCATCGCGCCGACGGGCGAATCACTGTTCCAGCTCCAGATGCCGGTGCGCGACACCGAGTCCCGCGCCGAGGCGCACCGCCGCCTGGAAGCCTTCGCCGACGCCACCGTCCCGGAGTGGCGCTCGCGCACCACCTTCCACCGAACGGCGACGGCGAAGGGCCGCACGGGCGCTCTCGACCTGCCCGGCACCACCTGGCGCGACCGGCCCGCCATCGATCGCGGCGACGGGGTGTATCTGGTGGGCGACATGGTCGCGGCACCGGGAATGCGCGGCGAGATCGCCATCAACAGCGCCCTGACCGCCGCCGCGTCGGCCGTCGCCGGCCTGCGTACAGCGTCCAGCGCTGTGCCGAGCACCGACCCCGCCTAGCCGTCGGTGACCGATCCGATCGACGATTCCCGATGTCGGTCGGGTCGGGCCGAAATTCGGTTGCGCCGCTCGCCACCCGATTCCTAGGGTGAGCCACATGTCGTCTTCCATGTTCGCGTGCAACGTGTTCATTCGCATCCGCTCCGCCCGGGCTCTGGCCCGCTAGCGGACGCGGATACCTCATCGGCGTCCACCGGCGCGCCCAGGGCCCATCGAGCTCTCACCTACTCGATGACCCGAAGGGGCAACTGCCGTGGCGCAGGATTTTGCACACCGAAACTACTCACACACTCAGCGCAAGGTCACCGGGCGCGGCGGCGGCCGGACGCCGCGCGATCTGGCGAGAAGGACGCTCTCGCAGAACTTTCTGGTGGACCGGACGGCCGTCGACGCGATGCTGACGGTCGCCGATCCGGCGGGCGAGATACTCGAACCCGGCGCGGGGGAAGGCGTCCTCACGCGGGCGCTGGCCGGCCGTGGCGCGCGGGTCACGGCCTACGAGATCGATCCGCTGCTGGCGGCGAAACTCTCGGCGCAGACCAGGGCCGAGCGCGGAATCCGCGTGGTGCGTGGCGATTTCACCAAGGCCAAGGCGCCGCGCACGCCGTTCGCGGTGGTCGGGAACATCCCGTTCTCGGTGACCTCCGAGATCGTCGACTGGTGCCTGGCCGCACCGGCGCTCACCTCGGCGACCCTGCTCACCCAGCGGGAATACGCGCGCAAACGCACCGGCGACTACGGGCGGTGGAGTCTGCTGACCGCGACGAGCTGGCCGTGGTTCGGCTGGCGGCTGCACGGACAGGTGCACCGCACCAGCTTCCGGCCGGTCCCCGCCGTCGACTCCGCCATCCTGCGGATCGACCGGCGTCCGGAACCGCTTGTCGCGCACCGGGACTCCTACACCGAACTGGTGCGCACCGGATTCTCCGGGGTCGGCGGCACGGTGCGCGCCTCGCTGCGCGCCCGATACCAGGGCGTGGACGCGGCCCTGGCCGAGGCGGGCATCGCCGATGACACCGTGGTCGCCTACGTCCACCCGGAACAGTGGGTCGCCCTGCATTCCGCGCTCACCCGCTAGCCGGGCACCGCTGCCGCCCCGGCGCGCGGGGCGGCAGCGGGCTCAGTGGCCGATGGAGCCGGTGCTGAGGAAGCCGAGCAGGTCGTGGCGGGTGATGACGCCGACCGGCTTGCCGTCCTCGACGACCATCAGGGCGTCGGAGTCGGACAGCGCCTTGGTGGCGGTGGACAGCGGTTCGCCCGAGCCGATCAGCGGGAACGACGGGCTCATGTGCTGGGCCACCGAGTCGGTCAGCTGTGCCCGGCCCTCGAAGACGGCCGAGAGCAGGTCGCGCTCGGTGACACTGCCGGCGACCTCGCCCGCCATCACCGGCGGCTCGGCGCCCACGACCGGCATCTGCGAGACGCCGTACTCGCGCAGGATCTCGATCGCGTCGCGCAGGGTCTCCGACGGGTGGGTGTGCACCAGGTCGGGCAGCGCGCCGGACTTGCCGCGCAGCACGTCGCCGACGAGCGGTTCGGGCCCGGCCTCCAGCGGGGTGGTGAGGAAGCCGTAGGAGCTCATCCACTTGTCGTTGAAGATCTTCGACAGGTAGCCGCGGCCACCGTCGGGCAGCAGCACCACGACCACGGCGTCGGGATCGCGCCGGGCGACCTCGATCGCGGCGACCACGGCCATGCCGCAGGAGCCACCGACCAGCAGGCCCTCCTCGCGGGCCAAGCGGCGGGTCATCTCGAAGGAGTCGGCGTCGGAGACGGCGATGATCTCGTCGGGAACGCTCGGGTCGTAGGCCGAGGGCCAGAAGTCCTCGCCGACACCCTCGACCAGGTACGGGCGGCCGGTGCCGCCGGAGTACACCGAGCCCTCGGGATCGGCGCCGATGATCTTCACCTTGCCGCCCGAGACCTCCTTGAGGTAGCGGCCGGTGCCGGTGATGGTGCCGCCGGTACCGACGCCGGCGACGAAGTGGGTGACCTTGCCTTCGGTGTCGCGCCAGATCTCCGGACCGGTGGTCTCGTAGTGGCTGTCCGGGCCGCCCGGGTTGGCGTACTGGTTGGGCTTCCAGGCGCCCTCGATCTCGCGGACCAGGCGATCGGAGACGTTGTAGTAACTGTCCGGGTGCTCCGGCGGCACGGCGGTCGGGCAGACCACGACCTCGGCGCCGTAGGCACGCAGGACGTTGCGCTTGTCCTCGCTGACCTTGTCCGGGCAGACGAACACGCACTTGTAGCCGCGCTGCTGGGCGACCAGCGCGAGGCCGACACCGGTGTTACCCGAGGTGGGCTCGACGATGGTGCCGCCCGGCTTCAGCAGCCCTTCCTCTTCGGCGGCGTCGATCATCTTGACCGCGATCCGGTCCTTGGAGCTGCCGCCCGGGTTGAGGTATTCGATCTTGGCGGCGACCAGGCCCGCGTTCGGGCCGACCACCGAGTTCAGCCGAACCAGAGGGGTGTTGCCGATGAGGTCGACGACATGATCCGCGATACGCATACCCCCATCGTTGCAGAGCCGTAGCTCGACGTCGCGACCTGGTCGGATCCTGTGAGCAGTGGCACCACCGGCGGCGCCGCGCTCGGCCGGTCCGGCAGCTGCTGCGCGGCCGATTCGCGCCGTAGAATTTTCGGATGTGAGCGCACCTCGAATCAGCTGGCGGACCGCTGTCGTCACCGGGGCCACCACCGTGCTCGCCGGATCGAGTGCGGGCACCGTCTCCTGGGCGACGTATCGACTGCTGATGACGCAGGCCGGGGCGGCGCGCGCGGTCATCGGGCGCGACACCTCCAAACCACCGGAGGCCGACGGCGTCTACGCTCCCGGCGCGCAGCTGCCCGAACCGTGGCGCAAGGGCGTACCCAGCGACCTGCACCTGATGATCTTCGGTGACTCGACCGCCGCCGGACTCGGCTGCCTGAGCGCGGCCGACGTCCCGGGCGTGCGGCTGGCGCGCGGGCTCGCCGACGCCACCGGCTCGCGCATCCGGCTCAGCACCAAGGCGATCTCCGGCGCCACCTCCAAGGGCCTGGCCGGGCAGGTGGACGCGATGTTCGTCGCGGGGCCGCCGCCGGACGCCGCCGTCATCCTGGTCGGTGCCAACGACATCACCAAGAAGCACTCCATCCGGGCCTCGGCGCGCAGGCTGGCCGCCGCGGTGTCGCGGCTGCGCGCGGCCGACGCGCTGGTCGTCGTCGGCACCTGCCCGAACCTGGGCACCGTCACCGCGATCCAGCAGCCGCTGCGCACGGTGGTGGCGAACTGGAGCGTGCGTCTGGCCAAGGCGCAGACCGTCGCCACCACGCTGGCAGGTGGTACCCCGGTGCCGATGGGTTCACCACTGGTCGCCTCGGAGTTCCGCGCCGCCCCGGAAATACTGTTCGCCACCGACGGATTCCACCCCTCCGCGGCGGGGTACGAATTGGCCGCCGCCCAGCTGCTTCCGGTCCTCGTCGAGGCGGTGCGCAGCCGACCTGCCCTTCCCGTCGCGCACGGCGAGACGTAGATTCACGAAAGACCGGCAAGGTAAACAGCCGTTCACAGAACCATCCGAAAAGGAGTCCTCATGCCCGAGGCCGTTATCGTCTCCATCGCCCGCTCCCCCATCGGCCGTGCCGTCAAGGGGTCCCTGGCGGGTATGCGTCCGGATGACCTGACCGCCCAGATGGTGCGCGCCGCGTTGGCCAAGGTCCCCGCGCTCGACCCGAGCACGATCAACGACATCATGCTCGGCACCGGCTCCCCCGCGGGTGAGGGCGGCTTCGGCATGGCTCGCAACGTCGCCGTGCAGCTGGGCCTCGACACCGTGCCGGGCACCACCGTCCAGCGCTACTGTGCGTCGTCGCTGCAGACCACCCGGATGGCCTTCCACGCGATCAAGGCCGGCGAGGGTGACGTGTTCATCTCCGCCGGTGTGGAGACCGTCTCCCGCTACGCCAAGGGCTCGGCCGACAGCTGGCCCGACACCAAGAACCCCGAGTTCGCCGAGGCCGAGGCCCGCACCAAGAAGACCGCCGAGGGCGGCGCGGGCCAGTGGCACGACCCGCGCGAGGACAACCTGCTCCCCGACGTCTACATCCCGATGGGCCAGACCGCCGAGAACGTCGCGACGCTGACCGGCATCTCCCGCGAGGACCAGGACCACTGGGGCGTGCGTTCGCAGAACCGCGCCGAGGAGGCCATCAAGAACGGCTTCTTCGAGCGCGAGATCACCCCGGTGACCCTGCCCGACGGCTCGGTCGTCAGCAAGGACGACGGCCCGCGCGCCGGCGTCACCTACGAGGCGGTCAGCCAGCTCAAGCCGGTCTTCCGTCCCGACGGCACCGTCACCGCGGGCAACTGCTGCCCGCTCAACGACGGCGCGGCCGCGCTGGTCATCATGAGCGACACCAAGGCCAAGGAGCTGGGCCTGACCCCGCTGGCCCGCATCGTCTCCACCGGCGTGTCCGGCCTGTCCCCCGAGATCATGGGCCTGGGCCCGGTCGAGGCCGTGCAGCGCGCGCTGGCGCTGGCGGGCAAGTCGGTCTCCGACATCGACCTGTTCGAGATCAACGAGGCCTTCGCCGTGCAGGTGCTCGGCTCGGCTCGTGAGCTGAAGATCGACGAGGACAAGCTCAACGTCTCCGGTGGCGCCATCGCGCTGGGCCACCCGTTCGGCATGACCGGTGCCCGCATCACCGCGACCCTGCTGAACAACCTGCAGACCTACGACAAGCAGTTCGGTGTCGAGACCATGTGCGTCGGCGGCGGCCAGGGCATGGCCCTCGTGATCGAGCGCCTCAGCTGAGATAGCACGAAAAGAGCGGCCCACCGAATTCGGTGGGCCGCTCTTTTATGTCTCGGCTGTCAATCCCGCTGGAAGTAGCTCAGCAGGCGCAGGATCTCGACGTAGAGCCAGACCAGGGTGACGGTCAGGCCGAGGGCGACGCCCCAGGCGGCCTTCTCGGGGGCCTGGGCGCGGATCAGCTGATCGGCGGCGTCGAAGTCCAGCAGGAAGCTGAACGCGGCGATGGCGATGCAGACCAGGCTGAACACGATCGCCAGGGCGCCACCGTCGCGCAGGCCGAAGCCGCCGTCGGTGAAGAAGCTCGCGATCAGGTTGCCCACCATCAGCACCAGCACGCCGACCATGGCGCCGAGCAGCATGCGGGTGAAGCGCGGGGTGACCCGGATCGCGCCCGTCTTGTAGACGACCAGCATGCCGAAGAACACGCCGAAGGTGCCGAGCACCGCCTGGCCGATCAGCGCGCTACCGCCCACACCGCCGAAGGTCACGTCGGTGAACATCAGCGACAGCGCGCCGAGGAACAGGCCCTCGAACGCCGCGTAGGACAGCACGATGGCGGGGTTGTCCATCTTGCGGCCGAAGCTCGCGACCATCACCAGCACGAAGCCGATCAGGCCGCCGCCGATGACGAACAGCGGAGCCAGCGAGGGGTTGGCCGAGGACAGCGCGAACGAGGCGATCGCCGCGACGGTCAGCACCGCGAGGGTGATGCCGGTCTTGGTGACCACGTCGTCGATGGTCATCGCGCGGGTGGCGGGGGCCTGCTGGAATTGCTGGCCGTACTGCTGCCCGTACTCGCCGTACTGCTGCTGGTTGCCCAGCTGACCCGCGCCGGCCACGCCCGAACCGAAGTTCGCGTAACCGCCGACACCCTCCTGGCGAGGTAAGTTCTTGAACACCGGATTCGATGAGGTACGCACCGTGCGCCTTTCTTGGAGTGAATAGTCGCTGTTCGCCTGACGGCGGGCAACAGCTCCAACTGCCCTGTACAACGCGTCGTGATCGGACATAGTTCCCAGCGGATCGCCGCACCGCCCGACCGGACAAATCGGACTCTACCGCGTCCGACCGGCTCTATCGTTGTACGTCGCGCAGACCACGAACGGACCGCGTCACCGTGAACTTCTGGTTCCGGCCGATCACATCGGTGTGCCCGACCATCCGCTCGACCACGCCGCGATAGTTCAGGTGCGAGTTGTAGACCGTCCACAGCTCCCCGCCCGGCCGCAGCACCCGGCCGGTCTCGGCGAACATCTTGATCGCCGAGCCGGTGTGCACGGCCGCGCCGACGTGGAACGGCGGATTGCACAGCACCAGGTCGGCACTGTTGTCGGCGGCGGAGGACATGGCGTCGTCGCGCACCACCGTCACCCGGTCGGCGACACCGTTGGCGGCCGCGGTCGCCCGGGCCGAGGCGACCGCCGCGGCGGACTGATCGGTGCCGACGACCCGCAGGTGCGGCCGCGACTTGGCCAGCGCCACCGCGAGGATGCCGGTGCCGCAACCGAGGTCGATGGCCTCGCGCGCGTCGGGCTTCATCCGGTCCAGATGCTCGAGCAGGAAGCGGGTGCCGATATCGAGGCGGGGCCCGGAGAAGGCGGCGCCGTAGGCGAGCACGTCACCGTCGATCTCGGCGATGCGCTCGGCCACCGGGAACCGCGACTCGCCGACCGGCTTCGGCTCCGCGACGACCAGCACCCGGGACTTCTGCCTGCCCCGGCCCGCGCGCACCTGCCCGAAGGATTCGGCGAACACCTCGTTCATGGCCGGGGTGAGGTACTTGTCGCGGCCGCCCGCGAACACGACGACCTCCGGCGCGGCGTACCTGGCGACGGCCTCGGCGATCTCGGCCAGCCCCGACAGCATCCGGGGCAGGCGCATCAGCACCACCCGCGCACCGGTCAGCAACTCGGCGTCGAGGCCGTGCGCGGTGTAGCGGTCGGTCAGGCCGAGGTTCTTGGCGTTGCCCGCGAGCGCGAGTTCCCCGGTGAGCAGGTCCTGATGCACCCGCACACCGGTGAGGTCGTGGCGGGTGGCCGCGCCGATGGTGAGTGCGCCGTAGGCGTCGCCGATCACCGCAACCTCGCCGCTACCCACCGCCGTCAGGGCCTCGGACGCGGTGTCGAGGAGCAAACGGTCGGCGGCGTCGACGGCATAGAGGTTCGGCGCCTCCACGTCCGGATACCGGCGCAGCCGGGTGAATACGTCCTCGACTCTGTCCACGCGACAAGTGTGCTAGATCGTTGCCCCACCGTCACATCCGGCCCTGATATCCGCCGGTGGCCTTGCTCACAGTGCGTAATGGGAGTGGGTATTCCGATGGGCACGAACAGCTTCCGCCGATTTGCGACACCCTTGCAGACCGGCGCGAGCCGGCCGATCTCACGAATCCCGTTGTTCCCCAATGTTTCGGCCAGATGAACGAACAGAGACCGGCCCCGAACATCGCGGTGACGGCGGCCGGGCGGGCGGGCGAATCCGTCGCCACCGCGGGCCGAGCACGGCACCAGCGGCGATCGGGCCGCTCCGCGCGCGGTTCGGCACTCCAGCAAACTCACCGTAGCCCGAACACACCCACGTTCGTGCCCTCGTCACGGCGCCTGCCCTGCGTACCATCAGCCTCATGCGTAACGCTCTCGTGTTCGGATTGGTCGCCCTCGCCGCGCTGACACTGCCCGGCTGCGGCACCGACGACGCGCCGGCGGCTACGCCACCTCCGACGAGCACCACCAGCACCTTCGCCGATGCCACCGGCGCGGCGCCCAGCGACAACGCCCCCAAGTCCGGCGCGGCCTCGGCGGGCGCGGCCCTGACCGTGACCGACATCAGGATCGGCAAGCAGCCCGGCTTCGACCGGGTGGTCTTCGAGCTCGGCGGCACCGGCACCCCCGGCTGGCAGGTCGAGTACACCGATCGCGCGGTTCAGGACGGCAGCGGCAAGACCGTCGATGTGGCCGGTCGCTCGATTCTCGAGGTGCGCATTCTCGGATCGGCCTATCCGTTCGATTCCCCGGTGCCGCCCTTCGCCGGGCCCGACCCGGTGACCGACCCGAACGTCCCGAACATCACCGGCGTCTACAAGAAGATCGTGTACGAGGGCACCACCCAGTCGTTCATCGGTGTCGACGCCGACGCGCCCGCGTTCGCGGTCACCACGCTGACCGACCCGCCGCGCCTGGTCGTCGACATCGCGAGCCCGTAGCCGCTACCCCTACCGTGTGCGGGTATTCCGGGTCCCCCGATCGCGCTGGTTAGACTGGGCGTCGTGACCGACCAGCATTCGCGCGTGCGCGCACCCGGCATCGCCAGGGTGCTCGCGGTGTTGGCGCTGCTGGCCGGAATCGTCGCCATGCACTCGGCGGTCTTCGGCACCGCCCACGCCCACGCCCACGACACCGCGTCCGAGTCGCATGCCCTCCCGGCCACGCTCAACACCGCCGCGGTGAGGCACGCCGCTCCGGCACCGAGCGACAGCGCGAACACCACGACCTCCGGTCTCGCCGACGGCCCGCCGAACCACGGCCTGCTCGCGGCCGCCCTCCCCAGCGACGACCCACTCGCCGCCACCGGCTCAGTCGACGCCGCCGCGCACCTCGATTTCCCCGGCGAGGACCAGCTCACGGACACCGACATCGCACCCCCCGGCGACAGCCGACTCGCCGCCGCAGGGTCCGACGCCACCCACATCGCCCGCCCCGGCGACGACAAGCACGCGATGGGATCCGGCTGTGGGGCATCGGGGTGCGACGAGCGCGCGGGTATCCACGGCTGTGTCTTCGTCTTGGCCGCGCTCGCCGCCGCCCTGACCCTGGTCCTGCTCTACCGGCTCACCGACGACGACTCGACCGGTGGCGGCGCCGCCGCCCGGCCCTGGCGGGGCAGGCGCGAGCGCCCGCCGCCGTGGACCGTCCTGACCCTGTCCCAACTGGCGATTCTGCGGATCTGACAGGTCCACCGCCCCGGCTTCGCCGGTGGCAGGACCGAATCACATCCACATCGAATCCCCAGGAGGATCACCATGTCCATCAGCCGTACCCGCGCCACCGTTCTCGCCGTCACCGCCGCGAGCGCCCTGCTGCTCGCCGCGGGCTGTAGCGACGACAACGACACGGCCACGCACGACACCCACTCCGCGACGAGCACCACCAGCTCGGCCGCGCCGTCGGCCGCTGCCCGCACCGACTTCAACGATGCCGACGTCACCTTCCTGCAGATGATGTACCCGCACCACGCGCAGGCCGTCGACATGGCGAAGATGGTGCCGACGCACACCCAGAACGCGCAGCTGATCGCCTTGGCCGCGCAGGTGGAGAAGGCTCAGGCGCCGGAGATGCAGCAGATCACCGGTTTGCTGGCCGGCTTCGGCAAGCCGGCGCCCAGCGCGAGCGGCGGCCACGACGGGCACGCCATGCCCGGCATGATGACCGACGCGCAGATGAGCGCGCTGCAATCCGCCCAGGGCGCCGATTTCGACAAGCAGTGGCTGGAGATGATGATCGCCCACCACGAGGGCGCGGTCGCCATGGCCCAGACCGAGCTCGCCGGCGGCGTCAACCCGGAATCGCGGCAGCTGGCGACGGCGATCGTGGCCGATCAGCAGGCCGAGATCGCCACCATGCGCGGCATGCTCGGCCAGAGCTGAGCGGGAGCGGCGCCGGGGCAGCCGGTCCCGGCGCCGCGACCGGTCGACGTCTCGGTTGGTCATCGAAATCGCCACCGCGAGCTGACGTCACCCGCCTCCAGCCAGTACGGTCGATATGTTCGGCTCCGGCGCAATCCGCGGGCCGACGGTCCCGAGGGAGGAGAGGGAGACATGAGACAACGGGAACGAATGGGGGTCGGCACGGCGCTCGTGGCCGTGGCGACCGGCCTGGTCCTGGTCGCCTGCACCAAGCAGGTGCCCGGCGACGCGCAGGCCAACCAGACCGACCTCGCCTCTTACACTTCCGAGGTCGCCGCCTCGTCGGCGGCGCGGGTGGCCAAGGCCAACGACGCGGCCTGCGACGGCCTGCGCGCGGCCAACAAGAGCTCGGTGACCGCGTTCAACGCCTATATCGACGCCAGCAACACCAGGGCGGCCGACACCGACGCCAAGGCCAACGACGCGGTCACCACGCTGCGCAACAACGCCAAGGACCTGGGCCGCAAGATCACCAACGACGTGATCTCGACGCTGGCCACGCCGCTGCGCTCCTACCGCGACAACACCAACACCCTCGCCGACACGCTCGAGCGCCGCGCGCCGACCGACGAACTCAACGGCGTGATCGACACGTTCAACGCCGCCAAGGACACCGCGATCGACGTGTGCAAGCCATACGGAAACTGAGCACCCGTAACAAGAACGTGACTGTTCACGATTCACCTCCGGAATCTCTTTCTGGAGGGTGGAGTGCGCAGCTATCTGAAACATGTTGTGGCAGCGGCGGTTACGGCGCTGACGCTGACGTCGGGTGCACTGCTGCCCACGGTGGCGCAGGCCGAACCGGTGACCGCCAAGCAGTGTGAGGTCAGCTCGGGGCGCACGCCGCAGACCGCGACGCCCGCCGAGGCCGCCTTCGACCCCGCGCGGCTCGCCGACGCCATGAATCTGGCGATCGACACCACCCGGTTCAACATCCAGCTGTACCGGAACAACTGCCTGGTCGCCACGGGGCCGCGCAATGCCGAATCCGGCGGCGTGGCCTGGAATCTGTGGAGCGGGACCAAGAGCGTGGTCGCGCTGGTCGCGGGGCTGGCCGTGGACGAGGGCAGGCTGGACATCGACGAGCCGATCGGGCGCTATCTGCCCGCGGGTCTCGGCGACGAGGCGCACCGGTCGATCACCGTGCGCAACCTGCTCACCGAGTCCTCCGGGATGGAGGTCGCCGTCGCCGCCGAGGGCGCGACCGGGCTGGCCGCGCTGGATCCGAACGTCGTCGCCCAGGCGCTGGCGATGCCGATCGAGCGCCCGCAGGGCACCATGTTCCGCTACAGCCAGCGCGCGGTGGACCTGCTGGTCTACGTCATCGGGCAGTCCGTCGGCGAGGACTTCCAGAGCTTCGCGCAGCGAAAACTGTTCGACCCGTTGGGCATCGCCCGCGGCGACTACTTCTGGGCCCGCGACCGCGCCGGGAACACCTACGGCCACGCGCATCTGATCCTGCCACCGGACGACTTCGCCAAACTCGGCCTGCTCGTGGGCAATCGGGGTCGCTGGAACGATCAGCAGGTGATCTCGGACGACTACATGCGCGCGGCGCTGTCACCCTCGGCGAGCATGCCCTGCTACGGCTTCCTGTTCGTGATCAACGGCGCGCCGTGCGTCCTCGAGTTCCCCGGCCTGCCGCTGGACGCGGTGAAGATGTCGGGCATGCTGCGCAACGACAGCTACATTGTGCCCAGCCTGGGCCTGATGCTGAACTGGACCGGCGTCGCGACGCCGGGTGCCTCGTCCACCTACACCCACAATGTGATGCGCACGCTGGTCTCGGCCTTCGTCGACCAGCAACTCCCCGATCCCGGACCGTACCGGGAACGCCCGGACGTGAGCGTCACCGATCCGATGATCGCGCGTCCCGACGCGCTGCTGGGCACCTTCGGGATCGGGCCCTACGCCTACCCTGGGTGCAGTTTCCTCGACTGCCTGGGCGAGACCCCGAAGCCGCCGTTCTCCGACTGGCCGCCCGGTTGCGTCGTCCTCGGCTGCGTCGGCAACAACCCGGCCACCCCCGGCATCCGCTGACCCGCGGGTGGCGGCGACGCGCCGCCACCTGTGCCGTCCGGGTCCTGACGCGTACGCTGACTGGTACCCACCCTGAACAGGGTCAACGAAACACCCGACGACCGGCAATTTTCCAGCAAGAAGCGTGCTTCAATCGATCGCCCCACAACAGACGATCGATCCCTCTCCCCCTCGAGGTGTGCCATGTCATTCTGGGAAGTCATCTGGCTCATCATTGTGAGCTTCGCGTTCGTCGCCTACCTGCTCATGCTCTTCATGATCATCGGAGACCTCTTCCGCGATCACAAGACCTCGGGCTGGGTGAAGGCGATCTGGATCGTCTGCTTGCTCATCTTCCCGTTCCTCACCGCGCTGGTGTACCTGATCGTGCGCGGTCAGGGCATGGCCGAGCGCTCGAACGCCGAGGCCGCGAAGATCCAGCAGGCGCAGGATTCCTACATCAAGGAGACCGCGGGCACCAATCCCGCGGCGCAGATCGCCGACGCCAAGCGGCTGCTCGACGAAGGCTCGATCACCCAGGCCGAATACGAACAGCTCAAGGCCAAAGCGCTGTCCTGATCACCCGTTCCACCGCAGGCCCCGCACCGATACCCTCGGTCAGCGGGGCTTTCGGCGTTCCGGAGGAGAATTCCCTGGGCCGAGGGGTCGCCGTCGCGTATTCTCGAACACACCGGACAGGACCAGTAGGGACCGGTGCACCCTCACCGAAGGAGCCACCTTCATGCCCGCACCGCTGCGCGACAGCGCAGTGCCCAAACACGAACAGCTGCGCGCGATCCTGCTGCAGAAATGCACGCGCGAGCTACAGCCGGGCGATCTGATGACCAGCGAACGCAACCTCATGCAGGATTACGGCGTCAGCCGGATCACCGTACGCGAGGCGATCGGGCAGCTGGTCAACGAGGGCTATCTGGTCCGGGTGCGCGGCAAGGGCACCTTCGTCGCGCACCGGCCGGTGCAGTCGCGACTGCATCTGGCCTCCTTCACCGAGGAGATGCGCGCCCTCGGACATCAGCCGACCACCCTGGTGCTGGTCGCCGAGGAAGCGGTGCCGCCGGAGGCCACCGCCCGCGCGCTGCGGCTGCCGCCGGACGCGGACGCCTACCACGTGCGCAGGCTGCGGCTGGCCGACGAGGAGCCGGTGAGCGTCGACGACGCCTGGTTCAACCCCGAGCTGCTGCCCGGCCTGATCTCGCACGACCTCACCGGTTCGATCTACCGGACGACCGCCGATCGCTACGGCAGGCCGATCGAGCGGGCCGAACAGACCGTCGACGCCCAGGGCGCCGAGTCCGGCGTCGCGATGCTGCTCGGCGTCAAGAAGGGCGCTCCCGTCCTGCATTTCGACCGGGTGTCGTTCAGCGCGGAGGTGCCGATCGAGCACACCCACAGCTGGTATCGCGCCGACCGCTATCGCGTGCAGATGGAAGTCGGCCGTCGATCACAGGTATGAAACTGTCATATTTCAGATACTGTATGAGCGCTATCACAGCGAAGTGCTCGGAGGTATCACCCCATGTCCATTCGTAAGTCCACCACCCGGGCGGGCCTGCTGGCCGTGCTCGCCGCGGGAACCCTGCTCGGTGCGGGCGGCACCGCCAACGCCGCCGGCGGTCTCGATTGGGACCTGTGGCCCTCGGGCTCGGTCGAAATCGGTCCGCCGACAGGCAGTTCGATGGGCTCGGTCGACGCCGACTTCGGCAGCGGCACCGGCTCCTTCGACGCCGACCTCGGCTCGGCCGGACCGCGGCCGCCCTCGACGGGCTCCGCGGTGCTCCCCGGTTCCGCGGGCTGATCGACGGTCGGCGCGCCACCTCGGTGGCGCGCCGATCCCCGCTCAGATCAGCGTGCCCACGTCGGTACGGACCAGATTCTCCAGCGCGCGCTCGGCGACCGCGGCGATGGTCATCGACGGATTGCACGCCGCGGTATTGCCCGGCATGAGCGCCCCGTCGAGAACGTAGAGCCCACGCTGCCCGAGGACGCGACCGTCGAGATCGCAGACCGCGCCCATATTCGCCCCGCCGAGGGGATGCCAGGTCGAGGGGAACAAGGCGTTGGTGTCGATGAGCGTGCTGCCCGGGCCCGCGATGCGCCGCACCGCCGGATCGATGTGACCGTCCTGGATCGCCCGGTCACCGTCGCCGGGCCAGCGCAGGGTCGCGGTATCGGCGCCCGCGTCGTAGCCGAACTCGCCCCGCCCGGAACTGACGCCGTAGCCGACCAGCATGGTGGCGCCCGGGTCGACCGGCAGCGACGGGATCGACGCCTGGATGACGGTGAAGGCGGCCCGCGGGTCGTCCCAGTTCTTGCTGCCGTAGACCACCGGACCACCCTGTGCCGCACCGAATCCCGCCGATCCGTCGCGCCACACGTAGATCCGGTCGGCATTGGTCCCCCAGCCCCGGCCGAGCTCGTCGGGCAGATCGGGGATGTGGCCCAGCGCCTGGGCCCGCACGAGCATCCGGGTGGTGTTGAGGCTGCCCGCCGCCAGCACCAGCGCGCCGGTGGTGATGACCTTGTTCTCCAGTACGGTGCCCGCGGTGTCGACCCGGTCGACGCGCACCACCCAGCGCCCGTCGGCGGCGCGCTCGATCCCGGTCACCTCGTGCAGGGTGCGCACCTCGACCAGGCCGGTCGCTTCCGCCGCGGCGACATAGGTGACGTCGACGGAGTGTTTGCCGCCGTTGTTCACACCGAGCGCGCCGTCGCCGTTGGTATAGGACGGCGTCATCTCCCCACGCAGTTCGGCGAGGGCGTAGTTCCAGTCGATCGGCATCGGGATCTTCGACAGCGGCAGGCCCGCGCCACGCACGCGGTCGGCGAAGATTCTCGCGGCGGCGTAGTTCTCATGGGCGACCAACTCGTCCGGGGCGGTGGCGAGCCCGAGCATGCGGGCCACCCGGGGATAGTGGACCTGGTCCATCCGGCCCCAGTCCAGTCCCGCCGGGAAGTGCGTCTCGAACACCTCGCGCGCGGGTTGCAGCGACATGCCCTGGTAGATCAGGGAACCGCCGCCGAGTCCGGCGGCGCACAGCGCGGTCATCCCGGCGCCCGGAACCGCTTCCAGCAGACCGGCATACGGCTCGAACACCAGCGGTCGGCCGAACACCATCGGATCGGAGCGGTACCAGAGCATCCGCTTGTCCGGGCGGGTGGCCAGTGGGAACGTCTGGGAGTTCGGGCCCGTCGCCCAGCGCCTGCCGCGCTCGAGCAGCAGGACCGGGACGCCCGCTTCGGCCAGGCGCAGCGCGGTCACCCCGCCGCCGAAGCCCGAGCCGATCACGACGACCCGGCGGTCCTCGGTGGTGAGCGGGATGGCGCCGGTGCGGGCGGCGACGGGCCGCGCCCCGGCGGTGCCCGCGGCGGCCAGGGTCAGACCCGCGGCGGCCGCACCGGTCAGCAGGGTACGGCGGGAGAACTTCGACATTCGGCAAACCTTCATCGGGGTAGGGATTTTCGGGTGTCCGCTCACGCGCGACGGTCGAGCAGCAGGCCGAGCAGTCCGGCCTCGCGACCCTGGCCGGTGATCATGTCGCGGGCGGCGCGCTCGACCTCGCCGCCGTCGAGCAGCGCGTCGGCGGTGGCGGCCATCTCGATGCCGCCGTAGTGGTGGCGCCGCATGAGCCGCAGGAACAGCACCTCGGCCCGCGAACCGGTCGCGGCGGCGAGTTCGTCCAGTTCGCCGGCGGTCGCCATGCCCGGCATCACCGAGTCGTGGTGCGCGGCAGCGGTACCGGCGTGCCGATGCGCGCCGGGCGGCCGCATCCAGGCCATCGGGTCGGCGCCCGCGACCGGCGCGCCCGCCAGCCGCAGCCAGCCGAGCAGCATGCCCAGTTCGGTGCGCTGGGTGTCGGCGATCTGTCCGGCCAGCACGAGGACCGCGGGATCGACACCCCGATCGAGGCGCTGGACCAGGACGAGCGCGTGGCTGTGGTGGGCGACCATGTCCTGGACGAAACCGATCTCGGTCGCGGTGAGCACCGGCGACGCGGCGGGCGCGGGCAGCAGTGGGCGCAGTGCCGCACCCATCGCGAGCAGCAGCACCGCACCACAGGCCAGCGCGCCCGCCCGGATTCCCCTGTGCCCGATCATGATCCGGTCGTCGAGATCTGCCCCGCGGGTGGGGTGTAGACCTCGGGGGCCAGTTCCAGGGCGAGGAATCCGTTGTCCGCGCAGGTGGTCCACAGTTGGTTGCCGCGCCATTCCGGCGGCGAGAAGCACCAGTCGGTCGACAGATCACCGAAGGCCAGGGTGCCGGTGCGCGCGCTGATCGCCTGTTCGGGATCGAAGGCGCCCTGCAACATCGCCTGCGCGACGGTCGGCGTCGCCAGCAGCGGCGGACCGATGATCGAGGCGAGCGCGTGCGGGGAGTTCCACAGCTCGCTGTTCGCGCCGGTGCGGGCGGGCGGGTTGAAGTAGCCGATCTCCCGGATGGCGGCCGGGTCGCGCACGTCGAAGACCCGGATACCGGAGGAGGTCCAGCTGCACGCCAGCGCGGTCGGGTCCGCCGGGCGGTCGGCCGCGCAGTAGTGCGCGTCGTAGGCGAACAGCGAACCACCCGAGGCCGAGGCGAGCATGCTGTCCTGGTTCTCGGGCAGATTGATCGCGAGCTTGATCGAGCGCGCGATCCGGGGATCGCGCTCGTCGGAGACGTCGATGAGCTTGACCCCGCCCGAGCCCGCCTCGTCGACGGCGAACACGTAGGGCGTGCCCTGATAGGTCACCGGGACGGCGTGCTGGGTGGCCCAGCCGTCGGTCCAGGGCAGATCGGCGAGTTCGGGGACGTGCGGTCGCGGGTCGCGGCGCTGGACGGCGGCGACATCGAGGATCTTCAGGCCGCCCATGTTGTTCGCCAGGTACATGCGGTTGCCGTCGGGCGAGAAGCCGAACCCGTGCATGGACAGACCCGGCAGGCCCTGCCAGAGGACTCGAGGATTCGCGGGGTCGGTGAGGTCGACCGCGCTGAGCAGGCCCGGCGCCGTTCCCGAGGCCCAGTAGGTCCGGCCGTCCGGGGAGAAGCCGCCCTCGTGCGCCGTGATCGGCACCGGCAGGGCGAGATCGGTACCGGGTCCCGGATTGAGCAGCCGGGGGTGCGCGCAGTCGGAGATGTCGTAGACCGAGAGCAGGCCGGCCCCGGTCAACGCCGGAACACCCGCGCCGACAAGGAGTTTGCGCGCGGCATTGACCTTGAGGCTTTCCCAGGTTCCGGCCAGCATCGCCGGCTCGGTGAGGGTGGTGGTGTGGACCGGCGCGGACGGGTCGGCGATATCGAGCACCCGCACCCCCTCGTCCGGGCCGAGCAGATTGCCGGGGAAGAACGTGCCGATGTAGGCGCAGTGGTCGAAGGTGACCGAGGTGATGCCGCCGCCGCGGCCCGGCGAACTGCCGAGCAGCCGCATATTGCAGCGGAATCCGTCGCGAGATCGGCCGCTGTCGCGGTCGGCGGCGGGGACGTCGCCCTGCAAGCCGGTCTCGGGCAGGGAGCCGGGCAGGCAGGCGGTCTGGCGGGTGGGTGCACCGGTCGCCGTCGGGGCGGCGGCGCCGAGCGGCAGCAGCAGCATCGCCACCGCGACGAGACCGCAGCGGCGGGCCGCACGGGGGAACAAACGAGTCATGGAGTTGTCGTCGGCCCCGCGAACGGGGCCGCCTTCCTGTGTCCAGCGAGCCCGCGGCGGCAGCGGCGCCGGGGCTCGGGAGTGGTCGGGTATCGCGTCGTGTGGACGAGGCGTGCACCGACCTCATCCAGCGGTAACTGGGTTACCACTGGGCGACGCTACCATTTCACCCGTGAGCAGCGGAACGGAATCGGACGCATCGGCGAAGATCATCGCGGTGGTGCTGGGTCTGCTGAACACCGAGGGCTACGAGGCCGTGCAGCTACGCGCCGTCGCCGCCGAGGCCCACGTCTCGCTGGCCAAGATCTACCGGCTCTTCCGGACCAGGGACGAGCTGATCATCGCCGCGCTGGAGCAGTGGATGGCGACCAACGCCTACGCCGACGTGACCCCGCCGACGCCCGACGAATCCGTGCGCGACAGCCTGATCCGCGTGCTGCGCACCGTCTTCGAGCCCTGGGAGCGCAACCCCAAGATGCTCGAGGCCTACCACCACGCCCGCACCGGCCCCGGCGGCGAACGCCTCGATACCCAGGGCCTGACCGCGGTCCTGCCGGTCGCCGAGATCGCCCTGCGCGATCTCGACCCCGGCTACCTCGACGACCTGGGCCTGATCCTGGGCAATATGGCACTGGCCCTGATCGGGCGATTCGCCGCGGGCACCCTGCCGATCACCGGCATTCTGCCGACCCTCGAACGCACCGTCTACCGGATGACCGCCGACAACGAGTCGGCCGCCCGGCGCGGCACCACCGCGCCGCCCACCCACTGACCCGCAGATCCGTTCCCGCGCAACCGATACCTGTTTCCGATCGGCAGAACGGGGCATACGCCCCCTGTGACGTGCGATCCGGCACGTCACGACGTAGTACCCGTACCGAACAGGTGAGCTCCAATGATTCTTCTAGGCGCAGTACTCCTCATCGCCGGACTCGTTTTCGGCATTTCCCTGCTGTCCACCGTGGGCGTCGTCCTGCTGGTGGTCGGCGTCGTCCTCGCCCTGGCCGGCAGCGTCGGCCGCCCGGTCGGCGGCAGGCGTCACTACTACTGATCCCCGCCGGACCCTTCTCGAGGAGGAACAACATGTCGGCGAATCTGCCCCGAATAGTTTCGATCCTGGTGCTGGTGTGGCTGGTGATCGGCGTCGTAGCCGCAGCTCAGCGTGGCTACTTCACCGATCGTGAGCAGAACTGCGCGACCCTGGGCACCATCGCGGTGACGGTGCTGGCCGGGCCGTTGAACTACGCGGGCGTCAACCCCAAGGTCGACGACTGCGCCCTGCCCCAGCCCAGCCAGTAGGCAGGCTCAGCCCTGACGGGGCCATTGCCTGCCACTGTGGGACAACGTGGCCGGATCGGTGCTGCGCACGACTCCGCTCGTCGCGCGCACCGGTTCCGGCCGCGCCCGGTCCTCGGCATTGTTCTCCAGTTCGGCCAACCCGACCAGGATCACCAGTCCGGTGACCACCAGCGAGACGCTCGCGATCAACGGCAACAGCAATTGCACCGGCGCCACCCCGCCGACCGGCCGCTCGGCGCCGCTGTGGTGCGCGCTCATCGCGGCCATCGCGGTGTAGTGCATGCCGCACACGGCGATGCCCATGACCAGCGCCGCGCCCGCCGTCCGGACCAGACCGCGCACATGCAGCATGAACCACAGCGCCGTCGTCGCCGCGACCACCGCGATGACGATCGAGAGCGCCACCAGCGGCGGCCGATAGGCGATGACGGCTCCGCTGCGCATCGCCCGCATCCCCAGGTAGTGCATGGCGGCCACGCCGAAGCCCGTGACCGCACCGCCCAGCGGCAGGGTGAGCCATTCCCGCCGCCCCCGGATGACGATGGTCAGCCCGATCAGCACGACGCCGATCGAGGTGACCGCGCTGAGCAAGGTGGTCGGCACGTCGTAGCGAATCGGCGCGCCATCGATGCTGAAGCCGAGCATGGCCGTGAAATGCATGACCCAGATCGCGGCCCCGCCGATCGCGACCGCCGCGGCGATCAACCACCCGATCGGCGTGGTCGAGGTTTTCGCGTGCACCGCGCAGCGCAACCCCAATACCGAGCCGATGAACGACAAACTGAACGCGAGAACCGGATTCATCCAGCCATTGTTGAAGTGCTCGATGTGCAGCACGTTGTCCCCCGGGGTCGATCATTTTCCGCATGCGCGATGGCTAGAGACTAGACCATTCGGCCCGACAATTCCGGCGATAACGACAGTTCGATATTCGTGATTCGAATTCTGTTCCAGCACATTCTATTTCGCCATTGTCGATTCGGAGCCAGCAATGTGCGAACATCGAAAACCGCGCCCCTGGAAATAGGGGCATTCAATTCGAACCGACCGGTTGCGACCCCGTGCTCAGGAGTTCTGCGCCCGTGCCCGGATCAAATCCGCCAGCCGATCCAGCGACTCCTGATTACGCGCGGCGAACACCAGATCCTGCGCCACCCCCGGAATCAGCTGCGCGGGACCGCTCGACGCGCGCTCGGTCATCCGGATGGTGGTGCACCCCGGCGACGCCTCGGTCAGGGTCAGCCGGATCCAGGCCGACCCGACCGACCACAGCCGCGCCTCCAGCTCCAGCCGATGCGGCGGATCCACGGCGCGGACCACCGTGGTGTCGCTGATCAGCACCGGCCAGAGCCCGAATCGGTACTGGATGCGGCTGCCGACGGCCGGCCACTCGGGGTCGACCCGGCCGATATGCGAGGCGCCGACCACCCAGCTCGCGTACAGCCAGCCGTCGGCCAAGGTCGCGAAGGCCGCCGTAGGGTCGACCGGCACGGTCACCTCGGCAGTCAGCATGTCTGATTTCCTCGTCCGTCGCGGGAATCCGGCCACTCCAAGGGTAATTCGCGCGCGGGCCCGTCGCGCGGTGAGAACACCCACCCGAGACGGTGCGGCGCGCCGAACCCGCCATGATGCGGGAAAATTGCTGTACACCGTTCGGACATGGGATCGTTCCCCTATGTCCACCGAAGAAACGCGGCTCGGCGACCCGCCCGGCCCCGCCGACGAGGCCGCCGAACGTACCCTGTTCGGCCACCCGATCGGACTCACCAATCTGTTCGGTGTCGAGCTGTGGGAGCGTTTCTCCTTCTACGGCATGCTCACGATCCTGGGGTATTACCTCTACTACTCCACCACCGAGGGCGGCCTCGGCCTGGACCAGAGCACGGCGCTCGGCATCGTCGGCGCCTATGGCGGCCTGGTGTATCTGTCCACCGTGCTCGGCGGCTGGATTGCCGACCGGGTGCTGGGCATGGAACGCACCGTCTTCTACGGTGGCGTCGTGGTCATGGCGGGCCACATCGCGCTGGCCGTGCTGCCCGGGCTGGCCGGGGTCGGGGTCGGCCTGGTGCTGGTCGCGTTCGGCAGCGGCGCGCTGAAGGCGAACGCCTCATCGCTGCTCGGCACGCTGTACTCGCCGAGCGACGCGCGCGTCGACGGCGGCTTCACCCTCTTCTATCTCGGCATCAATCTCGGCGCCTTCACCGGCCCGCTGCTGACCGGTCTGCTGCAGCGCGAATGGGGCTTCCACGCCGGTTTCGCCGCCGCCGCGGTCGGCATGGCCCTGGGCCTGACCCAGTACGTGGTGTTCCGGCGCAACCTCGGCACGCACGGCCGCGATGTGCCCAATCCGCTCACCCGCCGCGAGCTCAACCCGGTGCTCATCGGCGTCGCCGTCGCCGCGGTCGCGGTGCTGGTGGCGGTACTGGCCGGGTTGCTCACCCTGGACAATCTGTCCGATGTCACCACCGGCGTCATCGTGGTCGCCTCGATCGTCTACTTCGCCGTGCTGCTCACCAGCGCCAAGGTGACCCCGGTCGAGCGCACGAGGGTACGCGCGTTCATTCCGCTGTTCATCGCCAACGCCGTGTTCTGGTCGCTGTTCCAGCAGATGTTCACCATGCTCGCGGTGTACTCCGACGAGCGCATCGACTGGCACATCTTCGGCTGGGAGGCACCGGCCAGCTGGATCGGCTCGGTGGAGCCGGTGTGGATCATCGCGCTCTCGCCGCTGTTCGCGCTGATGTGGACCAAGCTGGGCAACCGGGCGCCGAGCACTCCGATCAAGTTCGCGCTCGGCGTCATCGGCATGGGCATCGCCTTCTGGATGTTCGCGCTGCTGAGCGGCTTCGAGGACAAGACCGTGCCGGTGCTGGCGGTGTTCGCGATCCTCGGTGGCTTCGCCGTCTCCGAGCTGCTGCTCTCGCCGATCGGTCTCGCGGTGACCACCCATCTCGCCCCCGCCGCGTACCGCTCGCAGATGATGGCCCTGTACTTCTTCTCGGTCGGTATCGGCACGTCCATGGCGGGCACCCTGGCCCGTTACTACAACCCCGACAACGAGGCCGCGTACTTCGGCATCAGCGGTGCCGCGGCCATCGTGGCCGGTCTCGTGGTGGCCGGGTTCGCGCCGTGGATCAAGCGCCATATGCAGGGCGTGCACTGACCTGCCTGCGGGTATCCCCCGAAGACGTTCGCACAGAAGGAGAAGACCGTGCCGACACCGGACGCCACGCCAGAGGCAGGCCGACCAACCGGCCGACAGAGCGGATTGTTCCGCACCAAGTCGGTCGAGCAATCGATCCTCGACACCGACGAGCCCGATTCCAAACTCCGCAAGGACCTGACGGCCTGGGATCTGACGATCTTCGGTGTCGCCGTGGTGGTCGGCGCCGGTATCTTCACGCTGACCGCGCGCACGGCGGGCAATGTGGCCGGGCCGTCGGTCTCGCTGGCGTTCGTGTTCGCCGCCATCGCGTGTGGCCTGACCGCGTTCTGTTACGCCGAATTCGCCTCGACCGTGCCGGTCGCCGGCAGCGCCTACACCTATTCGTACGCGACCTTCGGTGAATTGGTGGCCTGGATCATCGGCTGGGACCTCATTCTGGAATTCGCGCTCGCCGCGTCGGTGGTCGCCAAGGGCTGGTCGCAATATCTGGGCACCGTCTTCGGATTCGAGTCCGCCACCGTGCAACTCGGGTCGATTACCTTCGACTGGGGTGCGGTCACGCTGATCGCGGTGCTCGGCGTGCTGCTGGCCGTCGGCACCAAGGTGTCCTCGCGGGTGTCGGCGATCGCGGTCGCGATCAAGCTCGCCGTCATCGCGCTGGTGCTGGTCCTGGGCATCACCTATTTCAAGGCGTCCAACCTGAGCCCCTACATCCCGCCGTCGCAGCCCACCGAAGAGGGCGCCGGCGGCCTGCACCAGTCGCTGTTCTCGTTCCTCACCGGCGCGGGCAACAGCACCTTCGGCTGGTACGGCCTGCTCGCCGCGGCCAGCCTGGTGTTCTTCGCGTTCATCGGTTTCGACGTCGTCGCCACCGCCGCCGAGGAGACTAAGAACCCGCAGAAGGCGGTGCCGCGCGGCATCCTGGGCTCGCTGCTCATCGTGACCGTGCTCTACGTGGCGGTGTCGCTGGTGCTCACCGGCATGGTGCCCTACACCGATCTGGCGGGCGAGAACGCCACGCTGGCCACCGCCTTCGCCATCCACGGCGTCGACTGGGCCAAGAACGTCATCTCCATCGGCGCGCTGGCCGGTCTGACCACCGTCGTGATGGTGCTGTTCCTCGGCCAGACCCGCGTGCTGTTCGCGATGTCGCGCGACGGACTGCTGCCGCGCTGGCTGGCCCACACCGGTTCGCGTGGCACGCCGGTCCGGCTGACCGTCATCGTCGGCATCGTCTGCTGCGTGCTGGCCGGCTTCGTCGATTTCGGCACGCTCGAGGAAATGGTGAACATCGGCACCCTGTTCGCCTTCGTACTGGTCTCGGTCGGCGTGATCGTGCTGCGCCGCACCCGCCCCGACCTGCCCCGCGGCTTCCGCGTCCCGCTGGTCCCGCTGATCCCCATCCTGGCGGTGCTGTCGTGCCTGTGGCTGATGGTCAACCTCTCGGTGGAGACCTGGCTGCGTTTCATCGTCTGGATGGTCCTCGGCTTCGCCGTCTACTTCGCTTACGGCCGCCGCCACTCCGTCCTCGGTAATCGCCCGCCGACCGGCTGACCAGCCCCATCGGCGATAAGGTCGGTTCGGCGCTGTCATCGACGACACGCCGGGCCGACCTTGTCTACCGACACGATTCCGGTACACCCGTACGAGTCGCTAGGCTGTCCCGGACGCCCCTATAGCCCAATTGGCAGAGGCAGCGGACTTAAAATCCGCCAAGTCAGGGTTCGAGTCCCTGTGGGGGCACCAAGAAGACCCATGTAGATGGGTCGCGGCGTCATTTCCTTGCAGGTTGACGGCCTTTCGCCCCACCCCCGTGCCATCCCCGAAGCGGGCTCAGGCGTCGCCGGTAGGCGCAGGTAACCCGTCCAGCAGCGCGCCGGGCGTCGTCTGGAGCCCGGCCGCGAACTTGATGATGTTCTCAACCCGCGCGCTGCGCTGGCCGCGCTCAACCTGCCCGAGGTGCGTCCAGTGCACGCCGATCTCGTGGGCGGCAGCCTCCTGGCTCCACCCCAGCTCGAGCCGCCGCGCACGTACCCGTTCCCCGAACGCCTTCAGCGTCGGGTTTGCGGGCGGTTTGTTCGGAGGGGTTGCCATGACAAACCAAGCACATATGTCTAGCGCGCATTGATCCAGAGTGGAAACGTCTAGAGCGCAAACGCCTAGGATTCTCCCGACTCGAATTCGGAATGGAGAATCGTCATGAGCAATGAAGCGCTCGGGATGCTGGTGTTCGCCGTAATGGTCGGTTTCGCCTGCGGCATCGTCAGCATGATCATCGCCGAGAAGAAGCGCCGCAGCCCCGGCGGTTTCTTCCTGGTCGGCTTCTTCTTCGGCCCGCTGGGCGTTCTGGCGACGGTGCTTGTGGCGCGAGGCGAACCGGCTCCCCCGGCGGGTATGCGCGCTGTGACGTGTCCGCGCTGCACCGCGCGCCAGAACGTCGCCAAGGACCAGGCCGACTACGAGTGCTGGCAGTGCAAGCTGGTCAGCCCGACCCCGGCCGTCAAGCCAGACTGGCGCGAGTGGCTCGGTAAGCCCGCCGACTGACCGCCGACGCGCTACCGGCGCACTTTGCGCCCGGCCGAGCTGGCAGCTACCGACTTGCCCGTGCGGGGCGTGGCGGCGGTAGCCCTCTGGCCGCTCGCAGCCTTAGCGCCAGACGTAGCCGACTTGGCCGCAGCCTTAGCGCTCGGCGGCGGAGTGGGCTTGCTCTGCTTGGGCGTGGAGATGCCGATGATCCCCTTAACCACAACCTCACGCCCGCCCGGCGCGGTGTAGCGCGCGCCGAGCTTGGCCCCGGTGAACTTGCCGTCGGCTGAGGTGCCGACGTGCGATTCCGACTTGAGGCTGCCTGCGATGTACCGGGCGCGGACGCGCTTGCTGCCGAGTGCGCCCCCGACGGCCGCACCGGCAGCCGCGCCCGCAGCGCTGCCCGCGAACCGCCCCAACCGATCGCGCTTGTGCACGCGCCTAGCCATCGCTACCTCCAGAGTTCAGGCGCGCGAGCGCTTCTGCTTTCGCGAGGGCTCGCCCGTCCAACGGCGGGCACTGGCCTCGGTACCGACCGCCCGCGCTCGGCGGCGCGTCTTCGAGGCCGGGCGGGGTGAGCCCCGGCCCCCAGCAGAATTCCGACGCGCCGTCGTGGGTGGCGGGGTCGCGTGGGGTAATCATGCCCGCGCTCACATCGGGATAACGGGCGCGGTGTACGACGCGTTGGTGGTCACCTGGACGCAGACGGCCGCGCCTCGGAATCGAACGCCGGTACCGAACCCGCGTGCAAAGAACGACTCCTGTAGCGGGTAACCGGGCTGGCGGCCAGCGATCAGACGCAGCCCCTGGTACTGCGGCTTGATGTGCTCGCGCATGGCGACCGGGTTGAGAGTGCTGTTCGGTCCGCCGGACGCCACGACCGTAAACCATCCTGCCGGAATGAATTCCGACTGAATCAGCCAGGCCGGGCCGTAGCTGCCCTCGATCGGCAAGCCGTTGTACTCACCGGGCGGCACCTTGCCGATGATGTTGTCCTGGGTCAGATACGCAGGCGCAGTGGCACTTCGGACGAAGTCGTGCTTTGCGATCTGACTGTTGTTGTTGGTCTCCCCAGCCTTCCAGGTCTGGATGAGCTCGCCTTCCTGCGGGTTCGCAAGGATCAGCAACTGTGTACCCGGCTGACGGCCGTAGCCCTTGTCGGTGATGAGCTTGATCGCGCCTTCCACGTCGCCCGAGTCGATCAGCGCGGCTTGGGTCGCGAGGTAGTGGTTCGTGGAGGTCGGAAACTCCTTGCCCAGGTACGGCAGCGGACCGAGACCATCCGAGCCCGTCCACAGGCCAAACACCTTCGCGCCGAACTCGTTCACGCGCTCAGCTGGGTTGAACAGCCGGTCGAGAATCTTGCCAGTGACACGGCGGTTATCCGCCTCAAGCACCCGGTTCACCACCGAGTTGACCTGTTCCGCCGTGGCGTCTCGCAGGAACTTCCAGGTAAAGCGGGTGGCCTTGTCGTAGTCCTTGAAGTCGTAGCCCATGAGCAGCACGTCGGGCGATTCACGCATGGCCGTCGGCACGCCGAATTCCGACGCTTCCTCAAAGCTGTCATACGAAATCGACTGCGGCACAGCATCAGCAGTGTTGGTCGTCCGGTACGACAGAATTGAGGCGATGGTGCTGCGCTCGGTGTTGTACATCGAGAGCGCGGTAGCGACGTCGCCCCAAATCGTGTTCAGGTCAACGCCGTCCGCCGTCTGATCTACCAGAACGTCACTCTGGGTGCTGAAACCGCTGTCGCCGCCGCAAAGCGCATACACCGGTTCACCGAGAACATAGCCAATAATCACCTGCGACATAAGAACTCCTTCGGAGCACAGAGTGCGATAAACGAATTCGAATTCGTTTTGAACTGCGCCTCGGAATGCCCTGAGTCCGCGCGCCGCTTCAAGATCAAGTATAAGCCGTGAGCATAGGTAACTATTGCGGCCTTGTGCGGCCTTAAACGGCCTCGCCGGGCGCTAGGGTAAGATGAAGCCGTCCGGTTCTCCGGGCGACGCCCCGATTAGTCACCGGGGCAGGCAAGCCGTCCTTTAGCCATTGAACGCTCAAGGCGCGGGTCAGAGCGAGTACCGATCACCGACTCTGGCTCAGGATGGACATGGCAAGCCGGGCTGGCAGCGTCACGCCCAGGTTCACTCAACGACCAATTGTTGTGAGTGCCTGGGTTTTTGCAGATCTAGGCACTCCGTTCGCAAGGAGTAGCCATGTCCCGCAGTCCTATACCCGAACTGACGCCGTACCCGACTATCAAGGGCAAGCAGGGCGCGATCAACTGGTACCGAGATGCGCTCGGTGTCGAGTTCAAGTACAACGAGCTGGACCGCAAAACGTCCAGCGGTGAGCTTCCTAGCTTCATGGTCTCCGGGTCACTCTGGTACGCCACTCAAGACCTGATGGACTACCTGATGTCGAAGCGCCGAGCGGCTCAGCCTGAGCAGGTGTCGGCATGAGCGCGGCGTTCGGTGATCAACTGGATGCGGTAGATCAGCCTGACGACGGCGGACCCGGATTCTCCCCATACGCAAGGGAGTTCCCGCGAATCAGCGCAGCGCTCGACCTGGTCCGGGAGCAGTCGCAGTCCCCCACCGTTCCGACGCCAGCAGCGCTGGTGAACTCGGGCTTGGACTACCTACACAGCAACCTGCCGGGCAGGCAGCCGCTGACCTTCAACGCGGGCGGGTACGACCTCGCAGCCGAATTCCTCAAGGGGCACTCCGAAACTGAGCTTGCGATGCTCAACCTGGAGTTCGAGCAGTATTTGGTTGCGGCGACCGAATCGCCCGCACCGATCGTTGTCCTTCACGCACCCACCGCGCCAGTGTTTCGACCGCACATGCCGGTGAACCTGGGCGTAGCGGAACCGGCGTTGGCAGCATGGCCAGTTCCGTACGGGTACAGCCGTTTGCGCGTGGCGTACTTGATGTCATGGGCGTTCGCGCGGTGCTGCTACTGGTGCGGCAGTTGGCGTGACGACACGCCAGGCCGAGCAATCGATTTCACAATGCTCATCTCATGTGGCGCGGTCTTGCGCATGTTCCCGACGTGCACAGATTGCCGAATGGGTTTCGACCGGGAAATCGGTAGGCCCGACGCCAGCGTTCTGCATTTCATCACAAACGACGGCTGGGCTCATTCGTCCGGCTGGCCGATTGACAAATACCTCTGAAAAGCAGAAGCGCCCCCGTGGAGGCTGGGTAGCACTCCACAGGGGCACTGGCCTTTTCTTTAGCCACAAAGAAGGAACCAATAGTGACTATACCCTCTGACCGGCGTAACGGCCGGGCCGAAATTGCTACCCCGTCCGAGATGTCAATTCCAAAGGGCTACGGCGATATTGCACACGAATACCGCGCGGCCGGTTGGCAGTCCGTGTTGCCGTTGCCGCCAGGCAAGAAGTCGAGCCCGCCCGAAGGCTTCACCGGCTACAACGGCCGAGTCCCAGACGATACGCAGGTTGAGCGCTGGTGCGCCGAGCGACCGCCAAACGCCAACGTGGCCTTGCGGTTACCGGACGGCGTGGTGGCTATCGACGTCGACAACTACGGCGGCAAGCGTGGCCTCGCAACCCTGGCCAAGTTCGAGGCCGACGCGGGGTGCAAGTTCCCGCCTACGTGGTCGTCGACAGCGCGGGGCGACGGTAGCGGCCAACGGTTCTACCGTGTGCCGACTGGCCAGGCGTGGCCCGGCAAGCTACCCGGTAGCGGCGTCGAACTGCTCCAAGCTGGGCACCGCTACGCGATGGCGTACCCCAGCCTTCACCCGAACGGCAACGTTGTCCGCTGGTACGACCCGTCCGGGGAGATTTCCAACGACGTGCCGCGGCTGGAGGATCTCACGGAACTGCCGGCACCACTCGCGCACGCGCTGGTCAACGGGGCGACCGTCCCGACCCAGAAGGCCAGCCGCGCTGAGGGTTCCGAGTTGCTAAAGGGTCTGGCAGCCGGTGCACCATCTCCTGCGGTACTGCGCACGTTGGCCGCCGCGATCCAGTGCCTGGATGGCGAGGATGGTTCGCGCTTTGATGCGGTCCGAGACCGTACCGCTGCGCTGATCCGGCTGGGCGCGAACGGCGAGCCCGGCGTACCTACCGCGCTGAGCACGTTGAGAAGTGCTTACGTGGCCGTGCTTGGGCCGGTGCGCGGGGTGGAGGTGGCAGCCGACGAGTTCGACCGCTTTGTTGCGGGCGGTGGTCAGCTCATCGCCGCCGACCGCGTGCTCTTCATTGCTCAGGCAACCATCAGCCAGGCGTTCGCGCCGGGCGGCTCATGGCACAGGGACACGCCCTACCCCGGCCAAGACCGCGAAGCCCTGCGAGCGCGGGGGCTGCTCGATGCTGAGGGCAACGCCGTGCAACGTCGGCCGCGCTTCGCCCGCGTGAGCGCGCGGGAGCTCGCCAAGCCCATACCGCCGATGGAGTGGCTGATCCGTGGGGTTTGGCCCCGGAATTCGTTCGGGCCGTGGGCGGGTGCGAGGAAGACGCTGAAGTCGTACAACCTGCTCGCGCTGACCGTGGCCCTGGCTAGCGGTAAGCCGATGCTTGGCGAATTTGAGGTCGCCACGGCTGGCCCGGTGCTGTACTTCGTGGGCGAGGGCGGCGAAGAACCGTTCCAGCGTCGCCTACAGGCCATGGCGCGGGCGTACGGCGTGGACCTCGCGGAGCTTCCGATTGATGCCGTGTTTGACGTCGCCTCCCTCACCAGCACCGAGTTCACCGACGCGGTCAAGGCCGGGCTGGACGAGATGCAACCGGCGCTGGTGATCCTCGATCCGCTGTATGCGTTCCACCCGACGGGCGTGGAGGCGCAGAACCTCTACGCGCGCGGGCCGATGCTCGCGGAGCTGTCGGGGTTGATTGGGGGTGAGGCGGCGTTGATCGTCGCGGACCACTTCAACAAAACCGGGGCGGGCGGGCTCGACCTCGACTCCATTTCGCAGGCGGGCGTGGGCCAGTGGGCCGACTCGTGGGGTTTGCAGCAGCACCGCGAACCGCCCGATCTGGCCGCCGGGGAGTACCGGCTGGGCGTGGAGTTCGGGTCGCGGCAGTGGGGCGGCGCGCGGTACGAAATTGACTGGACCTTGCCCGCCGTGGGCGAGCTCGAATCAGGCGAGGCAACCGCTCCGGGGATCAGCTGGGCCGTGCGCCGAGCTGGCACGGAAGGGGCTAGGCCGCGCGGCGGTGACCGCGTCCGCGAGGCCATAGAGCAGACCCTCCGAGACCATCCCTTTGAGCTGTCGAAAACAGCACTGTTGGGTGCGGTTGGCGGCAAGAAGGAAGCAACCCGCGCGGCGATCGAACAGATGATCAGTGAGGGCCGCGTCATCGGCCAACAGTGCGAACGGGCCGAGGGCAGCCGCACCGTCAAGCGCACCCTCTTCGGCCTACAGGACCCCGTGAGACGGGTGCGCCTGGACGGAGGGGGCGGAGTTGAGGGCGCGTGAACGGCCGGTTTCAACCCCGCCCCGGCGCTTCAGCCCGGCCCCGGCGGGTGAACCGCGCCCCGGCGGAGGGGCCGAATAGGGCCGAGTTGGCCGTGGAAACGGGGGTTACCGCAGGTAGCGGCACATTTTCAACTCCGCCCCTAGCCGGGGCCGAGTTGAACCGCGCGGCGTCGGGGCGGGGCGGGGCGGGTTCAACCCCGCCCCGGCCCCCGCCTTAAGGGCCGGGTTGAAAGGGGCGTAGTTGCCGGTACGGGACCTCGGCACTGAAAACCATTGGAAATAAACACGATTGGAGCATCCATGCCAGAGAACGAGAACGAGCAGGCACCAGTGGAGTTCAAGCCGGAAAGTGTGAATCCGGAAGGTTTGGAACCAGCAGCGGCAGAGGACGATGCATCAAAGGGTGCACCTATGGAAGGACTCTGGAACGACGGGCGCAGTCCTCGACGGCCGTGTACCGCGCGACGGACGAACGGCGAACCGTGCCGCAAGGCTGCCATTGAGGGGGCGACCGTTTGCCGGACGCACGGCGGAGCAGCCCCACAGGTCAAGGCCAAAGCCCGAGCGCGGCTTGAGAACGCGGCGGACCGGATGGCCGAGAAGCTGTTGGGCATCGCCACAGACGACGACGCGCCGTACGCGGTGAAACTCGCCGCGATCAAGGACGCGCTCGACCGGGCGGGGGTCTCGGCCAAGACTGCCGTTGAGGTGGAGGTCAACCTCAAGCCCTGGGAGAAGGTGTTCGAGAGCATCAGCCGGGACGGTGGCGACGATGGGGCGTATGAGCGGGTGCTCGCAATGGCCGAAGCGGCAGAACCAGACGTGCCAGACACAGTAGTCATCTACGAGCTTGACACCCCGGACCCCGGCGCTACCGGGCCGCAGGAGCCGCACACTTACCCTCCCGACGCCCACACCGCCGAACCTGCGGGGCGGCCGGGTGTACCCGGAACCCCTAGGGCTCTCTCAGCGGGAGCGTCGGACGCGGTGACTGGTGATGACGCTGTGGCGCGCGCTGCTGAACTCAACCGGCGCGGGGCATTCCTGCCAGTGCTCTACGAGGACCCAGCGCCGCACAACCCGCGCGGCAGGCGCTGACCCGACGCCGAAAGCTGCACTGGGACAAAAGCGTTCGCGAGTTCGCCACAAGTTAGCTGGCGTAGCGTAGGGGGCGCGAAACGTTAAACGGACCTTGACGTTTCGCGACCCTAGCTACGCGGAAGGAACGCCAGTGAGACTGATCGGCTACGTACGAGTGAGTACTGAGGACCAAGGGAGAGAAGGCTATGGCCTTGGAGCACAAAGGGATTCGCTGGAGGGCTGGTGCTCCCCGGCAGGACATGACCTGCTGACTATCGCGTCGGACGTGATCAGCGGCGCGAAGACCGATGAGATGTACGGCCGGGCCATGGCCATTCACTACATCGAGTCGGGCATGGCTGACGGGTTGCTGGTCCGCGCGCTTGACCGGGTTACCCGTGACCAGGAGGACGGCGCAGCACTGTTCAAGCGCGCTGAGAACTACGGCTGGGCGCTGCTGAGCATGGACGGCGCGGACAGCCGCAACCCTGACCAGCGCTTCTTGGCCGGGGTGAGGCTGGAGTTCGCCGCCGAGGAACGCCGCAAGACCCGCGAGCGCACCCGCGAAGGCATCGCCCGCGCTCGCCAGGCAGGCAAGCGCATCGGCCGTCCCCGACTCATCGGCGCTGACGTGGAACGGCGCATTGCCATCCTGCACCGGGAGGGGCTCGGCCCCAAGGCAATTGCCACGGCGCTCACCGCCGAAGGCATCCCAACCGCCACAGGCGGCGACACCTGGCACTACAGCACGGTCCGTGGCGTGCTGGCTCGGATTCAGAAGGCGGTGGCCTGACATGGCGCACATCCACACCCGCGAAACCGCCCAGCGCAAGAACGGCAAGCCGGTCAAGACCTACGTCGTGGTCTGGAAGGAGGCGGCACGTGACGAGTTCGGGTTGCCGATCCCGGTCAACCCTGCGCGGCCCAACGGCCGCAAGAAGCAGAAGCAGCACCAGGAGACCTACCCCACACGGGAAGCCGCAGAAGCCCGGCGCGATGAGCTGAACGCCGCACGTCATACCGGCCACACCTCCGCGCTCGCTGAGGCGCGCAAGGCGGGTGACTTGCCGTTCGGGTTCTACGCGCAGGGCTGGTTGAAGTCGTTGCAGGTGAAGGTCAGCCAGGGGCGGCTCAAGCAGCGCACGCTGGATGACTACGAGAAGACCTTGCAGCGCTACGCGCTCAAGACCTTCGCCGGTACGGCCGTAGCGTCCATCACCGCCGAGCAGTGCGAAGACTTCCTATTGGGCTTGGTGTCGCAGCGCTCCCGGCAAGGCAACGCCACCGACACCCTGAGCCCTGCCACCGTCAAGCATGCGTGGAGCGCGTTCGGCCGGGTGATGAAGTACGCGGTGCAGCGGGGCGCGCTCACGGCCAACCCGGTTGATCGGGTGGACTTCACCACCAACCACGCCACCGGGGACCATGAGGACTTTGAGCCGTACCCGCTGAGCGCTGAGAAGGTGGCGCAGCTCAGCGCGGCCATCTCGGGTGAGCTGACAACCGCTTCAACCCAACTGCCTGCAGGCCAAGCCGCCTCAGCCAAACTGCCGGCATATCCGGTGTACGGGTTGATGGTGACATTCCTGGCGTACACCGGGCTGCGGGCCAGCGAGAACACCGGGCTCGAGGTTCGCGACCTGGAGTTCCGCGTCGTACGCGGGCAGGTCCGCTGCACGGTGCACGTACGGCGCACCAAGACTCGCAAGGGCGGCGAATGGGTCACTGGCACACCAAAGTCCAAGCGCTCCAAGCGTTCTGTGGCGCTCCCCGCCTGGCTGGCAGCGCGGATGCACGCCTACCTGTTCGGCGAGGACCAACACCGCGCCATCCAGCACCCGCGCTCCGCGGAGCCCACCGCGCCAGTGTGGCCGTCGCGGCAGAACTGCGGCGGGTTGCGCCTCCGAGGCCAGCGGGTAGCGGTGCCGTTTGACTGGTCGCAGCCAATGGCTATGGGCACCTTCTACGACACCATCATGAAGCCCGCGCTGGTGGCCGTAGGGCTGCCCGCCAGCGCGCCCGAAGTGCCCGCCACCGACACCAGCCCGGCCATCCCCGCGCAGAGCGGCGTACGCCTCCACGACCTGCGGCATACCTTCGCGGTGATGCAGTTGATGGCCGGAACACACTTCATGCAGGTGTCAAAGTGGCTCGGGCACAGCACGTTCACCCTCACCCTGAACACCTACGGCGACTGGATTCCCGAGGAGGACGGCGGCGCGGCTAACAATCTGCCAGAACCCGTCGCCCCTACTCCCGTTGTACCGCCGCAGTTCCCGAGCGGGGCCAACGTAGGCGGCAACGTGGTGTCGTTGTTCGGGCGGCGGTCAGCGGGGTAAACGTGTCAGAGGTGCCCAGTTTGGCCTGAGCTGCCTGGATGAAGTTGGTCCGGGCGGCTTTGGCATCCTCCTCTTTAGTCTGCGCATCCACACGGGATTCAAACAGCTCTGGCATATTCCTGGCACGGACTTCTTGCAGATTAACGACTGCCTCCCGCGCATTGAATAACGCCTCGTGGAGCTCCTTGCACCGTGATGGAAGCGCCCCAGGCGCTAACAGTTCCAACGAACTATAGTTCAACGACAATTTGTCAGTTTTTCGCTTGAGTTCGTTGTCCTTCTTGGCATACTCCGCTGTCCACGAGTGCTGGTAGCGAAACTCCTGCAGAATGTCATCCGATGTTTCGAGCACTGACAGGACCACCTTGAGCACTTCGTCTCTTCGCCAAGACATAAGAGCACGCTCATCAGCCGCCGCAATTGCATCGCGGTTAGTTCGATTGCTGACGACGACGCCCCAAAGTGCAACGCCAGCTACAAGAACTGAGCCCAGCACCGGTAGCCACGCCTGCCACCATGCGGCCGAGCTCTGAAAAATCTGAATGACATGGTCAGGCGGCATCCGTCAATCATCCCAGGCACCGCGCGGCGGCACCGTGAACTACGCGCCCGTGTTCAAGTTCATTTCCGGGTCGATCTGCGCCAGCATGGACGCCAACCATCCGGCGGACTGGTGCCCGGCGGGCATCGCCGCTACGCCCTGGGCGGCCTCGGCAATGGCATCAGCCTTGCGCCCGAGCTGCGCCAGCACGATGCCGCGCTGCACGCCCCAGAATCCGGCCGTGTACCAGTAGCCGAAGGCAGGCAACTCGATTCCGTCTGCTGCCTCGGCCGCTTTGTCGGCCAGCGCGAGCGCCTTACCGGCCTGGCGCGATTCCTTGCGTACCGCAAGCAGTTCCGCGCGCTGGTACCGGTCATACACACCGAGAATCGGGTGTGCACCGTCAACGCCAATAGCGGCGTCTGTGAGCGCTACAGCCCGCGCGGTGTCGCCCTGGTGGCGCGCGGTGTACGCCCGGAAGCTGTAGGAGTGGGCGAGCTGGGACCGATCCCCCGCCACCTCCGCCAGCCGCGCAGCATCTTCCAACGCGCGGTTGGAAACGTGCGGGCTACCGATAGCGTGCTCCAGCCATCCTCGGTATCGGGCGACCTCCGACGCCATACACGCCGCCGCGCTCCCGCCAATCCGCTCAGCGGCCAGCGCCCGCGCTACACCGTCCATCCCCCGGATCACCGGCGCGACCAGTTCAGCGCCCGCCACATCCTCCAAATGCCGTGTGCGCTCAAGGATTACCGCCACGTCTTCCAGGCTGGAACTGCCAGCGCCGGACGGGTCGGTGACTGTGGCCTGTAGCCGCTCCGGGTCAACATTCGCCAGCCCCAACGTCGGATCACCCAGTACAGACCGGTATCCGGCCAGGACAGCCGGGGTTACCGGCTTGCGCCCGGTCTCCACCAGCGACAGGTAGCCAGTCGTGAAACACGTACGTGCGGCCATCGTCCGCAGCCCGATACCGGCGATCGTGCGCAGCTCGCGCAACAGGCCCCCGGTCACCGCCCCGCCATCGGTAAACATAGGTAAACCGTATTGGTCGGGCCATTTTCTCGGTAGTCCCCGAGAGTAGTTCTCAGCCCCACCGCCGGACCGACGCCGAGGAATGTCTCGGCGCATCGGGCGCAGCGAGCTGCGCGGACGATGGCGAAAGCTCTCCGGCGGTGGGCGCACTTGGTACCGACACCCACAGGGGAATTGATGAGCGACGCGATCAAACCTCAGCTTGATGCGCTGACCAAGCGGGCCGCGTGCCGGTCGATGGCAATCCGCCGGGCACCCGAACCGCCCTACGGGTGGGAGCTGTACAGCCCGTTCCGGGTCGTCTGCCACGGGTCGCTCGACAACGTAGCCGCCTGGCTCACCGCAGCCGAACAGCGCGACGGGTGTCCCCTTACCGTGGCCGAGACCAGCGGGCGGGCAGACGGATGATCACGCTCGGGTTCGTCGTCGCGGTGGGCCTGCCGCTGGCCGTGATCGTCGGAGTGGTGCTGTGGCCCGAGCGCATTCCTCCGGACCGCACCGTGTCAGCCATTCAGCAGCGCATCAAGAGCGAAAATGGCTCCCACCTGCGGAGACGCGGCCCCAGCTCCGGCCCACCCCGCTAGGGGCGTTCTCAAGGCCCCGCGAACCTACCTGTAGGCCCCGCAAGACCCCGCAGAACACGCCAAAAGCACAAGGCCAGTGGGACTTTGAGAGCTGATGCGGCCTATTTCCGCAGGTCACCGCGCTGTCGCCGGACCGAGCCGGAGGTTCTTAAAATCCGCGCAGTCTGGGTTCGAGTCCCAGTGGGGGCACTCCATCGGGGCTGGTGGACGCCCTGTCGCCCCACCGAGCCCGCGCTATCGGCCCTTCAACGCGCGATCGGCGCGATTGACGAAGGCGGCGGTCGTGAACGTGCCGATGGTGAGCGCGACCATCAGAATCTTCGCGGGCCAGGGCCCTTCGATGAGGGCGCCCACCGTTGCCAGCAGAACGAGGCCACTGATGGTGACCAACATCGTGATCGCCCTGGTCGTTCCGTTGATCTCGCCACGCAGAATCCGCCGCGACGCCGCGAGCAGGCTGAGGCCGGGGATGCCGGGCAACAGCGCGACCACGCAGACGACGATCAGGTATCGGGTATCGACCAGCCCGGCCACCACGAGTCCGGCAGCGCAGGCCACCAGCACGACACCCAGCGCGATTCCAGCGAATCCGGCAAGGCGGGTCACCCGCCGAACCGCGGGCTCGTTCGCGTACGGCGATGGCACGCCCGCCCGCATCGCATTGGTCTGAGACATTCGAAAACCCCCGTGTGACAAGTGAAATGGCAGGCGAGAACGGCTTTCACAGCGCACGCCGATTGCCCGAATCCCCCGCCCGAAGGCTACCGCCCGCTCTCCCCACGAACAACCGGTGGCCGATCGCCGGCATGGGGTGGTCTATGTTGGTCGCGGGCCGACCACGGTGACGTGGACGGGCGGATTCTTCGGCAGTTCGGCAGTTCGAGCGCAGCGAAGGGATCGTCATGCAGTCGGTTGTGGCTTTGATCGTTCGTGTCGGATGTGTGGTGGCGACCGTGCTGGCCGCGGTGGGGTTCGGCGGGTCGGCCGTGGCGGGGCCGCCGGACTCGGCGTTGTGCGCGTGGCGGTTCATGTCGAACGACGCCGTGTTGAATGTGGCTTTCCCCGATGCGAACTCGACGTACTGGCTGATGCCGTACGCGCTGGGACCGGGTGACTCGATCGAGTTGTCGGGGACCTATCCGGCCGCGCGGTACTTCTCGGTGAACACCTACGGGACGAATCTCGACACCGTGGACACGTTGCGCGACAACCAGATCGCGCCGGATCCGGGTAGCGGGAACCCGTACACCGACGCCTCCGCCGCCACGCTGCCCACGGCGCAGCAGCGGTGGCACGCCAAGCTGGTCAATGGCCCGGCCGACCACAGCCGCAACGAGATCCAGGCGGTCGCGAGTGGGCAGCGCGCCCCGATCGGGTTCGTCATCGTCCGGGTCTACGTGCCGACCGACCCGGCCTCACTCAGTGGTGGTGTGCCGCTGCCGGAGGTGAAACTCACCCTGGCGGGCAGCGAGGTTCCGGCGCAGCCGTGCGCGCAGCCCTTCGACCCGGCCGGCTACACCGGCCCCGTCGCCGACGCCGCGAAAGCGGCCTTCGATCAGGGGATCGCCGCGGCCGCCTCCGGCGCCTTCCCCGGAGGCGCCCCGGAGGCCACCTTCGGCAATCCGGCCAGCACCGCCGGGCTGTTCCCGAACGGTGACAACAAGTACGTCGGGACCCGCGTCAGCTATCAGCCGGGCCGCCTGCTGGTGGTGCGCGGCAAAGCCCCGACGTTTCCGGATACCCGGGCCGGGCAGTCACCGACCGCGCCGACCCAACTGCGGTACTGGTCGATGTGCCAGAACGACCTGCGCACCCCCTACCCCGTCGTCGCCTGCGCCGCCGACTTCCAGACCGCGCTCGACGCGTCCGGCTACTACACCTACGTTCTCGCCGCCCCCGCGGACCTGCCGGCGAACCTCCCGCCGACCGTCACCACGATTGCGTGGGGCAGCACCGACGTGGACAAGGTGCTGTTCCTGCGGAACATGACCCCGAGCGCGGCGTTCTACCCGGACTCGGTCCAGGCCTCCCAGGACTCCGGCAGCGACCCGGCCATCACGATGGGTCCGTATTACCCGCACGCCGCCTATTGCAGCGCCGAGACGTTCTCCGCCGGCGGCGCCGACGCCTGCCTCGCCTGAAATCGCCTGGTAGCCAGTCGGGCGGGCGAGCCATTTCGACGGTCGCGGCGAAATCGGCGGACGGGCTGGAGCGTCGACCGGTCGCCGCGTCTACGGAGGCCGTTTCGGCCCGCGGCTACGCGCAGTCCGGCGCCGCGGCGTCGACGAAGAGCGGTTCGTTCGCCCGGTTGATGTAGGCGACGTACAGCTCGGCGGGCCCGGTCCCGAGATTGCGGCCGACGTGGACATGGTCGGGGCCGACGGTCTCGGACAGCCCCTGACCCGCCGCGTACGTCGTCGGCACGCAGTCCGACTCGTAGCGCGTCACCTCGCCCCTGGTCACGAGGGCCAGCACAGTGCCGTCGTGATAGTGCCAGCCGAGGGTGCCGCCCGGCGCGATGGTGATACGCCGGAAGGTGAACACGCTCGGCAGCGCGGCGAACGGACCGAATCCGCTCACGTCGACCTCGGTCAATTGTTCGACAGTCACGCCCGAGGGCGGGGTGGCCGACGTCGAGGGCGCGAGAGCGACGATCGCGGTGGCGACCACGGCGCCGGCGAGGGCATTCCGGTGGTTCCGCATCTTCGTAGTATACGAGCGCGACCACCGGACCGACCCGCCGTTTCTACCCCGCGACCAGCCCCTTCGCGATGTGGGTGACCTGGATTTCGTTGCTGCCCGCGTAGATCATCAGCGACTTGGCGTCGCGGGCGAGCTGCTCGACCTTGTACTCGGCCATGTAGCCGTTGCCGCCGAACAGCTGCACGGCCTCCATCGCCACCTCGGTGGCGGCGCGCGAGGAGTAGAGCTTCATCGCCGAGGCTTCGGCGAGGGTCACCTTGTCCCCGGCGGCGGTGCGCTCGATGGCGTTGAAGACCATGTTCTGCACATTGATTCGCGCGATCTCCATCTCGGCCAGCTTGAGCTGGATGAGCTGGAACTGCGCGATCTCCTTGCCCCACAGCGTGCGCGACTTGGCGTAATCGACGCACAGGCGGTGACATTCGTTGATGATGCCCAGTGCCAGCGACGCGATGCCGATGCGTTCGGCCGCGAAAGACTCCTTGGCACTGTCCTTTCCGTCGCCCTTGGCGGGGTTCTCGGTTTCGCCGAGCAGCCGGTCGGGGGTGATGCGGACGTTCTCGAAGAACAGTTCGCCGGTGGGCGAGGAGTTCATGCCCATCTTCTTGAACGGCGGGCTCTGCACGAAGCCGGGCATGTCCTTGTCCAGCACGAACGCGAGCACCTTGCGGTCGCGGCGGTCGGTGCCGTCGCCTTCGTCCAGCTTGGCGTAGACGACGGTGACGTCGGCGTACGGGCCGTTGGTGATGAACGTCTTGCGGCCGTTGAGGATGTAGTCCGCGCCGTCGCGGCGGACATAGGATTTCATCCCGCCGAAGGCGTCGGAGCCCGAGTCCGGCTCGGTGATGGCCCAGGCGCCGACCTTGGCCATGGTGACCAGCTCGGGCAGCCAGCGCTTCTTCTGCGCGAGGGTGCCGCGGCTGCGGATGGTGCCCGCGGTGAGGCCGAGGCTCACCCCCATGGACGCCACCAGGCCCAGGCTGACCCCGGCCAGCTCGCTGTTGAGGATGACGCCCATGCTGCCCGCGCCGCTGAAACCGCCGCCCGACTTGCCCGCACCGGTGGTGCCGGACTCCTCACGGGCGAGCGCCTTCTCCAGCCCCTCGCGCGCCATCTCGTCCAGCCCGAAGGTGGCGTAGAGCTTGCGGATGATGTCGAACGGCGGCAGCGCGCCGCTCTCCAGCTGGTCGACGTGCGGGGTGATCTCCTTGGCGATGAACCCGCGCACGGCGTCGCGGAACATCAGGTCTTCGTCGGACCACTGGTACATCTCTGGACTCCCGAGGGATAGCCGGAACTTTGACTCGAATATAGAACACGTTCTAGTCGACTCGGGGGCGTAGGTTCGGAGGCAGGGGAATCGTCGACACGAAGGGGTGTGAACGATGCGAGTGGTCGAACGGATCAGGGGATACGCGACCGTGATCGGACAGGCGCGACGTCATCGCGGCGATCTGGCCGGATGGCTGGGACGCCGGCCGCAGATCGGGGCGGCGACCATGGCCTATGAGACGGCCTTGCTCTTCAGCAACAAGCTCGATCCCCGGCTCAAAGAACTCGCCGAGCTCAAGACGGCGGGACTGGTCGCCTGCCAGTTCTGCCTCGACATCGGGTCGGCGCTGGCGCACACCTCCGGACTGACGCGGGAACAGATCACCGAGCTGCCCCGCTACCGGACCAGCGACGCCTACACCGAGCTGGAGAAGCTGGTCATCGCGTTCGCCGAGGCGATGACGGCGACGCCGGCGGTCGACCTCGAGGAGCTGCGCACCACCCTGCTCACCCACCTGTCCAAGGCCCAGCTGACCGAGCTGGCCGCGACCATCGCGTGGGAGAATCAGCGGGCGCGGCTCAACCAGGGCCTCGGGGTGCAGCCGACCGGCATGGCCGACGGCATGGTGTGCGCGATGCCGGAGCCGCGCGTCGCCCACCTCGCGGACAAGCGCGGGTGATCGGCCCCGGCCGGTGATTCAGTGGACGGTCAGGGTCGGGGCGGCGCGGGCGATGATCGGGGCGACGTACTCCCGCAGCATCGCGCGTTCGTCGGCGTCGTCGCGGCCGGGAGTGGCCAGGAACGAGACGATGACGCGGGTCAGCCAGCGGGCCAGCCTGCTGCGTTCGGGATCGCTCAGGTCGATGTCGGCGAAGATGGTCGCGGCCAGGGACTCGATGACGTCGGAGTCCTGGCTGATCCGACCGGCCGTGCCGGAATCGCCGGGGCGGAACCAGGCGATGAGCAGCGGGTCGGCGCGCACCGCGGCGATCGCGCCGAGCATCGCGGCGACGATCCGCTCCCCCGGGTCGGCGATGTCACGAATCTGATCGGTGAGCCCGGCGACGATGCGCCGGGTCTCGCGGTGCACGAACGCGATCCGCACGGCCTGGCGATTGTCGAAGTAGCGATACAGCGTGGCTCGCGAGCACCCGGCCGCCGCGGCGATATCGCGCATGCCGACCGCGGCCACCCCTCGTTCGGCGAACAGTTCGGCGGCCGCGTCGAGAATGCGCTCGGCGGCCAGGTCGGCGCGGTCGGTGGCCAGCCAGTCGCCGCTCATGCCACGGCCCGGAACGGCACCGCGACCGGCCAGCGCACGTAGTTGCCCTGCGACCAGCGCACGCCGTCGAGGTCGACGGTGAAGTCGGGGCAGCGGGCCAGCAGCTCCTCGAGCGCGACGCGCGCCTGCATCCGGGCGGCGGCCGCGCCGAGGCAGTGGTGATGCCCGTGGCTGAAGGTGAGGATGCGCTTGGGGTTGCGCCGGATGTCGAGTTCGGCGGCGGTCGCGCCGAACTCGCGCTCGTCGCGGTTGGCCGAGCCGTAGAGCAGCAGCACGCGCCTGCCGGCGGGGATGGTGGTGTCGTGCAGTTCGACGTCGCGGGTGGTGGTGCGGGCCAGGCCCTGCACCGGCGAGGTCATCCGCAGGAATTCCTCGATGGCGTCGGGGATGAGCGACGGGTCCTCGACGAGCAGTCGGCGCTGGTCGGGGTAGGCGGTGAGGAGCTGGACCGCGCCGCCCAGGTTGCCGGTGGTGGTGTCGTTGCCGCCGGTGATCATGGTGAAGGCGAAGCCGAGAATCGCGATCAGGCCCTCGTTGTCGCCGTCGGCGCCGAGGCCGGAGGCCAGCAGGTGCGAGATGGTGTCGTCGCCCGGTTCGACCCGGCGGCGGGCGATCAGTTCGGAGAAGTAGCCGACCAGCTCACCGACCGCGGTGAAGGCGTTCTGGTCTCCCGCGGCCAACCCGGCCCCGGCGACCGCGCCGCCGACGATGTTCTCGGTCCACTCGTCGAACTTGCCGTGATCCTGTTCCGGCACACCGAGATAGTGCGCGACGACCATGGTGGGCAGCGGCTTGAACAGCTGCTCGACGATGTCACCCGCCCCCGCCGCGCGCAGCCGCTCGATCCGCTCGACGACGAACCGCCGCACCGCCGGTTCCACCGAATTCACCTGGCGCGGGGTGAATCCTGGCGCGACCCGGCGACGGAAGTCGGTGTGCTCGGGCGGGTCCATGAAGACGAACGGCTTGACGGCGCCGAACCCCGCGGCCGCCAGGTCCACGTAGTCGACGGTCAATCCCGCTGCGGAGGAGAAGGTTTCGGGCTCCTTGGCGGCAGCCCAGACGTCGGCATGGCGGGACAGCACGTAGAAGTCGTCGGCTTCCCGCCCCTCGGGAATCACCCGGTGGACCGGGTCCTGGTCACGCAGCGCGGAGTACATGGACCAGGGATCGCGCCAGGTTTCCCCGGACCGCAACTCGAACCCGACCGCATGAGACGTCGTTGAACTCATGCCTCCACGGTAAGACATCTTCCACCATATGTCTAACATCGGTTTCCGGCGGCGCCAGGACGCCGAGGGCGGGCGGAAAAGCGATTGCCCGCCCGCCCGGCGATGTGGCCTCCTTGGAGGGATGAAAAGACAACGACCGGGGAACGCCCGGGATATCGGGGACGGGTTGAAACTGCACCGGTACGCGGTGCGGGGAGGTCGTGGCGTGCGGACGGTGATCGTGCCGCGACCGGGTACGCGTGCCCGGTTCAGTACCAATCGGTTCCACGAGACATGGCATGTGCTGTCGGACGATCACGGCGCGAAGCTGCTGGCCCGGCTGCTGTGGGGGCTGTCGTATCAATCCCGCCCGGGGACGGTGATCCTGCTCGACCGGGAGTTCCTGGTGCCGACGCCGTTCGACGCCGACCCGGCCGATCCCATCGTGCTGGTGCCGGGCTGGCACACCCACCTCGACGGTCAGTCCCTCACCGCCCTGCGACAGCGGGGGCACGCGACCGCTTCGACGGGGACGGTGCGCTGGCGGACCTTCGGACTTGATCGGACGATGGAGCCGCGAGCGATGGAGCGCTGGGCACAGCAGCGGTATAGATGGGCAGGCGGCGAGATCACGCGCCGCCGCGGGATGCTCGTGCTGAGCGCGCGCACGCCCGACGATTGCCGCCGGTGGGCGCTGGACGCGGCGCGGCTCGACTCCGCCGGATTCGGGAGCGATCACGTGTATCTGGACGAATGGCGGCGCGGCCACGACGGCGAGATCCAGATCTTCCGGGCATTTCGCCCGATGGTCGGTATCGCCCGGCGGGCGCGGGCTCGGGTTCTCGGCGGCGGCGAAATACCGTCCTCCCCCGACGAGTTGCGCGCCGCCGTGTGGCGCACGGCCGAAATCGTCCGGGGCGACGCCCATGTGCGCATTCGCGTCTATCGCGGACGCGGTGCCGAACTCGGCGACGCGGCGGCGGCGATGCTCGCGCACGCCGACGTGCATTCGCTCGACGAACTCGCCGAACTCGGCGCGGTGGAAACCTATCGGCGATTGCGCGCGGCGGACGTGCGCGGCCTGAATCTGGAAATGCTCTGGGCGATGGAGGGCGCGCTCACCTATCGCGACCCGCGGTTCATCGAGCCGCAGCGGCGCCGGGAATTGGTCTCCGCCCTCGGTCCGCCGCCCCGCCCCGAGCGGGTGTCGCGCCCGCGCTATCGCGCGCCGGTCCGGCCGCGTCCGCGCTGACCACTCCGCGCCACGCCCGGGATGAATAGAGCGGGCAGGAATTCCATCCAAGGCGGCAGGGCAATCCGAATCATCTGTGTTCATCGACCACGATATTTCGGATTCACCGGGGGCCGATTTCTTCGGGCGAATTCGGAAGAGGGAGTTTCTCCGATATGTTCCAGAACTCGAGTTCCGGCCTCGGCCGGCGTCTGCTCGCCGGCGCGCTGCCGTTCGCCGTCGCCGTCGCGTGCGCCGGGGTGGCCTCGGCCGATGTCGATGCCGATCAGCAGGCCCGGTTCGTCCAGGGCCTGGCCTCGCAGGGGCAGGCCGAGGGCATCGGCTACCGCACGGAAGTCACGCCGGACATGCGGACCGTGTCGGCGACCGTCGACGACGGGCGATTCGTCCTCGGCCAGGACGGCACGCTGACGGTCGAATCGGCGACCGGCAGCCCGATCGCGCAGGTGCCGACCAGTTTCGGCACCGTCGGCGGCAACACCATCACCGTGGCCACCGAGATCTCCGCCGACGGGCGCACCCTGAAGGCGACGCCGCAAGTGTCCCAGGGCGCGGCCACCGAGCTGAAGACCATCGCCACCAATCCGGCCGCGCAGTACTCCGATCCGGTGCACAACGCCGCCGCGATCGGCGCGGGCGTCGGCCTGATCGCCGCCGCGGTGGTGTGCGTGCCGATGATCACGACCATGATCCTGTACCTGCCGTGCGTCGGGCTGATCGGCCTGCCCAACGCCCTGGTCGGTGCGCTCATCGGCGCGGCCGTCGGTGCCGTGGCGCCCGACGTCATCCCGCAGGTGCTGCCCTGATCCGACACCCGCTGGGTCGCCGCGCGCCGGAGAACGTTCCGGTGCGCGGCGCTGTCGTTTAGTCGGCGGCACACCGACAGCGCGGCGGAGAACAGCTCGCGTCGGGTCGTGCCCCGGTGTGCCCGGCTCAGGCGAGGATCGACATGGCGATGCCGTCGAGGATGTCGTGTTCGCTGACGACCAGTTCGGAAACCCCGGCGCGCCGGGCCAGTTCGTCGGCCAGCACCTCGGTGATGACCGCGCCGCCGCCGATGACGTCGACCCGGCCGGGGTGCATCGGGCCCAACGCCGCGCGCTGGTCGTGGTCCATGCCGATCAGCCGGTCGCAGACGTCGTGGACCTCGGCCAGGCTCAGCCGGGTCAGGTGGACCCGGGTCGAATCGTATTCGGGCAGGTCCAGGGCGACGGCGGTGATGGTGGTCATGGTGCCCGCGACGCCGACCCAGGTGTGCACCCGGTCGACCGGGACCTCGGCGAACGCCTCGTCCAGCTTGGTCTGCGCGAATTCCCGGGCCGCCGCGACCTGCTCGGCCGTCGGCGGATTGCCCGCCAGACAGCGCTCGGTGATCCGCACGCAGCCGATGTCGGCGGAGTAGGCCGCCTGCACGCCGTCACCGTCGCCGACGACCAGTTCGGTCGAGCCGCCGCCGAGGTCGACCACCACGAAAGGCCCGGCGTCGGCGGACAATTCGCCGACCGCGCCCGCGAAGGACAGCCGGGCCTCCTCGTCGCCGGTGATCACCTCGGCGACCGCGCCCGGCACGACCCGGCCCAGTTCGGTGCGGGTCATGTCGAAGAAGTCGTCCCGGTTGGCGGCGTCGCGGGTGGCGGAGGTGGCGACCATGCGTACCCGCGAAACACCCTGGGCGAGCATCACATCGACGTAGTCGGCCAGCGCGACGCGGGTGCGCTCGATCGCCTCGGGCGCGAGCCGGCCGGTCGCGTCGACACCCTGGCCGAGCCGCACGATGCGCATCTCGCGGTGCACGTCGGTGAGGCTGCCGTCGGCGCCGACCTCGGAGATCAGCAGACGAATCGAGTTGGTGCCGCAGTCCACCGCGGCGATGCGCTCGGTCATGAGGTTCCTCCTGGTCGGGCCGGTCGCCCGGCGCCGGTGCGATACCGGCGCCACGCGCTGTCCGCGATTATGCCGATTCTTCGGGCGTGCGTGCGGCGGGCCAGTCGGCGGGAATGGCGGTGCCGCGCAGGCCCGCGTCGGCGGCCAGGGCGACGGCCTCGTCGCCGAAGGGGTTCACGCCGGGGCCCTTGGCCAGCGAGTGCGCGATCAGCACGTGCAGGCACTTCACCCGGTCGGGCATGCCGCCACCGGTGAAATCGGTGCCGAGCGACTCGATCTCGTCGCGTTCGGCCAGGTAGCTCTCGTGCGCGGCGCGGTAGGCCGCGGCCAGCTCGGGATCGGCGGCGAGGCGTTCGGTCATCTCGCGCATCACCCCGGCCGACTCCTGCCTGCTCGCCTCGGCGGTCAGCCGCGGGTCGGTCAGGTAGTAGAGGGTGGGGAACGGGGTGCCGTCGGGCAGTCGCGGCGCGGTCTTCACCACGGCGGGCAGGCCGTCGGGAGTGCGGTAGGCGACGGCCAGGACACCGCGCGGCTCGCGGCCCAGCTGCTGGGCGATGATCTCGAGGTCGCGCTCGTTCGGTGCGGTCACCTTGGTCCTTCCGGGGCCGGTTCGGAGATGCTGCGCCACAGGTCGGTGTACCAGGGGTCGGGCGCCGCTGTTCGGGTGCTCATCGGCGGCGGCGCCGGTGCTTCGATGCCGGGAATCTGCACGATGTAGGGGGTTTCGCCGGGCATCACCAGGCGCAACCGGTCGCGGGCCTCGGAGCGGATGTAGGCCGGGTCCTGCTGCTGGGCCCGGCGATCACGCAGGGCGGCCAGATCGGCGTCGAGTTCCGCGCGCTGCTGGGCCAGCGCGGCCGCCTCGGCCCGCTGACTGAAGTAGGTGCGGGTCGGCACGGCCAGGGTCAGCGCCAGCCCGCACAGCACGGCCGCGAGGATCACCGCCTTGCCGGTCGAGAGACCGAGGATGGTGTGCTCGCTGCGCTCGAGCTTGCCGGTGGGCTTGCGCTTGCCCGCCGTCGCGCCGGTAGCGGACTCGGGGCGGCGCCGGGTGGTGCGTTTGGCCGCGGCGGGGCGGCCGGGGGCGTCGAGATGACTAGGGCGGGAGCGAGCGGCCCGCGACGTGCGGCGGTCGCCTCGTCCACCCGGACTGGTTCCACGCGCACGTCGCTCGGTCATTCGCTACCGCCCCGTCATCTCACTGCCTGTCTTGCGGTACTGCTGCTGCTCAGAACTCGCCGGTGAACCGCGGGAAGGCCACGTCACCCGCGTAGCGTGCCGAGTCGCCGAGGGCGTCCTCGATGCGCAGCAGCTGGTTGTACTTGGCGACCCGCTCGGAACGGGCGGGGGCGCCGGTCTTGATCTGGCCCGAGCCCACCGCGACCGCGAGGTCGGCGATGGTGGTGTCCTCGGTCTCGCCCGAACGGTGCGACATCATGGTCTTGTAGCCGTTGCGGTGCGCCAGCTCGACGGCGTCGAGGGTCTCGGTCAGGGTGCCGATCTGGTTGACCTTCACCAGCAGCGCGTTGGCCGCGCCCTTGGCGATGCCCTCTTCCAGGCGCTCCGGGTTGGTGACGAACAGGTCGTCGCCGACCAGCTGCACCTTGTCGCCGATCGAGTCGGTCAGCGCGACCCAGCCGTCCCAGTCGTCTTCCGACAGCGGGTCCTCGATGGAGACCAGCGGGTAGCGGGTGAGCAGGTCGGTGTAGAACTCGCCCATCTCGGCGGCGGTGCGGACCTTGCCCTCGAACTTGTAGCCCTCGCCGGGGGTGTAGAACTCGGTGGCGGCCACGTCGAGCGCGAGCGCGACGTCGGTGCCGAGCTTGTAGCCCGCGCGCTGGATGGCCAGGCTGATCAGGTCCAGCGCCTCCACGGTGCCCGCGACGTCGGGGGCGAAGCCACCCTCGTCACCGAGACCGGTGGACAGGCCCTTCTCCTTGAGCACGGCCTTGAGCGAGTGGTAGACCTCGGTGCCCCAGCGCAGCGCCTCACGGAAGGTCGGGGCGCCGATCGGGGCGACCATGAACTCCTGGACATCGACGCCGGTGTCGGCGTGCGCGCCACCGTTGAGGATGTTCATCATGGGCACGGGCAGCACGTGGGCGTTCGGGCCGCCCAGGTAGCGGAACAGTTCCAGGCCCGAGGACTCGGCCGCGCCGCGGGCCACGGCCAGCGAGACGCCGAGCAGGGCGTTCGCGCCGAGGCGGGACTTGTCGGGGGTGCCGTCCAGATCCAGCAGGACCTGGTCGACGGTGCGCTGCTCGACGGCGTCGAGGCCGATGATGGCGGGCGCGATCTCGTCGAGGACGCCCTCGACGGCCTTGGTGACACCCTTGCCGTTGTAGCGGTCGCCGCCGTCACGCAGTTCGACGGCCTCGTGCTCACCGGTGGACGCGCCGGACGGAACGTCCGCCCTGGTCAGGGTGCCGTCGTCGAGGGCGATCTCGACCTCGACAGTGGGATTGCCGCGCGAATCCAGAATCTCGCGCGCTCCGACCTGTTCGATGATGGCCACGAAAACGACTCCTTACGACTGAAAGGCACGGTAGGTCTCACGGGATGGTCCGTGCGGTGCCGAGCCTATCGTCTCGGCGTGACGTGGAGTAACCGGCACTCCGGCCGGCCGGTAACTACACGCGGCGGCCGATGCTGTAGGTCGCGGCCCGGTCGCGCACGACCCGCATGTACTTGTTCGACTGGTTGTAGGCGAACAGGGCGCGCTGCCAGCCGTCGGCCGAGGTCAGGTCGCCGCCGCGGACACACAGGTACCGCGCGGCGGTGAGGGCCGCGTCGTCGATGTTCTGGGGGTCGATGACCCCGTCGCCGTTGGCGTCGACACCCCAGCGCCGCCACGTCTCGGGGATGAACTGCAACGGACCGACCGCCCGGTCGTAGGTGGTGTCGCCGTCGAGGGTGCCGCCGTCGGTGTCGCGGATGTCGGCATTGCCCCTGGTGCCGTCCAGGGCGACCCCGATGATCGCCGGACGCACCGTCCCGTCGGCGTCGACGCCGGCGCCGCGGTGTGTGCCGTGCCCGCTCTCGACGCTGGCGATCCCGGCCAGCGTGGTCCAGGCGATCCCGCATTCGGGCTTGGACCGGGCCAGCACCGCCGCCGCGTACCCGTAGGCCTCCAGCGCCACCGGTTCGATCCCGACCGCCCCCGACTGCTCGTCGGCCCAGCCACGCAACTGTTCGGCCGCCCGCCCCGGCGCGTCGACGTCGATCGCGGGCAGCGCGGCACCGGGGCCAGGCGGCATGTCACCGGGAATCGACGCGAGCGAGCTACACCCCGCGAGCAGCGCGGTCACCGCCACGGCGGCGAGCACGCCGACTTTCTGCACAGACACCCCACCCATCATCCAGGTCACCGACACCTCTGGCACCTCTCACAGCGACTTCTCAGAGTGCGGTGGGACCGACTCGTCGCATTCTCCCGCGCGAAAACGCCTGCTCGCGAGCGGTTCAGCCCAGCAGTGCCGCGGTCGCGGGGTGGGCCGGATCAGCGAAAACGGCGGCTGGGGTGCCGGATTCGACGACCCGGCCGTGGTCGAGCACGACGAGTTCGGTGCAGTGCGTGGTGATCAGCGCCATGTCGTGGCTGATCAGCACGAGGGCGGTGCCGCGCGCGGCCCGCAGGTGGTCGAGCAGGGTCATGATCGCGGCGGCGGTGGCGCCGTCCAGGGCGGTGGTGATCTCGTCGCAGATCAGGACGGCCGGGTCGGCGGCCAGGGCACGGGCCAGGGCGACGCGTTGACGTTGCCCACCGGAGAGTTCGTGCGGGTGTCGGGCGGCCAGCTCGGTGGGGAGTTCGACCGCGGTGAGCAGGGATTCGACGCGGCCGCGCAGCTGCGTCTTCGGCACCCGGGCGATCCGGCGCAGCGGACGCGCGAGGGTCTGTTCGACCGTGCGGCGGGGATTCAGTGCCGCGAGCGGGTTCTGGGTGACCAGTTGAATACCCCGGGGAGCCGCCGTGATTCGGCGTCGGCGATCGACGGTGACGCGGGCTCCGGCCACTTCGAGCGAGCCCGCACCCACGTGCAGTCCCGCGATCACCCGGGCGAGCGTCGTCTTGCCCGCACCCGACGGACCGACCACCGCGAGCGCTTCCCCGGCGCGGACGGTGAAGTCGACACCGGCGAGGATCTGATGTCCGTCGGCGACCGCGCCGATTCCCTCGACGCGCAGGGTCGGCGGCTCGGTTCCCGCGGCCGCTACGGCGGTCACCCGACCGATGCCGGCGGACCCTGACGGACCGGGCTGATCCGCCCTCGGGCGCTCGATCGGTTCCAGCCCCCGGTACCGCGACACCGGCGCGCCGCCGGACCCTACGCCCGAGAGCACGGGCTCCTGTGGTGCCTCGACGCGGTCGACCCCGGCCACAGCGAGGTCGGCGTCGCCGGGAACGTCCGGCGACGAGTCCTGGCCTGCCGACGCGGCGACGGCCACGGGTGCGGGGCCTCGCCCGGAGCGGCTCACCCGATCAGCTGCCGGGTTGCCATGGTGCCCGGGTGCCGTGTCGACCGGCGACGCGCCGTCGAGGACTGGCCCACCCCCCGGCGGGTGCACCTCGACCACGGTGTCGGCGATGGCGTGCACGGTGGTCGTGTCATGGCCGGACAGCAGGACGGCGGTGGACGCACGGGCGGCCAGATCGGCGATGAGGCGGGCGATGTCGGTGCGAAGGGCGCCGTGCAAGCCGGCGAGAGGTTCGTCGAGGACGAGGACCTGGGGTTTGCGCAGCAGGGCGCGGGCGAGCGCGACCCGGCGTTGCTGGCCCCCGGACAGGCGGGCGCAGCGGCGGCGCAGGTGGGTGGCGTCGAGGCCGACGAGTTCGAGGGCGGCGCGGCGCTCGGCGTCGGTGGCGGTGGGCGCGGCCTCGGCGAGCAGGGCGCGCACGCGCAGGAGCGGGTTCAGTTCGGAACCGGGATCTTGGCCGACATAGGCGACGCGCGTGCGCCGGAACTTCCGCAGCGCACCGGAATCGAGCGTGAACACGTCGTGCCCGGCGACCAGCACCGCCCCTTCCTGCCTGGCACCGGCGGGAAGATGACCGAGCAGCGCGCGCATCGCGGTCGACTTGCCCGCACCCGACGGCCCGGTCAGCGCGGTCACCGTCCCGGCCTCGAGCCGGAAGGACAACGGCGCCAGCAGGATCGCACCGGTCTCGGCGATCACCGTCAGCCCCTCGACGACCGCGGCGTTCCCGGCGTCGACCACCGAGATCCCACACTCCTGACCCCCTCCACGCCGCTGTCCCGGCGCGCGGTCCGCGGAATCGGTGGACGACGTACGGCTCAGCTGCGCACCGATCGCGGTCCGGCGGCCGGGTTTGCGCGCTCCCCCACCCGTGACCACCAGGTTCACGCCGACCGCGACGACGGCGATGGCCGCGCTGGGCGCGAGCACCGCCCAGGGGTTGAGCAACAGTCCGGAGGCGTTGTCGCGCACCATGTTCGCCCAGTTGTCGGCGTCGAGGGCGGGCAGGCCGAGGAAGGAGACGGTGCTGACGAGGTAGATGGCGACGACGAAGCGCAGGCCGAGCTGGGTGGTGAGGACCGAGCGCAGATTGGGCAGGATTTCGCGGAAGACCAGGTGTGACAGCGACTCTCCGCTGGCGATCGCGGCCTCCACATAGCCACCGGCGGCGATGGTGGCCGCCGCGGCGGCGAAGATCCGGGCGCAGTACGGGACGCCGAAGAGCAGCGAGACCCCGATCAGCGCGGCCACGCCGCCCTGCGGCCACGCAGTGAGGACGAGCAGGATGCCCAGCACCGCGGGCAAAAGGATCACCAGATCGCCGCCGAGCTCGATCACCGCACCCGCGCGGGGCCGGACCGCGGCGATCGCGCCGAGCACCGCGGACAGCACGGTCACCGCACCCGCGATCACCGCCGCGACCACCAGCAGCTCGGTGCCGCCGGTGAGCAGATGGCTGAGCACATCCCGTCCGAGCCGATCGGTCCCGAGCACCGCTCCCCCACCCGGCGGAGCGAACGGCATCCCCACCGCGCGCTCCGCCGGGTAGGGCGCGAGCAGTGGTCCCACCACCGCGACGAGCACCACCAGCCCCACCCCGGCCGCCGCCGACCACCGCCACCATCGGGACCCACGCGGCGTGGGCACCGGCCGCGCATCGCCCGACCCGGAATCTTGCTCGCGAGAACTCACCACACCTCCTGCGCTCGAGGACTGCCACGGTGCGGGATCTCGCGTTCGCCGCGGTTCACCGGCGCCTGCTGTGGTTCGCGCACCACCACGAGGCGTGGTGGCCGAAACATCCGCTCCCCGTGGCTCATCGCGTGCCGCCCGACGCCCAGGTGCGCACGAAGTCGGCGACAGCGAGCAGCATCATGATCACGATGGCCGTGAGGGCGACGACCGCGGCGACGGTCGCGGTGTCGCGGTCGGCGACCGAACCGGCGAGGACCGCACCGACGCCGGGATAGTTGAACAGGGTCTCCACGACCAGCGCGCCGCCGAAGAGCATGCCGACGGAGGTGGCGTAGCCGGCGACGATGGCGGGAGCCGCGAAGGGCAGCATGTGCCGCAGCAGCACGGTGCGCGGCGCAAGGCCCTCCAGCACCGCGTTCTCCACGTGGGGCGCCGTGGCGACATCGAGCAGCGCCGAGCGCACGACGCGGGCGTTCCAGCCGATCTGCGGTATCGCCAGCGCCAGCACCGGCAGGATCAGCATCTCCGGTCCGGCGGGGAACCCCGAACGATCGGTGATGGTGACGGCGGGCAGCCAGCCGGTGGCCAGTGAGAACACCAGGATCAGCAGTGTGCCGCAGACGAATTCGGGCACGGCGACGGCGACGGTGCTGGCCGGTTGCAGCAGCCGCGCCCCGAACGCGGTCGGGCGCAGCGCCCACCAGCAGCCCAGCGCCAGCGACACCGTGACGGTGAGCGCCAGCGCGATGCCACCGAGCAGCAGCGTCTGCGGGAACTTGTCGGCCAGCAGATCCCCGACCGAGGTGCCGCGCGCGGTCTGCCCGAAGTCACCGGTCAGCACGCCGGTGAGCCAGTGCCAGAACTGCACCGGCAGCGCGCGATCCAGGCCGAGTTCGTGTTCCTTCGCGGCCAGCTCGCCCTGCCCGGCATCGCGGCCCAGCGCCGACCGGGCCGCGCTGCCGGGCAGCAGGTCCACCGCGACGAACACGAGGGCCAGCAGGGCCACGAGCAGCGCAATCCGCCGGAGCAGCGGCAGGGCGAAGGTCCGCACGACGGTCACGCCAGCCAGGCGCGTTCCAGCTGCACGCGGGCGAAGCCGCCGAGGGTCGGCAGGCCGCGCACCGGTGCGGCGGCGATGTCGACGCCGTCGGCCATGCCCCACACCAGATAGCCGCCGCGCTCGAACTCGATGCGCTGGATGTCATGGCAGGCCTTGGTGAACTCCGCGCCCGAGGACGCCAGCGCCTTCGCGGTCGCGGCATCGAATTCCGGGTCGCGGAACGCGGTTTCGTTGCGGTTGGTCGTGGAGGTCATCAGCTTGTCGGCGAAGAAGAGCACCGAATCGTTGGTCCCCCACGACACCGTGTACAGCGGGGCGTTGAGCCAGGTCGAGTCGTAGAAGGCGGCGGGTTCGACCACCTGCACGTCGAGCCGGACACCGATGTCGGCGAGCTGGGCGGCGATCACCTTCGCCGACTCCACCTCGCCCGGCACCTCGGCCTTGGTGACGAACGGGTAGCTGCGGCCGGTGTCGAAGTTCGCCTCGCGCAACAGGGTCTTGGCACGCTCGACATCCCGATCACGGCGCGCGAGCGCGGCGTCGTAGAGCGGGTCGGCGGTGCCGAGGACATCGCCTGCCACGGTGCCGTAGCCGGAATGCACCTGGTTGACCAGCGCGGTCCGGTCGACGCCGAGACGCAGCGCGGTGCGCACCCGCGCGTCGGCGAACGGTCCGTCGGCGGCGCGCATGGCCACGCCGAGCATGGTGTCGTTCGCGCGCCGGACCACCTGCAGGTCGCCCCGGGTCGCGGCGGTGCGGCCCGCGATGGCGCCGACATTGGAGGCGAGGTCGATCTGCCCGGCCAGCGCGGCGTTGCCCAGCGCGGTGACGCTGTCGAACATGGTCACCTCGATCGCGTCGAGCAGCGGCGGGGTGCCGTGCCACTGCTCGTTGCGGACCAGCCGGGCGTTGCCGCCCTGGTAGGACTCGAGCCGGAACGGGCCGGTGCCGATCGCAGCGGCGAAGTCGGTGGTGCCCTGCGGCACGGTGAAGGTCATCAGCCGCAGCAGCAGCGGCAGTTGGGCATTGGGCGCGGCGACGGTGAACACGACGCGGTTCGGCCCGTCGGCGACGATGTCGTTCTCGGCCACCGGCATCTTCGACGCGCCACCGACCGAACGCAGCCTGCGCATCGACCACACCACGTCGTCGGCGGTGACGGGCGCGCCGTTGTGGAACTTCGCGCCCTCGGCGATCGTGAAGGTCCAGCGCCGGTTGTCGGCGGAAGCCTCCCAGCGCGAAGCCAGTCGCGGCGCGACGGTCGGGTCGGCGCCGGGGACGGTCAGCGCGTCGTAGACGAGCGAGGCGATCAGGAAGTCGCTGTCGTTGCTGAGATTGGCGTGCGGGTCGCGTTCGGCGCGGGCGGTCGTGCCGAGCGCGCCGACCCGCAGCGTGCCGCCCTGCTTCGCGGGCCCGTCGGCCTCGTCGTCGCTCGTGCACGCGGCTACCAGAAGTAGTGCGGTGACGCCGAGCCCGGATTGCAGGAGCTGCCTGCGCGTGAAACCCATCGTGTTCCTCCCTCGAACCGCGTGCGCCGCACCACTTCTCCTGGCGCCGCAAACTAGGCGAGGCTAGCCTAAAACAATCGCCGGCTGGGGAGCTTCCCGGCGACCGTCATCGAACCGCAGCCCGTCCCGGGACCCCGGATGATCTCCGTTTCGTCCGTTCCGGTAGAACTCTGCGTTATATGAATCAGCTATTTCTCGGACAACACATTAGGTAAGTCTTGCCTAATCAAAGCACAGGCACTACCTTCGCACATCGAGTCTGAAGTTCACCCGCGTTCGACCGATGCGAAGAAGGGATGGCCGGTGAAAAGCGTTCTGTCCGAACGTATGACGCTTCACCTGCACGACATCGAACATCGCGAGCTACCCCCCGACGCCGCCTCGGCCGTCCGTGCGCTCGCCACCGACATCCGCCACCGATTAGGTGACGAACCCCACACCGACACCCTGCACGACCCGGTGCTGCTGGCCCAGATCGAGGAGCGGGTCGGCGAACTCCCCGCCGCCGTGCGCCACGCCGTGCGGCCACCCGCCACCGCCGCGGGCGCCACCGTGGTGCGCGGGCTGCCCGTCGCCGACGCCGAATTCGGCCCGACGCCGCCGCACTGGCAGGCC
>NZ_LPNR01000107.1 GCF_019266065.1 Nocardia sp. MH4 | reverse complement strand
GGGCGGCTTCGACGGCGGGCCGCCGGGCGCGGGCCGCGGCGCGGGCGGCTCGCCCGGATCGTCGTCGCCCCGCGAATCCCGGCCACCGTCGTCCGCAGGCGGAATGCCACTGTGACCGTCGGCTTCCGAGCCTGTGGGCAGTCCTGGTCGCACGGACGATCCGGGCACGGCCGGGGTGGCGGGAGCAGGCAGGCCGGGCGTCGGTGGCCCCGCCGGGCGCGCCTCGGAGGGCCCGTCCAGCGCGGGCTTGTCCGCGCCACCGAGCTCGGGATCGGTGACGAACGGCTCGGTGAGCAGCTCCCGCAACAGGGCGATATCGGCCGCCCGCTGCCGGATCTCGTCGCGGATCTCCGCGTGTACCTGCGCGAGCTGTTCGAGGGTGAGCCGTTCGTGCTTGTCGATGCGACCGTCGCGGAACCACTCGTAGACCTGCGCCACACGGTCGTCGGCGGCGCCGGTCAGGTCGACACCGAGCAGCCGGGCGTGATCGCGGCTGGGACCGGGAACCGCGTCCTCGGGGGCGGGCGGCAGCGGCGACCGGTCGGTGAGAGCATCGGCGCCGACTTCCCGCAGGAAGTCCAGGGCGTCGCGGTCGTGCACCGGCGGATCGTCGCCGACGGCACGAGGATCGGTCTCCGGGTTGTAGACCAGGTCGTCGGCGTACGGATCGATCTTCGCCAGCGCGCGCACGTAGTCGGCGAGCGGGCCGGTCAGATCGTCGAGGTCGCCGCGCGCGGCGCGGTTGGACAGCGCCTCGGCGAGCGCGGTCGCGTCCAACGGCAGACCACCGCGCGCCAGCCCGAGATGCGGAGCGAGCGCGTCCCGCGCGGCACCGACCGCGGCCGGGTCGAACGCGCGCAGCAGTTTCGCGTACTCGGTGAGGTCCTTGGCGCGCTGACGGTGCAGTTCCACCCGGGTGCCGGGATCGGCGAGCCCGTCGGCGATCACCCCCGGCGTGAGCGCCTCGGGTGGCACGCCGAAGCGCAGTGCGAGCGCGCTACGCGCGTTGTGCAGAGCGTTGAAGTTGTCGATCGCGTCGGCGCTGCGCGCGTAGTCGACCAGGCCCTCCACCTGCCTGGCCCGCACCTGATTGGCCCGGTCCAGCTCGGCGAGCAGGCTGTTCAGCCGCTCCCCCGGCAAGTTCGACGGGTCGTCGATCCCGAGCCGTCCGGCGACCTCGGCGATGTCGGCTCGCACCTCGGCCTGCGAACGCGGTTCCCGGACCGGCAGATTCGGTTCCTCCGGCACGACCGCCAAGTTCGCTTCGGCCTCGACACCGCGTGGCGCGGCATCGACCATCCGCCACGGGCCGGCCCCGTCGCGCAGCATGGTCGCGTCGACGGTGTGCCCGTCCACCTCGGTGCGCAGGTGCCGCACTTCGGGTGCGTCGATCTCGAGCAGGTGCACGCGGCCGTGCTCGTCGATCCCGACCGCGCGGATCTCGATCTCGACCTCGCCGCGGTTGAGCCGGTCGATGAAGCCCCCGTCGGCCTCGGCCAAGGCCCGGGCCAGCGCCGCCTCGTGCCCGGCGCCGGTATCGACGATGGCGATCTTGCCGTTCTCGGCGTCGACGACCAGTCGGTCGCCGGCGTCCGCGGCGGTGAAATCGGCTACCCGCCGGGTGAATTCACCCAGCCTTGCGATGTTGTCGTCGAGGTGCCCGCGCAGCTTCGCGATCTCGCCGTCGAGGTCGCGCACCAGCGCGTCCAGATCGGCACCGGCCAGATGCGCCCATGTCGACCGCTCGTCTCGCAACCCGGCCCTGCGCAGCGCGTCGTCGAAGATCTTGCGGGCGTCCTCGGCGTGGACGGTCGGCCCGTCGCCGTCGTCGCTGAGGTCACCCCACGGGTTGACCCACTCGCCGCCGTTGTTCACCCCGCGCCAGTTCAGCATGGTGAAATCGAACTGGTCGCCCCTGGCCGCGACGACTTCCTTCAGATAGGCGCCCAGCGGGTCCTTGCTGTGGAAGTTGGCGGGCCGGAACGGAATATCCGTGTTCTCCTGGTTGAAGAACCGGGCGGCCGCTTCCAGCGCCTGGATCACACCGTCGCGGCGCAACAGCCGGTACTCGGCCTCGGCGAGCGCCTTGCGCAGACCTTCCTCGCTGAAATCGGTGATCCGCACACCGAGTTCGTGCGCCAGTGCCTCCAGGACGGTCGCGTCGGAGATACGGCCGTTGACGGCGTCGACCACCTCGCGCAACCACGGCGGCAGCGGCTCGGCGACCGCGGGCACTTCCTCCCCGTCCCGCGAGATCTGGACCGGCTCATCGGATTCCGGCAGCGCCTTGGTCTCCCGCGCGGCCAGTTCGGCGGGCGTCAGGCTTTCCGGTTCCAGCAGATGCTCGAGCCCGGCATCGCGCAGATCCTGTTCGATCTGACGGCGCAGCTCCGGATCGGCGTCGGAGATCCACGGCTTGTACTCGGTGCCGTCGAGATTGCGCAACGGCAGGAACTCGCCCGCCTGGTCGGCGATCCGCGAGGACAGGTGCTTGAGAATCGGCACCAGCTCACGGTTCTGCCACATGTACACGCCCTCTTTGAGAATGCGTACGGGGTTGAATTTGATCTGGAGCTGGTCGTACTCGCCACCGGGCGCGTCCGGCGTCGCGTCCTTCACCGTGGTCAGCGGCAGGCCGGCATCGTGGCCCAGCAGCGACTGGCCCGCGCTGTCCTGGCTGGAGCCGGACGGGTACTTCGGGTTCTCGCCGTAGTAGCCACGATTGACCAGCCGATCCCACAGCTTGCGCAGCCAGTTCTTCTTCGGCGGCACCTCGACCGCCTGCTCGGTGGTCCGGGTGCGCGGTGCGGGCTCGGGATGCGCGATGGGTTCCAGATGCCAGCTGTCCGGTCCGTCGACCACGAGCCGCACCAGTGTCTTCTCGCCGTCGATGTCGAGCGAGAGCACCCGGTCGCCGAGTTCGGCCTGCAACAGGTGGTCCAGATGGGCGAGATCGCCCGCATCGCGGGTCACCCCGGCGCGCAGCCGGTTGATGTCGTCGGCTGCCCGGGCGAACCCCGGATCGGCGGGCAGCCCGAGACGGGCGGCCCAGCGTCGGGCGACGGCCTCCCGCTGTGCCCGCTGCTGCGGATCGGTCGCCGCTTCGGCGTGGCGCACCGCCGAGGCGAACGCCTCGACCGCGCCCGCGCGCAGCAGCTGCCGGTACCGCGCGGCGTCGAGGGAACCGGAATCGGTGGGATCGACCCCGAACCTGGCCGCCAGCCGGTCCAACGCCTGCTGGGCGGGCTCGAGCCGGGGGCCACCAGGTCGTTGCGCGCCGTCCTCGGGCGGCAGGATCGCGGACGGGCGCAGCGGTTGTGCCGGCGCGTCCGGCTCCGGCTCGGTGCCCAGCGAGGGCCGGGAGTCGTCGGCCAGCCCGGCCCGGCGCAGGTCGTCCGCGATCGCGGCGCGGTCGGCGGGATCGCCCTCGACCCGCCACTGGTCGACACCGTCCTGGAGCTCGTCGGTGTCGAGCGGCTCGTAGTCGTCGGGGTAGCGCATGGGACGCCCGAGTTCGGCATCGGGATCCAAAGCACTGTCGAGGAATCCACGCGCCCTGGCCATATCGGCGATCTCGGCCAACGCCCCGAGCGGATCACGCTGACCGGTGAGCGCGTCACCCAGGCCGAGCGCCTCGGCGAGCCGACGCACCTGCTCGACCCGCTCCGGAGTCAGCGGCGGCGCGTCCGCGTGCGCCGACGGCGGCAGATCACTCAGCTCCTGCAGGAACTGATGCACATCGTCGAGGAAGTCGCTGCGCTGCTGGACGCGGTTCGCCTGGTCGCCGGGAGCGGCCGGGTCGGCGTCGGCCCGGACGGGCGCGGACTCGCCCGGCACGGCCAGTTCGGCCGGCGGCTTCGGGACGCCGAAGTCGAATCGCGACGAACTCCTCGACGGCTCTGGGGTTTCCGGTGCCATCGGCGGACGCGACGGCTCCTCGGGTTCCGGGCTCGGGGCCGTCGGCGGACGCGACGGCGGTTTGGACGGCGGACCGGCGGGCGCGGTCGGCGGTGCGGGCGGATCGCCGTCACCGTCGTCGTCACGCGAGCCGGTGTCGTCGTCGGAAGTCCCCCGGCGCGCGCCGTCGTCGCCGACCGATCCGTCCCCGACCGGCTCCGGCGCACCCTGCCGCTCCACCGCGGCCGCGAACCTGGCCGCCATTTCCGCACGGGCGGCGTCGAATTCCTGCTGCGCCCGCAGATACGACTCCAGCGCCTGCCGATCGGCCAGGACTTCGGCGTCGAGGTCCTCCGGCCGGACCTGCGCCGCCTCGGCGAGTTCGGCACGCAACGCGTCGAACTTCTGCTGGGCCGCGAGGTAGGACTCCAGCGCGGCCAGATCGGCGGCACGCACCGCGAAGTCGGGGTCGGTGTCGTCGCCACGCCGCGCGGCGACCCGGGCGTCCTGCGCCGCCAGTTCCTCGAACCGGGCCGCGATCTCGGCCTGCGCGGCATCGAACTCCCGCTGGGCGCGCAAATACGACTGCAGCGCGGCCAGGTCGGCGTCGACGGCGTCGAGCTCGCGCAGCGAGTCGTCCAGCGCGGCGTCGGCCTGGTCGGCCCGACGCTGATCGGCCTGGTCGGCGAGCCGGTTCTGACGCTCGACGGCCTCGTCGATGCGTGCCAGCGGGTCGACGGGTCGGCCGGGCCCGACCAGATCGTCCAGCGAGGCGATCGGTTCGGCCAGTTCGTCGGCGACCTCGTCGAGCTTGCGCAGGGTCTGGTCGAGCTTCGCGTCGGCCCGGTTGTCGAGGTCGGTGCCGCGCTCCGGCGGCAATCCGGCCTCGGGATCGGTGCTCGAATCCGGTTGCCGCCCAGGCGGCCGCGAACCATCGGCGGGCAGTTGGCCGGTGGGCAGCTCACGCGGCCGACCCGGCAGCGCGTCGGGGTCGGCGCCGCCGTGCGGCCTGGCCGAGGTGGAATCGGCGGCCGGCAGATCGGCGACCGGCCGGTAGAACTCGTCGGTCAGGGCCTTCAGCCGTTCGAGCTGCTCGGTCCGGAGGCGGATCTCCTCGCGGATAGCGGCGATCTCGGCAGCCAGCTTCTCCGGGCTGAGACCCTCGTGCTTCTCGATCTTGCCGTCGCGATAGGCCTCGTAGATCTCGACGAACTTCGCGTCGTCGGCAGTGGACACATCCACGCCGACCAATCGGGCCCAATCCCGATTCGGCTGCGGGCGTGGATCGTTCGGGCCGACCGGCTCGTCGGCGCCATAGGAGCGCGCGACATTGTCGGCGACCTGTGCGGCGAAATCGACCGGGCCACCGCCGGGTTCGGCAGCGTCGGCGGCCGCGCGCAGGCCATGGATCGCGTCGAGATCGTAGATGTGCGGGTCACCGGTGGTGCGCGGATCGCGGGCCAGGGTGCCCGCCGGATGGTCGGTGTACGGATCGACTCGCAGCAGCGCGTCGGCGTACGCGGCGAGCGCGTCCCGCGCGAAGTCACCCGCCCCCAGCCGGTTCAGTCGCGTGACGAGCTTGCGGAGCTTGGCCGGATCGATCCCGCTGTCGGCGGGCCCGTACGTCGGCCTGCCGAAGCGGTCGATCGTGGCGACAACCGGCCGCAACCGGTCCGGGTTGTCCGGGCTCAGCGCCCGGATCAGCGCGTCCTGCGCCGCCTTCACCGCGGCCGCGTCGACATTGCGCAGCTGCTGGGAGTAGCCGGCGGTCTTGCTCGGGTCGCGCTGCTGCCCGTCGAGCAGGTCCTCGAACCGCTGCTGACGGAGACCGCGGCGCTGCTTCGGATTGGTCAGCGCTTCGGCGATCCGGCGCGGCGTGAGCTCGCCCTCCGGGATCCCGAGTCGGGTGGCCAGCTGGCCGCGCGCGTCACCGATCAGGTGGAACGTCTCGATATCGGCCATCGTGCGGGCGTAGTCGGCCAGCGCCTCGGTTTGCCCGGCCCGCACGGCGTTGTCCAGATGCAACGCGCGGATGGTGGCGTCGATGTTGTCCGGGTGCAGCGCGGCCGGGCCGAGGTTCAGTTGCCTGGCCAGGTCGACGATCTCGCGCACCATGTCCGCGCGGTCTTGCGAGGCGGGCGGCGGTTCGGGCGCGGGCTGCACCGGCCGCCACTGCCCGTCCTCCCCGCGCATCATCGTCACCTGCAGTTCGGCGCCGTCCACGGTGCGTCGGATGTGCTGCACCTCGGGGGTGGCCACCGGGTCGAGGACCTGCCTGCCCGCCCCGTCGGCGTGCACCGCCCGGAAGTCCGGCTTCAGCCGCCCGTTGTCGATGTCGGCGGCCAGCTCCGGGTTGTCCCGCAGCGCGCGGGCCAGCGCCTCCTCGCGGTCGAGCGCACCGTCGACCACGAGCAGCCGGTCGGGTCCACCGTCGGCGTCGGGCACGCGGGCGACCTGGTCGCCGTAGGACCTGCCGACCGGTTCCGCGCCGTCACCCTGCAGGATCGGCTGTGCGGCGGCGATGAAGTCCGCGAGGTTGCGCGCCCGTTCACGCGCGGAGTCGCGCAGCTCGTTGAGCGTCGAATCCATCCGGTCGCCGGACAGCTCGCTCAGGTCGCGGCCGAACATCGTTGCCCAGCTGGACAATTCGTCGCGCAGCTGGTCGCGGCGCAGCGCGTGCTCGAAGAACTCGCGAGCCCGCGCCTCGTCGCGGCCCGGCTCCCGGTCGTCGGAGAAGCTGGCCCATTCGGGCAGCCTGTCCGCGCCGTTGCCGACCCGGTCGTAGTCACGCAGCGCGGTGACACCCTCGAAGGCGACGATCAGGTCGCGCAAGAACCGGCCGAGCGGATCCTTGTCGAGGAAGCTGACCTCCCGGGAGAACGGGACCGGACGCGGGGCGCTGGTGTCGCCCCAGTGGTTGCGCTCCGGTGCCGGCGCGGCGTCGAAGTCGGCGGTGTCGTCGTAGTCCGCGGTGTCGTCGCGGGATCCGTCCGATTCCACCTCGCGCAGTCGATCCGGACCGGAGACCGAACGGCCGTCGGGCGCGGGCGCCGGGTCGGCAGGATGATCGGCCCGCCGATACGGGCGGCTCTGCTCCTCGTCGGCCCGCCGGGCCGCGTCGGCCAGTCCCTCGATCGCACCGATCTCGCGCAGCAGCCGATGGCTCTGCCGGTCGATCGCCCGGCGCACATCCTCCGGCCCCTCGCCATCGAGTTCGATGCCGAGCCGCGCGGCCATCTCCGCGAGCGTCTCGCCCTCGGGCGGCGGGCCCTGCTGTTCCGGCGCCGGATCGGGCGGGTTCGGCGGCGTCTCCTCCATGACACGAGCTTCGTCGGCATCGATGAGGCCGTTGAACTCCAGATCGTCGATCAGGTCCTGGCGCAGCCGCGGGTCCCGCGCGGCATCGAAGAGTTCCTTCAGGACATCGCGGACCTCGTCGGGCTCCATCCGGTTCGCGCGCAGCTCGCTGACGACGGTCTCGCGCACGGCGTCGGGGTCGGCGTCGCTGATCCACGGCCGGTACTCGGTGCCGTCGGGGAAGTACACGGGCCGGTAGTCGCCCGCCACATCCGCCTGCCTGCCCAGCACCGGACCGAAGATCGGGATGTGCTCGCGGTTGTGGTACCAGGTGAGCCCCTCCCGGCCGATCCGCGCCACATTCAGCGCCGGATCACCCGCTCCCGGCGGCGGCGCGCTGACCACCGGACCGTCGACCGGCGGCGGCGCGGGGGCCGGGGTCGGCGCGGGCGGATCGGTCACCATGTGTACGCCACCGGCCACACCGTCTCGAACCGCGGTCTGGCCCCGGCCGTCGAGCCCCGACCCCGACGGGTACTTCAGATTCAGCCCGTCGTACCCGGCATTGAGCTGATCGACCAAGCGCCGCAGCGTATTCCGGGTATCCACGGCCGGAATGTCGTCGCGTCGCGCCGGTGGGTGCTGCGTACTCTCGTCGCCGTCGGTGCGCGCGACCACCCACTGCCCGTCGTCCAGCTGGACGTGCAGCGCGACGACTTCCCCGTTGTCCCCGAGCTCGACGCGCACCTCCCGCCGCGGCGGTTCGGGTTCGGCGAAATCGGGTCTGCGGTTGCGTGTCTCGCCGTTCTCGTCGCCCATGTAGTCGATCGAGTCGTCGTCGGCCAGGCGGTCGAGGGTATCCGGGTCGACGGGCAAGGGCACGTCAGCCAGCACATCGGTGCCGTCCCGGACGAGCCGTAGGTCGGTGACGCTCACCTCGCCCTTGGCCGAGGCGTGCACCAGTTTGTACTCGACCTTCAGGGTGCCGTTCTCGCGGGCCGCGAGCAGCTCCGCCACGGCTCGGCGGAATGCCCGGCCCTCGGCGGTGTCGGGGTCGATCCCCCGCGCGCGCATCTGTTCGGGCGTCTCGTTGAGAATCCGCTGCAGATTCTGATCCATCTCGAGCGTTCGCCGCAGGTACTCCGGCGAACCCTGTTCCGCCCGAGCCAGTTTCGAGCCACCGAGGGTGGCGCCGACACCCTTGGCCTCCACCACGAGCAGAGTTGGCGGATCACCGGGACGGGTCGGCGGCACGATCGAGGCGATGTCGACGACGCCTGCCCCGTCGAAGGCGCCGACGAACGGAGTGAGCAGGATCGCGCCCGGCCTGCTCAGCGCGTAGTCGAGTCCGGCGGTCTCGCCGAGCAGCTTGGACAGGGCGACCATCTTCACGCCCATCGTGAAGTACTTGTTCGCCGTCGACTCCAGGGCCATCAGCTTCGCCGCCTTGGCCTCCTTCTCGGCCTGGGACAGCGTCGCGTCGTTGTCGACCGCGTCGGACAGCTCGGCGATCTTGCTCGCCACCTTGTCCGGCGCCAGATCGTTACGGGCGGTGACGCCGAATTCGGCCATGAGACGGTCGAGCTTCACCCGCTGCTTGTCGCGCCGCGTCTGCAGCTCGAGCCGCTTGTCCGAGGCCTCCTTCAGCTCGTCGGCGCGGCCGGGATCCTGCATGGTGTGCGAATCGGTGTCGCCCTTCTGCACCTTGTACTCGTAGTCGGCTCCGGCGAGCGGGTCGTCGTCGCCTCGGTAGAAGCCACCGGTGTCGTTCTGTAGCCGGAAGCGCTTGTCCCGGAAGGTATCTGCTGGATCATCGACGTGGTGCCAGGTGCCGTCCGGTTCGCGGTAGCTGTCCGTCCGGTCCCCCGGCCGGTGCAGCAGCCCGTCATCCCCGCGGACCATCCCGGGGGGCACCGGGTCACCAGCGCCGGGAGTCGGGCTCGCGGCATCGTCGTCGCCCATGAAATCGGTGTCGGGATATTCCGGGGAGACCAGCCGCGGTTCGGCGGGGTTGCCGTCGCGGGCGGCCTGCTCGAGGCCGGCGTGGCGCAGCGGGTCGACCCGGGGTCTGCCTTCGTCGATGATGTGGCCCGCGGTGCTCTCGGTGCCCTGGACGACCCTGGTGCAGTTGGCACAGCAGGGAGCTTCGACGCCGCGACTGGGGACATAGGGCGAATTGAGGATGGAGGCCAGGCCGTCGAAATCGGTCGGCAGCTGGTCGTTCGGCCCGCGATCCCGGTTGAGCAGTTCCCGGTCGTGCAGGGCGGCGTTGGTGCCGCGCACCTCGGCGTGGCCGAGCGGGTTGTCCGCGTGTGGGAAGTGGGCCGGGTCGCGTCCGTTGGTGTAGGCGTCGATGGGGTCCTGGTACCTGGCGACGTTGTCGTGCAGCGTCTGGTGCAGGTCGGAGGGGTGGATGCGCTGGTCGGAGGTGCCGTTGGCCGCCTCGTAGACGCGACCGGTGAGACGGTCGATGGTGATCGAGGTGACGTGGCCACGCCGCTTCGCCGGCAGCCGCTCCGCTTCGGCCTTCTCCAGCCGTTTGGCAGGCGAATTGCCCGCCTCGGCTTCGGCCGCGTCGGCGGCGAGGAAGTTCTCGAGGGCATCCTTGGCCGCCGCGGCCTCCCGCTTGGCGTCCGCGACACCGTCGGCCGCACGCTGCACCCCGTCCGCGGCGTCCCGGGCGGCGCGGTCGAGCGCGTCGGCGTCCTCGGCGCCGCGGTTTCGGGCCGCTGTGGCGTCCTCGACGGCACGGGTGTGCGCCGCCTGGGCCTCCCTGAGTGCGATCGCGGCGTCACGCACCGCCCGGCCCTTCTCGGACTTCGCGGTCTCCAGTGCCTTCTGCTGGGCCTTGTGCTGCTCGTAGTCGGCGACCAGGCCCGCGTCCGGGGTGGACGCGTCGACGAACGCCTGGCCCCGCTCGGCGCTGAGCCGGTGGGAGAACTCGTCGATCGGTTCCCCATCGACATGGGTGATCCGGGGCGGATCGCCCGCGGTCTGCACCATCGGGTCGGTCATGTCCAGCACACCGAGCAGATGCGCGTCCACGCCGGGTGTCCGGCTGAACGGCGCGTTGACGGTCCCGACGTCGGGAGTCAGGAACGACATGGCGGAGGGACGGGTCGACGGGTCATCGTCGCTCATGAAGTCGACCAGGTCGCGATCCAGCGGTGGCCCGTCACCGTCGAACGTGTCGAGGTCGCTCGGATCGCTCGGGTCGGAATCCGGGCGCAGCGAGGAGATGTCGTCGGGCGCGGTGGCCGAATCCGGGCTGAAGGTGCGCCACTTGCCGCCGCGATCGATCGTCGGAACGGAGTCGGGCTCGTTCCGCACACCGACCCGATCGGTGGGCGCGGTGACATCGACGCCGAGCTGGTCGGCGATGTACTGGGCCCAGCCGTTGCCGTTGCCCGCGTGGCAGGACAGCAGTCGGATGGGGGTGCCCGGCACGTAGTTCGGGTTGGCGCGGATCGCGTCGACGATGTCCTGCGGGTGGACCGCGTCGCCGTTGCTCGGGGTGACCGAGCCGTCGCGGCGTCCGTGCACCACCACGTCGTGGGCGCCGTCGTTGCGGACGTTGTGGCTCACGCGGTGCGTGCGCGCGTCCTCGCCGATCGCGGTCCCATCGGGGTGGTGGACGACGCCCTGCCCATTGGGCAGCCTGGCGTCGTAGACGGGTCCGCTGTCGTTGTCGTCCGGCTGCGGCTGCCTGCGGTCGTCGCCGCTGTCGGCCCGATCGCGCGCGGTGGTGTCGTCGGAGCCCGCGCGTCCGGGGCGGGCCGCGTCCGGACCCGGCCGGGCCGGGCTCGCTCCCGCGTCGGTGCCGACAATCGGCACGACCGGCGCGACATCGGCGAGCGGATCCGCCCGTACCTCGGATTCCCCGGCGCGGACCGGGTCGGCGGTGACCTCCGCGTCCGATCGAACCGGCGGCGCTTCACCGGGCGCGGCGTGCAGGCCCTGCAGCGGCGTGTCCGCGAGACCGGCCCCGCCGCGCGGTTCGGCGGCGCCCGCCCGGCTTTCGCCGTCGGCGCGGGTGTCGCCCGCACCGTCGGTGTCGGCTCGCGACTCGCCGGTGCCGCCGTCTCCGAGGACTTCCGGTGTGGCGGAACGACTTTCCGGAGCCGACGGGGTTCCGTCGGGCAGTCCGGTCCGAACCTCCGGCGCGCCGGGGCGAGTCGACGGCTGTCCGCCCTGCCCCTGCGAGGTCTGCTGACCGGGCGTCGCCTGCTGCCCCGGTGTGGATTGAGCTGGGCTGGAGGGTGTTTGCGCTGGGGTGGCCGCAGGCTGACCAGCAGCGGGGGTCGCCGCTTGGCCCGTGACGGGCGCCTGGCCGGTCGCCCCCGGGGTCGGCCCGCCGGTGGCCACCGGGCCTGCACCGACCATCCCGGTCGCCGGCGCCGCACCGACCTGGGCGGTGGCGTCCCGGTTGGCCATCTGGGTGTCGTTGGCCTGGGTGACCGGCTGACCGCCGGACTGCGCGTCGGTGCGGGTCCCGTCGTTGACGCCCACACCGCCGGCGTCCGCCTCGGCTTCCCCGGCGCGCGAGGTATCGGGCCCCGAATCGGACTGTGCCACAGGGCCTTCACCCTCGGCACGGGCGCCGCTGTCCTGACTGCCGCCGTCCTGACGCCCACCGTCGCCGACCTGTGTGTCCCCGGTCTGCACCTCCGGCTTGGACTCCTGGCGTCCGCTCCCGGCACCGCCGCCATCGGACGCCGTCTGCCCGTCGTCTCCGGAATCCTGATTCGCCTGTCCCGCACCGGTATTCGTCGGGCCGTCACCCTCGGCTTCCGGCGTGGTCCCGCCGGCGGGGCGCATGGACTGGCTGTCGTCGCCCGCGCCTGCCCGCGCCTCACCCGAGCCTTCGTCGCCCATGGTGTCGTCGCCCGCACCGGCGCGCACGCCGTCGTCGCCGCCCACACCGGTCGCACCGTCGTCGGCGCCCGCCCGATTCTCACCGTCTGCACCGGGGCGGTTGGTCGAACCGTCACCACCGGCGGTGTTGCTGTCCTGCCCGAAGGTCCCGAGGTCGTAGCCGGGCCCCATGGCCTCGCGGATCCGGGAACTGAAGCTCGGGCGCTCGAACAGGCCGGGGTTCATCTTGGACCACGCGGCGTTGGCGCCTGCCTTGTTCAGGCCGGAGATACCGCCGTTGGTCGCGCCCGCGCTCCACATGAGCGGATCGGCGGCCGCGGTCTTGAGGTTGTCCCAGGCCTTGTCCCAGCCCTGGGTGAAGCCGTCGTAGGCGAACTGGCCGAGCATGCCGCCGCCCGCGCCGACCAGACCGGCGCCGGTGCCGGTGATCGCGCCCTTGAGCCACGGCGACATTCCGTCGCCGAGCCGCTTGCCGAGGAAGTTGCCGAACGGACCGGCCGCCAGACCACCCGCGGCGGAGCTGACCGCCGCGGCCTTCACCTGGTTCCAGTCGATCTCCTTGCGGTGGCCCTGATCCACCTGCCACTGCTGGACACCGAGTTCCTGCAGGGTGCCGAGCGCGGTGTCGATCGCCACGTGCTGGGCGGCGAACTTCAGCACCCGGGTGATCACGGCCTTCGCGCCGTGGCGCAGGATCGCGGCCAGCACCCGGCCGAAGATGGTGCGCGCCACGACCCGGGTCGCCGCGATCGCGGCCGCCTCCACCGCGGGCGCTGTCGGCGGAAAGATCCACGCCGCAGCGATTTCCAGCGCCAGCAGTCCGAGCGACGACAGGAACATGATCTTCGTGTATTCGATCTCGGTACCGGTCTGATAGACCGAATCGCCGAGAATGTCGAACAATTCGGCGAGCTTGGTCACCGATTGGTCGCCGCGGGCCATTCCCTCGAAGGCCTTGAGCATCTCATCGACGCCCTCACCCTGCGGATACGCCTTGAACGCAGCGTCTTTGGCGGCATCGATGTCGTCGACGAGACCACGAAGACTGTCGGCGGCCGTGCGCCAGTCCTCGGCCATGGCCCACATCTCGTCTTCGTTGCCTTCTGGCCATTCCATGCCAGCGAGGATCGAGAGCCAGTGCAGCCCGGACGGCAGATCGATCATGGAGGGCTACGTCACCAGCTCGAGTCCGTGAACGTCGCCATCGCCCCTCATCCCTCCGCAGTGGTGCCGAGTCGAGCACACCACAAGTCGTTCGCCTGCGCAACAGAGTCGCAGGCACCGGCGAATCACCGGTGACGACGGAATGAACGAGAGGCGGCCGGAACGTGCCCCCGGCGCCGCCATCCACCGGTCGGTACGGATGAACTTGACGACCCGGTTGCGCACGCGAAGGATCGAGGTCGGCGGCTCGCCGAAGCGCGGGCTCGACCGACCAGCACGGACCGACGAGCACGAGAGCCGGGCACGAACTCCAGAACACCGAGAGCAGGACGCACGCAATGGAATTGAAGCCCGTGGCCATGTACCGCGAGATGTATGAGGGCGCGCACGACGAACTGCCCTCGGTACACGACGCGCCCACCGGCGCCGTCGAAGCCGACCGCGAGCGAATCCTGAACTACATGCGCAAGGTCCGCGCGATCTTCGATGTCATGGGCGAAGCACCCGACCTGTTCATCCCCGGCACCGACATCGAGGGCGGCCCCTCCCTCTACTCCGACGGCGTCTGGATCTGGCGCGAGGACTCCCTGAAGTACCTCGCCGACCAGCCCCTCGTCCTCCCGGCCGAGTTCGTCGACCATGTCCGCGCCCTCGACTACACCCCGCAGAACTTCGACACCCGCGACCCCGATTTCGACGCGGCGTTCCTGTCGTACTTCTGACCGTGCCGTCCTTGCCTGTCGCGAGCCAAGAGGAGAAACCGTTGACCGACTTCCGAACCCGGACCCCCGACGAGGTCGCCGAGCTGGGCAGTCGACTGCGCGCACTCGACTGGTCCTGGCAGCTCGCCGAAATACCCCAGATCGCCGAACGATTCGGCTGGCGCGTCGTCGCCACTTCGGAAGACGACGACTGGGCCATGCTCGATACCGGCCTCGGCTCGGCCAGCGGAAAGGTCTTCGCCGACGACGGCGACGTCGAACAGATCCAGGTCAGCGCCAGCACCATCGGCCCCGACACCGACCAGACCCACACCCTCGTTCAGCAGGCCTACACCGCGATGGCCGCGCGACTCGAGGCGACGCTGGGCGCGCCGAGCGCCCGGATCACCGACGGTAGTCCCCAGCTGCGCTGGACCGGCTCCGCCTCGACACTGATCCTCGCGGCGCTCCCCCGCTCGATCACCCTCACCCTGGCGTCCAACGAATGGCTGGAACTCTTCGACGAAGGCGTCGAGCTCTCCCGACAGGGGCAGCTGTGACCGATTGGACCGCGTTCGCCGAACATCTGGCCGCCGAGCTCGAAGCCCTTCCGCTCGGCGCACGGGTGATCGTCTTCGAACCCGAACCGGCCCGCATCCGCCGCTTCGTCCAGTTCGCTCGCGACGAAGACGTGCTGTCGGCTCAGCTGATCGGTGACCGGTTTCTCGACGAGAGCCGACGGCCCGACCCTGCCGGGTACCGGGCGATCACCGACGCCGGCTGGAACCAGCCCGACGTGGACAACGCCCATCTGTGGTGGGTCGACTTCGACGCGCCGATCACGGGCGACGACCGTCGCCGCGCCGCCGAGCTCGCCGTCGCCGGACTCCGCGACGGGTACGGCATCACCAGCCCCGCCGGGCTCGTCTACGACGCCTGGACGGACCGCGCCGGCCACCCCGATCTCGACCTGCCCACGCTGGGCCTGAGCCGTCAGTCGATGCAGTAGCGGCCGGACCGTGCGCGTCGAGTCCGCCTCCTACGTCAACCCGTTGCGGTTGCCCTGTTCCATCTTGTCGATGTAGTCGGCGCTCTCGGTCTGGCCGTCCGCGAAGTCGCCCATGGACTTCGCCATGGTCTTGACGTTGTCGCTGGTGTTGGTCCAGGAGGAGTCGTAGCCGTCGTTGCCGCCGGGGCCGTCGTTGAAGCTCTGGCCGAGTTTGTCGTTGCCCCAGACGTTTCCGCGCCCGTTCAGCGAGCTGTTCAGGGTGTTGATGATGTTGGTGAGCTGGGTTCCGACATTGCGCGACTTGCCCGCCGCGGTCCGGAAGTTGTCGGCGTCGTATTCGAACGTCATCGCCCTCATCCCTCCACGAGTGGTAGCACCGAGCACACCACAAGTCCTTCGCCTGCGCAACAGTCTCACACGGCGGAGCGAACCTCGCGTGACGCCGCCGTGAACGTCCGATACCTAGGCGTTCGCCTCCCAATGGGACTCCACCCGCGACATCATTCGCTCGATCGAGCTGTTGACCGCGTCGACCAGATCGGATCTGGACATCGGTGTGGCGAGCGGGTTCTCGTTCGGCAGGCCGATGACGTAGCGGCCGTCGTCGGGCAGGTCGCGCCAGACCAGGATGTCGCGGTGCATGCCACGGGAGCCGAACATCGACTGGTTCTGCAGGATGTTGATCGTGCCGGTGCGCTCGGCGGGCCGATTCAGGAATTCGGCACTGCGATCGACGATCGAGGTGTCGGCTTCCTCGAAGAACATCGAGGTCTGTCGCTGCTGGTCGTCGTCGCGGCCGGTGCCGGTGACCAGCGGGATGATGCCCCCGCGCCCCGCGCCGGTGGCGGGCATGAGGTCGACGATCGCGTCGGCGAGCCCGTACGGCCCGATGTCGACGACGACGTAACCGCCACTGTGGGTGGGGGTTTCACCCGGAAGCTGGTAGATCAGATACCCGCTGGCACCGGCCCGGGCGGCGCGCGCCTTGAGCCAGTACTCGGCGTTGCTGCGCGCGTCGTCCTTCCAACCGCGCAGGCGCACATACGCTTCCGGCCGTTCGAGCACGTCGAAGACCGTGCGCAGCGCCGGATCGGCGGTGTGCTGTAGCCGCTGCCAGACCTGGTACTTCTCGGCCTCGTAGTCCTCGTGCAGACGCGTCGTGGACTGGAAGGTCAGTGGGCGTGGCAGATCGGTGCCGACGAAGCGCTGCCACAGCACCCGGAATTCGATGTCGGTGAGTTCCCAGCGCTGGCTCACGCGCCGACCTCCGGACGCGCACGGGTGATCGTTCCGGGATCAGTGTCGTCGAGTGGTGCAATCGGCGCGTGGAACTCCTGGTCGGGCATCGAGAACGCCTGGTCGGGCAGCTCGAGCACCGGGACCGAGGCTTCGGTGCCCTCGACCACCTGGGCGGGCGCCTCGGTCGACAGCGACTCCGCGACCAGGCCGGTGATGGGGGCGACGATCTCGTCCAGGCCGGACAGCAGGTTGGAGAAGTCGGGCAGCGACGCCCGCGAAGCCGTGGCGGTTTCCGTCGTCTCCCCGGGCACGCCGGCGCCGTCGGGATCGGAGGTCGCGGTTTCGACGCCGAGCAGTTCGGCCAGCGGCGACAGCGCGGGGTTGCCCGCGATCAGCCCGGTGAGCTCGGGCGACTGCGCGAGGATCTCCTTCAGGTCGGGGAACTGACCGAGGAGGTTGCCGAGCTGGCTGAAGTCGGGTAGGCCCGACGCGGTGGTCGAGCCGGTCGTGTCGGCCGAGATCTGTTGCAGCGCAGTGGCCAGCGAGGGCAGCGCCTGCGTCAGGGAGCTGACGGCGGAGGTGACCGCCGACATCACCGAGGACAGGATGCTCGACATATCGCCCGAGCCCGAACCACTGCTCGAACCGGTCGACCCGCCCGACCCCGCGACCGAGCCGGTCGAGCCGGTCTGACCGGTCGACCCGGTCTGCCCGGTGCCACTCTGGGTGCCCTTGGTCCCGTTCTGCTGCAACGCGGACTGCGCCTGCTGGGCGGCCTGCAACGCCGCCTGCTGGGCGGCCTGGCTGGCAGCCGTCTGCTGGGAACCGCCACCGGAGTTGTTGCTTCCGCCACCGGAGTTGTTGCCGCCGCCATTGTTGCCGCCGCCGTTGTTGTTTCCGGCGTTGTTGTTTCCGGCGTTGTTGTTGTTTCCGGCGTTGTTGTTGCCGTTGTTGTTGTTATTGTTGTTGTTGTTCGGCGTCGTCACCGGGCCCTTGGGCGCCGCGGGTTCGGCCGCCGCCGGGAACAACTTCTCGGTGTTCATCACCCCGTTGACGTAGTGACGCTCGTACCGATCGCGGTTCTCCTGCAGATCGTCGTCGCACTTGTCCTCGGTCTCGATCGGCATGCAGACCTTGGTCGCGTACAGCCAGTTCGCGGTGTACTCGAGGTTCGACTGCATCATCCTGAAGGAATCGCTGGCCACCATCGCGGATTTGCCGAAAGTGGCGATCGCCGCCCGCGCGGTGTCGCCGCCCTGGCTCTGCCACCGATCGGCGGTGATCGAGGCGAGCTTCTGGTCGAGGTCGTAGGCGGCGCCGTGCACCGCGTTGGCCATCGCCTCCCAGATCGGGGCGTCGTTGGCCACTTCCTGCCAGGAGATGCGCTGACCGAGGTCGTACATGTCGCGCCAGGACATGTTGTCCGCCGCCCGCACCGGAATTCGCACCCCCACCGACTCCGCGGTCGCGGTACCCACGTGCTTGGGCACGTTGGCGGTCTCGATGTCGTAGTTGTGCTTCTCCATCTTGATTTCCATGCCGGTGCCCTGTCGCACCTTGACATCGACTTCCCAGTGCGCCGGCTTGTAGCCACCGGCTTCGGTGACCTCGCCCTTCAGGTCCTTGGCTCCGGGCGCGGAATTCACGTCCTTCAGCTGCCCCTTGAGCGCGGCGATATTGTCGCCCGAGCCCTTGTCGGTCTCGGTGTAGGACTCGCCCGCGGCCTTGAACATGGTCACCAGGTCCTCGAGCGAATCGATGTAGCGCCCGATGAGGTCCTTGGCCTGGGTGGCTTCGGTGATGAACTTGGTCCGCAGTGGTGGACCCGCGTCGACCTGGCTGCCGCCGAGCTTCGACTCGTCGTAGTTGTTGAGATCGTGGTCGCGAATCAGGTTCTGACAGCCCTTGAATATCTCGATCGCCGAGCTACACGCCTTGGCGGCTTCGAGCGCGGCGCCCGTCTCCACCTTGATCTTGGCCTTGCCCGCCAACCCCTCGTAGGGAGAATCTCCCACGCCAACCGCTCCTCGCAGCGCCCCACCGACGACCCTCGCGCAGTCGGCTCGATCGCATGCATTCTAGTAAGCAATGCGAAATATGCACAGCCACAGGGAAACACCGGACTCCCTCGTGGATGAACATCCGGGTTCGCCGGACGGTCCGGCAGCCACCGCCGATCTGTGCCAAACTCGGACGACACACTGAACGGCCGCCCAGTGGCCGTGCTCGAACGATGGATGAGGCCAGGATTGACGTCGCGATGGAATTGCTCATGACCGATGTGAGCGGCCTCGAACGGCGCGTAGCGGCCGACCGTACCGCGACCAGAAGCCAGGCCCCCGCCGACTACCTGCGGCTGGCCGGCTCCCTCGCCGAGCTGGCCCAGGGCCTACTCGCCACCCGGGATGATCCGTCGGGTCGCGATCGCACCGCCGAGGCGCTGGAACCGGCCCAGGAGGCGGTCGCCATCCGGCTGCACTGGCTGGTCGGCGGCTACGTCAGCTACGAATACGCCGGTGCGCTGCAGGATTCGCTGCGGCTGTTCGAGCAGGCGACGCGGCTGGTCGGACATCGGCAGCTGGCCACCAACACCATTCGCAGCGCGTGCCAGGCGTATCGCCAGGTCGCGCAGGACTATCCGGATGTGCAGCCGATGTGCGCCGACGGGCTGTCCAAGTGCGGCGTGTGGTTGATGCGGCTCGATCACGACGCCGCGGTGGCGGCCACCGAGGACGCGGTGCGGATCCGCGCCGCCATGTACGCGCGCACCTGCGAACAGCCCGGCAAGTATCTGGCCAGCCTGAGCACACTGCTGCGCACGATGATGGTCGGCCGCTCACGCAAGCAGGCCATCGCGAGCTATCGCACGCTGTATTCCGAGGTCACCTCCGCGGCGAGCACCGCGCGATTGCGCGAGACCCGGGTCGAAGAACTCGATCTCACCGTCAAGACCACCCAGGCGCTGATCAAGCTGGGCGCGCCGACGCTGGAGCGGGCCGGGCGGCTCACCCAGCAGCAGATCCTCTACCAGTCGGGTGGCGACCTGGCCACCATCGACGAGATCAATTGGCGGCTGGCGCTGGTCGGGCTCAAGCCGCTCGCGGCGGGCGCGATGCCGGAACCGCCGTCGCGGCCGGTGGAGATCTCGGCGACCTACGGCGCGCTCGCGGTGCGCTGCTCGGCGCCGGACGCGCTCGAGCAGGTGCGGGCGGCGATCGTGGCGGCTTTCGCGCGCGACGGTGTCGAGCCGGTGGACGCGGGACGATTCGCCGGGGTGCACGAAAAGCACTGGGGGGTCAAGGAACCCGTAACCAACCCGGCCGTAGAGCTGTCCGCCGATGTGGTGCTGGTCGAGAAGTCCTCCGGCAGCTGGATTTCGGTGAAGAGCCTGAACTGGGAGATCGGCGCGCTCGGCAAGCATCCGCTCGCCGTGCGGCTCTCGGAGAAGTGGCCGGTCCTGACCGTCGCCACCATCGAGAACATCTCCTACGAGCTGTGCCTCTACGACAACGGCGTCGCCACCCAGTACGCCGCGCTCGGCAGGCCCGCCGGACAGGCCCCGCTCGACGCGCCACTGGCGCCCCTGGACTTCGCGACCCTGGCCGACTACGGCGCCGACTATGCCTCCGAAACGCAGGTCCGCGCGGCCTTCGGCAACGCGCCGATGTTCGCCAAGGTCACCGAGCTGCCCGGCAGCGGCATCCGGCAGGCCGCGGAGAGTCGCCCGCTCACCGAGTACGGCACCGACATTCTGTTCTTCGGCAAGCCCTGACCCGTCGTCGGCGCCTGGCATGATCGGTGCTTGTGCGAGTACTGCTGCAGCGGGTGACCAGTGCCCAGGTGAGCGTCGACGACGAGGTGGTCGGCCGGATCGACCCGGCCGGCGCGGGGGTGCCGCACGGGCTGCTCGCCCTGGTCGGGGCCACCCATACCGATACCGAGGCGACCGCGAAAGCCCTGGCGGACAAGGCGTGGCGGCTGCGGATTCTCGACGGTGAGCGCTCCGCCGCGGACCTGAACGCGCCCATCCTGGTGGTCAGCCAGTTCACCCTCTACGCCAATACCGCCAAGGGCAGGCGACCGTCCTGGAACGCGGCCGCCCCGGGGGAACATGCCGAACCTCTCGTCGACACCTTCGCCGATACCCTGCGCGAACTCGGCGCGACCGTGGCCACCGGGCACTTCGGCGCGCACATGCGCATCGAGCTGACGAACGACGGCCCGGTCACCATCCTGCTGGAAGGCTGACCGGGCCGTCGTTCGAAACCTGCTGCGCGCCGACTACTCCGGGCGCAGGGTGAGAATGCGCGGACCGTCCTCGGTGACGGCGACGCTGTGCTCCCAGTGCGCGGCACGGGTGCCGTCGGTGGTGACCACGGTCCACTCGTCGTCGAGGGTCTTGGTCTCGGTGGTGCCCAGGGTGAGCATCGGCTCGATCGCCAGGACCGAGCCGACGACCAGGCGCGGGCCCTTGCCGGGGGCGCCCTCGTTCGGCAGGAACGGGTCCATGTGCATCTCGCGGCCGATGGCGTGACCGCCGTAGCCGTCGACGATGCCGTAGGCCCGGCCGTGCTCGCGCTCGGCGGCGCGGGTGCCGAGCTCGATGGCATGCGAGACGTCAGTGAGGCGATTGTCCGGCAGCATCGCGGCGATGCCCGCTTCCATCGACAACTTGGTCGCCTCGCTCAGCAGCGCGTCGGCCTCGATGATGTTGCCGACGCCGAACGTCCACGCCGAGTCACCGTGCCAGCCGTCGAGGATGGCACCGCAGTCGATGGAAACGAGATCGCCCTCGGTGAGAATTTCCTTCGCCGAGGGGATCCCATGGACCACACGATCGTTGACCGAAGAACAGATCGAGCCGGGGAAGCCGTGGTAGCCCTTGAACGACGGCACGGCGCCCGCGTCCCGGATCACCTGCTCGGCGACCTCGTCCAGCTCCAGCGTCGAGACGCCGGGCTTGGCCGCGGCGCGGACGGCGACGAGCGCCCGCCCGACGATCGCGCCGGCTGCCGCCATGGCATCCAGCTCGCCCGCCGAACGGAACGGCACGACCTTCTTCTTACGGTTGAAGACCATCCGGCCTCAGTACTCCGATCGGTGGTTACTGACCGAGCGCCTTCAGCGCCCGTGCGTTGACTTCGTCGACCTCGCCGATACCGTCGACGGTCACGACCAGACCGTCGTAGTACTCGAGCAGCGGCTCGGTCTCCTCACGGTAGACCCGCAGCCGGTTGCGGATGACGTCCTCGGTGTCGTCGGCGCGCCCACGGGCGAGCATGCGCTCGACCACGGTGTCCTCGGCGACCACGAAGCACAGCACGGCGTCGAGCGCGGTGCCGTTGTGCTCGAGGATCTTCTTCAGCGCGTCGGCCTGGTCGGTCGTGCGCGGGTACCCGTCGAGGACGAAGCCGTTCGCCGCGTCCGGCTCACCGACGCGGGCCTCGACCATGCGGTTGGTGACGTCGCTCGGGACGAGGTCACCCGCGTCCATGTACTTCTGCGCTTCGCGACCGAGGGCGGTCTGCTGGCTGATGTTCGCGCGGAAGAGGTCTCCGGTGGAGATGTGCGGAACGCCCAGCTTTTCCGACAGCAGGACGGCCTGAGTACCCTTGCCGGCACCCGGCGGACCGAGCAGAACAACTCTCACTTGAGGAACCCTTCGTAATTTCGATTCATCAGCTGGCTCTCGATCTGTTTGACCGTGTCGAGACCCACGCTGACCATGATGAGGACCGCAGTACCGCCGAACGGCAGGTTCGCCGCTCCACCGGTCGAGCCCATGTCCAGGAACAGGTTCGGGAGGACGGCGACCAGACCGAGGTAGATCGAGCCAGGCAGGGTGATGCGGCTCAGAACGTAGTTGAGATAGTCGGCGGTCGGCTTGCCCGGACGGTAACCGGGAATGAAGCCGCCGAACTTCTTCATCTCATCCGCGCGCTCCTCCGGGTTGAAGGTGATCGCGACGTAGAAGTAGGTGAAGAACACGATCAGACCGAAGTAGATCGCGATGTAGACCGGGTTGCCCGGGTTCACCAGGTACTTCTGGATGATCTCCTGCCACCAGCTCGGCTCCGTCGCCGTGCTGGACCCGGTCAGCTGCGCGATCAGGTTCGGCAGGTAGAGCAGCGAGGACGCGAAGATCACCGGGATGACGCCGGCCTGGTTGACCTTCAAGGGCAGGTAGGTCGAGGAACCGCCGTACATCTTGCGACCGACGACGCGCTTGGCGTACTGCACCGGAATCCGGCGCTGGCCCTGCTCGACGAAGATCACGGCCACCAGGATCACCAGGACGGCGGCACACACGAGGCCGAAGATCAGGCCACCGTCGGAGTCGAGGATCCGCTTGCCGTCGATCGGCAGGCGGGCGGCGATACCGGCGAAGATGAGCAGCGACATGCCGTTACCGACACCGCGCTCGGTGATCTGCTCACCGAACCACATGACCAGCGCGGCACCGGCGGTCATCACCAGGACGATGATGATCATGCCGAAGATGCTGGTGTCGGCGAGGATGGGCTCGGTGCAGCCCTGCAGCAGCTGACCGCGCGCGGCGAGCGCGACGAGACCCGTGGCCTGCAGGATCGCCAGCGCGATCGACAGGTACCGGGTGTACTGCGTCATCTTGGTCTGGCCTGCTTGGCCTTCCTTGCGCAGTTCCTCGAACCGCGGGATGACGACGGTCAGCAGCTGGATGATGATGCTCGCGGTGATGTACGGCATGATGCCGATCGCGAACACCGACAGCTGCAGTAGCGCACCACCGGAGAAGAGATTGATGAGCTGGTAGATACCGGCGGAATCACCGCCGGAGACCAGCTTCACGCAGTCCTGGACCGCGCGGTAGTCGACGCCGGGGGACGGCAGCGCGGCACCCAACCGGTACAGCGCGATCAACCCCAGCGTGAAGAGAATCTTCCGCCGTAAGTCCGGAGTCCGGAAGGCCGATACGAAGGCGGAAAGCACAGATCCTCCTGGCGAACGACATGGTCATGCCATGCGACTTCGGTTCTACGGAAACGTCAGCCGATGACGAGCTTGGCAGACAACACTTGAACTCTAACAGTGACACCGGACGAGCTCGCGACTCGTCCGGTGTCCACTGCTGACTAACAGTACCGTCAGGCCAGTTCGGTGACAGTGCCACCGGCTGCGGCGATCTTCTCCTTGGCGGAGCCGGTCACCTTGTCGGCGGTCACCTGGACCGCCACGCCGATCTCACCGTCGCCGAGAACCTTGACCAGCTCGTTCTTGCGAACGGCGCCGGCCGCGACGAGCTCGGCCTTACCGACCGTGCCGCCCTCGGGGAACAGCTCCGCGATGCGGCCCACGTTCACAACCTGGTACTCCACGCGGAAGCGGTTGGTGAAGCCCTTCAGCTTCGGCAGGCGCATGTGCAGCGGCATCTGGCCACCCTCGAACGCCGGGGAGACGTTCTTGCGGGCCTTGGTGCCCTTGGTACCGCGACCGGCGGTCTTGCCCTTGGAACCCTCACCGCGACCCACACGGGTCTTCTCGGTCTTGGAACCCGGCGCAGGACGCAGGTGGTGCAATTTGATGGTCATGTCAGACCTCCTCAACAGTTACGAGGTGGCGCACGACGTTGATCAGACCGCGGTTCTGAGCGTTGTCCTCGCGGACAACACTCTGACGGATCTTGCGAAGGCCCAGCGTACGCAGGGAGTCCTTCTGATTCGCCTTGGCGCCGATGGTGCTCTTGATCTGGGTCACCTTGAGATCAGCCATGGTCAGGCTCCCTGTCCCGCACGCGCACGCAGCATGCCCGCCGGAGCGACATCCTCGATCGGCAGACCGCGACGCGCGGCAACCTCTTCGGGACGCTGGAGCATCTTGAGCGCGGCAACCGTCGCGTGAACGACGTTAATCGCATTGTCGCTACCGAGCGACTTGGCCAGAATGTCGTGAATGCCGGCGCATTCGAGCACGGCACGCGCCGCGCCACCGGCGATCACACCGGTACCGGGCGAAGCCGGACGCAGCATGACGACGCCGGCCGCCGCCTCACCCTGAACCGGGTGGGTGATGGTCGAGCCGATCATCGGGACGCGGAAGAAGCCCTTACGAGCCTCCTCGACACCCTTCTGGATGGCCGCGGGAACTTCCTTGGCCTTGCCGTAGCCGACGCCGACCAGACCGTTGCCGTCACCGACGATCACGAGGGCGGTGAAGCTGAAGCGACGACCACCCTTCACGACCTTGGAGACACGGTTGATCGCGACTACGCGCTCGAGCTGGTTCTTCTCGGCAGCGTTGTCGCGGCGGTCGCCGCCACCGCGACGATCGCCACCACCGCGGCGGTCGCCACGGTTGCCCTCGGGGGCATTGCTGTTCTGTCCGGCGGGTCCGTTGCCGCCGTCACGCCGCTGACGTCCCGGCATCAGACGTTCCTTCCGTTCGAAATAACAGTCATCAGAACTTCAACCCGCCTTCACGAGCGGCATCGGCCAGCGCCGCGATGCGGCCGTGGTAGTCGTGACCACCACGGTCGAACACGACCGACTCGATACCGGCAGCCTTGGCGCGCTCGGCGATCAGCTGACCGACCTTGGCGCCCTTGGCGGACTTGTCGCCCTCCAGCGCGCGCACATCGGCCTCGATCGAGGACGCGGCGGCAATGGTCTTGCCCACCGAGTCGTCGACGAGCTGAGCGTGCAGGTGCCGCGAGGAGCGGTTGACCACCAGGCGCGGACGCTCGGTGGTGCCGACGACCTTCTTGCGCAGACGGAAGTGACGGCGGGTCTTGGACAGCCGACGCTTGGTCGAGTTGTCCTTGCCCAGCGGAATCCGCTTGGCCTTCTGGTTAGCAGTTTGCGCCATGATCACTTACCCGTCTTTCCGACCTTGCGGCGAACGACCTCGCCGGCGTAGCGGATGCCCTTGCCCTTGTACGGGTCGGGCTTACGCAGTCCGTGGATGACAGCGGAGATCTGGCCGACCTTCTGCTTGTCGATGCCGGACACAGAGAACTTGGTGGGCGATTCCACCGCGAAGGTGATGCCCTCCGGGGCCTCGATCGGCACCGGGTGGCTGTAGCCCAGGGCGAACTCGAGGTTCGAGCCCTTGGCGGCCACACGGTAACCGACACCGAAGATTTCCATCTTCTTCTCGTAGCCCTTGGTGACACCCTCGATCATGTTGGCGATCAGGGTGCGGGACAGGCCGTGCAGCGAACGGTTGGCGCGCTCGTCGTTGGGACGGGCCACCTCCAGCTCGTTACCTTCACCCTTGGTGACGGTGATCGGCTCGGCCACGGTGTGCGACAGGGTGCCCTTGGGCCCCTTCACCGTGACGACCTGGCCGTCGATGGTGACGTCGACGCCGGCCGGAATCTCGATGGGCTTCTTACCAATACGCGACATTAGTCCTGACCTCCCTTACCAGACGTAGGCGAGGACTTCGCCGCCCACGCCCTGCTTGGCCGCCTGACGGTCGGTGAGCAGACCGGTCGACGTGGAAATGATCGCCACGCCGAGGCCGCCGAGGACCTTGGGCAGGTTGGTGGACTTCGCGTACACACGCAGACCCGGCTTCGAGACGCGACGCAGGCCCTGCAGGCTGCGCTCACGGCTGGGGCCGTACTTCAGATCGACGACGAGGGCCTTGCCCACCGGCGCGTCTTCGGTGCGGTAATCGGCGATGTAGCCCTCACGCTTCAAGATCTCGGCGATGTTCGCCTTGAGCTTGGAGTGGGGCGCCTTCACCTGATCGTGGTACGCCGAGTTGGCGTTGCGCAGACGCGTCAAGAAGTCTGCGATCGGATCAGTCATGGTCATGGTTAGACCTCGACACCTTTCTCGCTGCGGTTCCCATGCAGCATCGGCGCGCTCACACACGCCGACCGTGGGCCTACAACAATTCGGCTGGTCCGGACGGCACTTACCGACCGGATGAGTTCTCTTAACGAGCTCTCGGCGCCTGGACCGTCCGCCCGCTTACACACATCAGCGAGGCGCCAGCGGACACAGAGGTGCCCAGGCAACCGCTCTAGTGTAGGCAACGCCGTGGTCAGGACCAAATCGGGGTCGGTTCGCGCGGCCGGGTGCGTCAGGCCGCGACCGCGCGCGCCGCCTTGGCGGTGAGCATCGCCGCGGCGGCCGAGACGGCGGCGGCCACGATGAGCATCAGCTCGCCACCGACGACCAGGCTCATCACTCCGCCGAGGAAGGCGCCGACCGCGAAGGCCGCGTACTGCCCGCCGTAGCCGAGCCAGTCGCGAGCGCTACCGCCGCTGACATGGCTTTCGATCCCCTGGCTCAGCTTCACGACGGTCCCGGTGGCATAGCTCAGCGGGACGCTGGTCTCGCCGTTCTTCACGAACGCGGTGTTGAGCGCGCCGACCGCGAAGGCGACGAACGCGATGGGGATGAACCCCACCTCCTGACCGCCGGTGCGGTCGAGGGCGAAGTCGACGACCGCGGCCACCACCAGCGCCGCGGTGGTCACCACCGCGGCGCCGTGGCGGCTGTCGCGCCACCACCGCCTGCGCAGCAGCGAGGCGACGAACACGCCGAGCCCGAACGAGAAGAGCAGCGTGATGGCACCGACGGCCAGCAGCTGATCATTGTCGAACCAGCCGAGAACGGCCCGCTCGGTATTTCCGGTCATGAATGTCACGAAATATCCGGCGGAATGCGTATAGGCGGCCGCGCCGATGAATCCGGCCAATATCGAAAGAAAGGCGACCATCGGCATCGCGCCCGCGGGAATCCCGCGTAGCGGCGCCCGGTGGGCCAGGTCACGCCCGGTTTTCTCTGTGGTTGTCGTCACCATCCCACTCCTCCGGTTGTCCTGGAATTAGGGATCGTCTTTGACACCCGGTCGCGCCACATTTCCGCGCGACCATCCCGACCCTAGCGATGGATCAGAGGGTCGGCCACCGCGATTTCACGATTATCGGGAAAAACACAGAATTGACCTCGGGATATTTAACCTCACGTTCACCGAACAATTCGAAACAAATTCCCGCGCGGGCGGTCCGGACCAGACCGGACGGGGGTGCGCTCGGCGAATTCCGTTCGCCGCCAACTAGTTTCCTGAGGAAAGCATGTGATAGCTTCGCGAGGTTCGCCCGATCTGTGCAGGAGGCTCGGCAGTTGTATTCGCGCTCTGGGCGCCGTGGAACTCGCCGTAGCTGGACTCGCGTTCTCGCTGTTCTGCTCGGTCTCGGCGCCCTCACCATCCCCGCGCCCGCCCGCGCCGCCGATCCGTACGTCGACCCGCTCGCCGAGGCCGCCGGCACTCCCGACCTGCGGTGGTCGGATTGCGAGGACGGCTTCTCCTGCGCCTGGGCGCAGGTGCCGCTGGACTACCGCAGTCCGCAGGGCGAGCAGATCGACCTGGCGGTGATCAAGCTGCCCGCGACCGATCCCGACCGGCGCATCGGCACCCTGTTCGTGAACTTCGGCGGGCCCGGACCGTCCGGTGTCGATCGGCTGCGGGAGCGGGCGCGGTGGCCGTGGTTGTTCTCCGAGGAGCTGCGGGCCCGGTTCGATCTGGTGTCGTGGGACCCGCGCTCGGTCGCACGCAGCGCCCCGACCAGCTGTTTTCCCTCGTACGACGAGCAGCAGGCCTACTTCGCGACCTTCCCTGGCACACCGTCGAATCCCGCCGAGGAGCCGGAGTTCTTCGACCGCTCCGCCGATATCGCGGGCCGCTGCGCGGAGTCCGCGGGCCCGATCCTGGCGCACGCCTCGACCGCGAACACCGCCCGCGACCTGGAGTTGCTGCGCCGCGCGGTCGGCGATGCCGCGCTGAGCTATCACGGCATCTCCTACGGCACCCAGGTCGGCGCGGTCTACGCCAACATGTTCCCGGGCCGGGTGCGGGCGATGGCACTGGACGGGTCGCTGGACTTCGAGGGCAATGCGAACGGACACGGCACCGACGGCGCGACCCTGCCGCTGGACACCAGGCAGGGCGTGGCCGACGCCGTCGCCGAGACCTTCGACGCGTTCCTGCGCGCCTGCTCGGCCGCGGGCCCGGACTGCGCGTTCTCGGCGGGCGAGCCGAAACTCAAATGGATCGCGCTCGCCGAACGCGCGCGCTTGGCGCCCATCGTCGTCGACGGCACCCCGTGGACGTACGGGCAGCTCGTCGCGGCCGCGGGCAGCCTCGCGCGCCCGGAAACCTATCCCGACCTGGCGCTGCTGTTGCAGCAACTCTTCGACGCGGGCACCGCGCTGGTTCCGGCCGTGACGCACGACGCGGTCTTCGCGAAAGAGCAGCCGGGCAATCGCGTCGAGGCGTTCTATTCGATCCAGTGCGCCGACAGCGCCGTCCCGACCGACCCCGCCGTCTACAGCCGGGCCGGCGCCCTCGAAGACCTGCGCGTCCCGTATTTCGGCCGCACCGCCGTCTTCAACGCCCTGCCCTGCGCCTTCTGGTCTGCCCGCGACGTCGACCGCTACACCGGTCCCTGGAATCGCGACACCGCCGCCCCGATCCTGGTCCTCAACAGCCGGTACGACCCGGCGACGCCCCTGCGCGGCGCCGTCGCCGGCGCCGCGCAGCTGGCCCACGCCCGCGTGGTCGTGATCGAAGGCGCGGGCCACAGCAGCATGTACGTGCCCAGCACCTGCGCCGAGCACGTCAAGCGCGACTACCTGTTCACCGGCCAACTCCCCCCGGCCGACCTCCGCTGCGGAATCGACCGGTCCCCCTTCCGCTGACCTACCGGGACATGCCCGTCAGCGGGTCACACACACCATGCTGAGCAGCGGGCCGTACGGATTCTCCGCACTCCCCGCGAGAACGAGCAGCCCACCGACCGGACTGCAGAGCACATCCAGACTCGACGACCCACTGTCCGCGACCGGCGCCTCGGCCTGGGCGGCGGTCGCGGTGACGACCGGGGCGAGGAGGAACAGGGCAAGAGCGGAGGACACGGCAAACTTCTTCATGCGCCTACCGTGCCGTCCGCCCCCGCTGTGCGCACGCCCCGAGTTGCCGGGGCAACAGCTTCGAGGGCTATCCGACGATCATGCACATCAGGTCGTACAGCGGCGGCTTCTCTACGCTGCCGGTGGCAAACAGCACCTGCGCGATCGGCGAGCAGATCAGCGCGGTCTCCGAGGACCCCGAGCCACCCTGCGAGGAACCGGTGCCGCCCTGCGCCGAACCGGAGTCGGCGACCGGCGCGGGCGTGACGGGGGCGGCGGTGGCGACGGCGGGGGCCGACAGCAGGGCACAGGACAGAGCGGCGACAGTGGCGAACTTCTTCATGCGCCAAGGGAACACGACGCGAGCATTCCACAAGAGTGAAATCCGAATATTTCACCCATCTTCCGGAAGCGCGGGCGGCGACCGGCCGAATTGTCGGTGCGTACTGCGATCCTGAGGCTCCATCGACCACAGGGGGAAACCATGACCTACGACGACTGCGGCTGGCACTCGGACACGACCTCGGAGCTGGGCCTGGACAGCGAGGCGGGAGCGACCCACATCGGCATGTTCTACGCCTGGGCCGTCGCGCACGACCTGCATTCGCCGACCGCGCTCGTCTGGGGCGAACCGGAGCCCCGGCCACGGCCGGAGCTGGCGGCCCTGCGCGAGCGCGCGAAAACCCCCGGCCGCTATCTGCTCGACCACTGCTGCGGTGAGCTGAACGAGGGCCACCTCAACGCCCGCGGCCAGGCCTTCGCGGCGGCCGTCTACCGGCAATACCTGCGCGCCTACGACCGCGTCCCCGAGGTCGCGCGCTACGAGACCACCTATCACGTCCCGGACACGTGGGAGATCTACGACGCCGTCACGCCACTGCTCGACGAGGCGTGGGCGGAATGGCAGCACCTCGGCTGACCCGTGCCGCGAACACACGAAGGCACGGACTCCACTCGGAAGTCCGTGCCTTCGTTCGTTATTCGCCTAGGTGGCTGCGCTCACGAGGAGCGCGGGGTCACCAGGAGCTCTTGTGCACGCCCGGGAGCTCGCCACGGTGGGCCATCTCGCGCAGGCACACGCGGCACAGGCCGAACTTGCGGTACACCGCGTGGGGGCGGCCGCAACGCTGGCAGCGGGTGTAGGCGCGGACCGCGAACTTCGGCTTGGCGTTGGCCTTGTTGACCAGTGCTTTCTTGGCCATGTGCTCAGTTCTCCTTGAACGGGAAGCCGAGGTGCTTGAGCAGCGCACGGCCTTCTTCGTTGTTGGTCGCAGTGGTCACCACGGTGATGTCCATACCGCGCGGGCGGTCGATGGAATCCACGTCGATCTCGTGGAACATCGACTGCTCGCTGAGGCCGAACGTGTAGTTGCCGTTGCCGTCGAACTGCTTCGGCGACAGACCGCGGAAGTCGCGGATACGCGGCAGCGCGATGGAGACCAGACGATCCAGGAACTCCCACATGCGGTCGCCACGGAGGGTGACCTTGGCACCGATCGGCATGCCCTCACGGAGCTTGAACTGCGCGATCGACTTGGTGGCCTTGCGGACCTCCGGCTTCTGACCGGTGATCAGCTCGAGGTCCTTGATGGCACCGTTGATCAGCTTCGCGTCACGGGCGGCGTCGCCGACACCCATGTTCACGACGACCTTGACGACGCCCGGGATCTGCATCACGTTGGCGTACTCGAACTCGCTGTTCAGCGCGTCCTTGATCTCGGCGCGGTAGCGCGCCTTCAGCCGGGGCTGAGTCTGCTCAGAGGTGGTCATGTCAGATGTCCTTCCCGTTCTTACGGGAGATCCGAACCCGCTTGCCGGTCTCTTCGTCGGTGCGGTAGCCGACGCGAGTCGGGTTACCGTCGGAGTCGACGACCATCACGTTGGAAACCTGGATGGGGGCTTCCTGGGTCACGATGCCACCCGAGGAGGCGCCACGCTGGTTCGCGGAATCCGCGACGTGCTTCTTGATCCGGTTCACGCCTTCGACGAGAACCTTGCCGGTCGCCGGGTAGGCCTGGATGACCTTGCCCTTGGCGCCCTTGTCCTTGCCCGAGATGACGAGGACGGTGTCACCCTTGTGCACCTTCATGGTCAGAGCACCTCCGGGGCCAGCGAAACGATCTTCATGAAGCGCTTGTCACGCAGCTCACGGCCGACCGGGCCGAAGATGCGGGTGCCGCGAGGATCGTTGTCCGGCTTGATCAGCACGGCCGCGTTCTCGTCGAACTTGATGTAGGAACCGTCCGGACGGCGGCGCTCCTTGACGGTGCGCACGACGACAGCCTTGACGACGTCGCCCTTCTTGACGTTCGCGCCGGGGATGGCGTCCTTCACGGTGGCGACGATGATGTCACCGATACCGGCATAGCGACGCGACGAGCCACCGAGCACGCGGATGCAAAGGATTTCCTTCGCCCCGGTGTTGTCGGCGACGCGCAGTCGCGACTCCTGCTGAATCACTTCAGCACCTCCTGGACCTGGATGTATACGTACGCCGGATTGCCGACCCGACGCACATGGTCAGTCACCCTCCGGACGCGCGCCTGCCAGCGGAAATACCTACCACTGGGGGTTCACTGCCGGATTGCGGGCGCAGAGCTCCCGCAGGCAACCGGTCTAGTGTAGGTGAATCCCCAGGTCGACCCAAATCGGGGGTCGTTCCCACAAATCTGAAGCAGATATGTTTCAAATCTCTGTGGGCGCGGTCACGCCGTTGCTACGGTCGCCCTGCTCGTCGAGGTACGAGCTGATGAGGAGTCGCACATGCACATCACCCTGCCGACCATCCGCCGGATCGCGACCACCGCGAGCGCCTTCGCCGCCGTGCTCGCCCTGGCCGCCCCGCACGCCACCGCGGGGCCGATCATCGACATGCTCACCGACACCCTCACCGTCGGCTGCACCTCCAAGATCGATGTCGTCGGCCTCGACGACTACGTCGGCGCGCAGGTCGACTTCGTCGCCAACGGCAAGTTCTTCGCCAGCGACACCGTCGACCTGGAGGTGAACGTCGGCGGCGTCACCGTGGCCAAGGCTACCGCCTACTACCACGTCGAGACCGAGGTCGAGGTGCAGCTGTCGCTGCTGCTGCACGCCACCGGAGCACCACTGGTCACCAAGCGCGTGCCCACCGTCGCGAAGATCCTGAACGCGGGCAGCGGACTGGCCTGCGACATGGCGACCGGCAGCGCGGGCATCTCCTCGGACTAGCCGTCCCCGATCCGGCCCACAGAACGGGCCGGGCTCACCGCTACCTCCACCGATCGGCCCGCCCGCCGGTAGCCTGGGCGGGCTGGATCGCAACGAGCAGGGGTGCGGCTGCCGCATCGGGGAAGGAACCTAGTGACATCGTCCGGTCGTCCGTCGGTCGTGGATCGGCGCGCATTCCTGATCGCCATGGGCCTGGTGCCCGTCGCGGCCGCGCTGGCCTCCTGCACGTCCGATTCCCCCGAAGTGAAGCTCACCGGCGTGGACATGGGCGGCGGCGATCCGGCGATCCGCCCGCAGGACGACCTGTACCGCCACGTCAACGGCGCCTGGCTGCGCGACTACCAGCTGCCGCCGGACAAGTCCTCGGTCGGCGCCATCACCGACGCCAACGACCGCACGCTCGAGCAGCTGCGCGCGATCATCGAGGGCATCAAGGACCCGAAGCCGGGGTCGGAGGCCCAGCAGATCAAGGACCTCTACGACGCCCGCCTCGACCTCGACGAGATCGAGCGCCTCGGTATCACGCCGCTCAACGGCTTGTTCGGCGCGCTCGACAAGGCCGCGGGCAAGCCCGAGCTGGCCAAGGTCATGGCCGAGGCGCCGATCTCCGGGCTGATCGGGATGGGCATCGGCATCGACCGCAAGAACTCCAAGGCCTACATCCCCAGCGTCAGCCAGGCCGGGCTCACCCTGGGCGAGCAGTACTACCGCAAGCCCGAGTTCGCGACGCAGCTGGCCGGCTATCAGACCTACCTCGAGCAGCTGGCCAAGGGCCTCGGCATGGCCGACCCGGCCGGGGTGGCGCAGCGGACCGTCGACCTGGAGAAGCGGATCGCCGCGAATCACTGGGACAGCGTGCGCCTGCGCAACACCGACGCCACCTACAACCTGATGAGCTGGCAGGAGCTGACCGCGCTCGGCCCGCAGTTCGACTGGGATCCGTGGCTGGCGGGCATGACCGACCGGCCCAAGTCGCTGTTCGACAAGATGGTCGTCGGCCAGCCGTCGTTCATCACCGCGGCGGCGCAGCTGTGGAGCGAGGTCGACCTCGCCCAGTGGCGCGACTACCTCAAGCTGCACATCGCCAACACCTACGCGCGCTTCCTGCCCAAGGCGATCGCCGACGCGCGCTTCGACTTCGTCGGCCGGGTGCTCAGCGGCCTGGAGGAGAAGCCGGAGATGTGGCGCTCCGCGGTGGGCGTCGTCGACGATAATCTCGGCGAACCGTTGGGAAAGCTGTACGTGGACAAGCACTTCCCGCCCGCGGCCAAGGAACGCGCCATGGAGATGGTCGACGACCTGCGTGCCGCCTACCGCGACAACTTCACCAACTCGACGTGGATGTCGCAGCCCACCCGCGAGGCCTCGATCGCCAAGCTGGACAAGATCGTCGCCCAGATCGGCTACCCCGACAAGTGGGTCGATTACTCCTCGGTGCAGGTGACCCGCGGCAAGTTGATCGAATCTCTCATCGCCATCAACGCTTTCGAGTCCAAGCGCGCGTTCGCCCGGCTCGGCACCGAGGTGGACAAGTCGGAGTGGAGCATGTCGCCGCAGACGGTGAACGCCTACTACAGCCCGACCACCAACCAGATCGTCTTCCCCGCGGCCTACCTGCAGCCGCCGTTCTTCGACAAGGACGCCCAGGACGCGGTCAACTACGGCGCCGTCGGCTCGACGATCGGGCACGAGATCGGACACGGCTTCGACGACCAGGGCTCCAAGTACGACGGTGACGGCAACCGCCGCGACTGGTGGACGCCGGAGGATCGCGCCGCCTTCGACGCCAAGACCCAGCAGCTCATCGAGCAGTACGACGTGCTGGTCCCCGAGGGCGCGCCCGAGGGACAGCACGTCAACGGCGCGCTGACCGTCGGCGAGAACCTGGCCGACCTGCGCGGCCTGCAGATCGCGCTGGCGGCATATCAGAAGCTCGCCCAGCGCACCGGCGCGCAGCCCGACTTCCGCACCATGTTCTTCTCCTGGGCGCGGCAGTGGCGCGACAAGCAGACCGAGGAGGCGACCCTGCAGTCCCTGCAGGACACCCACTCGCCCAACGAGTTCCGCTGCAACCAGGTCGTCCGCAATATCGGCGAGTTCTACACCACCTTCGAGGTGAAGGACGGCGACAAGCTGTTCATGCCGCAGGACCAGCGGGTGACACTGTAGGGACGATTCCCCCTCCGAAACCGACGTAGGTTAGCCTAGGCTGACCTACGCTGGAACCGGCTCGACGAGCCGATCGAGGAACCTTCCTCGATGAAGGAGGATGCAACGATGACGTCTGTTCGGACTTCGCGCGGCTGGCGGCGCGCGGCCGTGGCCGCACTCGCCGGTGCGCTCGCCTTCGGCGTCGCCGCCTGCGGTTCCAGCGACGATGCCGCGGGCTCGGGCGAGCCGGTCTCCATCACGCACGCCAAGGGCGAGACCACCGTCACCGGGACGCCGACGAAGATCGTCGCCCTGGGCAACCAGTGGCTCGACACCTCGCTGGCGCTCGGCGTCGTCCCCGTCGGCTACATCGACAACGTCTCCGCGGTCTCCAAGAGCACCCCGCCGTGGGAGCCGGAGAGCCTGAAGTCGGCCAAGGCCCTCAACACCACCGGCAGCATCGCCGAGCAGGTCGCCGCGCTGGAGCCGGACCTGATCCTGGCCGATCCGTTCATCGCCGACCAGAAGACCTACGACGAGCTGTCCAAGATCGCGCCGACGCTGCCCGCGCTGACCAAGGACGCCGTCAGCCCGTGGCAGGACCAGGTCACCGCGCTGGGCAAGGTGCTGCACAAGGAATCCGACGCGACCGCGGTGATCAAGAAGGTCGACGACAAGCTCGCCGCGATCAGCACCGCCAACCCGGGCCTGAAGGGCAAGACCTTCGCCAGCACCTGGCTGGCCAGCCCCGCGCAGCTGATGGTGCTGACCGACCCCAACGACGGCTCGGCCAAGGTCTTCACCCAGCTGGGCATGGGGATCCCGGCCAACCTCACCGCGCAGCCGTCCAACCAGGGCCGCCTGGCGCTCTCGCCGGAGCGCGTCGACGAACTGTCCGCCGACCTGCTGCTGGCCGGCTACTCCCCCGGCCTGGACGAGAAGTACCGCCAGCTGCCCGGCTACAACGAGCTGCCGTCGGTGCAGAAGGGCTCGGTGGTCTTCCTGACCACGCAGGAGATCAGCGCCATCAACCAGCCGTCCGCGCTGTCGGTGCCCTACATCCTCGACAAGCTGGGCCCCGCCTTCGCCGCCGCGGCGAAGTAGCACCTCCCCCACCACGTTCGACCCAGCAAGGACTGCGCTGTGCTCGCCTCCACATATCCCGCCCAGACCCGATTCTCGCTGCGCGCCGGAGTCACCTGCCTCACCACCCCGGCCGGGGCGGTGCTGCTGAATCCGCCGCGCAACGTGAAGCTCACCGGGCTGGGCGCGGGTGCGCTGCAGGCATTGAAGACGCTGAACCAGGGCCCGGCGACGGCGGCCGAGATGTCGACCGCCGCCGCCGGTGACGACATCACCGGGCTCATGCGCAAGCTCACCGACGGCGGCTGGCTGGCCGTCACGGTGCGCGACGGCGGCCGCGACCTCTACAGCATCCGCCCGTTCGCCGAACCGGCGCCGCGCCCCGAGGTGCCCCTGCCGACCTGGTCGGCGACGCTGTCGAAGTTCGCCGTCCTGCACCGCGACGCCCAGGGTTTCGTGCTCGAGCACCCGCGGGCGTGGTGCGATCTGCGCGTCCACGATCCGCGGCTGCTCGCGCTGCTCGACGGCCCGATGGCGGCCGACTCGCCGGTGCCCGCTGCGGTGAAGTCGCAGTTCATGGCCGATCTCCAGTGGTGCGGTTTCCTCGTCGACGGCGACGAGGAGGAGCACGAGTTCAGCACCCGCTCCTGGAGCGCCCCCGACCTGTGGTTCCACCGCCGCAGCACCCTCGGCGCCCGCACGGTCACCTGGGACGACTTCGGCCCGACCCGCTGGGCCGACGGCCGCTTCCCCGAATTGCCCGCCCGCCGCGCGCCGTTCGCCGGCGAGCCGATCGCCCTGGCCCGCCCCGACCTCGACGGCCTGCGCGCCGCCGACCCCAGCCTGACCGCCACGCTCGAGGATCGCGTGTCCACCCGCGCCTTCGACGACGCGGCCCCCATCACCGCCGACCAGCTGGGCGAGCTGCTGTTCCGCAGCGCCCGCACCCGCGCCGACGGCTCCCGCCCCTACCCCTCCGGCGGCGGCGCCTACGAGCTCGAGATCTACCCGGTGATCCGCAATGTCGCAGGCCTGGACAACGGGATGTACCACTACGACTCGGCCGACCACGTCCTGCGCCCGGTCGCCCCCGCCGACTCCCCCGCCGTCCAGAAGCTGCTGAAGTCCACCTCGGCCACCCTCGCCGGCGGCGCCGAACCCCAGGTCCTGCTGCTGGTCTCGGCCCGCGCGGGCCGCGTCATGTGGAGCTACGAGCAGGTCGCCTACGCCAATATCCTCAAGCACGTCGGCGTCCTCATGCAGACCGTCTACCTGGCCGCCACCGCCATGAACCTCGGCGTCGTCGCCCAGGGCTTCAGCGACACCGCCGCCTTCGCCACCGCCACCGGCCTCGACGAACTCGAGGAATGCAACGTCGGCAGCATCATCGTGGGCTCGCGCACCGCCTGAAACTCCCACGAGATCCATCTCACCTCCGGGGAACCGTCGGCGGGTCCGGCGCGTCCAACCTTTCGACGTGCTTCCTATCGGATCGAGGGGTTCATGAACGAGGACTGGTCGGCGCCGGCCCGTGCGGCGAACGACGCGTTGCGCGCGCAGATCGACGCGATGCTCGACTCGTTCACGGCCGACAAGTCCGCACTGCTCGACGCCCAGGCGCGGGCGACCGAAGCGGTCAGCGCGTGGTCGGCCGATAACCTGGTCCGGGTCACCGGCACCATCGCCGGTGTCAGCGAAGTGCACATCGAGCCCGACGCCTTCAAGCGCTCGACACCGGATTCGCTGGGCCGCTCGATCACCGAGGCCATCACCGCCATGACCATCGAGGTGCGGCAGATCCAGGAACAGGCGATGGCACCCATCACGGATCTGGCCGGACAGTTCCCCGACCTCCCAGACTTGGTCCCCGGCGCCGTCAGCGTGAAAGACCTGATCGCCCAACTGACTTCGCCACCGGCCACCGAAGACCCCGAACCCCCACGCCGCCTCGTCGAGGACTCCGACGACGACGAGGGCGACTACTTCCGCAACCGGAGCTACCTGCGGTGACACTGGAAGTCGACCCGCAGGCCCTGCGCGCCACCCAACCGTCGTTCACCTCGGTCGCCGACACGATCACCACCGCGGCGGCCGCGCTGGCGCGCGTGATCGCCGACGAAGGCGAATGCTGGGGCAACGACGAGATCGGCCAGGCGTTCGCCAAGAACTACACCCCTGGCGTCGATTCCGGGCAGCAGGCCGTGACCGGATTGGCCACGGTGATGACCCAACTCGGCGCGAACCTGGTCACCATCGCCACCACGCTCGAAGCCCAGGACGCCGGCACCGCGGGCGCGCTCGGCCAAACCACCGGAACCGCCTGAATGGGCATCGAAATCCCCGATGAACTGCAATGGGTGGCGAAATGGATTCTCGGCGCCGGTGATTGGCCCGAGGGCGACGAGACCGCGATGCGCCGCGTCGCCGACGCCTGGACGAGCATGGCGCGGACGCTCGACACCGTCGACGACAACGCCGCGGTCGCGCTGAACGCGGCGCTGACGGCGCTGGCCGAAGGCGAAACCCACACCACCGTCGCCGCCTTCCGCGACAAACTGCTCAACGGTGACGCGGCGACATTCGCCGCAGTCCGGAAATGGTGCGAGAAGCAGGCCGAACTGCTCGACGACGGCGCCAACGACATCGAGCACACCAAGCTGGTGATCATCGGCACCATGATCATCACCGCGGCCGAACTGGTGGTGGCCGGATTCACCGCGTGGACCGGGGTCGGCGCGGTGGCGGGCGCCGCGGCCAGGGTCGCCGGTCAGATCGCGGTCCGGGTCGCGATCAGACAGTTGATCGCGCGCATGCTGACCCGCGGCGCCGCCAAAGCCGCCGCCCGGCTCGCCTTGCGTGGCGCCGCCTTCGAAGCCCTGGAGGAGGGCGGCACCGACCTGTCCGCCCGCCTCATCCAGCTCTCCAACGGCGACCGCTCGCTGTCGAAGTTCGGCCTGACCGATCTGGGCCTGGCCACCTTCGGCGGTGCCGTCGGCGGCGCGGTCGGCGGCCTCCTCGGCGGCGGCACCGGCGCTCTAGGCGACCTCACCTCCTCCGCCACCGGCAAGCTGGCGGGCAAGGTGGTCGGCGGTACCGTCACCGAACTCGGCGCCGACGTCTCGGCCCAGGTCGCCGCCGCCGGCGTCGGCGCCGCACTCCTCGGCCAGGAATTCAAACTCGACATCGGCCTAGAAACCTTCACCAGCGCCGGCGCGGGCGGCGTCCAGAGCACCATCGAATCCGGCGGCCACGGCGGCCCCGCCGCGGCCCCGACAGTCCCCGAACTCGACACCGAGGCCCCCGACGCCACCACGCCCGCAGGCGACGACTCCGCACCGAACGACCCCGGCACCACCACACCCGCAGGAGCCGATACCAACCCCGGCACCACGACCCCCGCGGGCACCGACACCGAGCCCGATGCCACCACACCTGCCGGAACCGATGACGGCGGCGCGAATTCACCCACCGGCGATACCGAGGGCGCGACGACTGGCGACCCCGATTCACTCACCGAGGGCGCACCCGCCCCGCCGAACAACGCCCCCGACACTCCGGCGACCGAGCTGTCCCCGTCGGATCCGAGCGACGGCGCCCCCATCCCTGACGACTCCGCACCGTCCGATCCGAACCACTCCGTCCCCGCCACGACAGACGATTCGGCGCCATCCACCCGAGACGAAAACGGCCCCGGCACAGCCCCGAACCCCGCAGAGACCGTTCCGTCGTCGATCCCGGACAACGCGCCTGCGAACACCGACGACGCCCCACCATCGAACCCGAACACCGTCCCCGCCGAAGCCGAGGCACCCACCACCGCCGACACCACGCCGTCCGATCCGAACGCCAACGGCCCCGTCCAGCCACCGACCTCCGTCGACACCACCACCGATGGCCAGGACAACCCGGAAGTACCAACCCTCCCCTCCCCTGGCGACACCGCCCCCTCGATAACACCCACCGACTCCACCCCAGACCTCCCCACCGATCCGGACCCAGCGAACAACCCACCCGCACAACAGGTCCCGATCACACTGACGCCGAACAACCCGACCCAACCGGACACGACAACAACGGCAAACCCACAAACCCAGCCGACCTCCACCGACACATCGACCGCCGCCACCACGACCGCCCCGGCCCCCCAAACCGGAACCCCCACGCCCACAACGACACCCACCACAACGCCGCCGTCGACGTCGACCACACCCACATTCGCCCAGGGCCCCATCTCGACTACGCCGGCATCGTCCCCCAGGTCGACCACGCCACCCCCGGCGACACCGACCACCGGAACCCAGCAGTCCACACCGGCCGCTGCCCGGCCCGTGCCTCCGGCGAGCACCAACCCACCGACCGCTTCCGATACGCCGAGGACAGCAAGCCCGGACACGAATACCTCTACGCCCCCAGCGTCGTCCGTCGTGACTGCACAGCCCACAGCCACGCAGAATGTGCCGCCGACACCCACCCCATCGCCGACCCCATCGGATCAGCAGATCGAACCCGGCCACAGCCCGGATGCTCGTGCACTGCGCGATTCGTTGCGAAACCTGCCATCGCAGGACGGCCGGACCACCACGGTCGACACCAATCGGGACCCGTCCCAATCACGACCGCCCGCCTATCGGATCCGACGATTCCAAGTGGGCGGTCGATGGGTCACGGTGGCTACCATCCGGGCCTACGTCCCCAACGCGCATCTGATGACCCCGGCCGAGCTGCACCAGGAAATGGAGTACGCACACGCTGCGATCGACGCCACTTTCAACCACAATCAGAAGCTCCCCGGCGGCGACAGATTCCTCGTCGACGTCGAATTCTCGACGAATCCCAACGCCACCGACCTTCGCCTGAACACCCAGCAGCACCGGTTCGACCTCGCCAACGACCTGCGCGACCACATGGGTCTGCCGCCTGGCAAACCCGAACAGCCACTCACCGACGACGATCTCCGCGCTATCAGCAACGACATCGCCAGAGCGAATACGCCTGCGCCGTTCTCGAACCCGTCCGACCTCCGCACGTTCGCGCCGAACGAGCTGGCGCCGGTCGAACAAGCGAAATTCCAGACCGACGTCGAGGACTACCTCCGCAACGGTAACGAATTCACGATCGGCGCCGACCCGCGCACCAATCCGTACGGTGGAGCCATCAACGACGGTGGCCCGACACAACCAGGGCGCCGCAACAATTGCCTGGACTGTTCACTGTCCGCCCTGTCATCCTTCTACGGCCTGCCACAAGTAGCAGCCCCCCGTAGCTCCGACAAGAAGCCGGATGGCACTCCCGACACCGAAAGTGGTGAAGCATCGGGTCTCGGGCGGGCTGCGCAATGGCTCGGTGGAGGTCTCCTCCACTTCGGCGGTGTGTCGATCAGCCAGCAATACCAGGCACTGCATGATCACATCGCGGCTCTCGGGCCCGGTTCATCCGCGTTGGTTGTCAACAGCTGGCATGCGCAGGACAAGTACGGCAACTTCAAATACAACGCCGACGGATCCCCGGAAATCGACGGATCCCACGCGACTGTGATCGTCTATCCACCCGGCGCCGCCGGCCCCGTATGGTGGGACCCACAATCGGGGTTGACCTCCGACGTCCCCCCGTCCTGGATGGTCGATGCGTCGGTGACCCTCGAATTCACTCCCATCAATCCCAACGGAGGAAACCCGCATGGCGGAACCAATTCTCACGGAGGATCAGGCCCGACAGTCGCTGGCTCGGTTGTTCGGCCCGAATCGGGAGTTCCTGATAATGGAGACCAGACACGGCTGGGTCGGACGAGCGATATTGACGGACAGGGAAGTCGAGCAGGGGCTGGGATTGGGCCTGGGGAACTACGTGCTGAACAAGCAGACCGGAGTGATCACAGCACATCGGAGCCTGCCACCGAAGATGATCGGCGAGGAGTTCGACCAGGCGATCGAGACGGGTCGCCCGATACAGGGCGGCCAGGTGTACCCCCCGCTTCACCGGATCAGCCTCCGGCGGATCTCGGAGGATCAGAGCACGGTCCAGTACGAGATGCAGGTGACCGCGCTCGAACAGACGGACGCCCCGACGACAACTCAGACCCTGACCATCACCAAGAACCCGTACAACTTTCGCCCGACCGACAGTCTGGCGGCCTCGGCGGCGTCATGGGCGGAAGCCCGCTCCCGAGCGACGGGAGCCTGGCCGACGGAGGGCAGCTTCGAGCAGTAGCTCCACCGTCGGACGAAACTCCCTACACCACAGCTACTTCCACAGGCGCGCCGACAGCGCCACCCCAACCCGTACCGTCCACCGGGTCGCCGATCATCCCCGGAGCCACGCCGCATTCGGCCGAGAGCAACGCGACCCAGCCCCCGCTTGCTTCCGCCGTGCCCACCCCCCAGCAGGTACAGAACGCGAATCGATCACGTGCCGCCCGCGACAACCTCCGTGCCCGTCAGCCGGACGGCGGCGTGCAGCCGGTCACCGATCCAAGCGGTCGCCGACGCTTCACCTGGGGCCGCTACACGACCGCTCTCGGCTCGCCCGTCTCTGTCATGCGGATCGGCATCCACCTCACCGGCGCGGCGAATCTCGACCCCGCCGCGGTCGCCGCCCTGCTGCAACGCGCCCAGTTCGCCGTCGACCTGCACTTCAACGGCGGTTTCCAGCTCCCCAACGGGGATTGGATGATGGTCGATCTCGTCCCGGTGACCAACCCTGCCGACGCCGACATGCACATGCCGATCGACAGCTCTGGAATGCCCGGCACGACTCATCCGAACGTCGACCTGCCGGGACTGACCGCCCGGCTGCGCGACCAACTCGGCTTGGACCCGAACGGCGACCACGTATCCCCTGCTGATCTCGACCAGCTCAGCGCTGCCGTAGATCGCGCCAGATTCACCCCGCCACCACCACCGTGGCTCGACAACCCGCCTACCAGCAACCCCACTTCCGAGCCGCCCCGACCGACCACGCCGACTCCGCCGCCGAACACCCGGCACCAGACTGCGCACGCGGTACCCGACAACCGCCGACAGGTCCCGCCTCCGCCCCGCGATTTCCGCGCACCGGAATCCAACCCGCCAGCGCGGCCTACACTCCCGACGCCGGGACCGGCGAGAAACACCCCGAGGCCCACCGACACCACCGCACCTCGACCTGCCGCGCAATCACCGCACAACCCTCCGTCATGGGGCGCCCAGAATCCGAACCACCTGCCGACGTTTCCTTCCGGATTCGGCTCCCCCGGTTCACAGCCGGACGGCAACCGCCCGTTCGATCCGCGAGGTTTCCGCGCACCGGAATCCCTGCCGCCACCCGCGCCACCGCAGGCGTTGCCAAACGACAGCGGCTCGTCGACAGAGCCGCGGCCACGTCAACGGTCGGGCAGCACTCTTCGACGGGCAATCCGCAGACTATTCGGGATGCGGCCGCGGCGAGATCTCGAGCCTCCGCAAGCAACAACCGCACCACGACAGCCGCCTTCGGTTCCGCCGAGAACAGCTGACCCGGGTGTCCGTCAACAGCCATCGCCTCCACAGGAATTCACAGACCAGGCGTACAGTGCCGGCCCACCCTATGAGACTCAGGAAATGGGTCCAACATATCGGGGTGAGCACGAAGAGCGGAACTCCGTTTGGGAATATCCGCTCCGAGTCGCATACCTGAACGATATCGAGCGTCAACGTCTGAGGCTCTATGTGAAGGATGGAAAACTGTACACTGCCGACGGTATCCCATTCGATACGAGTTCCGGCGTCAGCGCTTGGGGTGGCCCCGGGCGCGCCGTGTTCGTGATGGACGAGCACGGCAATCTGTATGCCTCGAACTACCATGCCCGTGGGCGCTTCCACCACTCCAGTTTCTTGGCTGGTGGAAACGTCGCCGCAGCAGGCGAACTCGCCGTCATCGACGGAGTGCTCCAGCTACTGACCGACTCGAGCGGGCACTACCGACCGGCGCGCGGACATACGATGCAAGCCATCAATCAGCTCAGAAGTATGGGGATCCCGATTTCACCCGGGCAAGTCGAGTTCGAAGCACCACCACAATGAAAGGGAATATTGTGAGCTACTGGCGGCCTGTCGTGAACGCAGTCCTGTACTCGGTGCAGTTCGAAAAAGAACTCGACGAGCATGTCGTCGACAGGATCGCGTACGCGCTCTTGACAGAGCCACTCGCCACATTGACACCAGAGGAGGAGTACCAGTCGCTCTCCAACGGCCTCGCGACGGGGGCGCCCCTTCCAGCACTGGTGCAGATGCGCCAGGGGGAAGGAGAGCTGCGAGAATTCTTGAGTCGAGTAGTTGCACGCATGGACGAGATGCGCCCGTGGCCGACGTTACCTTATGTCCTATTGCCCGAAGACAGCGTGTCGTCCTTCAAAAATGCCGCGCCGATCGCACGCATATCGTCCAGCGTCGACGACATCCAAGCCCGGCTATCTCGCGGATTCTATTGGGGCACAGAATACGGAATCTTCCTGCCACTGAGGATGGCGTCGGGGAGAATTATCGGCATGTTCACCCCGTTCTGGGACGACAGCGACGACATCGTTCTCGTCGATGCGACACACGACCCCGAACCGAATGCTGTCATCGATGAATTGCTCTCCGTCACGCGCATCGATCCCAGTCGGGTTACCCGTTTGACCGCCGACGAACTGGAGCAATTCACCGAAGACTACGCGACCACTCCGATTCAAGACAGCTTTCGCGGCGAGAGCCTCCTCGGAAATCCCGTGTGGGGCAACAAACAAGTCGCGTACTTGACGCCCAGCGAACGGGAATCTTATCGGATTACCATCCGCGACGGTTTGCTCTACGACGCTCACGGACGACTGCTGGACACGAGCGATGCCCGCACGCTGTGGTCCCCCAACGGCGGGCGCGCGATTTTCGTGATGGATGGAAGTGGCGCGCTCTACTCTTCACCGCACCACATCCTCGGCGAATTTCATCACTCGAGTTTCCTCGCGGGCGAACCGGCGGCCGGCGCCGGTGAGATCGATGTCAGGCAGGGCCACGTTCGACTGATCAGCGATCAGAGCAGCCACTACCGACCGGCTCGACGCTTCACCGAGCAAGTTGTCGACAGCCTTGCCCGACAGGGTGTTCGGGTCGATGACCTCCAGGTCGAATACCACTCGCCGCCGGACCGGACGTCGTGAACGGTCCGTGTCAGCCCGACGCCGAAGGAGGCAGTGTGCCCGAGAGCAGGCGCCTCGCTACCGAGGAACAGGTCATCGGTTACCTGCGAAGGGCGCTGAACACTCCCGGAGATTTCCTCGTCTGGGAAACTCCGACGATATGGGTTTGCCAGGAGAAGCCTCATCCGGCGAATGAGCGGCCGGCACAGCAGGGCGACACAACGATGCCACCGGACCCAGGTGGTGGTTACAAGGTGTACGGGATCGAGAAGAAGAACGCGCATATTCATCTCATCGGCCAGAACCCACCGGATCACCCCGTCCACCTGCTCGACCGCGCGAACTGGGACAAGGCCTACTTCCGAGTGGGACTGATCCACCCGGAGCCCTGGCAGGTACGGATCGAACTACTCCGGGATACCGGGCGAGTACTGACGGTCCGAGCTCGATGCATCTCCCGATCCGACCCGCCTCAGCCACCGATCGACCAGCGGGTCAGCATCGACAAAGTGACCAGGAAGATCGACTACGGGATGATCCCGGCGCCCCCTGTCCTGATCCAAGCGGTGACGAAGGCCCGGCACTCGCTCTCCGACGGCGAGCCATGGCCGGTGGCAACAACATTCGACATCTGAGCACATACCGCAGGTAACTGTGGTCGGCGAAGCGCGAGGACGAAGGTCCACCGTGGGGATCTCCCCGGTGATCCGGCGTGCCTCGGAGACCGAGGAGGTTGTGTTCGGGTCGGGTGGGTATCCGTAAGGTCGTCGGGGATGGCGGACGGCCGCAGGCGGGGATGGAACCGGTCGGGGGTTGGGTGCGTCTAAGGATGTAGTGGCGGGGAACTGTCGCATCTGACCAGGTAGGAGAGCTGTGCGAGGCGTTGTGGTGATACGGGCCATGGTCTGTGGGCTGGCCGGTGTGGCGGTGCTTGCTGGGTGTGGGGATACCGAGCAGGGGGCCGGCGCGCCTACGAAGGCGGGGGCGACCGAGGTGTTCAACCCGTGTCGGGGGGCGCTGTCGGATGAGGCGTTGCGGAGTGCTGGGTTGGACCCGGCCACCAAGAATGTTCTCACTGATCCACCGAGTGGCGAATCGTCCTGGCGGGTGTGCAGCTGGAAGCCCCTCGACGACCGATTCGGGTCAGGTCGCAGGATGGTTGGAGTGTTCTCGACGAGCCACACACTCAGCGATGCGCGAAAGAAGGACGGTGCTGTCGTGTTGCGCGATACCACCGTCAATGGCCGACCCGGCCTGGTTTCGCAGGAGACGAGTGACCCGGACTCCTGCTACGTGTCCTTCGAAGCTGAACAGGGAATGTTCGAGATTCGGACGTCGTGGTTGAGCAAAGAGGGTCCGCGCATCGGCGATGCCTGCGAGATGTCGGAGAAGTACGGTGCGCTGCTCGAACCGCACCTGCCGAAGTAAGGGGAACGGCCATGACTCAGGACCATGCGGGCTACTGGCGCGATATGAAGGCGCAAGCGATCAATGGTGAGTTCAAGATCGAGGACGGCCTCGGACAGGCGATCGCCGACGTCATAAATCAGTACATCCTCGATTTGGAGGACCAGAGGAGCAACGCGACCGGTCTCGCTCGACTGAACGGATGGGGCGATCTCCCCTCCGCCACTGCCATCCGAGAAAAGCTCGAAGGCAAAGCCTCGGCCGAAAACTCGGCGGTCAAACGCCTGGACGAGCACATCGCCATCGCCCGCGATCAACGCGACACCTTCCTCGCCGCCATCGGCAAACTGCAGGCCGTCGACCAGCAGACCGCAGGCGCGCTGGGCGCGACGGGGGCTGGTCTCTGATGGGGTTCTGGAGTGGCCTCACCAATGGCGTCGGCGCGTTCGGTGAGTTCCTCGGCCATGTGGGCACGCTCGGCGCTTTCAAGGTGATGGACAACTACGACCGGGCCGATGAGTTCAGCCGGCTCGATCAGCAGGGCCGGGAAGCGTGGGAGGGCGACCGGGCCATCATCAGTGACGAATGGTCGCGGCTGAGTGCCAATTCCGGTCTGACGATGGACAAGGCGGCGATCACCTCGCCCGAACCGTTCAGCACCTGGTCACACCAGCAGATCTGGCAGGCGCTCAACGGCGAGGACGGTAGTTCGGGTGTCGACGCGACGGCGGTCAATGCCGGCGCGGACGGTTGGCGGCGGCTCACGACCGGGACCGAGACCGCGGTGACCAACTACCGCAACAGTTTCGAGCGGGTGCTGTCGGAGAAGTGGTCGGGGCAATCGGGGAACGCGGCGATCGAGGCGGTGAAGAGCTACACCACCGACGCGACGAAGTTGCCGACCGCGTTCCAGATGGTCGCCAACGGGATCGACCACATGCAGGGTCTGCTGGGGCAGTCGAAGATCGCGATTCCGAAGCCGGACGATATTTCCGGCTTCGACGAGTTCATCAGTCACATCCCGGGCAATGGCGTGGTCAAGGCGGCGAAGCATCGCGCCACCGAGGCGGAGGAGGACGCCCGGCTCTTCATGATCGGCACGTATCAGCCGGGTTCGGTCATCGTCGACAGCAAGACGCCGGTTCTTCCGCTGCCGCAGAACAACACCGAGAATCCCGGCGACGGCGATCCCAGGACCCGCAACGGCAACGACGGGACCACCAACGGGACCACCAACAACAACGGCACCACGCCGGGAACCGATCCCGCTGGGACGCAGGAGAATCCCGGGACGACCTCGCCGCAGACGACCGATACCGGTGACGATCAGAACGACGACGGCACCGACGACAGCAGTGACGACGACTCGACCTCGCCCAGCAGCACCGATCCGTCGGCGACCACGCCCGCCACGACGACGCCGGGAACCGGGCAGCCGACGACCCCCGGTGACACCAAGACCGGCGGCTCGCCCGGCGGAGGATCGCCCGGATCCGGTGTGTCCACCGGCGCGGGCGTGCCCGGTGCGGGGCGCAGTGTGTCAGGCACGCCAGGTGGCGCGGCCTCCGGCGCTCGCGCGGCGACGGCGGGTACCGCCGGTGCGCGGGGTATGAGCGGCATGCCCGGCATGATGGGCGGCGGGCGTGGTGGCAACGGCAAGGACGACGAGAACGAGCACACCAGCCCCGATTACCTCATTCAGGATCGGGAGAGCGAGCTCATCGGCCAGTTGCCGCCGACTCTGCCGCCGGGTGGAGTGATCGGCGCGTGAGCTGGGAGCAAGCCTTGGAGGACAGGGAACCGACGCGGGGCGAGCAGGTGCCGCTGGGCCGCTGGCGGCTCGACGCGCACGCGTTCGCCATCGGCGTCGAGGGGCACGGGCGGGACCGGCTGCCGTATCCGCTGACCTTTCGCCCCGAGTTCGCGGAGACGATCGAGATCCATGCCGAGCGGCGTCGGGCGGCCGGGCTGCGGCTGCAGCAGGTCTACGACCAGCGGCTGCACAAGGTGTTCGGCGCGCTGCTCGAGCCGGAGGTGCGGGTCGAGATCGAGGGCCTGTGCGGGCCCGGTCAGACCGAGGTCGTGCGGGCCTACGCGGGGATCATCGAGGATCACGCGGCCTTGGCGGTGCAGGCGCACGGGCCGACCCGGGACGAAGGTGGCGATCTCACGCTGAGCATCGTGCCGCTGGCCGACCTGGCCGCCGAGATCGTCGCGGCGCTGCCGCGCGTGCCGGGCGGGACCACGCCCCGCTTCGAGGGGCGCCGCAGCGATCTCGACGCGGCCACCTACGCCAGGCATCCGACCCGCCTGTCCACCGTCGAGCAGACGCAGCGCTTCTTCCGCCGGGCCCGGATCGGGACCGGCGAGATCACCGTCTACCCGGGCTACCAGGTCGACGCTCGACCCACCGGCGACGGCAAGGCTTTCCTCTGGCTGGACTACCCCGACGACGGCCGATACCTGCTGCAGCACCAGGGCCCCGACGAGTTCACCGTCATCCCCGGCCCACCCGCCGAACTGACCCACCGGCTCGCCCGGCAGATCGCGATCTGCGCCGACCGACGGTCCGGTCGGCGCTGACGATGGCGATCTACCTGGTCTTCCGGCTGCGTTCGGAGGCGGACGACCACGTGGTCTACGAATACGCCGGGGTGGACCACGTGTTCGACCGGACGGTCGTGATCAGAACCGCCGACTACGCCGTCAGCACGCCGGACGGCGAGAGGGGCGGGCCGGCCGCGCGCGTCGCCGGAACGGCGATCCACGGGCACCGGACCTCCGGAACATGGCTGAAGGTCGGCTCGCAGCAGTCGTAGTTCGAGACAAGCGCCACTGCATTGTCATCGCTGATACCTCCGACCTGATCGACGCCATCGCGGCCCGGCCCCGGAGGGGGACGCCCGGCCGGGATGTCTACTTCCCGCGGAGGCCGAAGGGGTTGCCGTCGGGATCGGTGAGCACGCAGACGCGCAGGCCGGGGGCTACTTCCCGGGGTGCGGAGTGTTCGGTGGCGCCCGTGGCGAGCAGGGCGGTGCGGGTGGCGTCGACGTTCTCGACGTCGGTGAAGGCGATGGGGCCCGCGCCTGCGTCGCCCTGGGGGTTGAGGCTGATTTCGAAGCCGTCGACGTTGTAGCCCACGTAGTAGGGCTCGTCGGTGTGGGGAGTGCCGTAGAGGGCGGTGTAGACCTTCTTGGCCGATTCCAGGTCGGTGACGGGGATGACTACGGCGCCGATGGTGGGGCTCATCTTGGCTTCCTTCCGAAGGGTGTCGGTGAAGAACGTGATGCTCCGTCCGCCAGCCTAACCACCGGAAACGGCGAAAGCGGGCAGCCGGGGCTGCCCGCTTTCGCCGGTGTCTCGCGTCAGATGGCGTCGGCCAGAGCGGCGATCGCCTCGGTCCAGAGGTCGGCGAAGCGTGCCGCCTGGGCTTCGGTGAACAGGGCCGTGCTCCAGCGGAAGTTGGTGGTCAGGGCGGGGCCGTCAGGGGTGGTGCCGATGCCGGCGATGACGTCGACCGCGTACCGCAGCGGCAGGTCGGGTTCGGGGTCGAGCGGCAGGGCCGCGTCGTGGGCGCCGACCAGCAGCGACCAGGGGTTGCCCTCGGTGCCGGAGAGGTCGATGCGGCCCAGGTAGTTGAACTCGACCTGGGGTTCGGCCGCGCCGCGGAGGTCGGGAACGCGGTCGACATAGCGGAGCAGGCCGTAATCGAGGCCCTGGTGGGGGATCTCGCGCAGATGTGTCGCGACGCTGTCCAGCAGAGCGCGGGTGGCGGCCGGATCCGCTTGCGCGCGGGCGACATCCACCGCGTGCTCGCCGACACCGAGGCGCACGGGGAACACGCTGGTGAACCAGCCGAGGGTGTTGGCGGTGTCGGTGCCGAGTTCGGCGTCGGCGCGACCGTGACCCTCCAGCGCGATCAAAGCGCCTGCGGCGGGGTCGTTTCCGTTGTCGGCGTGCACCGATGCCATGGTCATGGTGAGGGCGGTGAGCAGCAGCTCACGGACACCCTCGTCCTTGCCCGCGCGGGCCAGCAGACGTTCGGTCAGGGCGACCGGGGTCGCGACCGTGCTGACGCGCAGAGTGGACCAGGTGTCGGTGGCCGGGGCGGGCACTCGCGCGCCCAGCGCGGCGTCGGGCGCGGCGACCTGGGCGGCCCAATAGTCGCGCTGGGCCAGCACTTCCGGTTCGGCGGCGCGCTGCCACAGGGCTTCGGACCACTGCCGGTAGGAGGTGAACTCGGGCAGCATCTTCGGCGTCACCCCGGACTGGACCTGCTGCCACGCGGCGGCCAGGCCGTCGATCATGATGTGCCAGGAGACGACGTCCACGGCGAGGTGATGGATCGCCAGTAGCAGGACGTCACCGTCGGTCCCGGCCACACCCGAGGTAGTGCCGCCGACCGCCGCCGCGGCATCCGCACCGGCGGCATCCGCGGCGCTCCTCGTCCCCGCGAACCACACCGCCCGGACCATGTCGCCCGCGCGCGGGTCGATGGCGTCGTTGGCTGTGCGCGCGAATTCGGTGATGGCCGAGTCGAGTTCGGCACCGGTGAGGCCGCGCGGCGCCTCGATGACGACATCGGCGGCCCGCACCGCACCGGGCGCCCTGGTGACCATGCGTGGTCCGTCGGGAGTGTCGGTGAGCACGGCGCGCAGGGTGTCGTGCGCGTCGAGCAGGGCTTGCAGCGTGGCTTCCAGTCCGGCGCGGTCGATTTCGGCGGGCAGGCGCAGCAAGGCGCTCTGGGTGAAGCGGCGGTAGTTGCCGTACTCGTACATCCACGACACCACCGGCAGCGGCGGAACCACCCCGTAGGCGTCGGCGCCGGACTGGGCGGCCACGGCCGGGCCGTCGTCGGCCGCGGCGGCGAGTTCGCGAATGGTGGGGCAGGCCAGCACCATTCGGGGATTGAGCGCGATGCCGCGGCGCCGGGCCTTGTTGACCAGGGAGATCGCGACGATGCTGTCGACGCCGAGCTCGTAGAAGTCGGCGTCGACGCCGGGGGCGCGGCCGTCGAACAGTTCGGCGAAGACCTCGCTGAGCGCGATCTCGGTGGGGGTCTCGGCGGCGGCGTTGCCGTCGGCGGCCGAGAGGGTCCGCTCGGCGAGTTCGTGCAGGGCGTGCCCGTCGAGCTTGCCGTTGACGTTCACCGGCAGCTGCTCGAGGACGACGATCCGCGCGGGAATCATGTACGCGGGCAGGCGCTGGGCCAGGTCGGCGCGCACCCGGCTGACGACCACCGCGCGTCCCGCCTTGCCGACGACGAAGCCGACCAGCGAGGCGCCACCGGCGCGCCGCACCACGGTCACCGCGGCGGTGTCGATGTCGGCGGAGCGGCGCAGGGCGGTCTCGATCTCGCCGACCTCGATGCGGTAGCCGCGCACCTTGACCTGCGCGTCGGCGCGGCCCAGGTAGCCGAAGCGGCCGCCCGGCAGCCTGCGCACGAGGTCGCCGGTGCGGTACATCCGCTGACCGGGCCGGTGCGGGTCGGCGCAGAAGCGGTCGGCGGTGATGGCGGGCTTGCCGAGGTAGCCACGGGCCAGCTGCACGCCCGAGAGGTAGAGCTCGCCGACGATGCCGGGCGGCACCGGGCGCAGCCGCGAGTCCAGGACGTATCCGGCCATGCCGCCGTTGGCGGTGCCGATGGTCGGGATCTCCGAAGTGGCGACCGGGGCGACGACTGCTTCGACGGTGGTCTCGGTGGGGCCGTAGCAGTTGTAGACGGCCGTGCCGGGCAGCGCGCGCAGGCGAGCCCACAGGGCGGTGTCGATCGCCTCGCCGCCGAGTGCGAGCACCGGCAGCTCCCGGTCGAGCAGGCCCGCCGCCGCCAGCTGCGCCAGCATGGACGGGGTGGTGTCGATCATGTCGATGCCGAATTCGGCCATGCCGGAGACGATCTGGTGCGCGTCGCGCATTTCCTCGGCGTCGAACAGGTGCAGCGCCTGACCGGCGAAGAAACCGACCATCGGCTGCCAGGACGCGTCGAACCCGAGCGACCAGGCGTGCGCGATCCGCAGCGGGCGGCCGAGCTTCGCCATCGCGGGGCGGTAGAAGCGCTCCAGGTGATCGGCGAAGTACCCGGCCAGGGCGGCATTGGTGCCGACGACGCCCTTGGGCTCGCCGGTCGAGCCGGAGGTGAAGATGATGTAGGCGCTGTGCTCGAGCTCGCGGCGCACCGCGGGGGCCTGCGCGGGGCGGGCGGCGACGCGGTCGACGACGGCGGGGTCGTCGAGCAGCAAGATTTCCGTCGATCGCTGATCGACCCGCGCCGAATCGTTCCCGGCGCGGGGCGACCCGGCATCGATCGCTTCCGATCCGCCGAGTCGGTGACGGTCTCCCGCCGAACCGTGGGCGATACCGTCGAGCAGCGCACGATCCTTGCCGAAGGCGATGGCGAGCACCGGGTTCGACTGACGCAGAATGGATTCGATGCGGCCGACCGGCAGCGAGATATCGACCGGCACATAGGCGGCCCCGGCGGCGAAGGTCGCAAGGATGGCGACGATCGACGCGGTGCCGCGCGGGAGCATCAGGGCGACAACGGTTTCCGGTCCCACTCCGTGAGCGGCGAACTCCCCCGCCAGCCGGCAGGCCTGATCGTGCAGCTCGCGATAGGTGAAGACCTCACCCGAGGTGGTGGTGAGCGCGGTCGCGTCGGGTGTCGCTGCGGCCTGGCGCGCGAACAGTTCCCACGGTGTGGCGGTCGGCGCGGGCGCGATATCGGTTGCCGCCGAGCGTAGTTCGGCGTGCTCCTCGACAGTGAGCAGGTCGATCGCGTCGAGCGTGGCCTCGGCGTCGAGCCCGGGCAGCGCGCGCAGCACCGCGACCAGGCGAGCACCGAGATCGGCGGGGTCGAGGTGGCCGAGCAGGGCCGGGATCGCCTCGACGAGGACCAGCAGATCGCCCTCGCTCAGGTGCGAGACGACGGTGAGCGGGTAATGGGCCAGGCTCTCCATCTCGATCGGCCGGAACCGCGCGCCGTCCGGCGCGGTGACGGTCTGGATGGCGTCGTCGATCGGGGCGTTCTCGAAGACGAACAGGGTGTCGAACAGCGATCCGTGCCCGGCCGCGCGCTGCAACGTCGACAGGCTCAGGTAGCCGATGTCGCGCATGGCGGCCGACTCCCGTTGCAGGCGAGCGCATTGCGCGACAACCGGCTCGGCGGGCTCGAGGCGGTGCACGACCGGGACGGTGTTGATGAACAGCCCGACCATGCCCTCCACACCCGCGAGCTTCTCGGGGCGGCCGGAGATGGTGGTGCCGTAGACGACATCGCGACGATCGGTGATCCGGCCGAGCAGCAGCGTCCAGGCGAACTGGACGGCGGTATTGAGCGTCATGCCGTTGGCGCGGGCCCAGCGCTGCAACCGCTCGGTCTCGGTGGCGGACAAGCGGAGTCGCGTGGTCTGCGGCACGGCGGAACCGCGCTCGCCGGTGCCGTCGGCGAGCACCAGCGGTGCGCTGACCCGCGACAAGTACTCGGCCCACCGGCGGGCGGCGGCGTCGTGATCCTGGGCGCCGAGCCAGCCGATGTAGTCGCGGTAGGGACGCGGGGCGGGCAGCCCGTCGAGGCTGCCGCCTGCCTGGTAGACGGCGAGCAGTTCGGTGAAGAACACCGCGACCGCCCAGCCGTCCATCAGAATGTGGTGCGCGGTGAGGATCATTCGCTTGCGCGGCTCTGGCGCGTCGGTGACGTCGAGCAGCAGCACCCGCAGCGCCGGGCCCCGGTTGAGCGCGAACGGCACGCGCCGCTCGGATTCGGCGATCGCGTCGAACTCCGTGGTGCGCGCGTCGCGCTCGGTCCAGGGCAGCTCGGCGCGGGACGGGATGATCTGCACCGGCTTGGGCACATCGGTGTCCCAGAACGCGGCACGCAGGTTCGGATGCCGGTCGAGCATGGCCTGCGCGCTGCGGCGCAGCAGCTCGGCGTCGAGCGGGCCATCGATGTCGACCACGAATTGCATCGTGTACAGGTCGATCTCGGTGCCCGCCAACCGCGACAGCGAGAAGAGCCCCTCCTGCAGCGGGCTCAGCGCCAGCACGTCCTCGATCTGCGGGGCACTCATGCGATGTCCTTCCGTCCCTGCGTGTTCACTAGCCCTGCGCCTGCCAGGCCGCCGTCAGCGCCGACAGCGCGTCGGCCTCCAGGCCGGAGGCGCTCATCGGGGCGTGCGAGACCTGTTCGGGCTCCTCGGCGTTCGGCTGCTCCGCGGCGGCGGCCGCGTCGACGGCGGCGGCCAGTTCGGTGATCGTGAAGTACTCGAACACCATCTGCGGAGTCAGCGGCAGGCCCAGCGCCGCGGCACGAGCCGACCACTGGATCGAGATGACGCTGTCGCCGCCCAGGGCGAAGAAGCCGTCCTCGCCGGTGACGTCGTCGATCTCGAGCAGTTCCTCGATCAGCGCGATGAGCTGACGCTCGGTGTCGGAGTCCGCCGCGCCCGCACCCGCGGTGGTGGCGGCGGCGATCGGCGCCGGTGCGGCGAGCAGCCGGTCCAGGTCGGCCTGCGGCAGCACCCGCAGCTCGGCGACCGGCAGGTCCGGCGTCTCGGCGAAGGCGCGCAGGGTGGCGGCCAGCGCGTCGGCGATCAGCGCGGCCGTGGCGGGGTCGTAGAGGTCGGCGTTGACGACGACGCGCACGTCCATGCCGCCGTCGGCGGTCACGTTCAGGCTCAGGTTCAGATCCAGGAACGAGACGTCGAAGTCGGCGGGCAGCACGGTGACCGTCGAGGCGCCCGAGGACGCGAACGGCAGCGTGGTCGGCGCCCAGTCCGCACCCCGGAAGTGGATCATGCTCTGGAACAACGGGTTCCGCGAGCGCGAGCGGCGCGGGTTGAGCGCCTCCACGAGCCGCTCGATCGGCAGCTCCTGATGCGCGTTGGCGTCGAGGACGACATCGCGGGCCGCGCTCACGGTGTCGCGCAGGGTGGGCGCGCCCGAGAGGTCGTTGCGCAGCACCACCATGTTGGCGAACAGGCCGATCAGGCCGGTCGTCGCCGGATCGGTGCGCGCGGCGACCGGGGTGCCGAGGGTGATGTCGGTGCCGCCGCCGAGGGTGTGCAGCAACGTGGCGACCGCGGCCTGACACACCATGAACTCGGTGGCGCCGCTGCGCATCGCCAGCGCCTCGAGCCCGGAGCGCACGCTCGCGGGCAGCGCGAAGGTGACCACCTCGCCGCGCTTGCCGAGCACCGGTGGACGCTGCCGGTCGTGGGCGACGGAGATCTCCTCGGGCACGCCGGCCAGCGCGGTCTTCCAGTAGTCGATCTGGGCCATCGCGAACTCGCTGGGCGCGGCCTGGTCGAACAGCTCGCGCTGCCACAGGGCGTAGTCGGCGAACTGGATCGGCAGCGGCGCCCAGCCGGGGGCGCCGCCCTGCTCGCCGCGGGCCCGGTAGGCGGTGGTCAGGTCGTCGAGCAGCACGCCGAAGGAGGCGTGGTCGGCGACGATGTGGTGCACCAGCAGCGAGAGCACGTGGGTGTTCGCGTCGAGCACCAGCAGTTCGGCGCGGAGCAGCGGTTCACCGTCGAGGGTGAACGCGTAGCCGGCGATGGCCGCGAGTTCCGCGGTGAGGTCGGCGGGCGCGATCTCGCGGATCGGCAGCGGCACGGCGGTGGCGGGATGCACCACCTGGTACGGGACGCCGTCGTGTTCGGGGAAGGTGGTGCGCAGCGACTCGTGCCGGGCGACGACGTCGTCGAGCGCCGAACGCAGCGCCGCGATGTCGAGCGCGCCGTCGAAGCGCAGGGCCAGCGGCAGGTTGCCGACCGAGCCCGCGCCCTCCATGCGGTACTGGAACCACATGGCCAGCTGCGAGTACGACAGCGGGACGCGCTCGCCGCGCGGCCGGCCACCGATCGCCGGACGGCCCGGATTCGCCTGCGGTGCAGCGCTTTCGACCGGCTCCTCGACGGTCTCCTCGGCGGAGTCGACGGCGTCGAGGTCGATGTCGAACTCGGCCAGGAAGCGGGCCACCAGATTCGCGGCCAGCGCGGCCGGGGTCGGGCTGTCGAAGACGACGCGGACATCGAGCTCGACGCCGAACTCCGCACGCACCTGGGCGACGAGCCGGGCGGCGAGCAGCGAATGCCCGCCCAGCTCGAAGAACGAATCCTCCGCGCCGACCTCGTCGAGCCCGAACAGCGTGCCGAACAGGGCACACATCTTGCGCTCGGTGGCGGTGGCGGGCGCGCGATGGGTGCGTGCCACGGCGGGGGTCGCGGCGGGCAGCGCGCGCTTGTCGAGCTTGCCGTTGACGGTCAGCGGGATTTCCGGGATCACCGCGAAGGCGCTGGGCACCATGTACTCCGGCAGCCCCGTCGAGGCGAAGGCGTGCACCTGTTCGAGGTCGATCGAGTCCTCGGCGGGCACCACGTAGGCGGCCAGCATGGCGCCGACGGCGGGGTCTTCGGTGACGATGACGACGCAGTGCGCGACGGCGGGATGCGCGGCGATCGCGGCCTCGACCTCGCCGAGTTCGATGCGGAAACCACGCACCTTCACCTGCTCGTCGGCGCGGCCGACGAACTCGAGCTCACCGAAGCTGTTGCGGCGCACCAAGTCACCGGAGCGGTAGAGCCGTGCGCCGGGGGTGAACGGGTCGGCGACGAAGCGCTGCGCGCTCAGCGCGGGACGGTCCAGGTAGCCGCGGGCGAGCTGGTCGCCGCCGAGGTAGAGCTCGCCGACGACGCCGTCGGGCACCAGGTGCAGCGCCTCGTCGAGGACGTAGGTGTAGACGTTGCGGTTGGGGATGCCGATCGGCACGACGCCGGTGCCCTGCGGGCCCGCGACCGGCATGTGGGTCGAGCAGACCACGGCCTCGGTCGGGCCGTAGTGATTGCGCAGTTCGGCGTCGAGGGTGTTGGCGAAGCGGTCGGCGACCTCACCGGGCAGCGCCTCACCGCCGACCGGGACCTGACGCAGCGACTGCCATTCGCTCACCTCCGGCAGCAGCAGGAAGGTGCTCAGCATCGAGGGCACCATGTGCAGCACGGTGACCTGGCGGCGGGTGATCAGATCGGCGACGTAGCGGATGTCGCGGAAGGCGTTGGGCTTGGGCACGATCAGCTGCGCGCCGACCGTGAGCGTGATGGCGATATCGACCAGCGAGGCGTCGAAGCTCACCGACGACGACTGCATCAGCCGGTCCCGCGCGGTCATGCTCCAGTCGGCGGTGAAACACACGATGTGCTCGGCGATCGCGGCGTGCGGCACCGGAACGCCCTTGGGCTTGCCGGTCGAGCCGGAGGTGTAGATGACGTAGGCGAGGTTGGCGGGCAGCAGCGGGCGCAGCCGGTCCGCGTCGGTCGGCGCGGTCGCGGGCAGCTCGGCCGCCACGGCCTCCGCGGCCGCCAATTCCACCGCACCGAGCAGCAGCCGGGGGCGGGCATCCTCGACCAGGTACTCGATCCGGTCCTGCGGGTAGGCCGGGTCGATCGGCAGGTACGCGCCACCGGCCTTCAGCACGGCGAGCACGGCGACGATGAATTCCACCGAGGTGCCCAGGCGCAGGCCGACGATGTCCTCGGTGCCGATGCCCTGCCCGATCAGCCAGTGCGCCAGGCGGTTCGCGCGCGCGTGCAGCGCGCCGTAGCTGAGCTCGAGGTCGTCGGAGGCGAGCGCGGGGGCGTCGGGGGTGGCGGCAGCGGCGGCCTCGAACAGCGCGACGAGGGTGGTCGCGGGCTGGTCGACGAGCACGCCGTGCGAGCGCTCCAGCAGCGCGGCGCGGTCGGCGGCGCCGAGCATGTCGAGATCGGCGAGCCTGCGCCGCGGGTCGCGCAGCGCGGCGTCGAGCAGTCGGCCGAAGTGCGCGAGCAGCTGGTCGACGAGCGATTCGGCGAGCACGTCGGTCTGGTACTCGGCCTCGACCACGGCGGTGCCGTCGTCCTCGAGCACGATCGCCAGGGCCAGCGGAACCTGCGCGCTCACCGCGCCCAGTTCCAGCTGGGTGGAGCGCACGCCGTCGATGGCGAAGCCGTCGGCGCTCTTGCGCACGCTGAAGCCGAGGCGGACCAGCTGGTCCATGCCGTCGCGGCCGGCGACGCGATCCGGGTTCGCTTCGCGGACCACCCGATCGATGCCGACGCCGCGCCGGGCGAACGCGCCGGCGCAGGTGTCGCGCACGGCGGCGACGAGCTGGGCGAAGTCGTCGTCGGCGCCGAAGGTGGCGCGCAGCAGCAGGGTGTTGCCGAAGTAGCCGATGAGCTGTTCGGTGCCTGCCGGGCGATCGGTCACCGGGATGGAGACGAGGAAGTCGTCGGCGGCGGTGTAGCGGTGCACGAGCGCGTCGAAACCGGCCAGCAGCACCATGAACGGGGTCGCGGCGTGCTCGCGCGCGAACTGCTCGGTGCGGGTGACGAGGTCGGCCGGGAGGCGGTGGGTGCGGCGCTGGGCCTGTCTGCCGGGCGTCGCGGCAGGCGAACCGGGCAGTTCCAGCGGCTCGGGCAGCGGACGCAGGGCCTGGCGCCAGTAGTCGATGTCGGCGTCGGCGGGCTCGTCGGTGGACGCGATCGCGGCGAACTGGACGGTGGCGCCCGCGCCGGACCCGGCGCGGTAGGCGGCGTTGAGCTCGGCGAAGAACACCGACCAGGAGTCGTCGTCCCAGCAGATGTGGTGGATGGCGAACAGCACGACGTGCTCGTCGGCGCCGGTGCGGATCAGGGTGGCGCGCACCGGGAGTTCGGTGCCCAGGGCGAAGGGACGGCCGAACTCGCGCCGGGCCAGCACCTCCACCCGCAGGTCACGCCCGGATTCGGCGAGGTCGGTCAGGTCGTGGGTCTGCCACTGCGCGCGGGCGTCGTCGGTGAACACCTGGTACGGCTCGCCCTCGGCGTCCGCGCCGTAGGTGGTGCGCAGGATGTCGTGGCGGGCCACCACGGTGTCGAACGCGGCGTGCAGGCGCTCGCCGTCGAGCGGGCCGGTGAGCCGGTAGGCGACGCAGATGGACAGGGCGGTGTCGTCGGCGTCGCGGGTCTGCAGGAACCACATGCGGCGCTGGCCGGGAGTGAGCGGACGGCGCTCCCCCGCCGCGATGCGCGGCACGGTCACGGGTTCGGGAGTGGCGGCGGCCATGCCGCTCGCGCGCAGCTTCTGCTGGAGCAGTAGCTTGCGGCGCTCGGCGACGGACAGTGTGGCTTCGGTGTCAGACATGTTCGTTCGGCCCCTCAGCCCTGGTTGATGTTCTGTGCCATCAGCAGCACGACGTCGTCGAGCGACGCGCCGCCGAGAATCGCCGCGACCGGCAGATCGCGATCCAACTCCGCCTTGACCCGCTTGCGGAAGTCCAAGGCCTGCAACGAGTCGAGGCCGAGCGCGACCAGCGGCATGGTGGCGTCGATCGAGTCGGCGCTGTCGCCGCCGATGACCTTGAGCAGTTCGGTGCGCATGCGCAGATCCAGCGGGGTGCTGTCGGCCGCGGGCGCATCGTTCACGGCGGGTGCGGGCGCCTGGGCCGGGTCGGCGGACCCGGTCGCCGACGACTCCGCCCGCGCCACCGGCGCACTGGACTCGAGCCCGGTGAGCACACTGGCCTGCCCGAACGCGCCGAGCACCTCCCGCAGGAAGTCCCAGTCCGCGGCGATGATCATGCCGTCGCGGGCGGGCAGTGCGAGCCCAGCCTCGATCGCGTCGGCGGGCGCCATCGGGAACACCCCCGCCTCTTCGACGCGGGCGAAACCGGCGTCGTCGAGCGGACCGGCGACGCTCCACAGACCCCACTGCAGGCTGGCCGCGTCGATGCCGCGGGCCCGCAGCCGGCGAGCGGCCACATCGAGCATCCGGTTGGTCACCGCGTAGAGGATCTGTCCACGTCCGCCCAGGGTCGCCGCCATGGACGAGCACAGCAGCACCCGCGCGTCGGCCGCCAGCGGGGCGGCCTCGATCAGGTTGTCCAGGCCACGCAGCTTGGCGCCCGCGGCGGTGCGCACATCCTCGGCGGTGATCTCGCCGAGTTCGGCGTCGACGTAGTTCACCGCGGCGTGGATCACCAGATCGACCGGCCGATCGGCGATCTCGGCGCCGAAGGCGGCCACCGCCGCGACATCGCCGACATCGCAGGCGCGCACCACGATCTCCGTACTGCCCAGCGCGCGCAGCCGTGCCAGTTCGCCTGCCAGCGTGTCGGTCTCGCCGCTGCGGCTGAGCAGCGTGATTCGACCGGCGCCGGTGCGCGCCAGATGGTCGGTGAACCGCAGCCCGAGCTGACCGGTGCCGCCGACGATCACCACGTGATCGAGATCGGTGCCGAGCGCACCGGTCTCGGTGGCGGTGTCGAGCACCAGCCGCTTCACGAACATCTTGCCCGCGCGCAACGCCAGCTCGGCCTCCCCCGTGGAGTGCACGGCGGCGACGATCTTGGCGGCTTGCGCGGCCGCGGGTTCGGACGCGGCGAGATCGAGATGGCGGAACAGGATGCCGGGGTGTTCGATGCCGACACTGCGGAATCCGGCGGTGACGCCCGACTGGAACAGCGCGGGAATCGGATCGCCGCCGAGGACGGTCTCACCGCCGACGGTCAGCAGCCAGCACTCGCCGCCGGGGCGCAGCGCGGTCAGCGCGCCCGCCCAGGCGCGGTCGGCGTAGAAGGCGCTCAGCGCGTCGACAGCGGCGGCGGTGTCGTCGTCGGCACTCTCGGGGAGCAGGACGACCACGGTGTCGGCGGCCGCGCCGTCGGTCAGGGTGAAGTCGGCACCGGCGGCGAGGTCGGCCGGGCCGAGCACGCGCGCGCCTGCGCCGTGGCGGTCGGCGGCCGCGAGCAGCGCGGTGGCGAGGTCGGCGCACTCGCCGGTGTGGTCGACGAGCAGCAGCGCGCGCGGCGCGGTGAGCGAGCGGCGCTGCAGCGGGCTCCACTGTTCCACCAGCCGTTGCGGTTTCGGCGTGGTGACGACCAGCTCGGCCGGTGTCTCGTGCGCCTCCAGCGGCGCCCACAGCCGCTTGGGCGCGGCAATGGTGTGCGGGAAATCGCGCAGCGGCAGGGTGACGGTGTCGTCGACCCGCAGGGCGTCCCAGCGGTAGTCGGCGTCGAGGACGGCGACCTGGGCCACGTTGCGGGCGAACTCCGACAGGCCGTCCGCGGTGCGCAGCGAGGTACCGAGGACGCGGAAATCGTGCGGGGGCAGGCCGGGACGGTTCGGGACCAGGCTCAGGTTCTCCTGCAGGGCCAGTTGCAGCACCGGGTGCTCGGCGACCTCGATCATCAGGTCGACGCCGTCACTGCCCGCGCTGACCACGGCGCGGTCGAACCGGACGCGGTTGCGCAGGTTCCAGTACCAGTACTCCTCCTGTTTGAGGTCGGGCGTGATCACCTCGCCCAGGGTCGCTCCGTAGCAGGGGATCTCGGACGGGGCGAAGTTCGGCGCGCTCATCTCGTCACCGAGGAAGCCTTCGAATTCGGTCCGCACCTCGGCGACCATCGAGGTATGCGCGGGGAAGGCGACCCGGATCTCCCTGGCGAACTGGCCGCGCTCGGTGGCCACGGCCACCAGTTCGACGACGGCGCCGCGTTCACCGGAGATGGCGATGATGTGCGGCGAGTTGACCACCGCCAGCTCGGCCCACCCCGAGTTGCGCGCCATCAGCGCTTCCACGCTCTCGCGGTCCATGCCGAAGACCGCCATCGAATAGCCGCGCGGGGACAGCCGGTCCGCCAGCAGGGCCCGATGGGTCACCGCGAGCACCGAATCACGCAGCGTCATCACGCCGGAGACCGCGCCCGCGGCGAGCTCGCCCTGGCTGTGACCGATGGTCGCGTGCGGGCGCACGCCCGCCGCCTGCCACGCCGCGGCCAGGCCGGTCATGTGGAACATCAACGCGGGCTGCACTTCCCACACCGTGTCGTCGTAGCGACCCTCGTGGCCCAGCAGATAGTGCAGCGGCTTGGAGTGCCCGAAGCGCTCGGCGTGGATGGCGGCGCACTCGTCGACGACGGCGCGGTAGGCGTCGGACAGTTCGTAGAACACCGCGCCCATGCCGGGGCGCTGACTGCCCTGACCGGGGAAGACGAAGCCGACGCGGCGCGCGCTCGCGGCGGTGTCGGCCCGGACCACCGACGGGTGGTCGATGTCGGTGGCGATCGCGTCGAGTGCGGCCGTCAGGTCGGTCCGGGCGGTGTCGGTCGTCGACGGCGGCGCCAGCACCAGGGCGCGCCGGCGACGGGCGACGCGGGTGCGGAACAGCATGTCCGCCAGGCGTTCCGGTGTCGCCTCGGGATGGGTCTGGATGTAGTCGCGCACGGCGGCGGCCTCGGCGCGCAGTCCGTCGATACTGTCGGAGGACAGCAGGACGGGAACGGTGCCGTCGGGCAGACGGTACTCAGCCATGGTTGGTCTCCTCCAGCACCGGCAGGCCGACGATGGCGTGCGCGTTGGTTCCCGCGACACCGAACGAGGACACCGCGCCGTAGCGGATGCCGTCCGCGCGCGGCGCCCAGTCGGTGAGTTCGGCGGCGAGCCGCAGACTGGTCGCGTCCCAGTCGAGGTCGGTGGTCGGGGCGTCGGCCCACAGGCTCGGCGCGATCGTGCCGTGCGCGCCGCACAGCAGCACCTTGATCAGGCCGAGCATGCCCGAGGCGGCCTGGGCGTGGCCCGCGTTGGACTTCACCGAGCCGAGCAGCGGTCCGTCCGCGCCGCGCTCCGGATCGCCGTAGGTGGCGGCAAGCGCGGTCAATTCGAGCGGATCGCCGACGGCGGTGCCGGTGCCGTGGCCCTCGATCAACCCGATGTCGTGCGCGCTGATCCCGGCGGCGGCGACGGTGGCCTCGATGAGCCGCTGCTGCGCCTGCGCGCTGGGCACCGCGATCGGCGCGCCCGCGCCGTTGTGGTTGACCCGCGAGCCGAGCAGCTGCCCGTAGACCCGGTGTCCGAGCGCCTCGGCCCGCGATTGCCGTTCCAGCACGACCACGCCCGCCCCCTCGCCCCACAGCGTCCCGGTCGGGTCGGCGGCGTAGGAACGGCAGTGACCGTCGGTGGCCAAGGCGTTGTTCTTGGAGAACTCGTAGAACGCGCCGGGCGAGCCCATCACGCAGACGCCGCCGGCCAGCGCCCAGTCGCATTCGCCCGCGCGAATGGCCGAGGCGGCCTGATGGACAGCGGTCAGCGACGAGGCGCAGGCGGTGTCCACGCTGATGGACGGGCCGACCAGGCCGAGCCCGTGCGAGATGCGTCCGGCCACGGCGCCGAGCGCCGTGCCGGTCGCCCGGTAGCCGCTGTACTCGGTGACACCGGCCACGCGCGGCCCGTACTCGGTCGCCGAGACACCCATCCAGACACCGGCCGGATCACCGTCGAGCGCACCGGGATTGAGGCCGGCGTGCTCGAGCGCCCGCCAGGCCACCCGCATGGCGACCCGCTGCTGCGGATCCATGGCGACGGCCTCGCGCGGGGTGATGCCGAAGTACTGGGCGTCGAACTCGGTGGCGCCGACGAGGAAGCCACCCGCGTCGCGCACGGGCGCCCAGCCGTCGAGCCTGCCGAGGGCGAACAGCTCGTCGAGCGGCCACTCGCGGTCGCGCGGGAACGGGCCGATCAGTTCGCGGCCCTCGGCCAGCGCCGACCAGAACGCAGGCAGGGTGTCGACGCCGCCGGGCGCCTCGACGCCCATGCCGACGATGACGATGGGGTCGGGGGTGGGCTCGCTCATCGGGTGAGCGCCTGACCGGCCAGTACCTCGGCGATGCCGTCGATGTTCTCGTCGATGTAGAAGTGGCCACCGGCGAACAGATTCACCTCGGCCTCGGCGCTGGTGCTGGTCTCCCAGGCGTAGAGATCGCGGGGGCCGACGAACGGATCGTCGTCGCCGCCGAGCACCAGCAGAGGCGCGGCGACCTGGACGTCCGGGCCGCAGGAGTAGGCGTCGAAGGCGCGGTAGTCGGCCTTGAGCACCGGCAGCGCCATCCGCATGACCTCACGGCTGGCCATCACGTCGGCACCGGTGCCGTTGAGCGCGGCCATGTGGTCGAGCAATTCCTCGTCCTCGGTGGGATGTCCGGGAAGCTCGGCGATCCGGTGCGGTGCGGCCGCCGCGGAGGTCACCAGCAAACGCACGGGCAACCCGGCGGCTTCGGCCAGCCGGACGAACTCGAACGCGACGATGGAACCCATGCTGTGACCGAAGACGGTCAGCGGGGCGCCGGTGTCGTGGGCGGAGCCACGGAAGGCCTCGAAGGCGCCTGCGGCGAGTTCGGGCAGGGTCTCGGCGGCGGCTTCGCGCACGCGGTCCTGCCGACCGGGGTACTGCATCACCACGGTGTCGAAGTCATGGGCCGTACGCTTGGCGAACACCCGGTAGGCCGAGGCGCCGGCGCCCGCGTGCGGGAAGACGATCAGCGGCGGTAGGGAGTCGGTCCGGGGGGCCTGGAATTGCCGGATCCAGCCGAGTTCTCTTGCCATGTCGTTCTCCCTCACCGGTCGCGCACACGCTGCGCGGCCGTTTCGCACTGTCCAACGCCGTGCCGACGCACGGGCCCGCCCGGCGCAGTCGTCCGGGACCGGGGCGAATCCTGTTGCGCCCGAAGCCGACCCGGTTCGGTCGTGCCCGGCAACCACCGGGCGATCGGTCGGGCAACAGTAACACCCGGGCATTAGTATAGGCTAGCCTTACCAACCGAGGTGACCAAGGTAACGATCGAACGGAGCACCCAGCAGATGAACCCCGCCGGGACCCCCTACGTGCTGCCCCGCGAGCAGGCCGACCTGCCCGCCGAGGTGGCCGCCGCACCGGCGCCGACACTGCCGGTCTTCGCCGCGCCCTTCGCCCTGCGCGTAGCCGACCCGGACGGCACCGATCCCGAGCTGCTGGCCGAGTGGATGGCCCGACCGCACCTGCTCGAATCGTGGGAGCAGGACTGGGACGCCGACCGCCGCCGCGAGGATTTCCGGGCCCAGCTGGCCGGAACCTACTCGCGCCCCTGCGTTCTCAGCCTCGACTTCGCCGTGCTCGGCGAGCCGGAGCTCGGCGTGCGCGACATCGCCTACCTCGAGTTCTACCGCGCGGCCAAGGACGAGATCGGCCGGCTCTACGACGCGCAGCCCGGCGATATCGGCTTCCATATCGCCACCGCCGACACCCGGGTGATCGGCAAGGGCATCATGTCCGCCTGGATCTCGACCATGGCCGCCGCCGTCTTCGCCGCCAACCCCGACTGCCGACGCATGCTCGGCGACCCGGATCACCGCAACCAGGCCATCTGCCGCAGCTTCGACAAGATCGGCTGGCACCGCGTCGGCGAATTCGACGTCCGCCCCACCCGCCGCATCGCGCTCTACGCGACCCCGCGCACCCCGACCGACCTCCCGGTCCCCGCCTCCTGACCGGACCCCCACGCCCGCCCTCGACAGGGACAGGGACAGGGACAGCGGCACACCAGCGCTCCAACAAACCCAGCCACCCACGCCCGACCCCTAGGGAGGGCAGGCCGACGCAGTCGGCCGTCGGCGGCCGTCCCGCCGGTCAGGCGCCGTGGCGCACGCGACGAAGGAGCAAGCCACGGCGCCTGACCGGCGGGACCCAAGGGGCCGCCGACCTCGAGCGCGCCAGCGCTCCAACAACTCAGCACGCCGCGAGGTGGACCGCGCCGGCACGGGCCCGGGCGGGTTCGGTGCGCAGCACGCGGTCCGAGAGTTCGCCCAGGCAGCTGAGATTGGGGAAGCCGGGGCCCTGTGCCATGGCGGCCATGTTCGGCAGGTACAGCTTGCCCGCCAGGCCGGTGACGGCCAGGTCGTAGCCGATCGAGGACTCGATCCGCTGCTGGGTCAGCGGGCCGCCGACGGCGAGCTCGAGCAGGTCGGCGGTCTGCTGGTCGAACATGTCCAGGAACCACAGCGGCTGACCGCCGGTGGCGTCGACGACCAGGTCGAAGTTGTGCACCTGATCGGCCCGCAGCTCGTTGGTGAGGGTGAGGGCCAGCACCTCGCCCTGCGGCACGATCTTGGTGACCCGGCCCTGCAGGTGGTGCACGCGGCTGTCGCCGAGCAGGCTCTCCTGCACCCGCACCGAGAACACGCCGCGGTCGGTGCGCCGGATGACGTCGCGGCGTTCCTGGATGCTCAGCGCGTTCCACTTCACCGGATCGCTGAACAGCGAGTTCTCGAAGAAGCTCTCACCACGGGTGTAGAGGGTGGCCATCGGCGAGATCACCGAGATGGTGAGCATCTCGTGCCGGACCAGCTCGTCCAGGGCCGAGCCCGCGGTCTCGCCACCGCCGATCACCGCGGCGCGGGAGGCGGCGGGCAGGCCGCGCTTACCCGCGAGGTCCCAGAACTCGGCGATGCTGAGCACGCGCGGGTGGTCGGCCAGCGCGCGACTGCTGCGGCCGGGGCCGGTGATCATCAGGCCGTCGGCGGCGAGTTCGGTGCGATGGCCGTCGGCGTCGACGACGCCGACCTGCCACTGGTCGCCGATGCCGTTGCCGCCGTGGCGGATCTGCTCGACCCGGCCGAGCACGAGCTCGAGGTCGATGGACTTGGCGACCCACTGCAGGTACTTGGCCCAGACGTGGTGCTGCGGGCTCGGCCTGCCGCGGTCGATCCATTCGGCGTAGGTGCCGTGCTCGATCAGGAACGAGGTCCAGCTGAACGCGGCCATCGCCTGGTCGATGTCGCGATTGCGGCCGCGCGCCCAGGTGGAGTGGTAGGGGAAACCGATGTCCTTCTCGGGGCTGGTGCCGAGCCGGTGCTGACCGTCGGTCCAGCCGCCGCTGGGCAGCCAGTTGCCGCCGACCGCGTGCGATTCGACGACGACCACGCGCGGGGCGGGCAGGCCGAGGGTGCGCAGGACGTGCGATTTCGCCGCCACCGCAAGGGCTTTCGGCCCCGCGCCGACTACCAGGAGGGTCTCCACCGGTTCGTTCTCCACTCTCTCACGCATATCCGCGCCGGGATCGTCCACAGGGCGATTGCCCGGACACGATCCCCATATTTGCATAGGCTTACCTTATCTGGCTAGTACAGCCCTACCCGTGCAGACAAATTAGTGACCTTAGGCTAACCTAACGGCATGGGTAAGGGATTGAACGGCCTGATCACCAAGGCCTGGGGCGGCGCCGACTACAAGCTGACGGTGACATCCACCGAGCAGATCACCGACAAGTTCGTGCGGATCGGCGTCGACCTCGGCGGGTTGCTCGCCGACCACCCGGTACACCCGACCCAGTGGATCCGCCTGTGGATTCCGGATGCCGAGAGCGACAAGCTGCACCACCGCGGCTACACCCTCGTCGACCCGAACCCGGAAACCGACACCGCCTACATCGACTTCGCGCTGCACAACGGCCCCGCCGCCGACTGGGCCCGGCGCGCCGAGCCGGGCGACCCGCTCGACGCGACCGTCCTCGGCTCGGACTTCCAGCTGCCGGAGCAGACCCCGAGCGAGTACGTCATCTTCGGCGACACCGCCTCGCTGCCCGCCATCAACTCACTGCTCGACGCGATCGGCGACACCCCGGCGCGGGTCTGGCTGGAGTGGCAGTACGAGTCCGACCAGACCATCCCGGTGCGCAACAAGCCGCATCACCAGCTCACCTGGCTGCAGCGGGTCGACGACGGCCGCCTCATGCGCGAAGCCGCGCTGGAGATCAGCTGCGCCGCGGACGCGTTCGCGTGGGTGGCCTGCTGTGGACAGACCACCCGCTCGATCGTGAAGACCCTCAAGGGCCAGCACGCGCTGCCCAAGACCGCGATCAAGTCGCAGGCGTACTGGAAGTAGCCCCCGAGGACGACCAGCGGTCGGTCTCGGTGCTGATGCGGCCGGAGTAGGCGCTGCGGCAAGCTGATCGGACAAGTCGGGAACGCCCGAGCCGTCCGGATCGAAACGAGCGCCGTGTCCGTCATCGATGCTGTCTTGCTGGTCGCCACCGTGGCGCTCGCGATCACGCTGGTCGCGTCGCCACGGCTCGGCAGGCGCGCGGCGCCGTTCGCGCTGCCGGTGCTGATCCTGGGCGCGCTGCTGCTGTGGGTGCTCGCGGGCTACTGGCACTGGTGGCCGCTCTACCTGCTGATCGCGCTGATGCTCGCGTTCGTGCTGACCGATGTCGCCGGAGCGCGGCGGCGGGCGTGGTTCCGCGCGGGAATCGGCGCGCTGGCCGTGCTCGCGATCCTGCCGTGGGCGGTGCCGCCCGCGCCGGAACTGCCCGAACCCACCGGACCGTACGCCGTCGGGTCGGAGATCTTCCGCTGGGTCGACGAGCGGCGGCCCGAGCCGGCGACCGCCGCCGAGGAAGACCGGCGCAATGTGGTCGTCCAGGCGTGGTATCCGACCGAGGTCTCGTCCGGTCGCCAGTGGGTGTATCTCGACGGGCAGGACCGGTTGCCGTCGAAGGTGTCGGGTATTCCGGGATTCCTGCTGGCGGACACCCGGATCGACACCCACGCGACCGCCGACGTCGCCGTGTCGCCGGACCGGGACCGCTGGCCGGTGGTGCTGTTCTCCCCCGGCTACGGCGCGCCGCGCGCCTTCTACTCCGGACTGGTCGCCGACCTGTCCAGTCGCGGCTTCCTCGTGCTGGCGATCGATCATCCCTACGAGTCGGCGGTGACCGAACTCGCCGACGGCACGGTGGCCACTACGGTCGAGAACATCGCCGCCGACGACCCCGATGCCCTCCGCTACATGACCGAGCGTCTCGAAACCCGCACGGCCGACCTGCGATTCGTGCTCGACCAGCTCGCCCGGCCCGAGGTCCTCGGCCCGCTGCAAGGCCATGTCGACCTCGGAAACCTCACCGCCATCGGACATTCCCTCGGCGGTGCCGCCGCGCTGTCGGCCATGGCCGCCGACTCACGGCTCACCGCCGCGGCCAATCTCGACGGCACCCTCTACGGCGATCTGCCCGAGCGCGCCCTCGATCGCCCGGTGCTGCTGCTGGAGAGCGACCACGCCGTGACCGGGCATTCCCAGCGCTATCTCGACGGCAATCGCGCGGTGCTGGAACGGCTTCGCGCCCCCGGCTTCCGCTACGAATTCGGCGACGCCGACCACTACAGCTTCACCGACGTGCCCCAATTCCTGGCCGCCCCGGTGCGTTTCATGGCGACCAGGATCGTCGGCGGATCACGTACCCCGGCCGACACCCAGCGCACCGCCAACGACATCCTCACCCCGTTCCTGCTGGGCCGACACGCCGAGGTCGGCGCCGCCGCCGGTCATGCCGGGGTCACGGGCGGTCCGGTGCCGCGCTGACCAGACGTGGTGGCGGGGGCGGGCGATTTCGGCGAAGGTGGACAGCGGAACGCAGTACGGAACCCACACCCGCGAGGAGTACGCCGTGTCCGTTCTCGACGACAGCACACCCTTCGGCGCCACGGTCGCCCAGCGCCTGGCCGACGAGCACGTCCTCTGGCTGACCACCATCGGCGCCGACGGCACCCCGCAGCCGAACCCGGTGTGGTTCCTGTGGCAGGACGAGACGTTCCTGATCTACACCATGCCCGAGGCCAAGCGGCTGCATCATCTCGCCCGCAATCCGCGGGTGGCGCTGAATTTCAACAGCTCCGCCTCCGGCGGCGAGGTGGTCGTGTTCACCGGGACGGCACGCGTCGGCGAGGCGGTGTCGGACGCCACGATCGCCGACTACAGCCGCAAGTACACCCAGGGCTTCGTCGACATCAAGATGACCGAAGCCGAGTTCTTCGACACCTACTCGGTCCCGATCCACATCACCCCGGACCATCTGCGAGGCTTCTGACACACACGAGGGCCGTCTCGTCGAGCGAGACGGCCCTCGTCGTGGCGGGTCAGACCGAGACTGGCTCGAGCCGCCAGCCGGTGGCGCGTTCCCGCTCGTTCCAGAACGCGGCGTAGCGGCCGTCGAGCGCGAGCAGTTCCTGGTGGGTGCCGCGTTCGGCGATGCGGCCGCCGTCGAGGAACAGGATCTGGTCGGCGTGCGCGATCGTCGAGAGCCGGTGGGCCACGACGAGAACGGTCTTGTCCCTGGTCAGTTCGTGGATGCCACGGACCACCACCGCCTCGCTGTGCGGGTCGAGCGCACTGGTCGCCTCGTCGAGCAGGACGATCGGGGCATCCTTGAGCAGGGCCCTGGCGATCGACACGCGCTGGCGTTCACCACCGGACAGCGACGCGCCGCCCTCGCCGACCAGGGTGTCGAAACCGTCGGGCAGCCGCTCGACGATCTCGTCGACCCTGGCCGCGACGGCAGCGCGCTCGAGTTCGGCGTCGGTGGCCGCAGGCTTGCCGATGCGGATGTTGTCGGCCACCGAGCGGTTGAACAGGTAGACGTTCTGGAAGACCAGCGACAGCTGATCGAGCAGCGTCTCCGACGGCTGTTCGCGCACATCGTGTTCGCCGACCGAGACCGCGCCGGAGCTCACGTCGTAGAAGCGGGCGGCCAGCCGCAGCAGCGTGGTCTTGCCCGCGCCGCTGGGGCCGACGATGGCCGTGGTGGTCCCGGCGGGCACGGTGAAGCTCAGCTCCGACAGGACGGGCTCACCGGGCCGGTAGCCGAAGCTCACCTCGTCGAACACCACGGCGGGCGCACCCGGCGTCACCGGCTCGCTGGGCGCGGGCAACGTCGGCTCGGCCAGCAGCTCGGTGATCCGGTCGGCGGCCGCGGCGGCCGACCGCAGGGCCGCGCCCAGCTGGGCGGCCTGGTTCACCGGCTCGATGAAGCGCGAGCTCACCGCGATCAGCGCGATCGCCGCGGCCGCCGAGATCGCGCCGTCGGTCACCCGCACCACCGCGAGGTAGGCCAGCACCAGGAACACCGCCTGCACGAACAGCGCGAAGACGATCAGCCCGGGCACGGTCGCGACCATCATCTTGCGCACCGCCGAGCGCTGACCGACCAGCGCGGCGTCGAGCGCCTTGTTGCCCGCGCCGACCGCGCCGAACGCGCGCAGCACCGGCTGGGCCTGGGCGAATTCCACCACCCGGGAATCGGCTTCGGCCGCGGCGGTGTGCAGGCGGGCATCGGCGCCGGTGTAGGCGCGGTTGGCCAGGTTGTTGACCAGGTACAGCACGGGCGCGGCGAGCAGCATGGCCAGCCCGATCCGCCAATCGATGAACAGCATGCCGAGCGCGACCACCAGCGGCACGATGATGCCGGTGAGCACCTTGGCGAGCAGGTAGGCGATCAGGCCCTGCATCTCGCGGACCTGCTCGACCATCACCCGCGAGAGCGGGCCGGCGTCGCGGTCGGCGAACCAGCCCAGCGGCAGCGCGTTGAGCTGATCGCCGAGCCGGGTCTGCAGGCCACGCTGCATGCCGAGGCCGATCCGCAGGCCGAGTACAGCCTGTAGGTAACCGAAGACGACCACGCCGGCCACGGCCACGGCCATGCCGAGCGCCCACAGCCAGGCGCCGCCCAGATCGTCACCGAAGAGCGTTTCCAGCACCGGGACCAGCAGCAGATACGCGATGGCCTGGCACAGCGCCTGGAGCACGATGGCGGCGAGCAGGCGCGGGATCAGCGGGGCGAACTCGTCGGGGACGAGGCGGAAAACCTTGCGAATCATCGTGTTTCCTCCACCAGGGCGAGCGTGCCGAGCGCGGCCTCGTTGATCTCCCACAGCCGCTGATACAGCCCGCCCGCGGCGCGCAGCTCGGCATGGGTGCCCTGCTCGACGAGGGTTCCGTTCTCCAGCACCAGGATTCGGTCGACGCCGGTGATGGTGTGCAGGCGGTGCGCGATCACCAGCACAGTGCGGCCGGCCACGAGCGCGGCCAGCGCGTCCTGCACCGCGGCCTCGGATTCGGGATCGGCGAAGGCGGTGGCCTCGTCGAGGACCAGTACCGGGGTGTCGGCCAGCAGCGCGCGGGCGATCGAGAGGCGCTGGGCCTCACCGCCGGACAGGGTCGCGTCGACGCCGATCTCGGAGTCGTAGCCGCGCGGCAGCGCCGTGATCCGGTCGTGGATCTGCGCGGCCCGGCTCGCCCGCTCGATCGCCGCGTCGTCGGCGTCGGGACGCGCGATCAGCAGGTTCTCGCGGATCGAGCCGCGGATCAGGCGCACGTCCTGGAACACGAATCCGACGGTGCGGTACAGCTCTTCGCTGGTGAACTCGCGAATATCACGGCCGTCGATGGTGATCCGGCCCGCGCCGACGTCGTAGAAGCGGGGCAGGAGTTTGGCCAGCGTCGATTTGCCGGAGCCGCTCGGGCCGACCAGCGCGGTGATGGTGCCCGGGGTCAGTTCGAGGTCGAGGCCGCGCAGCACGTCATGGCCGGTGCGGTAGGCGAATTCGACCCCTTCGAAGCGGACGACGCCGTCCTGGCCCGTGCCGGGCGCGGTGGTCGCCGCGACGATGTCGAGCTCGGGGGTCTGCTGCAGTTCGTGCAGGCGCAGCGCCGCGGCGCCACCGGCCCGCAGCGCCTGCGAGCCGTAGCCGAGACCGAGCAGCGAACTGCCGATACCCAAGCCGACCAGCAGGAACGGCAGCAGGTCGAGCGGATTCACCCAGTCGAGGCCGACGAAGGCCAGCCCGCCGACGACCACGATCAGCATGACGAAGACCGGCATGACCACGATGTCGGAGGCCGACTGCACGCGCAGGATCGGCATCTTCATCCGGTGCGCCGCCTGCACCTGACCGTCGACCGCGTGCTGGAACTCGGTGTGCGCCTTGCCCGCCTGGCCGAACGCCCGCACCACCTGGATGCCGTCGACGAATTCGATGGTGGCCTCGGTGGTGCGGCGCTCCCAGCGGGTGTAGACCGCGAGACGGTCGCGGCCGTCGCGGTCCATGATCTTGCCGAACAGGAAGAAGTAGGCGATCAGCGGAATCAGCAGGACCAGGGTGAGCCGCCAGTCGACGGTGAACAGGTAGCCGAGGGTGACCAGCGGAACCACCAGCGCGCCGACGAACTCCAGCCGGGCGTGCGCCACGAGGTAGTGCAGGGCCTCCACGTCGTCGCGCAGATAGGTCTTGACCTCGCCGGAGCTGCGTTCGCCGAACCAACCGAGCGGCACCCGGGTGAGCTTGTCGGCCAGAGCCCGGCGCAGGGTGAGCTGGTACCCGGCGTCGACCGCGTGCGACCAGGTCAGCGCGACGGCTTGCAGCAGCGCGCGCACGATCAGGACGACCACGGCCGCGCCGAACAGCCACCACACCCGATCGGTGTCGACCGGGGTCTCGAGCAGTTCCCGGCAGGCCTGCACGATCAGCAGGAACGGCACGACGGTGCAGACCGAGGCGACCGCGACGAGCAGGCTCGCCGACGTCAGCATTCCCGATACCGGCGCCAGGATCTCCTTGCGCGCCCGCGCTTGCTGTTGCTTCTGCGCTTTCGCGGCCGCCTTGGGCAGCCGGTTCCCCGACTCCACCCCCGGCGGCGGCGCTACCTGCACCGTCATAACTTCTCGCCCTCTCGACCTGTCCACAGCAGTGTGCCAAGGGTAGGTTAGCCTAAGTTGAGTGGTTGTGGCCGACCGGGGAAGGTTGTGTGAACTGGCGGTCAACCCCCTCGGCAATTCGACATTCCGGGCGTAATTTCCTCTCTACCTCCGAATCCTTTCGCACGGCGGGAGAGCGAAAATGTTTGTCACGTCAATAATTTCGGCGATTGCGGACTGCCATATCGATCCCGGTCTTCTGACGCCCGACCAAGCGCATCGAGCCATGCAGATTCATCTCGAATGCAGCGTCGATCTGTGCCGGGTGCGCAGGCGCGCCCGGCACACCCTCGTCGAAGCGAAATTGATGGTCCTCGACCAGCGCGCCGGTTGACGATTGGCCGGCAGAATTCCGGGAAATCATTTCTGGTGTTCACTCCTCTGCCATCCGTGGCCGCCTGGGTGCATCACCAGGCGCGCACCGGGTTCGAAGTGACCTATTTCCGCGACGGCGAACGCGGCGTTCTCATCGAAGGATGCGCGACCGCGGTCGAGGACGGTCTCGCCTGGGCGATCGACTATCGCCTGCGGGTCGACGGCAGCTGGCACACCCGGTCGGCGCAGATCACCGGCCGCTACCCCGACACCCGGCGCTCGCTCACGCTCCGTTCCGACGGGCTCGGGCGCTGGCAGGTCGACGGAGCGCCCGCGCCCGAACTCGACGGCTGTCTCGACGTCGACCTCGAGGCGTCGGCGTGCACGAACGCGCTGCCGGTGCACCGGCTCGGGCTCGCGGTCGGGGACGCGGCCGACGCGCCCGCGGTGTACGTGCACGCCGCCGACCTCGCGGTCGGCCGGCTCCCCCAGCACTATCGGCGGATCACCGACGGCGCAGGTCAGCGCTACGACTACCAGGCGCCGAGCGTCGACTACCGGGCGACGCTGGACTACGACGAGGCCGGTCTGATCGTCGACTATCCGGGGCTGGCGCGCCGCCACGCCTGAGGGCCGACGAGACTGGCGGTATGCGACGCAGGCAGCAGCCGCCGCTGCCCAAGCGGCACGGCCTCGATCCCGCCCGGCTCCGGCTCCCGGAGGACGGGCAGTGGGCGACCGTGCGCGACCACCTGGTCGAGCGGCTGCCGCGCGTCGATCCGGCGCGAATCGACGAGATGCTGCGGGCCGGCGAGATCGTCGACCTGACGGGGCCGCTGCCGCCGGACGCGCCGTTCGTGCCGGGCGGGGCGGTGTGGTTCCACCGCGATCTGCCGGTCGAGACCGAGGTGCCGTTCGAGATCGGGATCGTCCACCGCGACGACGACATCCTGGTCGTCGACAAACCGCACTTCCTGGCGACCATCCCGCGTGGCCAGCACATCCTCCAGACCGCCCTGGTCCGCCTGCGCCGCGACCTGGACCTGCCCGATCTGATTCCGGCGCACCGGCTCGACCGGGTCACCGCGGGTCTGATCCTGTTCGTGGTGAACCCGGCGGCGCGCGGCGCCTATCAGACGATGTTCCACCGCCGCACCGTGCGCAAGGAATACGAGGCCATCGCGCCCTACGATCCGGCACTGGAACTGCCCAGGACCGTGCGCAGCCGGATCATCAAGGAGAAGCAGGTGCTCGCCGCGCAGGAGGTGCCCGGCGAGCCCAATGCCGAGACCGAGGTGGAACTGGTCGAGCACCGCGACGGGCTCGGCCGCTACCGGCTGCGGCCACACACCGGGCGGACTCATCAGCTGCGGTTGCATATGAACAGCCTCGGCGTGCCGATTCTCGGAGACGACTTCTATCCGGTGGTCACCGACAAATCCGTCGACGACTACACCCGGCCGCTGCAATTGCTGGCCGCCTCGCTCGAATTCACCGATCCGATCAGCGGACAGCCACGGCGGTTCGAGACCAGGCGCACCCTCCAGGCCTGGTCCGACCTGCCCGGATGGTCCGCGACCGCTGTCGAGTAGCTCACAGGCCGGGGCCGGTTGTCGATCTTGATGACCACACGCAGCGCCGGTCGGTCCCGGTTTCGCCCAGGAATCGCGCGCTGACCTGCGTTCATCGCACCGTTTCCATTCCGTGATATTTCCGTACACTCGGTCGGGTGCCCGTACCCGCCACCGTCGCCGATCCCCGGCCGAAGCTGCACGCCTATCTCGATATCGGCGTGGTCGTCGTCGTGCTGGCCTGCACCAATCTGATCGCGCATTTCACCACCGCGTGGGCCAATATCGTCACCGTGCCGGTCGCGGCCTTCGCGCTGCTGGCGCTGATGCGCAAGCGCGGGCTCGGCTGGGCCGAACTCGGCCTGTCCCCCAGGCACTGGCGTCGCGGCACGATCTACGCGCTCGGCGCGGTCGGGATCGTGCTCACCGCCGTCGCGATCGGCGCGATCCTGCCGATCACCCGGCCGTTCTTCCTCGCCGACCGGTACGCCACCATCTCCGGCGCGCTCATCGCCTCGATGATCGTCATCCCGTTGCAGACGGTGATCCCGGAGGAACTCGCCTTCCGCGGTGTCCTGCACGGCGCCCTCGACCGGGTGCTCGGCGTCCGCGGACTGTTCGCGGCGGGCTCGCTGCTGTTCGGCTTCTGGCACATCGCCTCCTCGCTGGGCCTGACCAGCGGCAACAAGGGCCTGTCCGGGATCGTCGGCGGCGGCCTCGTCGGCCAGATCATCGGCATCGCCCTCGCCGTCGCGGCCACCGCGGGCGCGGGCGTGGTGTTCACCTGGCTGCGCAGGCGCAGCGGCAGCCTGCTCGCCCCGATCGCCCTGCACTGGTCGCTCAACGGCGCGGGCGCGCTCGCCGCCGCCGTCGTCTGGCACACCGCGCTGCGCTGAGTCAACGCTCGTCGGCCAGGGCCGGGTCGGTGGTGCGAACGGCGGCGAAGACATTCGCGCAGACCGTCACGAGGTCGTCGGGGTGGGTGGTGCGGCCGTCCATCAGCCAGTCGACCAGCAGGTGGTTCACGCCGCCGACCACGGTGACACAGGTCAGTCTGCTGCGTTCGGGGAGCGGCTGGGCCCGTGCCGAGGCCCACAGCCCGGCGACCAGTTCGGCGTAGTCGCGCAGCACGCCGTGCCTGCGTTCCTCCATCCGCGCGGAGACGCCGACGACCTCGATCAGCACCACCCTGGCGCGGCGCGGGTCCTCGGTGAGATACCCGATGAAGGCGGCCAACCCCGCCGTGATCACATCGTCGAGGCGGGGCCCGGCACTCGACAGTGCCGCCACCGTGCGCTCGCGGAGCTGGGCGGTCGTCTCGTCGTAGAGCGTGGCCAGGCAGGACTCGCGGTCGCGAAACGACTCGTAGAAGTAGCGCTCGGTGAGACCGGCGATCCCGCACAGCTGCTTGACCGTGCCCACCGCGTAGCCCTGGGTGCCGAAGAGTTCGAGCGCGGCATCCAACAGTGCGGTTCGGCGCTGCTGGACTCGCTCCGCAGAGGTCCGTCCCGAGTACCGCCGACCCGCCGGGCGATCGGCGGACTGGTCTGTCATCGAAGTCTGTCCTTCTGTGCGACTGCGTGGAATACTAGGCCACAATTTCTGACAAGACGACATGTCAGAAGACTGTTTCCGCTGGATCGAAAGGCTTCGCCGATGAAACGCACCCACGCCGGCTCGGTCGTCGCGGTGACCGGCGGCGCCGCCGGCATCGGCCGCGAGATCGCGCGACAGTTCGCTGTCGCGGGCGCGCGCGTCTGCATCGGCGATCTCTCCGGCACGGCCGCCCGCACCACGGCGCGCGAGTTGCCGGGAACGGTGCACGGGTGCGAACTCGACGTCACCGACGAGCGCTCGTTCCACGATTTCCTCGCCACCACCGAGGCCCTGCTCGGACCGGTCGACGTGCTCGTCAACAACGCGGGCGTGATGTGGGTCGGCGCGTTCGACACCGAACCCGACACCGCCACCACCCGGATGATCGCGGTGAATCTGCACGGCGTCATCCGCGGCGTGCGCCTGGTCGCGCCCGCGATGCGCACGCGCCGCCGCGGACACATCGTCACCATCGCCTCCGCCGCGTCCCGACTATCCCCTCCCGGCGAATCCACCTATGCCGCGACCAAACACGGGGTGCTCGGCTATCTGACCGGTGTGCGGGAAGAACTCCGGGGCTCGGGTGTGCACATCTCGGTGATCATGCCGGGTGTCGTCGACACCGAATTGGCGGCCGGAACGGCCACGGGCGCAGCCGAACTCCTGCAACCCGCCGATGTCGCGCGGGCGGTGCTCGCCGTGGTCGAGCGACCGCGCTTCGAAGTCTCCCTGCCCGGCTATATCGGCCCCCTGACCCATCTCGCCGGACTGCTGCCGCAGCGGCTTCGCGATATCGTGCTGCGCCGCGCGGTACCCGACCAGGTGGCGGCGGTCGCCGGGTCGTCCGCACGCGGGAAATACGAGAAGCGCACCCTCTCCTAGATCCACCCCGATCGCCCGGTTGTCGTTGACCACGACGCGGACGGCGTTTACGCTCTCTGGCAATCACACATATGTTCGATAGTCCATATGTTCGAGTGACCGGAAGGCGCCAGATGTCCGACGATCGGTCGATGGAGGATGCCGTCAGCTCGCCGAACACCGAGATCACGGCACTCGCACAGCAGGTCGCGACCGCGCGCGGCAAGCTCCCGCTGCAACACGACACGGCGCTCTACGACGCACTCTCCGACGCCGAGATCCGGGCCGAACGCGAACTGGCCGAATGGATCCGCGCCCAGCGCCGCAAACAGCGCCGCCACGCCGTCGCCGACGAACTGGCCGCCGAACAGCGCGACCGGCGCACCGGGGCGCTCATCCGCCGCGCCGACGAGGCCGACGCCCGCTGGCACCGCAAGGCCCTGGCCGCCCGGCGCCGGGTCTCCAGCGCCGACGCGCGCCTGGCCCAGCTGTACCGGCGGGCGGAGTGGTCCTCGCGCGCACTGATCGGGGTCGTCATCCTCGGCATGGTCTGGGCGGGCGTGAACGTCCAGCACAATCTCGTGCCCAGCGGGGACATGAGCGACCCGCTGTACTGGCTCAGCTTCGGTATCGAGGCGATGATCTCGATCCCGATCATCACCATCATGGTCGCCGCCACCACCGCCGCCCGCTGGGGCCGCGAGCTCGAACGCGGCAAGGTCCTGCTGTTCGAACTGGCCCTGCTCGGCACCACCGTCGCCCTCAACGCCGGACCCCACCTGGCCTCCGGATCCTTCGGCCGCGCCGCCGAATACGCCATCGCGCCGGTGATGGTGGGTGTGGTGATCTGGTTGCACGCGTGGGTGTCGGCGCGATACGCGTTGCTGATCGAAGGGGCTTCGGTCGAATTGCCCGGGGAGGCCGGGTACTCCGCTGCCGAGCGAGTGATGTCGATGGCGGGAGTCAGCTCGGGTGCGGCGAGCGGGCCGGAACGTATTGCGGTGCAGGATGGTTCGATGCCTCGCGCGGTCGGGCGCGAGAGCGTCGGGGTTGTGCACGAAACCGTTGCGGGCGCGGTCGAGCGTGCAACGGACGCAGCTGCGCACGAAACCGGCACGGCGGCAAACATTGGCGCGGTCGGGCACGACACCGTCGCTGGCGCACACAACGGCGCGGTCGAGCGCGGGACCGTGCCGGCCGCACACGGAACCCCCACAGACGCGAACAATGGCACGGTCGGGCACGACACGGTCGCGGCCGCGCACGAATCCAGCGCGGCCGCAAACGAATCCGTTGCGGTCACACACGATGTCGCGGTCGAGGCCGAGGCCCTCGCGGCTGCCCACGGATCTGGCGCGGCCGCACATAATGGCGCGTTCGAGCGCGAGACCGTGACGGTCGCACACGGTGGCGCAGTCGGGCGCGAGACCGTGACGGTCGCACACGCCGGCGCGGTCGGGCACGGAACCGTCTCGGTCGCAAACGATGTCGCGGGGACGTCGGCGACGGGGCAGTCGGGGGTTGCCGCCGACAAGGAGCGCGCCGCGATGCTCGCAGGTGCCGCGCAGACGAGTGCGCTCGAACCGCAGGAGACTTCCGTAGCGCAGGTAGTCGCACCGGTGACGACTGCGATGGACTACGCCGACTCCGAAGCGTCGACGTTGCGGGATGCCGCACCGGAACTTGCCGCCGCGCAGGTCGACTCGGGTTCCGTCGAGACCCTTGCTGGTCGCGGTCAGCTCACTCATGGTCTCCGGCGGCCGTCTGCCGACAAGGTGACCGCGCCCGGCACCCTCGAGCTGATCCACAAGGCTGCCGCCGAGTACCGGCGCAACGGCGACCACGCCCGCGTCAACGGTGCGGTGCCCACGCTGCGGCGAATACCGGTCACCGCCGCCGCGCAGCCCACTGCGGGCGAGGCCACCGGTACCGACCCGGTTCCCGAGGCGACGGCGCACGCCGGCTCCGTCGCCCGTGACCGCAACGGCGACACCGCGGCACCCACCGAATCGGTAGTGGTGCACAACGATCCACAGGCACCGGTCGACGTGCCGGAACAGCTCACCCTGACGCCGGACCTCTCGCCCACGTCCGAGCAACTGCCGAACACCGGCCCGGCGCAGCGGCGCACGGTGCGCGAGCCCGCACCGAAACAGCAGTCCACCAAGCCTGCGGCGGCTCCTAGGTCCGAGCCGCACCTGACAGCAGCCGCCACCGTCTCGACACAGCTCGACTCGGCTTCCGTCGTCGAGCAGCAGCCTTCAGCCGATGAGCTGTCGACCGCGACAGACCAATTGACGAATTCGGTAGCGGCGAGCATCGAACAGCGGCTGACTACGGAGTCCGCAGCGAGCATCGAACGGCAGGTCGCGCAGTCCGCAGCACGCGACGGTCAGCAGCAGGCCACGGAGTCTGCGGCGCGCGATGCGCAGCAGCTCGATGCGCCGGAAGCCGTTACTCCCGAATCGGAGTCGCCTTCGCGGGTCGAGCCGAGCACTCTCTCGACGAGGCAGCCGACGAAGGTCGCGGCGATGGTGGCGGCTCCCGCGAGCGAGCAGTTGCCCGAACCGGTCGAGCCCGATCTCGACGACGAGGACGCCGACGACCTCATCGACGAGTACGACTTCGACGACGACACCGAGGTTCGCGCCCTGGCCCGCCAGATCGCGCACCGCAGCCCGCTGCGCCTGACGCTCGATCAGATCGAAGAGATCCTCGAGCTCACCGATCAGTCGTGGTCCGCGCGCAGCATCGGGGCCGAAGTCGGCGTCTCCGGCAGCACGGTCACCAATATCGTCGAGTTCGCCCGCAAGATCCGTCAGCCGTACGCCTTCACCGGCTGACCACCGACCGCGCCCCGGCCCCGGCTCCTACGGGGCCGGGGACGCTTCACCCGCGACGGACCGGCGACCGCCTTCGTCGTGGTCCGCAGGACCGAGCGGCGAAGTGCGGCACCCGCACCAACGCCCCGAGCAACACGGTATTGCGCACCGCCCCGATCGACAGCACGTCCCGATAGGCCCGCATCGACGGATGCGTGACAGCACCCACCCCGCCACCGATTTTCCCCGGGTACCTAGCCAGCATGTCGAGGTCGTCGCCAGACGCCCGGCAGCGGTCAGGTACGCCGGGGATTCGTCAGCGGCACCAGTCATTCACAGTCGTCGGGAAACAGCCGGAATGCCGGGTAACCGTTCAGTGGCCGAAGGACGCGGAAGTCGCGGCGATCAAGCGTGAGAATAGCGTCGGTGTCGTATTCCGCCGCCAACGCCACACAGACCGCATCGACCAGATCCAGATCCAGACCGTCGTAGGTCCCACGCACCGAGATCGCGGTGGCCAGCTGAGTGGCATCGACCTGAGCGAGGACGACACGAGTGGACGCGATGCGCTCTGCCAACAAGCCGAGAATCCGGTCGGCCACCTTTCGCCCGGCCCGGACACTCGCCACATGATGAACCTCGGTCAACGCCAACGGGCTGACCACGAGCGCACTCGCCGAATCCGCCGCGCGCCGAACCGCGAAGTGCTCCGGGTCCGAGCGATTGAACATCGCGAGCAGTCCAGAAGTGTCAGCGACAACGATCATGCGGACCGATTCATCGCGTCACGAATATCGTCCTTGCCGATCGGGCCACCGAGGTCGAAGGTTTCATCGTCTGCGAGTAACGGCGTCTCCCACTGTCGATTGCGCAAAAGGTAGGCACGCAGCGCATCGCGCATGATCTCGTTCTTGGACCGACCCTCGCCGTCTGCTTGAGCAGCGAGCGCCGCCTCTTCGTCATCGGTGAGCCGCATTGTCCACGCCATGAAACCCATGGTATCAACGATGAAACCACAGCGGTATGACCCGAGGAACGACGAAGGCCCGCTTCCCAGGGGGAAACGGGCCTTCGCTGCAACGATCTCGATGGATCGAGGAGGGACCTTACTTGGCCTTCTCCAGGACCTCGACCAGACGCCAGCGCTTGGTGGCCGACAGCGGGCGGGTCTCCATCAGCTGAACGCGGTCGCCGACGCCGGCGATCTCGTTCTCGTCATGCGCCTTCACCTTGGAGGTGGTGCGAATGATCTTGCCGTAGAGCTTGTGCCGGTGACGGTCTTCCAGCTCGACGACGATCGTCTTGTTCATCTTGTCCGAGACGACGTAGCCGCTGCGTACCTTGCGGCTGTTGCGCTCTTCCTTGTTCTCGCTCATGCCGCATCTCCCTTGCCAGCGGGTGCCGTGGCCAGGCCGAGCTCGCGCTCACGCATGACCGTGTAGATCCGCGCGATCTCATGACGGACGACGCGCAGACGTCGGTTGTTGTCGAGCTGACCCGTCGCCATCTGGAAGCGCAGGTTGAAGAGCTCTTCCTTGCTCTCGCGCAGTTTGGCCACGAGCTCTTCTTCGTTGAGCTCGCGGAGCTCTGCGGCCGGTGTTCCGGTAGCCATCAGAACTGCTCCTCCCTGGTCACGATCCTGCACTTCATCGGGAGCTTGTGCATCGCGCGGCGCAGGGCCTCACGAGCGATCTCCTCGTTCGGGTAAGACATCTCGAACATGACCCGACCGGGCTTCACGTTCGCGACCCACCACTCCGGCGAACCCTTACCGGAACCCATGCGGGTCTCGGCAGGCTTCTTGGTGAGCGGGCGGTCGGGGTAGATGTTGATCCAGATCTTGCCGCCACGCTTGATGTGGCGGGTCATCGCGATACGCGCCGACTCGATCTGACGGTTGGTGACGTAGGCGGGCTCGAGAGCCTGGATGCCGTACTCACCGAACGCCACCGCGGTGCCGCCCTTGGACATGCCGGAGCGACTCGGGTGGTGCTGCTTGCGGTGCTTGACCCTACGGGGCATCAGCATGCGTCAGCCCTCCTGACTCTCTGCCGGAGCCTCCGCCACTGCAGTGGCGGCACGCCCGACCTCGGTGCTGGTCGCGGTGGTGCCGGTGGCGCCGGACCGACGGGGGCGGCTCGGACGCTCGCGACGCGGGCGCTCCGGAGCAGCAGCGGCAGCGGTCAGCTCACGACGACCACCGACGATGTCACCCTTGTAGATCCAGACCTTCACGCCGATGCGACCGAAGGTGGTCTTGGCCTCGTAGAGGCCGTAGTCGATGTCCGCGCGCAGCGTGTGCAGCGGGACGCGACCCTCACGGTAGAACTCCGAGCGCGACATTTCGGCGCCACCGAGGCGGCCCGAGCACTGCACGCGGATGCCCTTGACGTTCGGCGAACGCATGGCCGACTGAATGGCCTTACGCATCGCGCGACGGAACGCCACACGGTTGGACAGCTGCTCGGCCACACCCTGAGCAACCAGCTGCGCATCCGACTCGGGGTTCTTGACCTCGAGGATGTTCAGCTGAACCTGCTTCTTGGTGAGCTTCTCCAGCTCGGCGCGGATGCGGTCGGCCTCCGCGCCACGACGACCGATCACGATGCCGGGACGCGCGGTGTGGATATCCACACGGACGCGATCACGGGTGCGCTCGATCTCGACCTTCGAGATGCCTGCCCGCTCCATGCCGGTGGCGAGGAGCTTGCGGATCTGAACGTCTTCCTTCACGTATTCCGCGTACTGCTTGTCCGCGTACCAACGCGACTTCCAGTCGGTGGTGATACCGAGGCGGAAGCCATGGGGGTTGATTTTCTGTCCCATTTACTTTGCCCCTCCCTTCCGGCGGCTACGAGTGGCGCCGGCGGTGGGCACGCTCTCGACCTCGATGGTGATGTGGCTCGTGCGCTTGCGAATCCGGAACGCGCGGCCCTGGGCCCGCGGCTGGAAACGCTTCATGGTGGCACCCTCGTCGACGAAAGCCGTCGAGATGACCAGGGTGGCCGGGTTGAGGCCGAGGTTGTTCTCGGCGTTCGCCGCGGCACTGGCCACGACCTTGGCGACCGGCTCGCTCGCGGCCTGCGGCGCGAACTTCAGGATCGCCAGGGCATCCTCGACACGCTTGCCGCGGACCAGGTCCACGACGCGACGCGCCTTCATCGGGGTGACCCGCACGTGCTTAGCGGTAGCGCGGGCAGTCGGGTTCTGAACCGTTTCGGTGTTGGTTTCAGTCATCGCCGCTTGCTCTTCCGGTCGTCCTTGACGTGGCTCTTGAACGTCCTGGTCGGCGCGAACTCACCGAGCTTGTGGCCGACCATGTTGTCCGACACGAACACCGGGACATGCTTGCGACCGTCGTGGACGGCGAAAGTGTGGCCGATGAAATCGGGGATGATGGTCGAGCGACGCGACCAGGTCTTGATGACCTGCTTCGTGCCCTTCTCGTTCTGCACGTCCACCTTCGCGAGGAGGTGGTCGTCGACGAACGGGCCCTTCTTGAGGCTGCGTGGCATTTCTTACCTCCTCCTTAGCGCTTCTTGCCGGTCTTGCGGCGGCGAACGATGAGCTTGTCGCTCGGACGGTTGGGCTTACGGGTGCGGCCCTCAGGCTGACCCCACGGGGAGACCGGGTGGCGACCACCGGAGGTCTTACCCTCACCACCACCGTGCGGGTGGTCGACCGGGTTCATGACGACACCACGGACGGTAGGACGGCGGCCCTTCCAGCGCATACGGCCGGCCTTGCCCCAGTTGATGTTCGACTGCTCGGCGTTGCCGACCTCGCCGACGGTGGCGCGGCAGCGCACGTCGACACGGCGGATTTCACCGGAGGGCATACGCAGGGTCGCGTACGGCCCCTCCTTGCCCAGCAGCTGAATGCTCATGCCTGCGGCACGGGCCATCTTGGCGCCGCCGCCCGGACGCAGCTCCACGTTGTGGATCGTGGTACCGGTCGGGATGTTGCGCAGCGGCAGGTTGTTGCCCGGCTTGATGTCGGCCGTGGGGCCGGACTCGATCGGGCTGCCCTGCTGGATGCCCTTCGGCGCGATGATGTAGCGCTTCTCGCCGTCGGCGAAGTGCAGCAGTGCGATGTTGGCGGTGCGGTTGGGGTCGTACTCGATGTGAGCGACCTTGGCCGGGATGCCGTCCTTGTCCAGGCGACGGAAGTCGATGACACGGTAGGCACGCTTGTGACCGCCACCGCGGTGACGCGTGGTGATGCGACCGTGCGCGTTACGACCACCGGACTTGGTGAGCGGGCGCAGCAGCGACTTCTCCGGCGTCGACCGGGTGATCTCGGCGAAGTCCGAGACGCTGGAGCCACGACGGCCCGGCGTTGTCGGCTTGTACTTACGGATTGCCATGAGTTCTTCTCTACTTTCTGGATGACCAGCCGCTTACGCGACCGGGCCTCCGAAGATCTCGATGGGCTTGCTGTCGGCCGAGATGGTCACGAGCGCGCGCTTGGTGTCCTTGCGCTTGCCGTAACCGAAGCGGGTCCGCTTGCGCTTGCCCTGACGGTTGGCGGTGTTGACGCTGGTGACCTTGACGCCGAAAACCTTCTCGACGGCGATCTTGATCTGCGTCTTGTTCGAATCCGGGTGCACCAGGAAGGTGTAGGTGCCTTCCTCGATCAGTCCGTAGGACTTCTCCGAGATGACCGGTGCGAGCAGGATGTCGCGGGGGTCGGCGATGGTGCTCACTTGCTCTCCTCCTGGGCCGCCTCGGCGGGACCGTGAACGAACGCGTTCAGGGCCTCGACGCTGAACACCAGTTCGTCGCTGTTGAGGACGTCGTAGGTGTTGAGCTGATCCGGGGCGATCGGCAGCACGTTCTGCAGGTTCGCCACGCTCTTCCACGCGGCGACGTCCTCGCGACCGACGACGACCAGGAACTTCTTGCGGTCCGACAGCTCGGACAGGAAGCTCTTGGCGGCCTTGGTCGACGGGGTCTGACCCGCGACCAGCTCGGTGATCACGTGGATGCGCTCGTTGCGGGCCCGGTCGGACAGGGCGCCACGCAGAGCGGCGGCCTTCATCTTCTTGGGGGTCCGCTGGCTGTAGTCACGCGGCTGCGGGCCGTGGACGGTGCCACCGCCGGCGAACTGCGGCGCACGGGTCGAACCCTGGCGGGCGCGGCCGGTGCCCTTCTGGCGGTACGGCTTCTTGCCACCACCGGAGACCTGACCACGAGTCTTCGTGGCGTGGGTGCCCTGGCGAGCGGCGGCCAGCTGCGCGATGACGACCTGGTGCATCAGCGCGACGTTGGCGGTCACGTCGAAGATCTCCGCGGGGAGTTCGACGGTGCCTTCGGTCTTGCCGCCTGCGGCCTTCACGGTCAGCGTCAGGTTGGCCTTCTTGTCGAGGCTGGTCATGCGTGCGCACCACCCTTCACGGCGCTCTTGACGATCACGACGTTGCCCTTGCGGCCCGGGATGGCACCCTTGACCAGGAGCAGGCCGTTCTCGGCGTCGACCTTGTGAACCGAGAGGTTCTGCGTGGTGACGCGGTCGTTACCCATACGGCCCGACATACGCATGCCCTTGAACACGCGGCCGGGAGTGGCGCAGCCACCGATCGAGCCCGGGCGACGGTGCACAGCCTGCGCACCGTGCGAGGCGCCCTGGCCCTTGAAGCCGTGGCGCTTCATGGTGCCGGCGAAGCCCTTGCCCTTGCTGATACCGGTCACGTCGACGTAGGTGCCCTCTTCGAAGACATCGGCGGAGAGCTCCTGGCCGACCTCGAAGGTGGAGGCATCCGCGACGCGGATCTCGGTGACGTGGCGGCGCGGGGTGACACCGGCCTTGGCGAACTGGCCGGAAGTCGGCTTGTTCACCTTGCGCGGGTCGATGGCGCCGAAAGCGATCTGGACGGCCGAGTAGCCGTCGCGCTCCACGGTGCGGATCTGGGTGACCACGTTCGGGCCCGCCTTGATGACGGTGACCGGGACGACGCGGTTCTTCTCGTCGAAGACCTGGGTCATGCCGAGCTTGGTGCCCAGGATGCCGGCTGCGGGCCGGTTCTTGTTGTCAGTCATATCTCGAGTCCCCGTCACTGAATGTTGACGTCGACGCTGGCCGGCAGGTCGATGCGCATGAGCGCGTCGACCGTCTTCGGCGTCGGGTCGAGGATGTCGATGAGGCGCTTGTGCGTACGCATCTCGAAGTGTTCGCGCGAGTCCTTGTACTTGTGCGGCGAACGGATGACGCAGTACACGTTCTTCTCGGTGGGCAACGGCACAGGCCCGACCACACGGGCGCCAGTGCGGGTCACCGTCTCCACGATCTTGCGCGCAGACGCGTCGATCGCCTCGTGGTCATAGGCCTTGAGCCTGATGCGGATCTTTTGTCCCGCCACGCTAAGTGTCCTTTTCTCCGCTTTCCTTCGTGGTCACAGGAGCTGGCTCCTGCACCACCCTCATTTGCACAGCCCGAACACACGAAGACGTCTCAGTTTGGAGACCGCAACCGGGCACCGCCCAGTCCTCGCCGCTGTTCATCTGTCATGGTTCTCCGGCCCACGCGGTCGGGCGTGTCGCCTTCTCGCTCATTCTTCAGCCCTGGTCACTTGCTCACCCTTGGCCTGGAACGTGGTCCCGGACGTATCCACACCGGCTAGCCGGAGAGATACAAACTACTGCTCGCCTCGCTCGACCCGTCTTCTCCGTGGAGAAGACATGATCCTGTGCAAGGCAACCCGAACAGTATGCACCATGCCGACGACGCTCTTCAAATCGGGGGTCCTGAGGTATCGATCACGCCCCAACAGGGCCATCTACCTGGACCGCACCGCCGGCTGAGCTGTACCGACCCATGGTAGCTGGCACGACGCTACCGCTGGTCGGCAGAGGGTTCCGCGCTACCTTACTTTTGAGTAAGATACGGGCATGGCACAGGAAACCGCGACGTACCGCGGCTGGAAGAAACTGCCCGACAACCGACTCGGGCACACGCTGTTCTCGCTCGGCATGGTCGCTCGGGTGCCCTACTTCGGCACGGTGCTGCCCCAGGTCGTGCGGCTCGAGCCCGGCGTCTGCGAGGTGACCTCGCCCAAGTGGTTCGGCATCCACAACCACCTGGGCACCTTCCACGCGATCGCGGCCTGCAACCTCGCCGAGGTCGCGATGGGCATGCTCAGCGAGGCCACCGTGCCCACCACTCATCGCTGGATTCCCAAGTCGATGAACGTGCAGTACCTGGCCAAGGCCGAGTCCGGACTGCGCGCGGTCGCCCGGCTGACCGAGATCCCCGACTTCGACGCGATCACCGAGGGCACCGAACTCACCGTCCCCGTGTCGATCTACGACAAGGACGGCATCGAGGTCGTGCACGCCGACATCACCACCTGGGTCACGCCGCGCTGAGCTGAACATCGGGCCCTGAAAAGCGTTGGATCGGTACGGTTGTGGCGAGACGACAACAGACGGGGAGTTCGATGTTGGAAGTCGCGCGACTGGTCCGGCGCTTCGGCGACAACGTGGCGGTCGACGAGGTGTCCTTCGCCGTGCCGCCGGGGGCGCTGACCGGCTTCGTCGGGGGGAACGGGGCGGGCAAGACCACCACCATGCGGATGATCATGGGGGTGCTGGCCGTGCACGGCGGCGAGGTCAGATGGGACGGGCGGGCGGTGACCGCGCTCGATCGCCGCTCGTTCGGATACATGCCGGAGGAGCGCGGGCTGTACCCGAAACAGCCGGTGTTCGATCAGCTCGTCTACCTGGCCAGGCTGCGCGGACTGAGCGCGGCCGAGGCGAAGGCGCGGGCCACCGAACTGCTGGAACGCTTCGGTCTCGGGGCGAGGAGCAAGGACAAGCTCGAGTCGCTGTCGCTGGGCAACCAGCAGCGGGTGCAGATCGCGGCGGCGGTGATCGCGCAGCCGACCGCCCTGATCCTGGACGAGCCGTTCTCCGGGCTCGATCCGGTCGCCGTCGATTCCATGGCCGAACTGCTGCGCGAGTACGCCCAGCAGGGGGTGCCGGTGCTGTTCTCCTCGCATCAGCTGGATCTGGTCGAGCGGTTGTGCGATCAGCTGGTGATCCTCGCCGCCGGGCGGGTCGTCGGGCAGGGCACGGTGGCGGCGCTGCGGGCGACGAGCGCGGCGCGATATCGGCTGGTCACCGATGGTGACCCGGGGTGGTTGCGGGAGTTCGCGGGGGTGCGGGTGGTCGAGACGAACGGATCGGCGGCGGTCATCGAGCTGGCCGGGGCGAGTACCGACGCGGTGCTCGCCGAGGCGCTGGCGCGGGGGTCGGTGCGCGAATTCGCCGAACTGCGGCCGACGGTGGCCGAGATCTACCGGGAGGTGACGGCGTGAGTACCTCCGCGTCGCGGGGCGTGTGGCGGATCGTCGCCGCCAGGGAGATCGTGGTGAAGCTGCGTGATCGCAACTTCGTCATCTCGACGGTGATCACCATCGTGGCCATCGTGGCGTCGCTGGCCGTGAGCGGGTTCGTCAGCAGCAGACCCGACAAGATCGAGGTCGCCGTCACCGGGCCGGAGACGGCGGCGGTGGTCCAGGCGGCCGGTGGCCTGGCCGCCGCGGCCGACACCGACATCACCTTCACCGCTTATCCGCTCCCGGATCGGGCCGCCGTCGAGCAGCAGGTGCGCGACGAGAACGTCGAAGTCGGGCTGGTGCCGGTGGACGGCGGCTGGCAGCTCATCGGTAAGACCGCCGAGAACGACGACGCCACCACCTACATCACCGCCGCCGCCGCGCAGCTCGCGTTGCAGCGCAATGCCGAGGCCGCCGGAGTGTCGCTCGAAGAGCTGGCGCGCGGTGCCGGGGTGACCTACGCGCTGCTGGAACAGGGTGGGGTCGATCCCGGGCTCGCCAAGATCGTGGCGTTCGTGTTCGCGTTCCTGTTCTATCTGGCGTCGGTGCTGTTCGGCATGTCCATCGCGCAGAGTGTGGTGGAGGAGAAGCAGAATCGGATCGTCGAGATCCTGGCCAGCGCGATGCCGTTGCGGCAGTTGCTGATCGGCAAGGTGGCGGGTAACGCGGTGCTGGCGTTCGCGCAGCTCAGCCTGTTCGTCGGCGCGGGACTGATCGGCTTGGCCGCCACCGGGCAGGCCGATCAGCTGGGCCGGATCGCCGGTGCGGCAGGGTGGTTCATCGTCTTCTTCCTGGTCGGCTTCCTCGCCCTGGCCAGCCTCTGGGCGGTGGCGGGCTCGCTGGCGACCCGCAGCGAGGACCTCCAGTCCACCGCCACTCCCCTGTCGATGCTGATCATGATCGTGCTGTTCGCGGGGATCTTCCTCAGCGGCACGGCCCGGGTGATCGCCTCCTACGTCCCGATCATGTCCATCGTCGCCATGCCGGGCCGCCTCGCCGACGGCACCGCCGCCTGGTGGGAACCGTTCCTCTCGCTGGCCCTGATGGCGGTGGCCACCTACGGCATCGTGGTCGTGGCCGAACGCATCTACCGCCGCTCGCTGATGCAGACGCAGGGCCGACTCACCGTCCGCCAGGCCCTGGCCCTGGAGGACTGAGCCGAGCAGCGGTGCTTGCGCCGTGCGGTCCGGTGCGGTTTGAATGCGGGCGTGAGCGTTGTGCGGGAATTCGATATCTGCGTGGTCGGGCTGGGTCCGACCGGGCGGGGGTTGGCGCATCGCGCCGCGGTGGCGGGGCTGCGGGTGGCGGCGGTGGATCCCCGGCCGGAGCGGTTGTTTCCGCCGACGTTCTCGTGCTGGATCGACGAGCTGCCGACGTGGCTGCCCGCGAGTGTGATCGCGCAGCGGATCGAGGCGCCCACGGTATGGACCAAGACCGAGCATCGGATCCAGCGGCCCTACTGTGTGCTGTCCAAAGCCGGGTTGCACGCGGCCCTGGCCCTCGATGACGCCACCGTGTTCGCGGATCGGGCGCGCCGCGTCGACCAGCACGAAGTCGAACTCGCGGACGGGACGGTGCTCTCCGCGGCGGTCGTGTTCGATACCCGCGGGTTGCCCGTGCTGGGGCGGCGCCGGGCGGCGTCGGCACACGGGATCTTCGTCGACGCGGAAACCGCGGCGCCGATGGTGGCCGACGGCGAGGGGCTGCTGCTGGACTGGCGGCCCGAGAACGGTGCCGGTCCCGACGAGCCGCCGTCGTTCCTCTACGCGGTGCCGCTGGGCGACGGGACGGTGATCTTCGAGGAGACCAGCCTGGGCTTACGCGGCGGGATGCCGCAGCACGAGCTCCGCAAGCGAACGCTGCGCAGGCTCGCGGCGCACGGCATCCGGCTCACCGGCGACGAGCCGCACGAGGCCGCGCACTATCCGCTGGACCAGGCGCCGCCGAAGAAGGGCACCGCGGTCGCCGTGCCGTTCGGTTCGCGCGGCGGAATGATGCACCCGTGCACCGGCTACTCGGTGGCCGACTCGCTCGCCCTCATCGACACCGCGATCGATGCCGTTCAGCAGGGCCGCGACCCCATCGCCGCGCTGTGGCCGTGGCAGGCGCGGGCGGTGTACTGGATGCGGATGCGCGGATTGTGGGGTCTGGGCCGGCTCACCACCGACCAGTCGATCGCCATGTTCGAGGCGTTCTTCACCGAATCCGAACGCGGTCAGCGGGCCCTGCTCTCGGCCCACGCCGACTACACCGCGCTCGGCGCCGTGCTGTTCAACACCGTCGCCCACACCTGGCCGTTCCGCTGGCGCTACGACCTGGTCGGCTGGACCAACCGCGATCGCTGGCTCGACTACCCGTTCGCCCCCGCGAACGAAGAACGGCACGTGGGCTGACCCACGTGCCGCTCGCTGCCGGAAGGACCTACGAGGTCTCGGCGGCCTTCTTGTAGCCCACGATCGCCGGGTAGGCGAAGACCGCGATCATGCCCACGGTCCACGCCACCGTCTTCAGCAGCGGCTCGGCGACCGGGCCGCCGTAGGACAGCCCCTTCATCGCGTCGATCGCGCAGCTCATCGGCTGGTTGGCGACCACGTCCTGCAACCAGGTCGGGTAGGCGAAGACCGGGACGAAGCCGGTGTTGAAGAACATCAGCAGGGTGTTGAGGATGCCGATCAGGCTGATCAGCATCACGCCCTCGGTGATCGTGGCCAGGGCCGTCACCATCACCGCGAAACCGAGGCCGAACAGCACCGGCACGAAGATCAGCGCGATATTGGTGAGCGGGTCCTCCATGAACAGGAAGCCCAGCGGCACCGCGACGAGCAGCACGATGATCGTGGTGATCAGGATGCGCAACGCCTCGGCCAGCAGCCTGCCGGTCAGCAGCGAGGCCTTGTTCAGCGGCATCGTGTAGAAGCGACTGAGCAGGCCCGCCGCCTTCTCGCGTTTGAAGCCGAGCGCGCTCACCACCGCGCCGGTCATGGCCGCGACCAGGGTCAGCAGCGCGGCCTGGCCGTAGATGCTCGGGATGCCGGTGGCCGCGGTGATCGAATCACCGAGCACGATGCGGAACATCAGCAGCGTCACCGCCGGATAGACGATGGTCTGGATGGTGGTCGACGGGTCGCGCAGCCACACCATCAGCAGCCGTTTGCACTGGATCAGGCTGTGGGTGAACCACACCGAGACCGAGCCTTCCGGCTTGGCGTGCACCACGGGCAGCTCGGCGGCGGTGGCCGCCACGGACGCGGGCGGTTGGATCCGTTCGGTCGTATCCATTGTTGTCATGATCGCCTCACACTCGCCCACACCGCCAGTGGGAGGAACAGGATCGCCAGTCCGCCCAGCCACACCAGCGACACCCAGGTGCCTGCCCAGCTCAGGTGACCGGCGGCCATATCGCTGAGGGTGTGCGCGAACTGCGAGATCGGCTGGTTGCGCGCGAACGGCCGCACCCAGGCCGGGAAGCTGGCCTCGGGCACGAACCCGGTCGACATCATGCCGAAGATCAGGATCGGCAGGGTGAGCGCCTGGCTGAGCGCCTCGGGGTTCTTGGTGAGGCTGCCCAGCGCGTCGGCGCCGAGCGTGAGCACGATGCCAACGGCCAGCGCGAACCCGCAGAAGGCCAGCGCCTGCAGCCAGCCGCCGGTGAACCGGAAGCCGATCAGGTAGCCGTAGCCGACGGTCGCGATCAGCGACACCACCGACCGCACCAGACCGGCGCAGATCCGCGACATCAGCGGAACCAGCGAGCCGATCGGCATGGTCTGCAATCGTGTGCTCAGACCGGTGAGCGCCTCGAACGCCGCCAGCTGCGCGTTCGACATCATCGTCATCGCCATGGTCTGCAGCACCACGATGGGCATGACGTACTGCGCGTAGTCGATGCCCTGCACCTTCATCACGTACCGCAGCGGCAGATAGAAGGCGACGGTGACGACCAGCGGGGTGAGCACGGCGACGACCAGCTCGCCCTTGGTGGCCATGGTGCGAACGATGCGCCCGGTCAGCGCGCGCCACTGCGCGAAGCTGCTCGGTCGCACCTCGGGTAGCTCGGCGAACAGTGTGCTCGCCGCGGGAGCGGACACACTCACTAGTGGCCGCCCGAATGGCCGGTGATCGACAGGAACACGTCGTCGAGCGAGGGCCTGCGCAGCGCGATGTCGGCCAGGTCGATGCCGGCGTTGTCGAGCCTGCGCAGCGCCTCGGCGAGGGTGGCCGCGCCTTCGGGGGCCGGGATGGACAGCTTGTCGGCGCCGTCGATCTCGGCGGCGACGGCGGCCGGGACCAGGTCACCGAGGGCCTGCACGGTCGCCGGGATCCGGCTCACGTCGAGCGGGACGATCTCGCAGAAGCTGCCGCCGGTGCGGGCCTTGAGCTGATCGGCGGTGCCCTCGGCGATGACGGTGCCCTTGTCGATCACGATGATGTTGTCGCTGAGCACGTCGGCCTCTTCGAGGTACTGCGTGGTCAGCAGGACCGTGATGCCCTGGTTCTTGAGCGCGGTGACCAGGTCCCACACGCCCTGCCTGCTGCGCGGGTCCAGGCCGGTGGTCGGCTCGTCGAGGAACACCACCTCGGGCCGCACGACCAGCCCGCAGGCGATGTCGACGCGGCGGCGCATACCGCCGGAGTAGTTGCGCACGGCGCGCTTGCCCGCGCTCACCAGGTCGAATTCCTCGAGCAGGGTGTCCGCGCGTTTGCGGGCGGCCGACTTGGCCAGGCCCATCAGCCTGCCGAACAGCTCGAGGTTCTCCCGGCCGGATAGGTTCTCGTCGAGGGCGGCGTACTGGCCGGTCATCATGATCGAGCGGCGCACGCCCGCGCTGTCGGTGAGCACGTCGTGCCCGGCGACGACGGCGGTGCCGGAGTCGGGGCGCAGCAGCGTCGACAGGATCTTGACCGTGGTCGTCTTCCCCGCGCCGTTGGGTCCGAGGATGCCCAGGACGCTGGCCTTCTCGGCCTGGAAACTGATGCCCTGCAACGCGTGCACATCGCCGAAGGACTTGCGCACATCGGACACCAGCACCGCGGGCTCACCGCCGCGCGACGCGACGCCACCTGCGGGCGAATCCACTGAGATCGAACTCGGCATCAACTCTCCACCATCGGCCGGGTGCGGCGCCCTGACCGGACGAGCGCACGCGGAATTTGCTTCCCGGTAGGTGATCCATACCGTTCGGCGCGATGTTACCGGTCCGGCGCTTTTCCGGGTCGGGACTGCGTGGACCCGGCCGGTTTCGCGCGCCGGGAGTGGTCTTGCTCACCAGGGCAGTGGAAGGGCAGTGCGCTGACCTTGTCGGCACGCTCGGCCGCCCATACTCTGGCGGCGGGGAAACACTCGTCTCACCGGCCCGCGCGCGGGCGTGTTCGATCTCGTGAGAGGTGACAATGGGCGACTCAGCACCGGCAGGCGCCGCCGCGCCGACGGGCCGATCCGACGCGCTGACGTCGTTCGACCCGCGCACCGGCGAAGAGCTCGCGCGGTATCCCGTGCACGGCCCGGCCGAGGTCACCCGCGCGGTGCGCACCGCCCGCGCCACCCAGAACTGGTGGGGCGAACTGGGATTCGCGGGCCGCAAGCGCCTGCAGCTGGACTGGCGCGCGCATATCGCCAGGCACACCGGCGAATTGGTGGAGATCCTGCGTGCCGAGACGGGCAAGCCGGAGGCCGACGCCGCGCTCGAGGTGATGCTCGCGGTGGAGAACCTGGACTGGGCAGCCCGCAACGCCGAGCGGACGCTGGGCCGAAAGCGCCTGGCGACCGGCTGGTTCACGCGCAATCAGCACGCCTCGGTCGGGTATCTGCCCCTCGGGGTGGTCGGGGTGCTCGGCGCCTGGAACAACCCGGTGTTCACGCCGATGGGGTCGATCGCCTACGCCATGGCCGCGGGCAACGCGGTGGTGTTCCACCCGCACGAGCTGACCACCGGCGTCGGCACCTGGCTGGCCGCGAGCTGGGCCGCGGTGTCGCCCGATCAGCCGGTGCTGCAGGCCGTCACCGGTGACGGGCGCACCGCGACCGCGCTGTGCAAGTCCGGCGTCGACAAGATCGCCTACGCCGGACCGGAGGCGGCCGGGCGCGAGGTGATCGCGCTGTGCGCGCAGACGCTGACACCGGTCGTGCTCGAGCACAGCGGCAAGGGCAGCATGATCGTGCACGTCGACGCCGTGCTCGACGCGGCGGCCGAGGCCGCGGTGTTCGGCGCGATGGCCAACGCCGGGCAGAACGCGTCGGGGATCCAGCGCTGTTATGTCGCCGACTCGGTCTTCGACGACTTCCTGGCCAGGGTGGCCGAGCGCGCGGCGAAGCTGCGCCCCGGCGCCGACAACCGCGCCGCCTACGGCCCGATGATCAACGCCGCCCAGGTCGACGTGGTGCGCAGGCAGGTTCGCGACGCCATCGCGCGCGGCGGGCACGCGGTCCTGGGCGGACTCGATTCCTTCCGCGACCCCTATGTGGAACCGATCGTGCTGTCCGAGGTGCCGGAGGAGAGCATCGCGATCACCGGCGAGGGCACCGGCCCGGTGCTGGTGGTGAACCGCGTCGCCGACCTGGCCGACGCGGTGACCAGGGTGAACGCGGCGGGCAACGGCATCGCCGTCACCGTCTTCACCCGCGATATCCCCAGCGCGGAGTTCATCGCCGTGCAGCTCAGGGTCGGCGTGGTGACGGTCAATTCCTCGACCGCCTTCACCGGCATCCCGGCGCTGCCGTTCGGCGGCATCGGCGAGTACGGGCAGGGCCACAGCCACGGCCAGCAGGGTCTGCGCGAGTTCAGCCGCACGATGTCGATCGCACGCAGGCGCTACCGGGCCCCGATCCGACTATCGACCTTCGATCGTCACCCCGGGCATCTGCATACGGCGCGCGCCCTGTTCCGGCTGCGGCACGGCCGCGGCTAGGTCGCGGCGTCGTCCCGGTCGCCCTTGTCACCGAGCAGGACCGCGCCGGTGAGCGCGCCGAGCCGGGCCAGCTGCTCGGGGCGGGAGTCGAAGCGCAACAGCCGGCCGACATCGATGATCTGACCGATCGCGGCGTGCACGCGGAACCTGGCCTCGATCGGGTCGCCGTCGAGCAGGTTGGCCCATTCCAGGACGTTCTGGCGCTGGATGGCGCGCAGCCGGTGCTGTTCGGCCTGCGGGAGGTTGCTGAACTCCGCGTAGTAGACCGGCATGATCTCCGGCGTGGCGAAGGTGAGCCGGGCGTAGCGGTCGGCGATGAGGCGTGCGGCGTCGGCGCGGCTCTCGGACTCGGCCAGCGCCTCGCCGATGGCCACCGCGAGCCGGTCGCCGGTGCGGTGGAAGGCGGCGGCGAGCAGGTCGGCCTTGCTGTCGAAGTGCCGGTAGACGCTGGAGGCGTTGATGCCGACAGCGGCGCCGATCTCCTCGATGCCCGACTCGTGGTAGCCGTTACGGCCGAAGATCTTGATCGCCTCGGTGAGCAGCTGTTCGCGTTTCGACGTCACCGGCAGGCCGCGATTCTGCTTGTCCGGCTCGGCGGCGGCGGGCGCCGGCGGCAGCTCGGCCCGCACGATCGCCCAGGCCATGTCGAGTTGCAGCGCGAGGATGCGCGAGTGCGAGAGCGTGGTGCGGTGCGCGGCGATGCTGGCCAGCGAACTCAGCGCGCCGACCGCCCGCAGGGTGACATTGTCGGGGCTCTCCCCGGGGTGCAGGTCGGCGATCGGCGCCGCGACCATGGCCTCGAGTTCGCGATAGAACGCGCGGATGCGCACGCGGTCCTCGCGCTCGAGGTAGCGGCGTTCCCAGCGGTAGAGACCGGCCTCGCGCCGGAAGTCGATGTTCTGCTCGGCGACGGCGGTGAGCAGCGCGTCGAGCCGGGCCCGCGGGGGCAACGCGGGATCGTCGGCGGCCGCCGCGCAATCGCGCAGTCCCCGGGCGCCCTCCTCCGCGGCGGCGACCAGCAGGGCGTATTTGTTGGCGAAGTGCCGGTACAGGGCGGGCCCGGAGATGCCGACCTCGGCGGCGATCTCGTCCACGCCGACCGGGTAGTAGCCGCGGGCGCTGAACGCGCGCGCGGCGGCCCGCATGATCTGGATCTTGCGGTCCTTGGGCCTGCGGCGCACGACCCGCGCCGGTGCGGTGGTCGGCTCGCAGGCGCGTTCGGCCTCACTGCGATCGGCGACCATGCACTCACTTTCCGTTCCGCGAACCGGGTACTGACAACTGGCTGCGTGCCCACCGGGCGACGCCGGACCAGTCAACCTAAGTTAACCACAATTCGCAAACGTCGAGAGCCGGTCCGGGAAACGAAAACCGCCCCGGCGATACCGGGGCGGCCTTCGTCGAACGTGTCGACCCTACAGGCCGAGACCGCGGGCCAGGACCGGCCACGACAGCTTCAGCTCGTCCTTCCAGTAGCCCCACGAGTGGGTGCCGTTGGGACGGAAGTTGAAGGTCGCCGGGATACCCAGCTCGTTGAGCCGGTTGGCCAGGTTGTGCGTGCAGAAGTTGGTGCCCGCCTCGATGACGCCGCCGATGACGATCTGGTTGGCCAGACCGTAGGCGCCGGGCAGCGCGTACGGACCGTCGAGGGTGTCGTACGGACCGGGCAGGCCGTTGCCGGTGGAGATGTAGAGATCCAGCCCGCGCAGCCCCTCGGCGTGCACGTAGGGATCATTGGCGACCCACTCCGCCGAGCCCTGCGGGCCCCACATGTTCATGGTGTCGCCGCCGCCCCAGGTCTCGACCGTGAGCTTGACGAACTCCGAGCCGACCGGGTCGGAGGTCTGCGCGCACCCGGAGTAGGCCGCGGCCGCCTTGTACAGGCCCGGCTTGGCGATCGGCAGCGCGAGCACGGTGGTGCCCGAGGTGGACAGACCCGCGATGGCGTTCACGCCGTTGGTGCCCAGCGCGCCGTCGATCAGCGGGGGCAACTCCTCGGTGAAGAAGGTCTTCCACTTGTTGCGGCCGACCACCGGGTCGTCGGCGATCCAGTCGGTGTAGTAGCTCCAGGCGCCACCGATCGGCTGGATCACGTTGACGTTCTTGTCGCCGAGGAACTCCAGCGCGTCGGTCTTGGCGACCCAGGACGCGGAGTCCTCGCCGCCACCGGCACCGTTGAGCAGGTACAGGGTGGGACGCGGCACGGAGGCGTCGGCGGGGCGCTGGACGTCGACGATGATGTTGGTGTCCATCGCCGCGGAGTACACGTGCAGCCGCAGGCTGCGCGAGTCCTTCACCTCGGCCTTGACGATCTTGGAGCCGTCCTCGGAAACGGGGTTGGCGAGCAGGCTCTTGGAATCGATGATCGGGTCAGCCGAGGCCGGGCTCGCGCCGATGCCGGACAGCAGTCCGGCGGCCACTGCGGTCGCCGCGATCATCGCCGCGGCGCGGGAGCCACGACGCCGGGTGTGCCGACGAATCAATTTCGCACCTTCGCTTCGTTTCGAATGGGTTGCACCACGCCAGAACCCTACGGGTTACCCAGGCGATACAACAGTAGGAATCGTTACAACAGCGCGGTCACATCATGCCTCACCGGCATCACCGATGTCATCGTGCCCCGGACTCCCGGTCGCAGACATCCAGCAACTCCGCCAGGCGCGGGCCGATTTCGGCGAGCGCCTCCGGTGAGGTCATCTGATCATGCACCACCGCGACCGGCCGATCGCGGACCTCGCCCTCGACATACGGCGCCCAATTCCGCGACGCCGTCTCGTGTCCGAGCGCGCTGAAGTACTCCAGCCTGCCCCGGAAGACCGCGGGTTGGTGCTCGGCGATCAGCTCGGCCGAGCGCACCGCGCTGCGGTAGATCCGGCGCAACCGCTCGGGGGTCAGCACGGCCATGTTGGCGGGCACGATCGCGTGCAGGGCGGCCAGGCCGTCCTCGCTGAGCTCACGCACGCCCGAGGCGGGCAGCGCCGCGCTCAGGTCGACGCCGAGTTCGGCGAGCGCGTCCCGGACCGCGGTGTGGAAATCGGGGACGTCGATATCGGGGTGCGAATCGAGCATCACCAGCAGCGACACCTGCTCCCCCGCCGCCTGCAACTGGGTGGCCACGTCGTGGGCGAGCACACCGCCCAGCGACCAGCCCATCAGCCGGTACGGACCGTGCGGCTGCTGCGCCTTGATCTCGGCGACGTAGCGGCGAGCCATCTCGGTGAGCGTGCCGGGCAGGTAGCCCGCCTGGCTCAACGCCGGCGACTGCAGACCGAAGATCGGCCGCCGCGCCGGGATGTACTGCGTCAGGCCCGCGTAGCACCAGGCCAGGCCGTACATCGGGTGGATGCAGAACAGCGGCCCGCTCGCCTCGGTGCCGTGCGGCACCCGGTTGCGGATGGGCAGCAGCACGCCGAGCGCGTCGTCGGAGTCGACGTCGTAGTCGCCGGTGTCGGACTGCGTGGCGTCGATGCGCGCGGCCAGCGCGGCGACCGTGGCGTCGGTGAAGAACCACTGCACCCGCACCTCGGCGCCGACCCGGGTGCGCAGCCTGCTGATCGCCTTGGTGGCGACCAGCGAGTTGCCGCCGAGTTCGAAGAAGTCGTCGTCGAGGCCGACCTTGCCCGCGCCGAGCACCTCCGCGTACACCTCGGCGACCGCGCGTTGTAGCGGGGTCGTCGGCGGCCGGTAGGGCCGGGTGGTGAAGGCCGGTACCGGCAGCGCGTTGCGGTCGAGCTTGCCGCTGGCGTTGAGCGGCAACGACTTCAAGGTCACCAGAGTCGAGGGGACCATGTACGAGGGCAGCGCGGTTCTGGCGTGGGCGAGCAGCGCCGCCTCGTCGAGTCCGGTGGTGCCCGCGCCGCTCTCGATGGAGTATCCGGCCGCGGGCGGCGTTGTCGCGGCCGACGGCTGCTCGGCCGTCTCGACCGGGACGACGTAACCGACCAGCCGATCACCGGTCGGGCCGTGCACCAGCGCGACGGCGGCGTGCCTGACCTCGGGGTGATCCAGCAGCACGGCCTCGACCTCACCGAGCTCGATCCGCTGGCCGCGCAGCTTCACCTGGAAGTCGCTGCGCCCCAGGTATTCCAGCTCGTGCTCCGCGGTCCAGCGGACCACGTCGCCGGTGCGGTAGAGCCTGCCGCCGCCCGCCTGGGCGACGAACCGTTCGGCGGTCAGCGCCGCGGCACCGAGGTAGCCGCGCGCCAGCTGCACGCCCTCCAGGTACAGCTCGCCCGCGGTGCCGGGCGGCACCGGCCGCAGCTGCCGGTCCAGCACGTGCACCCGGGTGTTGGCCACCGGCGTGCCGATCGGAATGCTCACGGCGGCACCGGCATCGGCCCGCGCGGCGGTGACGACGGTCGCCTCGGCCGGGCCGTACCAGTTGATCAGGTCGACGCCGGGCAGCGCCTGCGCGAAGCGCCGGGCGGTCGCGCCCGACAGCGCCTCACCGGCGGCGAACACCCGGCGCAGGGCCGGGAAGCCGCTGTCGGCGCGGTCGGCGAGGAACGCGTCGAGCATCGACGGCACGAAATGCACCGTGGTGACGGCATGCTCGGCGAGCACGCCGGCCAGATAGGCCGGGTCGCGGTGCCCGTCCGGGGCCGCGATCACCACGGTCGCGCCGGTCTGCAACGGCCACAACAGTTCCCAGGTCGAGATGTCGAAGGTGACCGGCGTCTTGTGCAGGACCACGTCGCCGGGGCCGTGCGGGTAGGCGCGCTGCGCCCAGCGGAACTGGGCGACCAGCTGCCGGTGGGTGAGCATGACGCCCTTGGGCGTTCCGGTGGAGCCGGAGGTGTGGATGACGTAGGCCAGGTTGTCCGGCCGCACCGTGGCGCGCGGCACCGGCGCCGACGTCGCTGCCAGCGTGTCGACGGTGACGACGGAAACCTCGGCGGCCGTGCCGAATCCGGTCTCGGTGGTGGTGAGCACGCAGACCGGAGCGGCCGCGGCCAGCACCCGGTCGGTGCGCTCGGCCGGGTGATCCGGGTCGACCGGCACGTAGGCGGCGCCGGTGCGCAGTACCGCGTAGATCGCGGTCACCAGGTCGATGCCACGGCGCATGGCGACGGCGACCAGCGCGTCGGGACCGGCGCCCTGGGCGTCCAGCGCGGCGGCGAGCGCCCGCGCCTTCGCGTCGAATTCGGCATAGGTGAGCGAGGTTTCGCCGTCGACGAAGGCGACGGCGTCCGGCGTCTTCGCGACCTGCGCGTCGAACAGCGACAGCAGCGTCGCCTCGTCGAGCAGTTCCGGCGCGTCGGTGGCGTTGGCGGCCGACAGGACGGCACGCTCCTCGGCCAGCAGCACGTCGATCTCGGCGATCCGGCTCTCCGGCGCGGCGGTGAACCGGGCCAGCAGCATCGAGAGTCGTTGTGCCAGTGCGGTCGCGGTGGCCTCGCCGAACACGTCGCGCAGGTACTTGACCGACACCCGGAGCTGACTGTCGGCGACGACCTGCACGGTCAGCGGGTAGTGGGTGCCGTTGGCGGCGTCCATCCCGGTGACCGCGGCGGAGCCGGACGCGGCCTGCGCCAGGGCCTCCCGGTCGACCGGGAACGACTCGAACACGACCAGCGTGTCGAACAGCGCGTCGATGCCCGCGATCTCCTGGATCTCGCCGAGGCCGAGGTAGTGGTGATCGAGCAGGGCCGCCTGGTCGTCCTGCAGCCTGCGCAGCAGTTCGGCGACGGTGTCGCCGGGCCGCAGCCGTACCCGCACCGGGATGGCGTTGAGGAACAGGCCGACCATGCGTTCCACGCCGTCGAGGGTGGCGGGCCTGCCGGAGACGGTGGCGCCGAACACCACGTCGTCGCGGTCGACCAGGCGCGCGATGAGCAAGCCCCACGCGGCTTGGACCACGGTGTTCACCGTGACGCCGAGCCCGGCGGCGAGGGTGCTCAGCGCGACGGTGTCGGCCGGCGACAGCTCGAAGCCGGTTTCGCCGGTCCCGGTGGCGATCTCGCGGCCCTGGTCGACCGGCGCCAGCGGCGTCGGCTCGGCCAGGCCGGTCAGCGCGGTGCGCCAGGCCTGGCGCGCGGCGTCGAGATCCTGTTCGGCCAGCCAGGCCAGGTAGTCGCGATAGGGCGCGACCTTCGGCAGGCGGCGGGACCGCCCACCGACCGCGTAGGCGGTGAGCAGTTCCTGCAGCAGCAGCGGCGTCGACCAGCCGTCGATCAGGATGTGGTGGCTGGTGACCAGCAGGTGCGCGCCCTCGGGGGTGCGCACCAGCGTGAAGCGCAGCAGCGGCGCGACCGCCATGTCGAAGTGGGCACTCAGGTCGGCGGCCTTGATCCGCTGATAGGCGGCGGCCGCCGCGTCGAGACCGGCGGGCCCGGCGGCGGTAGCGGAGCGTGACCACGCAGTGCCCTCGGGGTCGACGCCGTGGGGCACGGTGTCGATGACCTGCCACGGCACGTCGATGTCGTCGAGCACCACCTGCAGCGGGGTGCCCGCGGCGTCGGTGGCGAAGGCGACGCGCAGGTTGTCGTGGCGGTCGAGCACGGTCTGGGCGGCCTGGTGCAGCCGCTCGTCGTCCACGGCCGGGTCCAGGTCGAGCACGAACTGGGTGATGTAGGGGTCGACCGAGTTCTCCGCGAGCAGCGCGTGGAACAGCATGCCCGACTGGAGCGGGGTCACCGGCCAGATATCGCTGAGCAGCGGGTAGCGCCGCACCAGCCGGCCGAGTTCGGTCTGGCCCAGGCGCACCAGCGGGAAGTCCGACGGCGTGAATCCGCCGGCGCCGGGCCGTAATCCGTGCTCGGCGAGGCCGCCGAGCGCGCGGATCCAGTGCTCGGCGAAGGTCTTGACCGCGTCGGCGGTGAGCAGCGCGCCGGCGTAGTCGAAGCGAGCGACCATGCCGTCGTCGGTGGCGTCGACGGTGAGCACCAGCGCCAGATCGTCGGCGGCGAGGTCGGTGTGCACCCGGGCCGGGCGCAGGTCCCGGAAGCGCACCGCGAACCGGCCGCGGTCGAGCGAGCGCACGCTGTCGGCGGTCTCGACGTCGAGGTAGCGCAGCAGGCCGAAACCCGCACCGTGCGCGGGCACGCTGCGGCGCAGTTCCTTGATCTGGGCCAGCGCGGCTCCGGCGGCGGGCCCGCCCACCAGCGCATCGGCGATGTCGACCCCGTCCAGGCGCAACACCAGCGGGTAGTCGGTGGTGAAACCACCCACCACGCTCTCGGCGTCGGGCCTGCCGAGCACGCGCTGGTCGGCGCGCAGGCGGACCACGCTGCCGATGACCCGCGCGACGGCGGTGTCGGCGGCGGTGTGCAGCGCGAGCGCGGCGGCGGTGAGCAACACCTCATCCACGGTCGCGCGGTAGGCGTCGGCGACGGTGGTGACGGCGGCGGTGCCCTCGCCGGTGATGCTCAGCGAGACCCGGTTGCGCTGGCGCAGATCGGCGGTTTCGCCTGCCCGGGACCGGATCGCGCGATGCCAGTACTCGCGTTCGGCGCGGGCGCGGGCCGAGGACGGGTATTCGGCGAGCCTGCGCACCAGGTCGCCGAGGCCTGCGTCGGGCGCGGCGGGCGCGGCGTGGCGGCCGCGGCTCCACGCCGTGGTCAGCTGGTCGACGACCGAGCGCCAGGACGGCTCGTCGAGGACGAGACTGTTCGCGACCACGACCAGGGTGGAGTTGTGTTCGCCGTCACCGGTGAGCACGAAGTGGATATTGCGGCCCTCGTCCGGGTCGAGCGCGGCGGCGGCCGCGGCGACGATGTCGTCGACCGGTAGCGAGGACTCGCCGTCGGTGGCGTCGAGCCTGCGGAAGGCGTCGCCGGTGCGCTCGTCCTGCGACGGGATCACCAGCACCGGTTCGCTGCCGCTGCGGTCGAGCACCGCCCACAGCATCGGATGCTGGTTCATCACGGCGTGGACGACCTCGGCGACCGCGTCGTCGGAGCAGTCGACGGGCACGTCGAGCAGCACGGCGCGCGGTTCGACCGCGGTGTCGCCCGCCTCCATCAGCTGGGCCGCGGTGGCGGTCAGCGGCAGGGCGGCGGGGCGCGAGCCCGCGTCGAGGGTGACCTCGGCGCGCCCGGCGAGCGCGCCGACGGTCCGCGCGTCGAACAGGTCGCGGGGACGCAGCACCACCCCGGCCGCGGCGGCCCGTGAGACCACCTGGATGGCGGTGATGCTGTCGCCGCCGAGGGCGAAGAAGTCGTCGTCGAGGCCGACCCGGTCGTGTCCGAGGACCTCGCCGATCACCCGCGCCAGCGCCCGTTCGGCCGCGGTGCGCGGCGGCCGGTGGTCCCGGCGCACGGTGACCGGATCGGGCAGCGCGCGCCGGTCCAGCTTGCCGACCGGCGTGAGCGGCAGCTCGTCGAGGACGACGATCGCGGCGGGCACCATGTAGTCGGGCAGTACCCGGCCTGCCAGCGCGGTGAGTTCGGCCGGATCGAGCCGCTCCCCCGGTTCGGCCAGCACGTAGGACACCAGCATGGTGGCCCCGGCGCCGTTGTCGCGGCCCATGGTCGTCACCCAGGAGACGCCGGGCGCGGCGGCCAGCACCGCGTCGATCTCGCCGAGCTCGATCCGCAGGCCGCGGATCTTCACCTGGAAGTCGTTGCGGCCAACGAACTCCAGCACGTCGCCCCGGCGGCGCACGAGGTCGCCGGTGCGGTAGAGCCGGGTGCCCGGCGCCCCGTACGGATCGGCGACGAAACGTGCCGCGGTCAGACCGACGCGCCGATGGTAGCCGCGGGCGAGCTGGATGCCGCCCAGGTACAGCTCACCGGTGACTCCCTCGGGCACCGGACGCAGCCTGCCGTCGAGGACCAGCGCGGTGGTGCCCCGGATCGGACCGCCCATGTGGGTGTCGTCGCCGGGGGTCAGCGGATCGCTGATGGCGGCCATGATGGTGGTCTCGGTGGGCCCGTAGCCGTTGTGGAACTTGCGCTGCGCCAGCGTGTTCCAGCGCGCGACCAGCTCGGCGGGCACCTGCTCGCCGCCGACGACCAGGTGCCGCAGCCCCGGCACGCCTGCCGGGTCCAGGGTCGCCAGGACCGTGGGGGTGAGGAAGGTGTGGGTGACGCCCTCGGTGCGGATCAGCTCGGCCAGCTCGGTGCCGCCGACGGATCCGGCGGGCGCCACCACCAGCGTGCCCGCGCCGCCGAGGGCGAGCAGCAGTTCCAGCATCGAGGCGTCGAACGACGGCGAGGCGAAAGCCAGTGCGCGCGAGCCGGAATCGAGCTGGTAGCGCTGCTGCTGCTCGGCACAGAAGTTGGCAAGGCCCGCGTGGGTCACGACGACGCCCTTGGGCAGCCCCGTCGAGCCCGAGGTGTAGATCATGTACGCGCCGTTGCCCGTGCTGGGCTGAGCCCGCAGCTCGATCTCGCGCAGGGCCACCGAGGCGTATCCGGCGACCTCGGCGGTGAATTCACGGTCGTCGAGCGCGACCCAGCCCGCGTCGCCGGGCAGGGTGGGCAGCCCGGTCAGCTCGGCGGCCAGGGTGACACCGAAGACCGCGCCGGAATCGGCGGCCATGTGGGTGATCCGCTCGGCCGGGTAGCCGGGGTCGATCGGCACGATCATCGCGCCGGTGCGCGCGATCGCCCAGACCGCGAGCACCGATTCGACCGAACGCCGGATCGCCACGGCCACAGCGACTTCCGGCCCGGCCCCCCGGGCGATGAGACCACGGGCGAGCTGATTGGCCGCTGCGTCGAGGTCGGCGTAGGTGAAGCCGCGACCGTCGCCGCGCACGGCCACGCCCGACGGGTTGGCCAGCACGGCGGCGTCCATCAGCTGCGACAGCGTGCGGGCCGGCTCGGCGGGCGGGCCGGTGAAGGTGGTCTGCGCGATGAACTCGGCCTCGTCGAGCAGTGCGACGTCACCGACCGCCACCTCGGGATCGGCGACGAGCTCGGCGAGCAGCCGGGCGAACCGGGCGCCGAACGCCTGGATCGTCGACTCGTCGAACAGATCGGTGGCGTAGGTGAATTCGGCGTGCATGCCGCCGTGGTCGGGCAGTTCGCGCAGCGTGAGCAGCAGGTCGAACTTGGCCTCGGCGGTGCGGGCGTCGAGCGCGCCGACCGTGATGCCGGGCAGCTCGAACGCGACCGGGGCGAGGTTCTCGAACGACAGCGCCACCTGGAACAGCGGATGCCTGCCCGCCGACCGGACCGGCTGCACCGCCTCGACGACCCGCTCGAACGGGATGTCGGCGTGCGCGAAGGCCCGCAGGTCGGTGTCGCGGGTCTGCCGCAGCAGCGCAGTGAACGGTTCGGCTTCGGTGACCCGGCTGCGCAGCACCAGGGTGTTGACGAACATGCCGACGAGATCGTCGAGTTCGCGGGCGCCGCGACCGGCGATCGGGGTGCCGATGGCGACGTCGTCGGTACCGCTGGTGCGGGCCAGCAGCACCGCGAGAGCGGCCTGCACCACCATGAACACCGTGACGCCCTCGGCCCGGGCCAGCCCGGCCAACCCGGCGTGCAACCGCGCGTCGATCTCGACGGTGCTCAGGGCACCGGCGAAGGACTGCACCGACGGCCGCGGCCGGTCGGCGGGCAGCGCGATCTCCTCGGGCAGCCCGGCCAGTTCATCGGTCCAGTAGGTCAGCTGCGCGGCGGCAGTGGAGGCGGGGTCGGCTTCGTCGCCGAGCGATTCTCGTTGCCACACCGCGTAATCCGCGTACTGCAACGGCAGCGGCGACCAGGCGGGCGCGGCGCCCTCGGTGCGCGCGGTGTAGGCCAGCACGAGATCGCGGGTGAGCGGGCCCATGGAGAATCCGTCGGCGGCGATGTGGTGGGCGACGAACACCAGCACGTGATCATCGGCGCCCAGACGCAGCAGTCGCAGCCGCACCGGCGGCGCGGCGGTGACGTCGAAGCCCTCGGCCACGGTCCGGCGCACCTCGTCGGCGAGGTCGTCGGCGGTGACCAGCATGGGCGTCAAGTCGACCCGCACCGCGCCGGGCGCGAGGACTTCCTGGACCGGGCCGTCGCCGTGCTCGGGGTAGCGGGTCCGCAGCACCTCGTGCCGGGCGAACAGGTCGCCCACGGCCACGGCCAGCGCCGCGAGGTCGAGCGCGCCGGTCAGGCGGATGGCGGCGGGGATGTTGTAGACGGTGGCATCGGGATCGAGCCGGTTGAGCAGCCACATCCGCTGCTGGGCCAGCGACAGCGGTAGCCGGTCCGGTCGCGGTCCGGCCACCAGCGGCAGCGCCGCGAGCTCGTCGGAGCGGTGAACCCGCAGCGCGAGGTCGGTGACGGTCGGCGCCTCGAACAGTAGGCGAACCCCGACCGCGCGGTCGAGCGCTGCGCTGATCCGGGCGGCGGCCCTGGTGGCGAGCAGCGAGTTGCCGCCGAGGGCGAAGAAGTCGTCGTCGGCGCCGACCGCGTCGACCCCGAGGATCTCGGCGTACACGCCGGCGACCAGCTGTTCGGTGGGCGTCGCGGGCGCGCGGAAGGCGGCGGCCTCGAACACCGGCGCGGGCAGCGCCGCCCGGTCCAGCTTGCCGTTGACCGTGCGCGGCAGCGAGTCGAGCACGACAAACGCCTCCGGCACCAGGTACGCGGGCAGCTTGTCGCGCAGGGCCGACTTCAGCTGTGCCGCCTCGATATCCGTGCCGACCACATAGGCGACCAACCGGTCACCGAAGTGCGGATCGGTCCGGGCCAGCACCGCGGCCTGGCTGATCCCCGGCAGTCCGAGCAGCACGGCCTCGACCTCGCCGGGCTCGACCCGGAAGCCACGGATCTTCACCTGGAAGTCCGTGCGGCCCAGGTAGTTCAGCGCACCGGTGCGATCGCGGGCGACGAGGTCGCCGGTGCGGTACATCCGGGCGCCCGCCTCGAACGGGTCGGCGACGAAACGTTCGGCGCTCAGCGCGGCCTTGCGCAGATACCCGCGGGCCAGCTGCGCGCCCGCCAGGTAGAGCTCACCCCGGACGCCCGGCGCGACGGGGCGCAGGCGCTCGTCGAGGACGTAGACCCGGGAGTTCCACTCGGGGGTGCCGATCGGCACACTCACCACATCGGCCGAGGTCACCCGGTGATCGGTGATCGACACCGCGGCCTCGGTGGGGCCGTACAGGTTGTCGAGCCTGGTGTCGGGCAGCGCGGTCAGCAGGCGCTGGGCCAGCGGTGCGGGCAGCGCCTCACCGATGGCGAGGACGCGGGTGAGCGGCTGCGGCCGCGCCTCCCAGTATCCGGCCAGCGCGTCGAGCAGCGAGGGCACCGCCGTCAGCGTGGTCACCCCGGCGTCGGTGATGAGCGCGTCCAGGTAGGCGGGATCGCGATGCCCGTCGGGCGCGGCGATCACCAGCTTGCCGCCGCACACCGCGGCGGACCAGAACTCCCACACCGACAGGTCGAAGGTGGCGGGCGTCTTCAGCAGGAACACATCGTGGGCGTCGGTGCCGAATTCGCCTCGCAGCCACTGCAACTGGTTGACCACGGCGGCGTGCGGCACCGCGACGCCCTTGGGCCGCCCGGTGGAGCCGGAGGTGAAGATGACGTAGGCCGTGTTCTCCGGGCGCAGCGGCGCGCGCCGGTCGGTGTCGGTGATCGGCGACGGATCGGCCGACGCGATCACCGGATGGTCGACCCGCACAACCGGCGCAGCGTCGGTCCGGAAACCGTTGCTGAGCACACAGATCGGCGCCGCGGTGCCGAGGATGTAATCGGTGCGGTCGGCGGGCTGGTCGGGATCGATCGGCACATAGGCGCCACCGGAGCGGGCCACCGCGAACATGGCCACGACCAGATCGATCGAGCGTGGCAGCGCGAGCGCCACCAGCGACTCGGGTCCGACGCCCAGCGAGATCAGGTGCCGGGCGAGGCGATTGACTCTGGCCTCGAACTCGGCGTAGGTCAGCTCCAGTCTGCCCTCGGGCAGATCGGCGACCAGCGCGACGGTTTCGGGCCGGGCCAGCGACGGCAGGTCGGCCAGCGTGCCACCCGGGATCGCGAGATCCGCGGCGCCCGCGGTGATCTCGGTCGCGCGCTCGGCGGAGGTGCGCAGGTCGACATCGCCGACGACCACGCCCGGCTCGCGCACGATCGCGTCGAGCAGCAGGGCGAGCCGGTCGGCGAAGGCCCGCACCGTCTCCGCGTCGAACAGGTCGGTGGCGTAGGTGAAGAAGCCCTCGATGCCGGTCGGCGTGCCGTCGGCGGCGTAGCCGTCACCGACGATCAGATGCAGATCGAACTGGGATACCGCCAGTTCCGCCGACACCGGCGCGATCCGCAGACCGGGCAGTTCCAGCGCGGCGCGGTCGACGTTCTGGAACGACAGACCCACCTGGAACAGCGGATGCCGGGCGGTCGAGCGCGGCGGGTCGAGCACCTCGACGAGCCGCTCGAACGGGATGTCGGCGGCGGCGAAGGCGGCCAGGTCGCGGGTGCGCTGGGCGGCGAGCAGTTCGGTGAACGACGCGCCGCCGTCGTAGTGCGTGCGCAGTACGACGGTGTTGACGAACATGCCGATCAGGTCGTCGAGCTCGCGCTCGCCGCGACCGGCGAACGGGGTGCCGACCGCCACGTCGGCGGCGCTCGCCATGCGGGCCAGCAGTACCGCGAAGGCGGTGTGCAGCACCATGAACACGGTGGCGCCGCTGTCTTGGGCGATCCGGGCCAGCCCGGCGTGGGTGTCGGCGTCGATCCGCACCGGCACCCGGCTGCCCGCGAGCGAGGCGACGGCGGGCCGGGGCCGATCGGCGGGCAGTTCGATCAGGTCCGGCAGCCCGGACAGCTCCGCGCGCCAGAACGAGAGCTGGGCGGCGGCGACGGATTCCGCGTCGTTCTCGGCACCGAGGCGATCCAGCTGCCATAGCGCGTAGTCGGCGTACTGCACCGGCAGCGCGGGCCAGCCGGGGGCGTGGCCCGCCGTACGGGCCAGGTAGGCCGTGGTCACATCGCGCACCAGCGGCGCCATCGAGGACGCGTCGGCGGCGATGTGGTGCACGACGACGGCGAGCACGTACTCGGTCGGCGCGTCGGGGCCGTCGCCGGTGATGTCGAGCAGTTGGACCCGCAGCGGGACCTCGGCCGTCACGTCGAAAGCGGTGGCGGCGAGCGCGCCGACGTGGTCGATCAGCGCGGCCGGGTCGACGCGACGCACGGCGACATCGAGGTCGACCTGCTCGACCGGCAGCACCCGCTGGATCGGGCCGTCGCCGGTGTCGGGGTAGATCGTGCGCAGCACTTCGTGCCGGGCCAGCACATCGCGCAGGGCCGCGCCCAGCGCGGTCACGTCGAGGCTGCCGGTCAGGCGCAGCGCGAACGGCAGGTTGTAGGCGGCGGCGCCCTCACCGGCCGTGCCCTGGTCGAACCGGTTGAGGAACCACATGCGCCGCTGCGCGGGCGACAGCGGTAGCTCGTCGGGCCGGGCGAGGGTGCCGAGGCCGCTGGTCGCGGTGGTGGCGGTGTCGGTGCCCAGCGTCGCGGCCAGACCGGCGACGGTCGGAGCCTCGAACAGGGCGCGCACGGCGACCCGGTCCCCGGTGGCCGCGCCGAGGCGGGCGACCAGCCGGGTGGCGATGAGCGAATTACCGCCGAGGGCGAAGAAGTCGTCGTCGGCACCGATGTCGGTGCGGCCGAGCACTTCCCCGAACAGTCCGGCCACGAGCTGCTCCTGCTCGGTGCTCGGCGCCCGGAAGGCGCGGGCCGAGAAGTGCGGGGCGGGCAGCGCTTTGCGGTCGAGTTTGCCGCTGGCATTGAGCGGCAGCGCGTCGAGCACGGTGACCGACGCGGGAACCATGTACGTGGGCAGGGTCTTCGAGGCGACGGTCCGCAGCCGGTCGGGATCGGCCGCCTGGCCGGGCGCGGGCACGACATAGGCGACGAGCTGGTCGCCGAGCTCGGTGGGCGCGACCAGCGCCACCGCCTGGCTGACGGTTTCGTGCGCGAGCAGCGCGGTCTCGATCTCACCGAGTTCGATGCGCTGACCACGGAACTTCACCTGGAAGTCGATGCGGCCCAGGTAATCCAGCCGATGCGGCGCGGTCGTGGTGGGGCGGCGCCACACCACGAGGTCGCCGGTACGGTACATGCGCTTGCCCGCGTCGAACGGGTCGGCGACGAAGCGGTCGGCGGTCAGGCCCGGCCGGGCGACGTAGCCGCGCGCGAGCTGATCGCCAGCCAGATAGAGCTCACCCGCGATCCCGGGTGGCACCGGTCGCAGCCGCGAATCCAGCACGTAGACACGGGTGTTCCACTGCGGCAGGCCGATCGGCACCGTCCGCTCGCCCGGGCGGGCGGGCCAGTAGGTCACCGAGACCGCGGCCTCGGTGGGGCCGTAGAGGTTGTGCAGGCGGGCCGAGCTGACCTCGGCCATCGCGTCGACCGTCTCCGGCGGCAGCGCCTCACCGATGACGAACACCTCGCGCAGCGACGCCAGCGCGGCGGGTGCCGAGCCGCCGACGGCGGGCCCGCCGTCGGATGCCGCCTGCGCGGCGAAGACGGTGAGCATCGACGGGACGAAGTCGGTGACGGTGACGTGGTGCCGGGCGATCAGGTCGATCAGATAGGCCGGATCGCGGTGGCCGTCCGGGGTGGCGAGCACCAGCGTCGCGCCGACCCGCAGCGGCATGAAGTAGCCCCACAGCGACACGTCGAAGGTGGTCGCGGTCTTCTGTAGATAGACATCGCCCAGGGCCAGTGGGTATTTCGCGAGCATCCACACCAGCTGGTTGTGGATGGCGGCGTGCGAGATCGCCACGCCCTTGGGCTTTCCGGTGGAACCGGAGGTGAAGATGACGTAGGCCGGGTGGTCGGCGCGCAGCGGCGCGCGCAGTTCGGCCGGGCGCACCGGATCGACCGGTACGCCCCGCGTATCGAGTTCGTCGAGCCGGAGCAGTTCGGTGCCCTCCGGGACCGGCATCGCCTCGGCGCTCAGCACGGCGGCCGGGCGCGCGGTGTCGAGGATGTAGGCGATGCGCTCGGCCGGATGGTCCGGGTCCAGCGGCACGTAGGCGCCGCCGGCGGTGAGCACCGCGTACATGGCGACGACGAGTTCCGGGGAACGCCGGATCGCCAGGCCGACAAGGCCTTCCGGGCCGACCCCGGCCTGGATCAGCAGCCGGGCGAGCGCGTTGACCCGCTCGTCGAACTGCCGGTAGGTCAGCTCGGTGCCCTCGTAGACGAGCGCGGTGGCGTCCGGATGCGCCTGCACCGCACGGCGATACGCGTCGAGCATCAGCTCGGGCGTCACCGGATGGCTGGTGCCGTTCCACGCGGTGAGCGTCAGTTCGCGCTCGGCGGCGGTGAGCAGGTCGATCTCGGCGATCCTCACCGAGGCGTCGGCGGCGACCGCCGCGAGCAGGTGGGTGAAGCGCGCCGCCATCGTCTCGATCGAGTCGGCGTCGAACAGGTCGGTGGCGTAGTTGAACGACGCGGCCATCGGCTCGGCCGGGTCGGTGCCCGGCACGATGGTCAGCTGGAGGTCGAAACGGGCCACAGCGCCGCCGAATTCGACCGGCGTCGCATCCAGGCCGGGCAGCCGCAGGTTCGGCAGATCCAGGTTCTGGAAGAACAGCGCGACCTGGAACAGCGGGTGATGCGCCTGCGAGCGGACCGGGTCGAGCAGCTCGACCAGGCGCTCGAACGGTAGGTCGGCCTGGGCGAAGGCGGCGATGTCGGCGCGCTTGGTCTCGCGCAGCAGATCGGCGAAGCTCGCGTGCTCGTCGATGCGCGAGCGCAGCACCAGGGTGTTGACGAACATGCCGATCAGGTCGTCGAGTTCGCGGGCGCCGCGGCCGGCCACCGGGGTGCCGATGGCGATGTCGTCGGTGTGCGCGAGCCTGCTCAGCAGCACCGCGAAGGCGGCGTGCACGACCATGAACTCCGAGGCCCCGCTGCGCTGGGCCAGCGCGGCGACGGCGGTGTGCACCTCGGCCGGGATCTGGAAGCCGAACTCGGCGCCACGGCCGGTGAACACCGGCGGGCGCGGACGATCGGTGGGCAGGTCGAGCCGGTCGGGCAGCCCCGCCAGGGTGTCGCGCCAGAAGGCGATCTGGGCGGCGGCGACCGAATCGGGATCGTCCTCGGCGCCGAGCAGTTCGCGGTGCCACAGGGTGTAGTCGGCGTACTGCACCGGCAGCGGCTGCCAGCTCGGACGCGAGCGGTTGCGCCGCGCGAGGTAGGCCCCGAGCAGATCGCGCAGCAGCGGCGCGACCGACGCTCCGTCGGCGGTGATGTGGTGCAGCGCCACCGCGAGCACATGCTCGCGCGGACCGAGTTCGGCCAGCGCCACCCGCAGCGGGACGCCCTGGGCGACGTCGAAGCCGGTGGTGGCGAATTCGCCCAGCCACAGCGGCAGTTCGTCCTCGGTGAGCTCGTCGACGAGCACATCGGGCACGGCCTCGGCCATCGGCAGCACCACCTGGTGGCCGACGCCGTCGACCGCCGGATAGTAGGTGCGCAGCGATTCGTGCCGCTGCACCAAGTCGGTCAGCGCGGAGTGCAGGGCGCGCGGGTCGAACGGGCCGGTCAGCCGCAGTGCGAACGGGATGGTCTCGGCGAGGGAGGCCGGGTCGAATTGGTTGAGGAACCACATCCGCTGCTGCGCGGGTGAGAGCGGGATCAGGTCAGGCCGCTCCCGGCGCGTCGGGGCCACCGGGCCGCCCCCGCCCTGGAGCGGCTCGAGTAGCTCGGCCAGGCCGGCGACCGTGGGCCGCTCGAAGACGTGCCCGGCGGGTACCCGCGCCGACAGTTCGGCGCCGATCCGGGCCGCGGCCTGGGTGGCCAGCAGCGAGTTGCCGCCGAGGGCGAAGAAGTCGTCGTCGGCGCCGATCGGGTTCTCCGGGCGCAGCAGCTCGGTGAAGATGTGCGCGATCAGCTTCTCCACCGCGCCCGAGGGCGCGCGGAACTCCTGCGCGCGCAGCGTCGGGGCGGGCAGCGCGGCGCGGTCGAGCTTGCCGACCGGGGTCAGCGGGATGGTGTCGAGCACGGTCAGCGCGGTCGGCACCATGTGCGCGGGCAGTCCGGCCTTGGCGTGCGCGAGCAGCTCGTCCAGGTCGATCCGCGCGCCCGGCGCCGCGTGCACGTAGGCGGCGAGAATGGTGGTGCCGTTGTCGAGTTCGTGGCCGACGGTGACCGCGAAGTCGACGCTGTCGGGTTCGGTGAGCACGGCGTCGATCTCGCCGAGCTCGATCCGGAAGCCGCGCACCTTCACCTGGAAGTCGTTGCGTCCCACGAACTCGACCGAACCGTCGGCGCGCCTGCGCACGAGATCGCCGGTGCGGTACATGCGCCCGCCCGCCGGGTCGAACGGATCGGTGACGAACCGAGCCGCGGTCAGCGCCGGGCGGCGGTGGTAGGCCCGGGCCAGCGCGTTGCCCGCGATGTAGAGCTCGCCGATGATGCCGTCGGGCACCCGTACCAGCCGCTCGTCGAGCACGTACTCGGTGACGTTGCGGATCGGCGGACCGATGGTGACGACCTGCCCCGGCACCATCGGCGCGCTGAAGTTGGTGCCCATGGTGGCCTCGGTCGGGCCGTAACCGTTGTACATCTCGCGCTCGCCACCGCCGGCCAGCGGCAGTACCCAGCGCCGCACCAGTTCCGGTGGACAGGCCTCGCCGCCCGCCACGATGACCCGGAAGTCGTCGAGACCCTGCGGGTCCACCGAGGCCAGGGCGGTGGGGGTGATGAACGCATGGGTGACCCGCTCCCGACGCAGCAGCTGCGCCAGATCGTCGCCGCCGTAGACGGTCGGCGGGACGACGACCAGGGTCGAAGCACCGGTCAGCGCCATCAGCACCTCGAACACCGAGGCGTCGAAGGACGGCGACGCGAGCTGCAGCACCCGCGAATCGGGGCCGAGCCGGTAGTGCTCGCGCTGGTACTCGTGGACGTTGGCCAGGCCGGTGTGGGTCACCACCACGCCACGGGGCAGACCCGTGGAGCCGGAGGTGTAGACGACGTAGGCGGGGTGGTGCAGGCGCAGCGGGCGGACCCGGTCGTCGCGGGTCACCGGGTCGCTGGACTGCTCCTCGGTCGCCCGGCGCACGGCCTCGTCGTCGAGGCACAGCCACTCGATGGTGTCGGGCAGCCGATCCATCGCCGCGCCGACCGCGACACCGAGGACCGCGCCCGCGTCACCGAGCATGTGGGTGAGCCGGGCGGGCGGATAGTTCGGGTCGACGGGCAGGAACGCGGCACCGGTCTTGGTGACCGCCCACAGCGCGAGCACCGACTCGGCCGAACGCGGGATGCCGATGGCGACGATGTCCTCGGGGCCGACGCCCCGCGCGATCAGCAACCGGGCCAGCCGGTTGGCGCGCTCGTCGAGTTCGGCATAGGTCAATCGCACGGGCGCGGACACACCGTCGGACCAGGACAGCGCGATGCCGCCCGGATTCGACTCCACCGCCACCGACACCAGTTGCGGCAGCGACTTCCCGCGCTGCGCGGCACGGGCGGACACCCGAGACGTCCGGGTCACAACAGTCCCCTCCGTTCGACGGAGCCGACTAGCCGCTGCCCGGTCATGCACTATCCACCTATCCCATCCATCCCGACGGCCGCCCGTCGCTGCTGCGGCTGTCCGGCGTTGCCGATCATCTCACTCAGCGCGACTATCGTCGCGCCGGCGCCATCCCCCGGCGCCGCGACAGCGACCGCCGACTCGGTGAACACGTGACTCACCTCGTCGGCGCCGTCGTCGGGCGCCATCACCAACGTCGCGCCGGCGATCCCGGCCGCGACGATCTCCAACAGGCCGGCCACGGAATCCGGCCGGCCCGCCGCCCGCGTGCGCGACTCGAAGGTCAGCCCGGTCCGCTGGGCCACCCGCTCGGCGGCGCCGGCCAGCTCGTCGTAGCTCAGCGACCGGCCACCGCCGACGAAGGCCACATCGTCACCGCGCAGGGCGCGGGTGCGATGGGCGTAGCCGATCGGGCGCGGCGACTCCGCGGCCAGCTCGGCGATCAGCGCCGGGTCGGCCAGGTCGTACCAGTCCAGGCCCTCGGGGGCGTCGACGATATCGATGGTCAGGCCCAGCTTCACCTCGAGCCGGTCGGTCACCAGCCCGTCGATGGTCGCCAGCGGCACCACCGCGGCACCGGCCTTGAGCACCGCCCAGGTCGCGATCGCCGCGTTCACCCCGCGATCGAGCCGCAGCGCCACCCCGGTGCCCGGACCGGCGCCGCGCGCGATCAGTGACCGCGCCAACTGCGAAGAGCGCGCGTCGAACTCGTGGTAGGTCAGCTCGCCGCCGCCCAGGTCGAGCGCGGGTGCGTCCGGATCCTCCTCGACGGCGGCGGCCAGCTCCTGGGCCAGCGCGGCGCCGTTGGCCGAGGGCACGGGCGCGTAGTCCGCGGCGGTGAGCTCGCGTTCGCGCTCTCTGGCGTCGCGCAGGTCGATGTCGCCGACGCGGACCTTCGGGTCGGCCGCCACCGCCGTGATGATCTCGGTGAACCCGCGCGCGAAGGTCGCGACGGTGTGCTCGTCGAAAAGGTCGGTGGCGTAGGTGAACACGACGCCGAGCTCGTCCGGGTCGCCGGTCGCGGTGTGGCGGGGCTCCACATTGACCTGCAGGTCGACCTTGGCCGAGCGGGCCGCCAGGTCCATCGCCTCGATGATGAGCCCGGGCAGCCGCAGCACCGGCGTCTCGGTGTTGTGGAACGAGAGCACCACCTGGAACAGCGGATTGTGCGAGACCGCGCCGCTGGGCGCGACCTCGTCGACGATCCGCTCGAACGGCAGGTCGGCGTGGGCGAACGCGGCCAGATCGACCTCGCGGGCCAGGGTGACCAGCTCGTCGAAGCCACGCAGCGGCGAGACCTCGGTGCGCAGGGTCAGCGTATTGACGAACATGCCGACCAGGTCGTCGAGCTCCGGCTCACCGCGCCCCGCGATCGGGGTGCCGATCGCGATGTCGGTGCTGCCGGAGATGCGCGCCAGCAGCACGGCCAGCGCCGCGTGCACGACCATGAACAGCGACGCGTTGTGCGCGCGGGCGATCTCGGCCAGCCGCGCGTGCACGTCGGCGGGCAGGCTGGTGGTCACATCGGCGCCACGCAGCGAGGCGTGCGGCGGTCGCGGATGATCGTGCGGCAGGTCCACGGTGCCGACCTGGCCTGCCAGCGTGCGCCGCCAGAAGTCGAGTTGGCGTGCGGCGGTAGAGGTCTCGTCGGACTCCTCACCCAGGACCGCGCGCTGCCACAGCGCGTAGTCGGCGTACTGCACCGGCAGCGGCGCCCAGCTGGGCGAACGCCCCTCGACCCGGGCCCGGTAGGCGATCACCAGATCGCGGGCCAGCGGCGCGAGCGAGGCGCCGTCGGCGATGATGTGCTGCACCACCACGGCGAGCACGTGCTCTTCTTCGGCCAGCGGATCGGTGTCCGGGATGGTGAACAGCCCGGCCCGCAACGGGACTCGCTCGGCGACGTCGAATCCGCCTGCGAGCAGCCACATCACGCGATCGCGCGGGTCGGCGCACTCCTCGATCGGCAACCCGGTCGGCAGCACCGCGCTGACCGGCATGATCTCCTGGTAGGGCGCGCCGTTCGCGTCGGCGGGGAACCGGGTGCGCAGCGCCTCGTGCCGCTCCAGCACATCGGCGACCGCGTAGCGCAGCGCCGAGGTGTCCAGCGCGCCGCGCAGCCGCAACACCAGCGGGATGTTGTAGGCCGGGGAGTCCGGGTCGATCCGGTTGAGCAGCCACATCCGCTGCTGCGCGGGCGAGAGCGGGATGACGCCCCGGTCCTGCGCCGGGACCAGCGGCGGACGCGGCTCGGCCACCTCGCCGGGGCGCACCCGGGCGGCCAGCGCGGCCACCGTCGGCGCCTCGAACAGGTCGCGGACCACCAGGTCGGTGCCGAGCGCCTGATCGATGCGGGCGATGGCCCTGGTGGCCAGCAGCGAGTTGCCGCCGCGATCGAAGAAGTCGTCGTCCAGGCCGACCTCGGGGACCCCGAGCAGGGTGGCGAACACTTCCGCGACGCTCAGTTCGATCGGCGTGGTCGGTGCGCGGAAGGCGGCGGCCGCGGTGAACTCGGGCGCGGGCAGCGCGGCCCGGTCGAGCTTGCCGTTGGCGGTCAGCGGTAGCGCGGCCAGCACCACGACCGCGTCGGGAACCATGTAGCCGGTGAGGAATTCGGCGACCGCGGCGCGCACCGCGACCGGGTCGAGGGCGGCGCCGTCGGCGGGCACGACGTAGCCGATCAGCCGATCGCCCGCGTGTTCGTCGACGCGCACCACGACCGTGGCCTGGCCGACGCCGGGCACCCCGAGCAGCGCGGCCTCGATCTCGCCCGGCTCGATCCGGAACCCGCGCAGCTGCACCTGCTGATCGCCACGACCGCCGTATTCCAGTGCGGGCGTGCCGCGGAAACCGATCCAGCGGCCGAGGTCGCCGGAGCGGTAGCGGCGCGCACCGGGCGGTCCGAACGGATCGGCGACGAACCGGGTCGCGGTGAGCCCGGGCTTGCCGAGGTAACCGCGCGAGACCTGTCCGCCGGCGATGTAGAGCTCACCGGCGACGCCGAACGGCACCGGACGCAACCGATCATCGAGCACGGCCACCGACAGACCGGGCAGCGCCCGGCCGATCAGGCTGCTCGGCAGCTCCGTCGCCCCGGTGTCCATGGTCAGATGCGAGACATGCACCGTGGTCTCGGTGATGCCGTACATGTTCACCAATCGCGGTGCGCCGGGCCCGGTTCCGTAGCGGGCGTACCAGCGGTTGAGCTTGCGCGGGTCGAGCGCCTCGCCGCCGAAGACGACGTAGCGCAGCGGCAGCGGCGCGGCACCGGCGGCCTGGGCGGCCCGGTCGGCCTCGTCGAGCTGGGCGAACGCGGTGGGCGTCTGGCTCAGCACCGTCACCCGCTCGCGGGCCAGCAGCTCGCGGAACTCGATCGGCGAGCGCGAGGTGAAGTGATCGACCACGACCACCGACGCGCCGCCGGCGAGCGCGCACCACAGTTCCCAGATCGAGAAGTCGAAGGCGAAGGAGTGGAACACCGTCCACACGTCGTCGGCGTCGAACTCGAACAACTGCTGGGTATTGGCGAACAGCTCCAGCACATTGCGATGGCTGACGCCCACGCCCTTGGGCAGGCCGGTGGAGCCGGAGGTGTAGATGACGTAGGCGAGGTGGTCGGGCCGCAGCGGCGCGCGTCGCTCGGCCGGGCGCAGCGGCGCGGTCGAATAGCCGAGCTGTTCATCCACCAGCACCACCGGGAGATCGGCGGGCACCAGCGCGCGCTCGGCCGATGTCGTCAGCAGCACAGTGGGTTTCGCGTCGGCGAGCACGTATTCCAGTCGCTGCGCGGGATACCCGGAATCGATCGGCAGGTAGCCCGCACCGGCCAGCAGCACCGCGAGCAGCGCGATCGGCAGCTCCTCGGTACGCGGAACCGCCACGGCCACCAGGGTTTCCGGGCCCGCGCCCTCGGCCATCAGCGCCCGTGCCAGCGCCGAGGCGCGGCCGAGCAGATCGGCGAAGGTCAGCGAGTACTCCCCCGCCCGCACCGCGATCGCGTCCGGCTGCTGCTGCGCCTGCACGCAGATCAGATCGGCCAGGGTCACCTCGGGGACCGCGATGCCCGGCGAATCCCCTTCGCGCAGCACAAGTTCGCGCTCACCCGGGGCGAGCACATCGATGTCGCCCACCGGCACCGACGGATCGGCCACCACCGCGGCCAGCACCCGCGACCAGCGGTCGGCGAAATCGGCGACGGTGGCGTGGTCGAACAGATCGGTGGCGTAGACGAACGAGGCGGTCATGCCCTGCGGCGCGCCGTCGGCGCCGATCCGCTCGGCCAGTTCCACCTGGAGATCGAACTTCGCCAGCGGCACCGTGAAGTCTGCGGCCGAGACGGCCAGGCCGGGCAGCGCCAGCTCGGAGCGGGCCAGGTTCTGGAAGGTCAGCATCACCTGGAACAGCGGGTGGCGCGCGGTCGAGCGCACCGGCTCCAGCAGCTCCACCAGGCGCTCGAACGGCACATCGGCGTGGCCGAAGGCCGCCAGGTCGTCGGCCCTGACCTCGGCGAGCAGCGCGGCGAAACTGGCCGCCGGATCGACCTGGGTGCGCAGCACCAGGGTGTTGACGAACATGCCGATCAGCTCGTCGAGCGCCTGCTCACCGCGACCGGCGACCGGGGTCCCGATGGCGATGTCACGGGTGCCGGAGAGCCGGGCCAGCAGCAGCGCCAGCGCGGTGTGCACCACCATGAACAGCGTGGCGTTGTGGTCGCGGGCCAGCGCGGCCAGGCCGGCGTGCACGGAGGCGGGCACCTGGACGCTCAGCGTGCCGCCCGCCCGGCTGGCGACGGCGGGACGCGGCCGGTCGGTGGGCAGCTCCAGCTGTTCGGGCAGGCCGGCCAGGGTCCGGCGCCAGAACGCGACCTGCGCGGCCAGCAGCGACGACGGATCGGTCTCGACGCCGAGCAGCGCGCGCTGCCACAGCGTGTAGTCGACGTACTGCACCGGCAGCGGCGGCCAGTGCGGCGCGCCACCGCCGCGGCGCTCGGCGTAGGCGGTCAGCAGGTCCCTGGTCAGCGGCGCGAAGGAGAACCCGTCGGCGGCGATGTGGTGCACCACGCAGACCACGACGTGCTCACTGACCGAACTCGCGGGAGCCGCATCCGGCTCGTACTCCGCTGCTGCCTCCGGCCCGGCCGGACGCGGCTCGGTCAGCGCGAGCACCCGCACCCGCACCGGCGGCGCCGCGGTGACGTCGAAGCCGGTCAGCGCGGCCGCGGCGATGGCGTCGCTCAGCTGGTCCTCGGTGATCTCGACGACCTCGAACTCCGGCGCCGCCGCCGGATCGCCGGGGGCGAGCACCACCTGATGGCCCTCACCGTCGAGCACCACCGAATCGGCGGCCGAACCGTCCGACACCGGGTACACCGTGCGCAGCACCTCGTGCCGGGTGACCAGGTCGGCGACGGCCGCGCGCAGGGCGGGCAGGTCCAGGCGGCCGGACAGCCGCACCGCGACCGGGATGTTGTCGACGGCCGAGGCCGGATCGAAGCGGTTGAGGAACCACATCCGCTGCTGGGCGTAGGACAGCGGGATCAGCGCGGGACGCTGCTGACGGGTCAGCGGCAGCGCGTGCGCCGAGACCCGGTGCTGCTCGGCCTTGTTCGCCAGCGCGGCGACGGTCGGCGCCTCGAAGACGGCCTGCACCGGCACCCGCACATCCAGGGCGGCACCGATCCGGGCGACGGCCTGCGCGGCGAGCAGCGAGTCCCCACCGAGTTCGAAGAAGTCGTCGTCGGCGCCCACGCGGCCCGAGCCGTCGCGCAGCAACAGCGCGGCGAACACATCGGCGACCACCTGTTCGGCGGGCGTGGCCGGGGCGCGGAATCCGCGCGCGGTGAACACCGGCGTCGGCAGCGCGGCCCGGTCGAGCTTGCCGACCGAGGTGAGCGGCAGCGCGTCGAGCACCATGATGACGGCCGGAATCATGTACGCGGGCAGCGAGGTGGACAGGAATTCCGCCAGCGCCCCGGTGTCGACCGTGCGCCCGACGCGGGGCAGCACATACGACACCAGCGCGGTCGCGCCCGAGGGCATGGTCTTGCCGAGGGTGACCGCGTAGTCGAGGTCGGGGTGAGCGGTGAGGGCGTTGTCGATCTCGCCCAGCTCGATCCGGAAGCCGCGCACTTTGACCTGGAAGTCGGTGCGGCCCAGGTATTCCAGCGTGCCGTCGGGTTCGAGCCTGCGCACCAGGTCACCGGTGCGGTAGAGCCTGCCCGCCCCGAACGGCGAGGCGACGAACCGCTCGGCGGTCAGGCCCGGCCTGCCCAGATACCCCTGGGCCAGCGCGGGACCGGACAGATACAGCTCGCCGACGACGCCCGCGGGCACCGGCCGCAACCGGGCATCGAGGACGTAGAGGCCCATGCCGGGCACCGCGGTGCCGATCGTGATCGGCGCGCGCGGATGTAGCGGGGCGGTGCTGGTGGCGAGGATGGTCGCCTCGGTCGGGCCGTAGCCGTTGTGGAAGGCGCGGCCGTTGGTCGCCCAGCGGCCCACCAGTTCCGGACCGAATCGGTCACCGGCGACGACCACGGTGCGCAGGTCCGGCAGCCCGGCCGGATCGACCGACTCCAGCGCACCCGGCGTGATGAGCAGGTGCGTGATGCGTTCGCGCCGCAGCAGATCCGACAGTTCGAAGCCACCGAAGATCCGCGGCGGCGAGATCACCAGGGTCGCGCCGCTCGCGAAGGTCAGCAACAGCTCCAGCACCGACACGTCGAAGTTCGGCGAGCAAACATGCAGCACACGCGAATCCGGTTCGACGCCGAAGTGTTCGCGCTCGGCGGCGACCAGCGCGCCGAGACCGGCGTGGGTGACCACGACGCCCTTGGGCTTGCCGGTGGAGCCGGAGGTATAGATGACATAGGCCGGGTGCCGATCGTCGATCTGCCGGACCCGGTCGGCGTAGCTGACAGCGTGTCCTGGACGCGCGGCGATCCGCTCCGCGACCACCGGATCGTCGAGCTCGATCCAGTACAGCCCGGTGCCGAGCGCGGCCCGATGGGTCGCGGTGGTCAGGCCGAGCGTCGCGCCGGAATCGGCGACGATGTGCGCGATCCGGTCGCGCGGGTAGGCCGGGTCGACCGGCACGTAGGCGGCCCCCGCCTTGGCGATGGCCCAGACCGCGAGCACGGACTCGATGGAGCGCGCGATCGCGATCGCGACTACGTCACCCGCGCCGATGCCCCGGTCGATGAGTTCACGTGCCAGTCGCGAGGATTCCGCGTCCAGCTCGGAGTAGGTGAGCTGCCGTTCACCGCCCGGCATTCCGGTCGGGTTGTAGCGGACAGCTATCGACCCGGCCGCGGATTCGACCGCGGCCGTAAGCAGTTGACCGAACAGTGGTGCGCCGGTCGTTCGGCGGCGACCGGCACGGCCAGTGCGGCGGGGGGTTTCCACAGACCAATACACCTCTCGCGTCCGGCAGCCGAGTCGGACACAGCATAGCCACACCTATATCGCTGCCGCCGACCGTCGCCGAGGTGTGCGCCACGACACACCAACTCTCTGCAACAGAATCGTAATCTGCGCGGAGCCTGTTACGTGGGGCTATCGATGGACCGCCCGGAAATGGCGATGACCTGCGCCGTTACCGGGCCGACTGTGGTGGTGGCCACCGGGCCGAGCATCTGTTGATGACTGGCGTCGACCGGATGATCGGTGATGACCCCACTGAAATAGGGGCGCCAGCGCGAGGCGCCACCCGGCGCTTTTCCGGCTGTGCGCAGGGCCGTGAAGAAGGTGAGATCACCCACGAATCGATCCGGCGTCAGTTGGGTAACCAGTTCGACAGTGCGCAGCGCACCCCGGTACATCCCGACGAAGCGCGACAGCGAGATCGGTGTCGACCCGGCCAGCGCGCCGTGCAGCGCGGCGAGGGCGTCCGCGCCGAGACCGGCCATCCGGTCGGCGGCGGGCAATTGCTGATCGGGGATGCCGAGTTCGCGGAAGGCCTCCCGCAATTCGGCGCCGAAGTCGGCCAGATCGGCGCCGGGCACGCTGTCGAGCAGGGTCAGCGAGGCGACCGTCTCCCCCGCCGCCTGCAACCGGGTGGCGACCGCCTGCGCGAGCACCCCGCCCAGCGACCAGCCGAGCAGATGGTACGGCCCGTGCGGCTGGGCGGCCGTGATCTCGGCGAGATAGTGGTCGAGCAGCGCGTCCACGGTGGCGGGCCGAAAGTCCGGGTCGCTCAGGGCGGGCGACTGGAGCCCGATGATCGGGCGATCCTCGGGCAGATGCGGGGCAAGGCCCGCGTAGGCCCAGGCCAGGCCGGAGACCGGGTGCAGGCAGAACAGCGGTTCCCGGTCGCCGCCGCGGCGCAGCGGCAGCGTGGTCGCCAGTGCCGCGTCGAGGTCACCGCCGAGACCGGCCGGACCCGCGCTGAGCCGGTCGGCGAGCCCCGCGACGGTCGGATCGGCGAAGAACGCGGCCACGGTCAGCTCGGTGCCGGTGCGTTCCCGCAGCCGGTGCACCACCCGGGTGGCCAGCAGCGAGTTGCCGCCGAGGGAGAAGAAGTCGTCGTCGAGACCGGGCCGGGCGACACCGAGCACCTCGGTGAACACCTCCGCCACGGCGATCGCGTTGTCCCCCACCGGTTCCCGGTAACGACGCGGTTCGAGCACCGGCGCGGGGAGCGCGGCGCGGTCGAGCTTGCCGTTCGCGTTCAGCGGCAGCCGATCCAGGACGACGAAGGCGGCGGGCACCATGTACGACGGAAGCACCTGGGCCACCGCCGCTTTGGCTACCGCCGCGGTGAGCTCGGCGTCCGGGGCGGGCACCACGTAGGCGACGAGCCGGTCACCGAGCTGCGCGTCGGACTGCGCGAGCACGGCGGCCTGGGCCACCTGCGGTGTGGCCAGCAGCGCCGCCTCGATCTCGCCCAGCTCGATGCGGAAGCCACGGATCTTGACCTGGAAGTCGGTGCGACCCCGGTACTCGAGTTCACCCTCGGCGGTCCAGGCCACCAGGTCACCGGTGCGGTACATCCTGGCGCCGTGCGCGGAGCGGGACCGGACCTGGCTGTCGACGGCACCGAGGTGCTCGCCGACCCGACCGGAAACGGCGAACGGGTCGGCGACGAATCGGTCGGCGGTCAGGTCGGGGCGGCCGAAGTAGCCGCGGGCCAGCTGCTCGCCCGCCAGGTACAGCTCACCCGAGACGCCCACCGGCACCGGGCGCAGCCGCGCGTCCAGGACGTAGACCCGGCTGTTCCATGCGGGCGCGCCGATCGGCACCGTCGTCCGATCGGCTGTGGTCACGCGATGATCGGTGATCGAGACGGCGGCCTCGGTCGGGCCGTACAGGTTGTGCAACGCGGCCGAATTCGTAGCCACGAAGCGTTGCGCGGTCGCGGCGGGCAGGGCCTCGCCGATGGCGAGTACCCGGCGCAGCGCGGACGGGAGCGCGCCCCCGGCTTCGGTGAGCAGGGCGTCGAGCATGGACGGGACGACATGCAGCGTCGTCACCGATCGACCGGCGAGCAGGCCCAGCAGGTAGGCGGGGTCGCGGTGCCCGTCGGGCGCGGCGATCACCAGCGTGCCGCCGCACACCGCCGCCGACCAGAACTCCCACACCGACAGGTCGAAGGTGGCGGCCGTCTTCAGCAGGACCGAATCGTCGCGGCCGAGTCCGAACGCGGCGGTCTTCCACAGCAGCTGGTTCACGATCGCGCCGTGTGAGACGGCGACGCCCTTCGGCTTGCCCGTCGAACCGGACGTGAAGATCACATACGCCGTGTTCGCCGGACGCAGCACTCCGCGCCGCTCGTTCGCCGCGATCGGCTGATCCGAGAGAGCGGACAGGTCCAGCGTGTCGACGACGATCACCGGGGCCGCGCCGAGTCCTGCACCAGCGGCGGAATGTTCGCCACGCAGCGTGCCACCGGTGGCAGCCGATCCGCCCAACGCGCCCCCAGCAGCAGCCGATTCGCCACGCAGCGTGTCGCCGGCAGCAGCCGATCCGCCGCCCAATGCGCTCGTCGCGCCTGACGATTCGGCACCCGGCGCTGTGTCGGCGATGGCGGTGAATCCGGTTTCCGCCGTGGTCAATACGCAGACGGGAGCGGCGGTGTCGAGCACGTGACCGATCCGGTCCGCCGGCTGCGACGGGTCGACCGGCACGTAGGCGGCACCGGTGGCCGTCACCGCGTACATGGCGACGACGAGATCCACGGACCGTGGGATCGCCAGCGCGACACGGTCTTCCACGCCGACACCCTGCGCGATCAGATGTCGCGCCAGCCGATGGACACGCGCGGCGAAATCACGGTAGGTCAGCGGCGCGCCGTCGGGATCGATCAGCGCGACGCCGTCGGGGTTTCCGGCGACGGTCTCGGCGAACAGCGAGGCCAGGGTGGCGGGCGGACAGGGATGTCCGGTCGCGTTCCAGCCGTGCAGGATTCGCTCGCGCTCGGCGTCGGAGAGCAGGTCCAGCTCGTCGGCGGGCCGCTGCGGCGCGGCCGCCACCGCCGCGAGCACCCGGGCGAAACGATCGGCGTAGCCGCGCGCGGTCGCCTCGTCGAACAGGTCGGTGGCGTAGGTGAACACCCCGCTGATGCCCTGGGCGACGCCGTCGGCGTCGTAGGTGTCCGCGACGACCGCGTGCAGGTCGAACTGCGATACCGCCAGGTCCACGTCGACGCCCTCGACCGCCAGCTCCCCGAGCTCGAGGCCGGTCCTGGTCAGGTTCTGGAAGGACAGGCCCACCTGGAACAGCGGGTGCCGCGCGGTCGAGCGGGCCGGGTTGATCGCCTCGACCAGTCGCTCGAACGGCAGGTCGGCATTGGCGAAGACCTGCAGGTCGGTGTCGCGCTGGCGGGCGAGCAGCGCGGTGAACGGCTCCCCCGGCCGCAGCGTGGTGCGGAAGACCAGGGTGTTGACGAACATGCCGATCAGGTCGTCGAGGGCGGCCTCGCCTCGGCCCGCGATGGGTGTGCCGATCGCGAGGTCGTCGGTGCCCGCCAGCCGGGCCAGCGTCACCGCGAGCGCGGTGTGCACCACCATGAACAGGGTCGCGCCCTGCTCGTGCGCCAGCGCCAGCAGCGCGCGGTGGGTCGCGGCGTCGACCTCGATCGGCACCCGGCCACCGGCGAAGGACTGTACGGCCGGACGCGGCCGGTCGGCGGGCAGGTCGAGCTGATCGGGCAGGCCGGCCAGCGCGTCGCGCCAGTAGGCCAGCTGGGCCGAGGCCAGCGACCGCGGGTCGTCCTCGCTGCCGAGCAGGGCGCGCTGCCAGAGCGCGTAGTCCGCGTACTGCACGGCCAGCGGGGCCCAGTCCGGTGCCGCGCCCGCCGAGCGCGCGGCGTAGGCGAGCATCAGATCCCGGGTCAGCGGGGTCAGCGAGGAACCGTCCCCGGCGATGTGGTGCACCACCACGGCGAGCACCGACTCGTCGGGGCCGAGCTCGAACAGCGCGACCCGCAGCGGCACCTGGCTGCGCACATCGAAGCCGGACGAGCCGAGCGCGTGCATCGCCGCGCCCAGCCCGGCGGGTTGGATCCGGTGTACCTCCAGCTGTGGGGTGGCCGCCGACTCGGGCAGCACCCGCTGGATCGGACCGTCGTCGGTCTCGGGGTAGACGGTGCGCAGGGTCTCGTGCCGGGCGACCAGATCGCCGACAGCCGCCCGCAGCGCGTCCACATCGATCGCGCCGCCGAGCCGCACCGCCATCGGGATGTTGTAGGCGACCGACTCCGGGTCGAACTGGTTGAGGAACCACATCCGCTGCTGGGCCAGCGACAGCGGAATCCGTTCCGGCCGTTCGGCGGCCACCAGCGCGGGACGCGCGCCTGCGCCCGCGGATTCGGCCAGCCGCTGGGCCAGCGCCTCCACCGTCGGCGCCTCGAACAGCAGCCGGACCGGGAAGTCGGTGTCGAGCGCGGCGCCGAGCCGGGCGGCGACCTGGGTGGCCAGCAGCGAGTTGCCGCCGAGGGCGAAGAAGTCGTCGTCGAGGCCGAGCTGGGTGTCCTCGCCGAGATCGAGCACCTGGGCGAAGGTCCCGGCGACGATCTGTTCCACCGGCGTGGTCGGGGCTCGGAACGCGGCGTGCTCGAGCACCGGGGCGGGCAGGGCCCGCCGGTCCAGCTTGCCGACCGGGGTCAGCGGGATGGTGTCGAGTTCCATCAGCACGGTCGGCACCATGTGCGCGGGCAGGCTGCGTTCGGCGAAGGCCGTGAGCGCGGCGGTGTCGACGGTCGCGCCCGGGGCCGCGTGCACATAGGACACCAGAATCGTGGCGCCACTGTCGAGTTCGTGCCCGACGGTGGCGGCGAAGTCGATGCTCTCGTGCGCGGAGAGCACCGCGTCGATCTCCCCGAGCTCGATCCGGAAGCCGCGGATCTTGACTTGGAAGTCGTTGCGGCCCACGTATTCCAGCGCGCCCTCGGCGGTCCAGCGGACCAGGTCACCGGTGCGGTAGAGCCGGGAACCGGCCGGGTCGAAGGGATTGGAGACGAAGCGCGAGGCGGTGAGACCGGGGCGCGCGTGGTAGCCGCGGGTCAGCTGGGCACCGGTGATGTAGAGCTCGCCGGTGACGCCGGGCGGGACGGGGCCGAGCCGGTCGTCGAGCACGTATTCGGCGACTCCGCGCAGCGGGCCACCGATGGTCAGCGGATCACCCGGCTTCAGCGGCACACTGATGTTGACGACGATCGTGGTCTCGGTGGGCCCGTACACATTATGGAACTGTCGCAGGGTGCCGTCGGCGAGCGGAATCGCCCAGCGCCGCAGCAGATCCGGCGGGACCGCCTCGCCGCCGACCGCCACCACCCGGAAATCGTCGAGGCCATCGGGATCGATCGAGGCCAGCGCGGCGGGGGTGATGAACGCGTGGCTCACCCGTTCCCGGCGCAGCAGCGCGGCCAGGTCGTCGCCACCGTAGACACTCGGGTCGACGATCACCATCGTCGCGCCGGCGCCGACCGCGAGCAGCAGCTCCAGCAGCGAGGCGTCGAACGAGGGCGAGGCGAAATGCAAGGTGCGCGAATCGATGTCGATGCCGTAGTGCAGGCGCTGTTCCGCGCAGAACCCGGCCAGCCCGGCCTGGCTCACCGCGACACCCTTGGGCAGGCCGGTGGAGCCGGAGGTGTAGATGACGTACGCCAGATCCTCGGCGCGGATCTGGCGCAGCCGGTCGGCATTGGTGACCGGGTCACCGGCGACCTCGTCGAGCAGCGGGGCGATGCCCGCGTCGTCGATGACGAGCCAGTCCACCCGGGTCGGCAGCCGGTCGGCGACCGCCGCGACGGTCAGCCCGAAGACCGCGCCGGAGTCGGACACCATGTGCGCCACGCGATCCGGCGGATAGTTCGGGTCCACCGGCACGAAACCGGCGCCGGTCTTGGCGACCGCCCACACCGCCAGCACCGACTCGATCGAGCGCGGGATGCCGATGGCCACCAGATCACCGGCGCCGATCCCGCGCTCGATCAGCAGCCGCGCGATCCGGCTCGAGCGCTCGTCGATCTCGGCGTAGCTCAGGCTGCCCAGCGTGCGCGTGGCGTCGGCGAGCACCACCGCGACACCGTCGGGATTGGTCTCCACGGCGGTGGCCAGCAGCTGCGGCAGCGCGGTCACCCTGGCGCGGCGAGTGCGCACCGGGCGCGTCCGTACCGGTCGTGTCATCGCGATTCCACCTCACCCATCACCGGAACTCGTCGCCCCGTCACCACGGTCACGGCTCAGGCCACCGACGGACGCGGGTCCCCGAGCACCAGCACGACCTCGGCCGGACCGGGGTTGCCCGGCGCGGCGTCGTCGGCGATCACTGCCTGCAAGTCGTCGAGCCCGGCGGTGTCGAGTGCCTCGAGACCGGCCCGGTCGCCGAACAGATGGCTCACCCACTCCTCGGCCAGCGCGGCCGACAAGTCGTCGCCGGCAGTCTGCGCCAGCACCATCGACGCGCCGGCGACACCCGCGGCGACCGGCTCGACGAGGACGGCGAAGCTGTCGGCCGCGGCGGTGCCGAAGGTGCGCGACTCGAAGGTCAGCGCCGCGTCGGTGCGCACCCGCGCACCCGCCGTGGCCAGTTCGTCATAGCTGCGGACCCCGTCGACGCCGACGAAGGCCGGGTCACCGCCGCGCAGTGCCCTGGTGCGGTCGGCGTAGGTCACCGGGCGGGCCGACTGGGTCGACAGCTCGGTACGGATCGACGGATCGTCGAGGACCACCCACTCGAAATCACCGTCCGGCGTCACGCCCGCGGTGATGCCGATCTTGGCCGCCGGTTCGGCGGGCAGCGCGCCGGCTCCCGGCGCGGGCAGCACGGCCGCACCGGCCTTGAGCACGGCCCACACCGCGACCGCCCAGTCGACGCCGCGCGGAAGATCAACGGCCACACCGGCACCCGGACCGAAACCACGGCCGATCAGCAACCGCGCCAACCGCGAGGACCGGGTGTCGAGCTGCTCGTAGGTCAGCGAATCGTCACCCCAGACCAGCGCGGGACCGTCCGGGTCGTCCTCGGCCGCGGCGGTGAACGCCTGCGCCAGCGTGGTGCCGCCCGACGGCGCGGCAGGCGCGGGCGCCTGCGCGGCCCCGGCGAGCAGCCGGGCCCGCTCCTGCTCGTCGAGGATGTCGATATCGCCGACGCGGATCTGCGGGTCGGCGGCCACCGCGGTCAGGATGCGGGCGAAGCGCTCGCCGATGGTGCGCACCGTGGCCTCGTCGAACAGGTCGGTGGCGTAGTTGAACAGGGTGACCAGCTCGTCCGGCGCGCCTTCGGCGGTGAACCGGGGCTCGACGTCGACCTGCAGGTCGAACTTGGCCGCCACCGCGGTCTCCAGCGCGGTCACGCTGAGGCCGGGCAGCTCGAGCGCGGCCGCTTCGTTGTTGCTGAAGGTCAGCGCCACCTGGAACAGCGGATTGTGCGCGCTGCCCTTGCCCGGCGCGACCACCTCGACGACCCGCTCGAACGGCAGGTCGGCGTGGGCGAAGGCGCCCAGGTCGGTCTCGCGGGCCAGATCCACCGCCTCGTCGAAGGACCCGGCCGGGTCCAGCGCGGTGCGCAGGGTCAGCGTGTTGACGAACATGCCGACCAGCTCGTCGAGCGCACGCTCACCACGTCCGGCGACGGCGGTGCCGATGGCGATGTCGGTGGTGCCCGACAGCCGCGCCAACAGTACCGCCAGGGCCGCGTGCACGACCATGAACAGCGACGACTTGTGTTCGCGCGCGAGGTGGTTCAGCCGCGCGTGCACCTCGGCGGGCAACCGCAGCTCGGTGGTGGCGCCCCGCAGCGTCGGCGTCACGGGACGCGGACGGTCCTGCGGCAGCTCCAGCAGCGGCGGCACCCCGGCGAGCTGGGTCCGCCAGTAGTCGAGCTGGGCGGCGGCGACCGAGTCCGGGTCGTCGTCGACGCCCACGACCGCGCGCTGCCAGAGCGCGAAGTCCGCGTACTGCACCGGCAGCGGCGTCCAGGCCGGAGCCTGCTGCGCGGCGCGCGCGACATAGGCGGTCATCAGGTCGCGGGCCAGCGGGGCCAGCGACGCGCCGTCGGCGGAGATGTGGTGCACCACGAACACCAGCAGCCAGTCGGCCGACGATCCGTCGGTGAGCAGTCGCGCCCGCACGGGCACTTCCCTGGTGACGTCGAACCCGGCCTCGGCCAGCGCGGCGGCGCGGGCCAGGACCTCGGTCGTGGTCTCCACCTCGAGCCCGGCGGGCAGCACCTCGGCGACGGGCAGGATCTCCTGGACCGGGCTGCCGTCCACCGGCGCGCCGCGATCGACGGGCCCGGAGGAGGTAGCCGACGGTGACCACGCAGGGCCCTCGGACGCGGCGCCGTTGCACACCGGGAACCGGGTGCGCAGCGACTCGTGCCGGGTGAGCACGTCGGTCACCGCGGCGTCGAGCGCGGCCACGTCGAGCGCGCCGGTCAGCCGGATGGCGAACGGGATGTTGTACGAGCCCGACGCCGGGTCGAGCTGGTTGAGCACCCACATGCGCTGCTGGGCCAGCGACAGCGGAATGCGTTCCGGCCGTGCGGCGGCCACCAGCGCGGGCC
>NZ_LPNR01000106.1 GCF_019266065.1 Nocardia sp. MH4 | reverse complement strand
GGTGGCGCGGTAGCGGCGGGGGGCGGCCGAGGTGCGTTCGGCGTGCCCGGCGGCGGTCAGCGCCTCGAGGGCGTTGCCGACCGCGCCAGAAGACCGGCCGAGCCCGGTGGCGATTTCGCGGGGCGACTGTTCGCGGACGGGGTCGGCGGCCAGCGCGGCGGCCACCATGCGGCGGAGTTCACCGTTGGGCAGGCGACCGGCGGCCGGTGCAGCGGTAGCGGCGGGGGCGGGTGTGGTGGGCATTGCGACTCCTGCAATTCCGGTTCCGAATTCGTGGCCGTTTTCGGCATACGTGCGGCGTGGCCGCCATTCGGATTTATGCGAATTTCCCGGCGAATTCCGGGAACGTGGTCGACGCTAGCTCGACCTCGAACAGACTCACAACCCCGAAAACGCCTCAATTTTTCGGAATTTTTCCGGACAACCGCGAGTCCGACTAGGCAATTCTCGAACGCGGCGTACACACGCACTCGCCAGCCCACCCGCAACTCGAACAGCAAAAGTCAGGAAGAATAACAGACAAGGAGGAATAGAACGAGAAAGGAGAAGCATGGAACGGGAGACAGACAGGTAACAACACACGGGAGGACACAGGGAGCGGACCGCGAGACACCGCATGAGCATGTCTATACAGCTTTGTGTATAGACAATCCACGTTGATATCCGCGCGGATAAACCGACCATCACCTGCGGATACGCGGCGGCGGGGAGGGTTGGCTTGATTCTCCCACGGATCAGTTCAACGAACCTGGCCATCGAATACTCCCCGGATCGATATCCAACGAGCCACCCACGCGGTCGACAATTCCAGAATTGAACAGAAGGTAATCGTCAACCATAAAGCGCTGACGATTACCGCATTTTTGAATGCTATTAGTGTTGCAGTTCTCGGCGCGGACAGGCTACCCGCACCTGTAGGATAAACAATAATTGACGATCAGAGAAATCCCCGATGGTTCGTTATTGTTTCTCGGCATGACGGAGTCGGTCGAGTAGTTCTCGTGTCTCGCGGCTCGGCGTCTGGCCGATTTCGGCGAGTTTTCTGGTGAGGAGGGTGTAGGTGCGGGTGAGTGCGGCGTTTTCGCCGAGGCGGGCGTGTAGGCGCAGGAGGTCTCGCCAGACTGATTCGTTGTAGGGGTCGTTCTCGACGGTTGTTTCGAGTATTCCCAGGGTGGCGCGGGGGTCGTCGTCGGTGTTCCGGGTGGCCAGCCAGCTCAACGCGTTGAGCGAGGTGCGGCGTGCTGATTCGCGCAGGGCTTCGACCCAGGTGTCGGTGAGGTCGCTGGCCAGCTCGCTGGTGGCCAGGGCGGCGATCTGTCGGGCGGCGGCGGTTTGTCCGGTGTCGCTGCGTGCGCGGCGGCGCGCGGCCACTGCTGTGTTGAAGTCCCAGTAGTCGACGCCGACCAGCTGGGGTGAGAGCCGGAATTGGAGGCGGTCCTCGGCGAGGATGTCGGTGATCTGCCCGCCGGTGGCGGTGGTGATCGCGGCGCGCAGGCGGCTCAGGGTGTTGGCGAGTGCGCTGCCGCCCTTGTCGCGGGGGCGTGTGCTCCACAGCAGCTCGATCAGCTGCTGGCGCGAGAGCCCGTCTGGGTGCAGGGCCAGGACGGCGACGAGTTCGCGGATGCGGGGCTGCAATTGCATGGTGATCTCGACGCTGGCCCTGGTGTCGGGATCGCGCCAGAAGAGCCGTGTCGGCCCGAAAACCCGTACCGTCAACGCTGGCTCATCTCCTGCGGGTTCGGAAACTGGTGTGATGTCGGCGCTTTCGGCCTGGGCCTGCGGGCTGATGCTGGACTCGGGTGCCGCGGCGAGGTCGTGCTCGCGGGTGTGGCCGGCATCCTCGGCCTCGGCCGCGAGTACTGGGGCAGTCGCTGGTAGCGGTGGGAGAAGCTCGGTGGTCACGGGCTCGGCCTCGCGGGTGCGCGAGGCGAGTATCGGCGTGGCGTCGATGTTGTAGATCCTCGGCCCGTCCTTGTCGCGGTGTCTCGGGCGGGACTGTCCGACAGCTCGGGTGGTGTGCGGGTGGGCGAGGAGGTCGTGGCGGCCGTCGTGGCGGAGCTGGATGTCGACGGCGGTGGTGATGGAGCGGGCCGGGGTGATCAGGTGCCGTCGTGGCCGGCGGCCGGTCAGCACCGCTCGGGCACCGGCGCGTGAGGCGGGCAGGGTGCCCACGACCGGGAACCCGATCGCGGCGAGGTAGGCGTTGCTGCCGCCGATGACCACGATCCCGCGCAGGCGGCGTCGACGGGTGAGGTCGAGGATGCGCTGGGCGGCATCCTGCGGGTCGATGTGGTCGGCACGCACGACAAACAGGCTGCCGTCGGCGGCAGCGATGACCGGATGCGGCGGCGAGTCCGGGTCGGGGACACCGCAATCGGCGAACACCGTGGCCCCGAACCCACGCCAGCTCGCGTGGGGCCCGGTGAGCAGTTCAGCGGCCGGGACCGAGCGAGCAGGGTCGTGGCTTGGCGGCGCGGCCAGCAACGCCTCCCCGCCGGGCAAATACTGCACATGCTGGGCGAGCGAGTTCGCGCTGAAGGGCTGGCCGGTGACGCTTCGCCGGGCCAGGCTCGCCAACCCGAGATGCGGGTCCAGATCGGCCATGTCGGCGAGTTGGCCGCCTGCGGGGTCGGCTTCCACGATGAGGGCGGGCTCGGGGCCGGGCCAGGCGTGTGCCAGCGCGACGGTGGTCGTGGTGGTTCCGGCGCGCGGGCTCAGTCCGGCCACAGCGATCAGATACGGCGCCTGCGAGCCCGGCCTCATCATCGTTATCCGCCTCTTATCCCTGTTTCTGGAAGTTGGAGATCACCAGCGCGCCACCGGGATCGGTGGCGGGGCGGGTGTTGATCAGCTGGAGGTAATCGGTTCGTGTCCGGTCCGGGTGCAGTTCCACGATGTGCACCGTGGCGGTGGTCGGGGCAATCGGGGTGATCGCGACACAGTGGCGGGTGCCGGGCGGGATGGTGGCGATGCCCGCGGCGAGTCCCTCGACGGTGATCCCGGTCTCGGGTGCCAGCAACAGCATCGCTTTCGCGGCGTTTCGGTCGATGTAGTAGGCGGCCTCGAAGGAGGCGATCACCCCTTCCAGGGTGGCGCGATCACCGGCGCGGTCGGTGACCACGGTGCCCGTGAGCCCGGTGCACGGGCCCTGCGCAGTGGTGGTGGAGCTGGGCGGGGCTGCGGTGGTGACCGTTGCCTGCTGGCCGGTATCGCCGCCCTTGTCGGCGGAGACCACCAGCACAGCGGCAAGGACTGCGATCAGGGCCGCCAGGGCGGCCCAGGCCCCGACCGGCAACCGGTGCCCAAGGCCGCCCCACCCGCCGGAAAACCCGCCGCTCTCGGCAGCGTTGGGAGTGTCGCGTGGCGGGTAGGCCCAGCACTCGCCCAACAACGGCTCGTCCTCGTCAACAGTGGGCACTGTGCCGGTGTCGGCCACGAGGCGCAGGCCAGCAGGAGCGGGGAGGTCGACCCAGGTTTCGGCGTCGTCGTCATCGTCTGGGTTATCGGGGTACCTCGCCATTCAGCTCGCCTCGCCTCGGATAGATGTGTCTCCGGGGCCCCGCCCGCACCCCGCGCGGGGGAAGATGGGGGACGTGGGGTGCGGGCAGGGTTTCCCCGGAGGGGTTCAGGGGCGGCTCACGCGCTGGACCGCACTTCGTCCTCGGGCGGTGCCGGGATCAACTGGGACACGGGGCCGTTGGCGATGTCGGTGGTGAGCCGGGCCAGGACATCGGAGATCGCCCAGTGCGCAGTGGAGCGGTGGTCGCTATCGTATTCACGCCAGTCCACCGTCGTGCCGCGCTGGCGGTAGGCGATCATCGCCCTGCGTCCGGCACGCACCGGCACGACCAGGTCGAGCTCGCCGTGGTAGAGGTGCAGCGGCACATCGGATTTCACGTGCGCCAGCGATTCCAGGGCCAGGACCCGCCGCCACCAGTGGTCGTTCCACGGATCGGGCTCCCGGCACCAGTGCGCCAGCGGCTCGGGAAAGCGCTGCACGAGTTCGGCGACGGTGAGGTGGCGAGCCTCGGCGGCAGCGACGAGACCCGCTTCGTTGAGGACATGGCGCAGCGGGAGCTGGTTATAGGCATGGGACAACCCGATCAACCCGGCGAACGCCAACCCCGCCAGACCGCCGCGAGTGCCTCGGCCGATCAGCGAGGCCAAGACCGCGAGGTCGGAGAAGACTGCTCCGGCAGCCACACCGCGCAGGTCGATCTCGGGCGCGTACCACGGCTGCAGCTCCCCCGCCACTGCCGCGACCCGGCCACCGTCGGCATATCCCCATGCGACCACCGGCGCGACCGGCAGGTCCAGATCGCTCGCGCGGTAGACGGCGCGGGCGAGGTCGAGGACGGGTTTGGCTCCTGCGGCGCGGGCGGCGAGGAAGGTGTGCGGGCCGGTGCCCGCACCGAGTCCTTGCCCGTCGGGGATGGCCACGACCCAGCCTCGCGCGAGCGCGGCGTCGATGCCGGCGAGGTCGTACTCGGCGCCGGTGGCCAGCAGTTGCGAGGGTGCGCAGTGCCCGCCGAGGCCGCGAAACGGCATGGTGTAGAGCAGGATTGCCCCGGTGCCTGGCTCGGGGACGGTTTCGGGGAGGAGCACGATGGCCGAGGCGGCCATCGGCTGGGATCGGGAATCGGTGGAGACGTAGACGAGCTGCCAGGCCTCGGCCGCGCCCGTCAGCTGCGGCGCGAATACGGGTCTGGCGCGCACGATGTCACCCGGGCGGACCCCTTCGGGAAGGACGGGGGTGGTGTAGAAGTCGGTGATGGTCATCGGGTTCCTCCGGCGAGGTCGTGGGCAGCGGCGGTCAGCCATGCGGCCCCGCTGGCGATGGACCCGTTCGCGGCGTAACCGGTGTGACGGGCGGGGATATCGGCGTAGCGGATCAGGACCGCAGGATTGACCAGGTCGGCGTTGTCGGCCACGAGCTGGCCCCATGCAGCCGACAGTCCGGCCGCGAGCGGCGGGAGCGTGGTCAGCGGATTGCTGGCGACGGTGGCGCTGATCTCACCCCAGCGCGCCGTCGCCGCAGCGGTCTCGGCGGGCCCGGGGGCTGGCGTCCGCGAGTCGGCGGCGTCGGTGAGCCGCTGCGCCAGACTCGCCGCGGGTGCATAGGCGACCGTGCCGGGCCCGGTCTTGAAGTCGTTGAGCACCACTGCGGTCCAGGCGTCACCGAGCGCGCCCGAGAGCAGGTTCTGGATGGAGCCGATAGCGGCGATCGGGTCGCGCAGGTCGGCCTGGGCGGCGAGCTGGGCGGCGAACCGCAGCAGTGCGGCGCGATCCGGTGCCGCGCAGCTGAGATCGCCCTCGACGCAGATGTCGGCGACCCGGCCGGTCAGCGCCCCGTAGTCGACCCCGGCGGTGGTGGCGATCCCGCCGCCCGAGGCGACGGCGGTGTTCAGGTTCACCCGCGACACCGCAGCCCCGCTGGTGCCCGGAGCCGGGTCCGGGCTCGTCTGCCTGGGACGGCCCGCGATCACCGGCGAGCCCGAGGCACGGTCGGGGTCGGAGTACAGGATCACCGCGGCGACTCGCTCTGGTGCCACGGGGCCTTCCCCGGCCCCGACCATCTGCGCGAATCCCGACGCGACTTGCGCGCCTTGGGAGTAGCCGACGATCGCCTGGGAGGTCCCGGGGCAGATCGCGGTGACGTGCTCGGACTCGGCCAGGAGAGTATTTAGTCCCGCGCTGGCCGAGGCCGAGTACGGGGCGGTGCCGCCGCCGGTTCCCGGTGCGCCGCCGAACGAGGCCGGATAGCTGATGTAGGAACGCGCGACCAGGCTCGGGTCGGTAGCGGCGACCGGGCCGAGTAGGTGACCCAGCATCCCGGAGTCGGCGGTCTCGGAAGCGCCCGGTGAGGACTCGGATGTGCCCTGGACTCCGAGGATCCACAGAGCTGGGCAGCTCTGGCCGGCGACCTCGGGCTGCGCTGTCGCCGGGCCCGGGTTCGTGGTGGCGAGGGCGGCGGTGAAGGTGGCGGCGGCGACGGTTGTGGTGGTGAGCAGGCGTAGGCCGGTCATGGCTGCCCGACCCCCACTCCCGCGCCGAAGCCCGCGCCGACCGTGCCGCCGACCAGCGCGCCCAGGGCGGCTGCAGGGGCACCTGCCACGGCCGCCCCGGCTGCGGCCCCGGCCGCCGCACCCAGTGCGGTACCGGCCACGCCGGAGGTGACGGTGCCGATCACCGGCACCGCGATCACGGTGCCGATCGCGGCCCCGGCGATACCGCCGATCGTTCCTCCCGCGAGCCCGCCCACAACCGCGCCGATAGCGGCGACCGGGGCACCGGCGAGCGCGCCACCGAGCGCGCCTCCCGCTCCTGCCCCGGCGACTGTGGCACCGGCGACGCGATCCGAGCGCCCGGCCGGGAGGCCGACGCTGTCGAGGAAGGTGGCCGCTTGGGCTTCGAGGTCGGCCGAGACGTTGTTGATCGTGTCGCCGAACTCGGGGGGCAGCCACTCCGGTTCTGCGAACTGTGCTTGGCCGATCCGGATCGTGTTCTCCGGCGGTTGGATCGGGGCGACCGGCTCGACCGGTTCCGGTGAGTGCAACTCCATCAGATACACCGGCGGGGCGGGCTCGGGCGAGGGCTCCGGACGCGGACTCGGCCCGTTGCGGACCTCGGGCGGCTGTTCCACATACACCGGCGGTTCCGGTTCTGCCGGGGCCGGGGGCACAGCGGGAGCCACCGTGCCGGGTTGTGCCGGGGCGGTGACGCCGGGCTGGTCGGCGATCGGGGCCAGCGGTGCCATCGCGCTCGCGTTCGTCGCGGCCAGGATCATCAGCACCGGCACCGCGCTGGCAGCGACCAGGCGGCCACCCCACAGCATCCGCCCGCCATAGGGCAGACGGGAGCCACTCGCCTGCGGGCAGGCGGCCAGTTCGATCGGCTCGGCGGCCGAGGAGACACGTCGTGTTTTGGGCATGACAAATCACCCCTTTCCGGGGTCGGGAAATAGAACGAGAGGAATGGCGCAGAGTTTCAGTGCATAATGCAGTACATTTCCGAGTCCTCCCGGCTGCGGATCGCAGCCGGGAGACCCGAGAACCAGCTATAGAAAATTACAGCTGGGAAGGGTTACCTCACAGGTAGGGCAGCGCCAGCGCGGCGACCTGCGACGCGATGGCCAGCACGTTCGACAACAGTGACGCGCCGATGTTGAGGAACGAGACGATCGAGTACGAATCCACGAGGTTTCCTTTCGGAGGAGGTGCGGTACTCCACCATCACAACCTCGAAACCTGCTGGTGCGCCACCCTTTTGACGGGGACAAAAATCAGTACCATTTTCTGTCCCACCACGCACACACACGGTGGCCTGCAATGATCAGCGAAACAGGTACAAAAAGTGTCAGCAAAGAATTTTTCCGGCGGGTGTCCCGCACCGGAGAAAGGGTGCCCAGAATACTCCGCGCGCCCCGCACGGAGGTCCGTAGCTAATTGTCAGCCAGGTCACAGTGAATGATCGGTGGCCGGGCTGTTCCCTTTCTGGTAGAAGTTAATCAACTCGGGGGAGTTAACCCTTCAACCTATCGCGTGGTGGAGGGGCAACGGAAGACTCAAATAGGAGGGGCTTGACACATGAACCGGAGGACCCGCCCGACCCGACGACCGCGGCGAGGCATCACCCGCCGCACCACATCCGAGCTACCCGACCTGCGCCGATGGGTCCGACAAGTCCGCGAGGCCCGGGGCCTGACCCGGGCCGAGGCCGCCGGCCGACTCCAGGTCAGCGAGAATCTGATCAAGAAGATCGAACGCGGCGAACGCCCGGCCTCGCCCACAGTGCGCGAGCAGTTCATCACCGGGTTCGGCATGAACGAGTCCCAAGCCCGCTACACCCGCGAACTCGCCGACCCACCGCTACCGCTGCCCTCGATCGAGGAGCTACGAGCCCGCCCCGTCGCCTGCGAGCACCGCACGACGTTGCGCCGCCTCGATGAGCGAGGTTTGGTCGGTGCGTATCTCGACCCCTTGTGGAACGTGGTCTACGCCAACGAGCGTTTCCGCACCGAGCTGCCCGAGCTGCCCGACTACGACGACAACCTCAGCCAGTGGTTCTTCCACCCCGGCAGGCGCACACTCACCGCCGAGCCCCTCCTCGTCCACTGGGACACCGCCGCCACCTACATGGTCGCGTCTCTGCGCGCGAAGTTCGGCATCTACCGCCACAGCCCCCGCGCACGAGCGCTGCACGAGACGCTCAGTGCGGCAACCACTTTCCGGCAGCGATGGACCGACAGCATCGAGGTCGCCTACGGCCACAAGACCGTGCAGCCTCTGCAGGTACGTGAGCCCGACACCGGCGAGCAACGCACCATCCGCATCCACCTCGGTGTCGGCGCAGAAGGCCCTCGCGACCTGCGGTTCTGCTTCGTCTACCCCGACCCGTGCGAGCAGCCGAGCAGCACCTGACCTTTCCACCGCCCCACGACCACTCCCCCGGAAGTCCCGGGCGGAGACATCCGAACGAAGGAGCCCGACCATGACCGGCAATCCCCAGCACACCCGCCATCTCGGAACAGGTCCAGACCGACAGCCACCGGCACCGTGTGCTGCGCTCGCCGTCGACATCGTCCTCATCCCGCCGCAGAAGCGGGACCACTGACATGTCCTATGTGCTATCCGGGATGCCCGACTTCCACGACAGCCTGGAATTCCTGCGTCACAAGCGCCAGCTATCCCGCGAATCCACCGCCAACAAAGCAGGATTCGGCATGTCCCGCCTCAACCAGATCCTTCAGACCCGCACCAACCCAGGACCCAAGGTGCAGAAGGGTCTGTTCGCCTTCTTCGACGACCTCACCCCCGACCAACAGCGACACCTGCAAGACCTGCTGCACCCCGCCACCGAGCTACCGCCGATCACCGGCCTGCGCCAGTACCTCACCCACGACGGCGTCCACCACCACCTCGACTACCTCGACCGCTGCGAGGTCATGGGCGCCTACCTCGACCCACTCCAGAACGTCCTGCACGGCAACAAGGTCCTCTATCGGATCATGCCCGGCCTCGATGACGCCGACCACAACATCGTGCGGTGGATGTTCTCACCCACCGCCCGCGACCTCATCGAGGACTGGCACGAACACCTGCCCGACAACATCCGCAACCTCCGAGCCGCGCTCGGCCGCTACCGCGACTCATCCCGAGCACAAGCACTGTTCCGGACGCTGCGCGACAACCCCGGGTTCCGGCAAGCATGGGACGCCACACCCCTGCAGGTCAGCTACAACTGGCACCGCGCGATCCCACTCCGGCTCCACCCACCCGGCAACGAGCACCCGATCCAACTGAACATCGAAATCGACCAGTACGGAGCATGTTTCGAGATCCTGTCCGTCCACGGCCTCTACAACACACACGCCATCGCATCCTGACGTAGCCGTGCTGCGGGGCACCGTTGGACAGCTGCGGTCAGTCCAGCCAGGGGACCGACCGCCGCTGTGCAATGACCATCCTCGACCAGTCTGAGACAGCTCTATCGACACCGGCGTTGGGACCGAGCGTGAACGTCTGATATTCCGGAGCTACCGGGATCAACCCACGACTTTCGGGTACCTTGGAGCCAGCACCGTGTGTTTCCCGAGTCAACACTGGAGTAGGGGCGGCGATGATAAGAGGGCGGGCGTGGACGGGTTTCGAGGCTGCCGCGCTCCAGGAAGCAATGCGAAAGTCGGTACGAGAATTCTCATCCATGCTCGGTGTCGAGACCACGACCATCGATAACTGGAGGTCGCGGTTGAGCGCGGTCAAACCTCGCTCTTCAACGCAGGCGATCCTGGACACCACCTTCGCACAACATGCAACCGGCGAAGATAGAGCACGGTTCGAGCAGATAGTCGCGGAAGGTGAAGCAGTCTGGCGGCAGCGACATCCGCCTAACGCGACCAAACCCGGCGTACCCTCTGATGCCCCCTTTTTGAGCGATGAGGGACAGGTCCGAGACAGTCCTGAAAGCAGTTCCGAACTCTTGGCCGTGCTGAGGCGAGTCCACAAACACAGCCGCTCGGTCAACCCAGACATCATTGAACAACTGCAAGTAAATACTCTGGATACTATCGCCCGATACGAGACTGTCGATCCCGCTGGACTCGTCCATTCGCTTAAGGAACAGCGAGTGTGGCTCGATGAGCTCATCGATGAATGCGGTCACCCAAAGCAACGGGGCGAATTGTTCGAGATCGCAAGTGAAACCTCGGGCTTGCTGGGTTACATATCGGTCGGCACCGGAAACTACCCCCTGGCGCGCGCCTACTGCCTCGAAGCGTTCCATCTCGGCGAAAACGCGGAAAGTTCCAACCTCACCGCGTGGGCCCGGGGCCTACAGAGCTTTTGCGAGTATTACGCGGGACGGTACGAGCAGGCACGCGATTTTGCGCAGAATGGGCTCTTACACGCCGGGGGAGGCCCCCAAAGTGTCCGGTTGGCCATCAACGGTGTCGCGCGGGCGATGGGCAAGCTCGGCGATACGGAGGGCGTAGAACGCGCTGTCGACCTGGCGCATGAGCTGGCTTCAAAGGGTGAGGCGCCGCCTGGAGTGCCATCTAGTATCTCGCTTGGCAGTTACAGCACCGCTCAGTTAGCAGGCAACGCTGCAACCTCGTATCTATCGCTCGGAATACCGGAAGAGGTTGAACGGTACGCCGAAATCGCATTGACAGACATGAACGATACAAACTCGCCATGGGGCCGGTCACTGGTAATGATTGACATCGCACGGTCCCACGTCATAGCCGAGAGCGGAGATCTAGACACCGCTGTGGCGATCATGCACGATGCTCTTGAGACGACGACCCAAGGAAAGCCCATGACTCAGGTTCATCGCCGAGCATCTGAGTTTTTACACGATGTCGCCCGCAGGTGGGGCGACACCGCACAACTTCGGAGCGTCCGAGATGCACTGACTAGCAAGGAGGACGATTCGTGAAGGGCCACCCGGAAAACCCGGCTCCCCGCCCGCTGGAAAATGGACCACTTGGGCACTACTGGTTCCTAACCTTTCAAAACTGCATCGAGTTTCACGCCATAGTGAAGGAGTGTCAACAGTCAGTTAATCCGGACCAATTCGCAGCCACACCCATTGACGGACTACACCTCACACTGGACAGAATCGCACGGCCACACAAAATCACCCAAGAATCACTCGATCTGGTCGTGGACGCATCCCGGCAAGCCTGCCGGGATCTAATGCCTTTCACTATTCCGATCACTTGCCTTAACAATATTCGCGGCGCTGTTTGCTTCATCGTAAACCCGCCAACGCCAATCCTCGAACTACGAGATACACTCAGGAAAGCAACCCTGTCCACTTTTCCCTACGCCTGCATAAGGGAAACCAATTCGAGCCCCCACATAACAATCGCCTATCCAAAATACGAAGATATGGCTGATGCCGCTGGCGCTATAGCCGCAAGCGCGAATCATGGCGTGGCTGAAATCGAGGTATCCGCCGCCACGCTAGTTTCACTCACGGTACGGAACAACATGTACGAGTGGGATGCAGTGGAGCGAATTCCGCTGGGGGACCGCTCTTAAAGGTCGTCGGGCTTGGCTTGCACCGTCAGCACCGCCCACGCCGGAATGCGTGTAATCGTCTGTCTCAGGCCCAGTTGGCGGCGGATACTCTGTCTAGAGAGTGGGCACCGCCTCCGCTGTACTCGGGCAAGACCTACCGGTGCCTCTGCTCGTTCACCGATTCCGATAGACGGTAGCCGCGAACGATTCACGCAGCGCGTTCAGCGCCTGCGTCCAGGGAAGACGTCCGGTGTCACTGTCCTCGGTAATGCGAACGAACCGCACGCCCCACTCCGTCAGGCGTGCCTGTGCCTCGCGTACGGCTGGGAAGTTCATTTGTTCCTGTTTGGCGTGGGGGATGGCGACCACCGGCATTCCGCCGCCGACAGCTTCGACCAGCAAGGCGAGCGGCAGAGTGTCACCAATACCGGCTGCCCATTTCGCCATCGAGTTAGTGGTCAGCGGTGCTGCGATGATCGCGTCGGCCGGGGGCAGGAGGTCATCGGTGCCCGGCTGCTTGAATTCCCAGCGCACCGGGTGAGCCGTCTGCGTTTCCAACGCTTCGATATCGAGAAATCGGGCACCGTTCGGTGAGGCGACGACGCACACGTCCCAGCCCACGGCTTGGGCGAGTTCGACCAGCTCGCCGACCGTGTCAGCAGGTGACGCGCCGGTCACGATGGCATACAGCACCCTAGTACGCTCAGTCATGAGCCCATCATGGCAGCCAACCCAGACCACGTCCCGCGCTACACCACCACTACGCCTACACGGTGGGCGAGCTCGCCCAGCTTGCCCGCGGTGAGGCCACGCCTGGCTTCCTGCAGCAACCGGGTAAGGGTGTCTTGTACCGCGTCGGTGTTTCGGAACTGTTCCGGCGCAATACTTTCCGCTCGAAGGAAGGCTTCCAGCGCCGCTTCGTCGGCGCGACGTGAGGCCGCTGCGCGTCCGATTTCGACCCAGTACTGGGCCGTCCTTCCCGGTGTCGGCAGAGTATGCGGCTGGAGCTTCTTCGCCAGGTCGAGCACGACCTCAGGTTCCCCGGCTTCCATAGCGATGGACATCTTCCACAGCCCGACGTTCGACGAGCCGAATGTGGGGTTGGCGACGATGGTCGAAGCGTCGGCTGTGATGGGGCCGTCGAGGCGTCCTGCATACTCGGCGGCGTGTTCCAGATGATCGCGAGGATCACCGCCGATTGCGGTGGTCGCCAACGACGCCTGTAGGTGCAGCATCCCCACCGTCTGCACCTCGTTGGCCGAGCGTGCACGCGCACCGACAACCGCCGCTGCATGTTCCGCGCGATGCAGGGCGGCCTTCGCCGAGGCCGGTCGCGCGAGCAGGACCTGACTGCTGACGAACGCCGCAGCAGCAGCTCCCGGTCCGCTGTCGATACTGCGGGCGGCGTCTTCGGCGGCGCGCGCGGCGCTCCAGGCGACCGAGAGGTGTCCGCTGGCACGCATCACGACGGAGGTGTCGAACGCGACCTGCGTCAATAGGTCCCAGGCGACTCGTTGGTCGTCAGCTGTGCCTTCGCGGGTGTGCCGGTAGAGGTCTGTGATCAACGGCCCGACCAGCAGAGCGAGGGTGGTGTACTCGCCGGCCATGTTGAGTCTCGTCACCGCCCGGGTTGCGGCGAGGAGAGTGGACATCGAGCGCAGTGGCCCCGTATCGGCACCCTCACCTGACATCCAGAATGCAGTTTCGACATCAGGTACCAGCGCAGAGAAGTCGTCGCCCTCGGCCAGCGGGGAGTTGGTCTTGGCCGAGGCTGGCTCGGGTCGCGGTGCGCCCCGGTCGGTGCTCGACGCGTCGTCGTTGTTCGAGCCCGCGTTGTTGTGCCGCGCGCCTTTCGCGTGGCGCGCACGCCAGGCGGCTTCGCCTTCGGCCACGATCTGCTCGAACCGTTCACGGTCTTCCGAGGTCGCGCGTTGGGCGTAGGCGGTGTCCAGGATCGCTTGGGTGTGCGTGCGGAGCCTGACCGCGCTCAGCCCCGACTTCCAGTTGCTGATCGTGGTGGTTTCGACGCCGAGCATCGTGGCGAACTGCCGGATCGGCTGTCTCATCGCCTCTTGCAACACGGCGGCCTCGAAGCCGGTCCATGCCCGCCCTCGTATCATGCGGTCCCCTCATTCCCGCTGCTGAACTGGGAAATACCTACGCTACGCCAACACTGTGCCAACACTGTGCGGTTCCTCCCGATACCGCTGACGGGCCACGATTTTCACCAGGAATCCGTTTCCGAGGGAGACCATGGCCACCACCGCCGATCCGGCTCCCTCTACATCAGAAACGCATCAGGGAGGTCGCGCATGAACGGCAGCAACGAGCCGAACTCACTCGAGCCCGCGGTGAGGCAGGCCGAGGTTGGCGAGTCAGCCGGCGCCCTCGCCGACCCCGAGCCTCCTCGTGCCTTCGACCGCTCGCCGTCGACAATGGTCCGGCAGCTCGACGCGATGACGGTCGCCGGATGGGTGACCAGGGCGACCGAGCCGTCCGGGGAATTGCGATGACGCCAACCACCGCGCCGGTGCAGCCGTTCACCGAGTCTCCCCACAGCCGGTCCCAGTTCTACCGACGCATGTGCTCGCTCCCGACCGTGGTTGACCCACAGAGCGGGCGGATCACGATGAAGGCCGGGTCTCTGGTCGGGGCGGTGATGATGCCGACCGCATTGGCACAGCAGGTCAAGAACAGCCTCGATCTGCGCGGCGTCGCTCCGCTATCGATCATCGGACACCCCCGCGCAGGCATGTGGACATTCCTCGTACGCGCCGACATCCGGCCCATCGCCGACCCCGCAGTCGTCTCCCAGCTGTGGCACGCCCGAGTGATCGTCATCCGCGACGGCGACATCGCCCTGCCCTCCCCCATCCCAGACTCGTCGATGATCCGCACCTGGATATCCCCGGCGACCGGCACGTTCCGCCCCTCCGGCGAAGTCGTGATCGAATGCGCCCGAGCACTCCTAGCCAGGACAGCTCGGCAATGAAGCCCGACAGCAGACGGTCACCGCGCCCCGACGAACCCGACGTCCGACTCTCCGTCCTGATGTCCAGCGTCCGAATGGAATTCGCCGCCTGCATCACCGCCGCGCTGGTGTTCGTCTGCGACGCAGCTGTTCACCGGCCCGGAACGGTGGCCGTGTATCCCGGCCGGTGCACCGGGTTGCCCCGGCTGCCCAACGAACGCCTCTACCTCCAGCCCTGACGCCGGTCGTCATGGCCCCGACCATCCGAATGGCCTCCGCACGTGACCCGGCGAGATACCCCGAGACATCTCACCCGGTCGTGGCCCCGCGGCCCCGGAGTTGTTTCCCGGCGACTCCGGGGCCACACCCGACAACCCGCCCGAGCCAAGGAATCCCCATCCCCATGTATGCCAAATTCGACACTACTGCCACGCCTCGCTCACACAACCGCCGCTGGATCGCTGCGACGGTACTCGGCGCCCTCGCAGCCCTGACCACGATCGCGATCGTCTCTGCGCCCGAGAGCACCGCGGGCTCGCCCACCTTCACCTGTGCCGAGATCACCTCGCCATCGGGTGCGGTGACCGGCTTCGGGCCGAGTAACACCGAAACCGGCCCTGGCGCGATCCTGGGCTTCAACTACGCCTACTACGTACAACGCTCCCCCGGGCAGGCACGCCGGTTCCTCACCGGCGACGCCCTGCTCCGCTCTGGTGACCGGTTGCAGGCCGGGATCGACGCGACACCGGCTGGCACCCACCACTGCGTCACGATCTCCCCCTTGGTCAGCCTCGGCGACGCCGACCTGTGGGCGGTCACTGTCACCGAATACCACCCCGACCGCGAGCCATTCGCACCGCGGCAGATCATCACCACCCGCAACCTCGACGGGACGACCCGCATCAGCTCCATCGCCCGCGCCTGACCACCCCGAAGACCTCGGGTCGTTCCCTGGCTGGGCACCTGGTCGGTCGACCCGAGGGTGGGGAATCGCCCCCGGGGGGCACTGCCCCGGCACCTCCGGGGGCTCTACCCCAACACCCAGCAGCCACCCCCGGTGGACTTCCATCGGCCTACCGAACCACCGAAAAGCAGAATAGAGGTTAGATCATGTCCTACTCCAGCTGGTACGACGCCACCGACAACACGGGCCTGGAAACGTTGCAGCGCAGCCTGATCGACATCGAAGCCGAAACCAAATACCAGCGCAGCCACAGCCCCGAGATCCTGCCCGGCCTGGTGCAAACCCTCGACTACGCCCGCGCGATCCTGACCAAGTGCAGCGCCGCCCTCGGCCTGCCCGACGACAGCGAGGCGACCGCGACCGCACGGATGCAGCGCCAGGCCGTGCTCGACGCCCCCGCGCACCGCTTCCACCTGCTGATCGGTGAGGCCGCGCTGCGGCGCACCGTCGGCAGCCACGCGATCATGGCGGCGCAGATCCGCCAGCTCGGCGACATCCTGACCACCCGCGACAACGTCGAGATCGGCATCATCCCTCTCGACGCCGAATTCATCGGCCAGGCCGACAACTTCGTCATCCGCGACGAAACCGCAGTCGCGATCGAGACCGTGACCGGATCGGTCGAGACCACAGGCGCGGACGAGATCGCCCTCGCGCTGCGCACCTTCGACCTGCTCTCTGACCAGGCCTTCTACGGCGAGCACGCCCGCGCCCTGCTCGACCGTGCCCTGGCCGAGCACGTCGGCCCCGGCATCTGACCACCTGACCCGCTGCCCGGGCCCGACCGCCGCTCGGCCGTATCCCTCGTCACGGCCAGGACGGGTCGGGCCCGTCAGCCTCCTTCTCATCACGGGAGTTGTTCGACATGGCCGATCATGGCGTCGCGCTACGTTACGACGTGCCCAGCAGCGCCCGTGTGGTCAACAAGCTGCTCGGCGGCAAGGATAACTACGACATAGACGGTGTCGTCGCCGCGACAGTGAGCAAGAGGTTCGTCGTCGCGCTGCGCGAGGCACGACGGTTCCTGCTGCGCGCGGTCAATGTCCTCAGCACCGAACACGGTGTGCACCAGTACGTCGACCTCGGCTGCGGGATGCCGCTGCCCTCCGGACGTGGGTGATGCCGCTAGGCACCGCGGCGAGATCGGGCGCGTTCTCTACCTCGATCACGATCCGTTGGTCGCCGTCTACGCCCGCGCCCTGCTCGAACGCAGCCTGGACCGCCGCTTCGCCCTGGTCGACATCACCGACACCGCCGCCGTTCTCGACCAAATCACCGCGTTTCTCGACCTCGGCCAACCGATCGCGTTGTGTCTGTCCGGCACCGCTGAACTCCTGCCCAACGCGACTGACGTGCTCACGGAACTGACCAGCGAACACCTGGATCATCTTCAGCCACCTCACCGACGACGTCTTCAGCGAGGAAGTCCGTAGATCGGCCGAGAACCTCGTCCGAAACGGGCTCCCTTATCAGCCGCGCGACCGCGCAACGGTGACCGCGATGCTCGACCGCTACGAGTTACTGCAGCCCGGCCTGGTCTCACCGCACCACTGGCGGCCAGACATAGGCGACCTGGCACATCAGGCCTTTCACCCACCGAAGTACGACCTCAGCGCCTACGCCGCCGTTGGCCACCGTCAGAGCTAGCCGAAGGAGCGTCAGCCACTCCCACGAGCGAGACCTTCCGATTTGTCATTCGCCCCTCGGCGCGGTGATCGGACGTTCAAGCCATCACGGGAGCTAGACCTTCACACCCTTCAACGCCCCACCGGCAGGTAGACGCCGTTGGTGGCCCACCTACCAGGCGACGGACATCGAGAACCGCCGCGTGAGAATGGAGGACTCGATGAGCATCCACCAGCTGGTCGTCATCGGATACGACGAGATCGTCCGCAACAAGTACATGCCCGTGATCAAAACGGCAATCGACGAGGGCCATCTCGATTCCTGGTCGCTGATTGACCTCGAATCCGAGCGTGAGGTGATCGAGGCTCGCCTGCTCGGCGCGGATCCGCAGCCGCGCATGAAGTTCTTCGTCCAGGCCGATCGAGGCGATCGCGCACTGGCTCTCGATTCCGCACTCACCGCGCTGCGATTCCTGCGGGTTCCCGGTCTGCCGATGTTGGCCTACATCGCCACCGAGGTCGGTTCGCACGAGCCCTACCTGCGCCGCTGCGTCGAAGAGGGCATCGCCTCGCTGGTGGAGAAACCGGTCCTGGCACCGATGAACGCGGGCGCATTCGATCCCACCCAGATCTCGACAACCATGTCCGAGCTGATCGCTGGCGCCTCGGCCAAGCGGTCACGGCACTCGGTGATGACGTTGAGCCGCTATCACAGCATCTACAACGATCGGCTCATCGCGCCACTACGGGAACGGATGCTCGCCTGGCGGGCGCCGGTGACCTCGTTCCACCTACGGGCCGCAGGTGGTGTCTGGAATCTCGAGCACGAGTTCGTGACCCGCGACGACCACCCCTACCGGTACGGGTACGGAATGCTGATGCACGGCAGCTACCACTACATCGACCTCGCCGTGCAGGTCCTCGCGCTCAACAAGCTGCTCTTCGCTGGCCGGCCGCTGCGGTTGCAGATCAGCTCGTTCGGGGCGTTTCCCGCCGACCAAGGCAGCAGGGTGTCGTCGCTGGCGACGAAGTTGCTCGGCGGCCACGCGAAATGCGCTGTGCTGCGACGTGAACCGCGACGCTTCGGCGAGACCGACATCACCTCGACGTTCCGGCTGGTCGATGCCGACACTGACGCCACAATCACCCTGGGCACGCTGTCCTTCGAGCAGACGACACCATCGATCCGGAACTGGTCGACCTTCCCGGACGGGGTGTACAACAAGAACGGCCGGACCAGCAGTGTCGATCTGGAGGCCCAGCTCTCGACGCTGTACTCGGTCCACGTTCACTGCTACGACGTCCCCCGAGGCCCCGACGCCGACAAGATCGGCGCGGTCGCCGAAATCCTCACCCGCGCCAACGCCTCGCTGCTCACCGACGACGACTACGTCACCCGCGAGACCTTCGACGGACTCTTCCACAGCGACAGCAACCGCGCCCTGATGCAGAACTGGTTGCGCGGCACCGAAACCCGCAGCCGCCTGCAAGACCACTACCTACCCATGCGCGTCACCGAGGCCCTCGCGCTATCGCTACGGATACCCGGCCAGATCGTGGAAGTCGACGGATTCTAGGAGCAAACCTATGTGCACAGAACGCTCGCAAAAGGAAGTCACCGCCTTCTATCTCGCCGCGCTGTCAAGCAACGCGGCAACGGCCGAACGACTTTCGGCACCAGTCTCCGACCGGTTCGCCGGATTCCTGAACGCCCTCGATCCGCACACACCGCGAACCGCGCTCGACCTCGGCTACGGCATGGGCACCTACACCGTCGCCCTGGCCCGCGCCGGTTTCGACGTCGTCGCCGTCGACCAGGTCCCGACTGAGATCATGCGCACCCGCCTGGTCGGCCCCGACGACTGGGCCGACCGGATCGAACTGGTCCAGCAACGCATCGAGAACTACCCCGTGCGACAACGATTCGGAGTCGTCATAGCCAAGGACGTCCTGCACTACCTACGACAGGACCAGGTCCGCGAAATCCTGACCCGCTGCGTCCAGCGAGCACCCGTTGGCACCGGTCACTTTCTCGAAGTGTTCACCGACATCACGCGCACCGACAGGCAGGGCCGCCGGGTACTGATCGAAAACGAAGCCGCCTACACCGCCGACACCTTCCGCACCACAATCGAACGGCTCTACCACGGATGGAGCTGCCACATGAGCCTGAGTCGGCACTGCGAACGCAACACCGATTCCCCCGGCAACTACTTCGAGGCCAACAAGATCACCGTCCGCGCCTACCGCACCACCAACAGCCAGGTCCGCTCATGAGCCGAAATACGCTCGGGCTCACCGTGATCGTGCCCTGCTACAACAGCGGAACCTTCTTGCGCGAGGCCGTCGAATCCGCACTCCGACAACGGCTGTCGTTCCGCGGTGAGGTCGTGGTCATCGATGACGGCAGTGACGACCCGGACACCTTGGCCAGCCTCGATGCTTGTTCGGCCTTGCCTGAGGTTCGCGTGGTGCGACTCGGCGAGAACCAGGGGGCGCAGGCGGCCCGCAACGCCGGGCTGGATGCTGCCCGATACCCGTATGTCCTTCCGTTGGATTCCGACGACCGACTGGCGGACGACACCGCGCTCCTCGTTACTGGCAGCTACCCGGAACGGGCAGTGCGGCTCTTGGAGTCCGAGCCCGATCTAGCGTTCGTCCACACCTACTCGCAGATGTTCGGCACTTTCCAAGGCCTGACGATCTCGGCATACCCGTGCCGCGAAGAGCTGCTGGTCCGCAAGCACCACGCGCCGATGTCGATCGTGTACCGGCGCGCTGATGCCCTCGCCGCGGGCGGCTACGACCCTCGGATCCGCAAATGGCAGGACTGGTCTTTCGCCATCGACCTGCTCGCCGCCCGGCATCGGCGCGGCCACCCGAACACGATCGCGTGCATCCCGGGCCCGTTCCACGAATACCGGGTGCACGCCCGGTTCGCGCGCCTGTCGGTCGCTCAGGTCGATGAACTCCAGGCGGTACGCCTCACCGTCGAGAAGAACCTCGACTACTTCCAGACGATCCTCGCCGACAACCGGCCCGCCGCCGAACTCGCCGGCTTCGTCTGCGCGAGCAAACCCGACCGATTGACCGAACTGCTCCACATGGCCGCAGTCGACCTCGACCAAGCCCTGACCCTCGCCCGGGGCCGCAAAGCCACCCTGGGCAGTCCCATCGACGTGCTGGGGATTCCATGACAGGGCCCAACCCGAACCCGACTCCGACCGGCGGCCGTGAAAGCATCGATGCTCAGCCAATATGCTGGTCCACCGTGACCGAAACCCACCGCACAGACAGCATCGACCCCACCACCCTGCCGACGACGTTCGTACCGGTAGAGCTAGAGGGCGAGCTGTACGTACGGTGGGTAGACAACGGCTACTTCACAGCCGACGCCGCCAGCGACAAACCCGCCTACGCCGTCGTCATCCCGCCGCCTAACGTCACCGGCCGCCTGCACATGGGCCACGCCTACGAACACACCCAGATCGACGCCATCACCCGCCGCAAACGCATGCAGGGCTACGAGACCCTCTGGCAGCCCGGCATGGACCACGCCGGAATCGCCACCCAGAACGTCGTCGAACGCGAACTCGCCAAAGAGGGCCTCTCCCGCCACGACCTCGGCCGCGAAGCATTCGAACAGCGCGTCTGGCAATGGAAAGCCGAATCCGGCGGCGCCATCTCCGACCAGATGCGCCGCCTCGGCGACGGCGTCGACTGGGACCGCGAGCGCTTCACCATGGACGAGGGCCTATCCCGCGCGGTCCAGACGATCTTCAAACGCCTCTACGACGACGGCCTCATCTACCGGGCCGAACGCATCATCAACTGGTGCCCGCGCTGCGCCACCGCGATCTCCGACATCGAGGTCGACCACAAAGACCTCGACGGCGAACTCGTCTCCATTCGCTACGGCGACGGCGAGGACGAGATCGTCGTCGCGACCACCCGCGCCGAAACCATGCTCGGCGACACCGCCGTCGCCGTGCACCCGAGCGACCCCAGATACCAGCACCTCGTGGGCCGCGAGATCGAACTGCCGATGACCGGCCGCCGCATTCCGGTAGTCGCCGACGAACATGTCGACCCCGAGTTCGGCACCGGCGCGGTCAAAGTCACCCCAGCCCACGACCCGAACGACTTCGAGATCGGCCATCGCCACCACCTGCCCTCGCTGACGGTGATGGACGAGCACGCGATCATCACCGCCCCCGGCCCGTTCCAAGGACTCGACCGGCTCGAAGCCCGCAGCGCCGTCGTCGCCGCCCTGCGCGCCGAGGGACGCATCGTCGCGGAGAAACGGCCCTACACCCACGCTGTCGGCCACTGCTCACGCTGCGGCACCGTCATCGAACCCCGCCTGTCGATGCAATGGTGGGTCAAAGTCGCACCACTGGCCAAAGCCGCCGGTAACGCCGTCCGCGACGGCCGCGTCGCCATCCACCCACCCGAGCTGGCCAGTCGCTACTTCGACTGGGTCGACAACCTGCGCGACTGGAACATCTCCCGCCAACTGTGGTGGGGACACCGCGTCCCCATCTGGTACAGCCCCACCGGCGAGACCATCTGCGTCGGACCCGACGACACCGCCCCCGAGGGCTGGACCCAAGACCCCGACGTGCTCGACACCTGGTTCTCCTCAGCCCTGTGGCCGTTCTCGACCATGGGCTGGCCCGACCACACCGAAAGCCTCGCCAAGTTCTACCCCAACACTGTCCTGTTCACAGGGTATGACCTGCTGTTTTTCTGGATCGCCCGCATGATGATGTTCGGCCTCTACGCCACCGGACAACCCCCGTTCGCCGAGATCGCCCTGCACGGCATGGTGCGCGACAAACACGGCAAGAAGATGAGCAAGAGCTTCGGCAACGTGGTCGACCCGATCGACTGGATGGACGCCTACGGCACCGACGCCCTCCGCTTCGCCCTAGCCCGCGCCGCCAACCCCGGCACCGACGCACCCATCGCCGAAGAGACCGTCGCGGGCAGCCGCAACTTCACCACCAAACTGTGGAACGCCAGCCGATTCGCCCTCCTCAACGGTGCCACCACCACCGGGCCGCTGCCCCCGACCGAAGAACTGTCGGTCACCGACCGGTGGATTCTCTCGCGACTGAACACCGTGATCGCCGAAGTCGACGCCTACTTCGAGGACTACCAGTTCGCGAAACTGTCCGACCTGCTGTACCACTTCGCCTGGGATGAAACCTTCGACTGGTACCTGGAGCTGTCCAAAGCTGTATTCGCCCAAGGTGGTTCGCCCGCAGAGGCATCCCGTCGGGTCCTCGGGCACGTTCTCGATACCTTGCTGCGCCTGCTGCACCCGCTCGTGCCGTTCGTCACCGAGAAACTGTGGATAACCCTCACCGGCAAAGAATCGGTCGTCATCGCCTCCTGGCCGCAAGACTCCGGCTTCCGTGACCCCGACGCCGAAGCCACAGTCGCGCAGCTCCAGCAACTCGTGACCGATATTCGACGGTTCCGATCCGAGCAGGGTGTGCGCTCGAGCCAGCGGGTGCCCGCCGAGCTCGACCTCACCGCGGCCCTGGCCGACCACGAGGTGGCCATCCGTCAATTGCTGCGCCTCGACCCCCCGACCACCGACTTCGATCCCACCGCCACGCTGCCAGTCGGCGATTCGCGCATCAGTCTCGACTTGTCACAGGCAATCGACGTCGAGGCCGAGAGGCGGCGTCTCGAGAAGGATCTCGCCGGCGCGCTCAAGGAGATCGAGACCGCCGAGAAGAAGCTGAACAACGACGCCTTCCTGTCGAAAGCGCCTGACGACATCGTCGCAGGAATCCGCAACCGGCACCACAACGCTGAAAGCGCAGCTCAGCGAATTCGCGAACAGCTCGCCGCTCTGCTCGGATAGTCCTGGGCCCGACAGCCCTCGTCGCATCCGAGGGCTGTCGGGTATCTGAGCCGTACAGGGTTGGCCCAGACGAGCACGAACTCTCATACCCGAGCACTAGCCGGTCCGGCCCATCTTCCTGGGGCCGGGCCGGACGGGTATCACGTGGTCAGGACGCCTGCCTGAGGACCCGACTAGACGAGTCGACGCAGGGGCTGAGCTTTCAGGACGGCGACGACTTCTTCTTCGCGGGTCAATACAGCGGACAAGGCCCGGAATTGCTCGTAAAACGATGCCGTGTCAGCGTCTTCAGCGGAGTGCCAGTGACTCAGGGCATCGCTAAAGTCCTCGCACACCGGTTGTCCTACACCATCCAGGAACGAGGTCTCCAATAGGCTGGTACTGTCGGGACTCGGTCGATATCTGGCTGCGGCGCGTGACGTCCTCGCCTGACGGAGTTGCTCATAATCGTCGCCGAAAAGCGCCCGGAAGCCAGCCTCCAGACCTGATGCGCTCTTGGCCCGGTTCTCGTTCTCGACTTGGTCGAACTCATGCATCAACCGAAGGTGAGAGGGGTCAGCCACCGGTGCAAGTGCGTGTACCGGCAGCGCGATCGTCTGAACACTGGCTATCGCCGCTGGATCGAGTGCCAACGAGAGGGAACCCATCGACTCACGTACGTTCAGATACCGCAGCGCCCGCAGTCCTTGATCTCTCAGCTTGGACACCGCGACCTGAGACACGCCATCGTTGTTTTCGTCCAGGTACCCCTCGTTGAGATCCCCAGGGCCGAGCTCAAGTCCGACACGGTGAAGGTAAAAGGGGACACCCACCTCTGTCTGGTCGCGCATGCGGCGCAGCATGTTCTCGATGGCGGTCTCGTACGTCCCCACGTGCAGCGCCTTCGATGAACCCAGCTCGGCGATCTCCTCCAGATCGACCGACCCACGCATCGGATGCTCAGCAAAGAGCTTCGCCCGTTCCTCCAGAAACTCCTCTGCCGCTGGCCAATCCCGATACTTCGAGGTGTGATACCAGGCATGGCGAGCGACCGCCTCGTCTGACAGCAGTGGGTCGTCCGGGTCTCGGAGCTGCACCGTGTATGGTCCGAAATTCACGTCGTCCTGGCACCCCTCACACCAGAGCGATCCGTGTGACTGTTCCCAGTACTGCTGCGCCGACAACGTCACCAGAGCTTCGCATTCGCAGAGCATGCGGTAGCCGTAGTCGAAACCGGTGAACCTGTCGACCAACCCCATCGAACCCCGCCCGTAGATCCCTGACCTCATCTGCACCCCAGTCTCAGCCACGCGTCAACCTCTTCCCACCACGACACGGGATGGTGGTGCTACGAGCTGTCCATCGCGGTTGCGCTCCTTGACATAGGCGTGGATACAGGCGTGCCGAATCACCTGCCCGGCCACAGGGTCGATGCCGACGCTGTGGAGGGTGGGTCCGAGAATCAGCGGCATCCCAACACCAGCGCCCCGAACTCGTCGCGGAATCTCGCCGCATCGTCCTCCACTTCACTTTCCGGCCCGAACTGGTAGCTGATCATACGAACGCTGGCCCCTTCAGTGCGGTTATAGAAGTAGCTCGTGTACTGAGCAGTGCGCGGAGTTGGGCGGAGCTGGACGAATTGACAAAGGCGCAGCGGAGACTGCGATCCATCTTGCAGCAAGTACAGTTCGCCGTCGAGCATTGCCTCGCCCACCCGAAAATCCTTTGTGACGAACGGTGATCGCGTGCCAACCGCGAGCTCTGCAGCTTGGGCGTACCCGTCGCGCCCGCGCTTGGCGCTTCCGGCGCGGACGAGAAGCAGCTGCGCCCAGACGTTCCCGAGAATCCGGCGAAGCTCCCGGAGGTCGGATACCAGGGAATCGACTTGTGCTCGGCGCTCCTCCTCAGACGTGTGCCCTCCGTGTCCGCGCCACCGGTTGCGCTTGACGTTCAGCTCGTTGAACTTCTTCACGAGATCCTTCGATATCAACCGCTCGATCGCCGATTCGCTGAGGTCGCCGAATGCTACGCGAATGCGCGCGACCTCGTCCGAATCACCGCTTTCGAGGGTGCGCCGCAAGTTCTTGGAAGTCCTCTCCAGGATGACCGTCCAGGTCCCGAACGAGGCCCGTTCGATGCCAATGTGTTGTTCGTGCAAAGTCCTACATATGGCAGCTTCGACCTCGGCGCTGCTGCCAGGATCGCTGCGGCCAGCAGACAGCAGCACGGTCGCGTGAAAGGTTACAAGGGCCTCCCAAGCATGGAGGTATGCCTGTAGCTTGTCGCCGAGCGACGTCGCGGTTTCAGCGGTCCAAAGCGCCGATGCGACTGGGAATGGAAGCTGCTCGAACCATACGGTGAGCGAGTCGTCAAACGCGTTCGCGAACTTACTCACCACCTCCTCCGCGTTCTCAGGAGAAGCCCAGACCCGCTCTCTCTCGCTGTTCAGTTCAGCGTGGAAGGAGGCGAGGCGCTCGTCCGCCGAAGCGAGCGCCAGCTGCGTCGCCGGTCCGGGCACAGGGACGATGAGGTCGTCGGCCCAGCGCATCAACGAACTTGTGTCTGACCTCAGTGCCCGCACATAAGTGCCTGAGCTGCTAGCGTCGATCGCCCGGCGCCGACTCGCAATCCCCTGCTCAGAGTTGAGCCACGCAGCCAAAAACCCCGGCTGCACCAGATCGCCGTCGAGCCGGACCGAAAGGATTCGACCACCGAGCTCGTTGTCAGGCATATCAACCGTGACTCTCCTGTCACGGGTCGTCGGGATGAACAGCTGCCCCTCGCGGGCCCCTTCGATTGGGCCCTGGACCGTTTCGGGTTCTGTCGCGAGGAGGCAGCTCAGCCGTCGGCTCGGCCATCCTTTCACTTGCATGTCCTTCAGCAGTTCCTGCGAGTTGTCTCCAAAGATGCGACTGGGGTCCAGGTCAAAGGTCTCACGCGGCTCCTCGTCAATCGACACGTGGGAACCCAGGCCGTAGCGAGATTCCACGAGCGGGGCGTCGATCGCCGTATCGTTGTACGTCGTGAGGCGCCATGAGAGCTGGCGCCCTTCGCTCGAGCGTCTAGAGAGTCGGGCATCCCTGCGGATGAACTGCCGGAGACCGATGCGTCGGTTACGGGGTCCCGGCTTCCCCGTCCTCAGACCTGACTCAAGCTCCCACAATGCAGACGCGGGCATCGCCCTATACCTACGTTCAGTGGTGAACTGCGTCTGTAGATCGGCGATCAGCGCTTGGCCCCGCCTGGCTTCGATTGTCCTGTTGGTGAAGGTTATGAGGTACAGCGGGATGGACGTGTTCGGCGCTAACCCCTCGGGCAGCCGCGTCACGGACTCAAGCAGACCGGCTTCCAGGATGCTTCGCCTCACAGCAGCGCTGGCACCGCCTGCGCTCAGTGCTCCGGGGTTGACCAATGCTGCGACTCGCCCGCCACCCTCTACCGGCGGACGCAGCTTCTCTAGCGCAAGTGAGATAAAAAGCCACGTGCTGTCAGAACGCTGCGGGACGCCAAATCCGAACTCGCCCTCGCTCTGACGGGATTCGACCGCCCTCGCCGAATTCGTCCAGCTCATACCCGACGGCGCATCGACGATCACCAAATCGGCTGCGAAGTCGCGGAACTCATCCCGCTCCAGGGTGTTCCCGACTGCGAGCTCGACGTCGGGAACACCCTCGAAACGGTGCATGCTGGTCGACACCGCAGCCTCGCTGATGTCCTGGCCGCGATACCGGACCCCTATTCCGGCCGACCGCAGCGCTTCGACGAGGACATAGCCAGCGAATCCTGAACCCGCCGCAGGATCCCAAACATTAACGGATGTGAGACCTGGATCGAGGCGGTGGAGGCACCCCACGGCAAGAGCCCGCGCCAAGGACACGCTCGTCGTCTGTTCCAATCCAACCGAGTTGCGATCTTGGTCAGAGAATGGTAAGTCCTTGGGGTCCTGAAGAACGACTCGAACTGCCGGGTGCGCGTTCTCCATGAAACCGTCCCTCCGCGACGTACCTGTTGTTTCAGTTCAGCTCCGCCCACAGTCCGGGGTCGACCTGGTCTTCAAGACGGCCGTGCCCAAGCGGTCACTCGCCCGGAGCTGCGTCAGGCTCCCCCGGCATGGGCTCGTCGGTCACCCGAAGCCGACGCGACTGGTAGAGGTACTGACCGATGATACGGATGAGCTCGTCCGCACGGTCGTTGTCACCCGTCAGTGCGCCCGTGAGCTTCCCAAACGCGCCCTCGTTCAACACGGCCGCGTCGGTCAACGTCTCGCGAAGGTCGGGCGAAGCAAGAAACTGGTCCTGCGCATTGTGATCGATCTGCTCGGCAAGGCGAGGATCCTCCCCCGCCATCCCTGCCGCGGCAATCACGAACCCTTCGATCTGCGAGTCGGCGAATTCGGAGCCGAACAGGGCATTGATGCGGGCTACCACTTCGGACAAGAGCTCCTGCTGTGGGTCCTGACGCGATGCCCGTGATCCGACCCCACTGATCCCCCGCAGCTCCGGGGTCGGCTGGTCCCCGGATAGGCCTATATCAGCCTTGCCCTGGTCGATCTGATGGACCCGTCGCAGCTCCAGCCCAGATACGTCGACGTCGGCACCGGGCTCATCAGTGGGGAGCAGTCTGGTCAGCTGGCGCAGAAACTCTGCGAGTTTCTCCAGGTCGCTAGTTCCGTAGTCCACGACCTGGGACATGAAGTCGTACAGGCGAACATACGAACCGCAGTCCTTGCGGAAGGTCCTCAGATCATCGAGCGCCTGCTGATCCTGCTTGTCGGCTGCCTCGGCCCACCGGCCGGCGAACTCGTCACGGGCGGGGGTGACCGCCGCCGCCAGCGCGGCGTGCGACTGGGTGGGGGCCCACCATGCCTCGGCGTAACGTTCGACATCGGATGGCACGTAGATCCTCGCCTCGGAGAGCTTCGCCGCGAGCCGATGGACCAGGTTGGGGTCCGTGGCGGTCTCGACGTGCGCCTCAAGATAATAAGTGAGGAACGCCTCCTGGATCTCTGTGGGGTCGTTGACGAAATCGAGGACGAACGTACGGTCCTTCACCTCACCAGAAGGTGCCCGGTAGGTGCGGTTCAACCTCGAGAGCGTCTGCACCGCGTGGACGTCCGGGAGCTTCTTGTCCACATACATGGCGCACAGCAGCGGCTGGTCGAACCCGGTCTGGAACTTGTCAGCAACCAGCATCAATCGATACTCGGGGCGACGGAACTCACGGGCCAGATCCGAGCCGAGGCCGGGGTTCATCGTTGCCTCGGTGGCATCGACCACCCCGTACTTGTCGTCGCTGATCTTGTCCGAGAACGCCACGATCGTCTGATACCCGTAGCGCTTCTGCTCCAGGTACTTGTCGGTCTCGATCTTGTAGCGGATCGCAGCCTGCCGCGAATCGGTCACGACCATAGCCTTTGCGTGCCCGTCAAGAAGGTGGGCGACGTTTGTGCGGAAGTGCTCGACGATGATCTCGACCCTCTGGCCGATGTTGGTCGGATCCAGGTTCGCGGTCCGCATGATTTTCCGGGTTGCGACCTTCGGATCGACCAGACGGTCTCCGCCATCGTCGGTTCCAGCGCCGCCGGTGATGGAGGTGACAACGCCATTATCGCCGCGCACCTCGATCTCGAAGGCAGTTTTGTATGTCTGGTAGCCGCGCAGTACGTCGAGGATGAACCCTTCCTCGATCGCCTGCCGCATCGGATAGACGTCGAACGACACAGGCTTCCCGCCATCGTCCTGTCGGCCGAAGAGCATCTTCGTCTTGGCCTTGGGGGTCGCGGTGAACGCGAGCAGCGACAGGTTCGCCGCACCGGCACGGGCAGCGGTCTCGGCAGCGATTTGCCTCTCCCGCGCTACGTCAGCTTCTACCAGCTCATTGACGACATCCTGGGTATCGACCTGTTCCTCAGTCGAGACCTGACCGTCGTCGGTGAGAACCTTCTTCAGATCCGAGGCCGTCTTCCCGGACTGAGAGGTATGCGCCTCGTCCACGATCACCGCGAAGTTCCGGTCGCCCAACGAGGTCTCCAAGAGACCCTTTACGTACGGGAACGTTTGAATGGTGACCACGATAATCAGCGATGACCCGGTCAGCGCATCCATCAGCGCCCGGGACTTCGAGCCACCGGAGCGGCGCACAGCTGCGGAATCGATGACCGCGACGGTGCCGACGGTGTCGTCGACCTGCTCGACGGCCTGCTGCAGCTGCGCGTCCAGAACTCGGCGGTCGGAGACGATGAGTACCTTGTCGAACACCTTCTCGTTCGCCGGGTCGTGAAGCCGAGCAAGTCTGTGCGCGGTCCACGCGATGGTGTTCGTCTTACCTGATCCAGCGGAGTGCTCGATCAGGTACCGGCGACCTGGCCCCTCCTCGGTGATGGTGTGCACGAGCTTCCTCACCGCGCGCCACTGGTGGTACCGCGGAAACATCAACGTCGTAGACCGCTTGATCTTTCCCGTCGCGGGATCTTCATCAGCCTCGGTCTTCAGAAACATCTGCGAACCAAGGATTGCCAGCCAATTATCCCGCTGCAGCACCTGCTCCCACAGGTAGGACGTGGCGGCGCCGTTCTTGTTCTGTGGATTCCCAGCTGCACCCGTGTCCTCGTGCCCTCGGTTGAAGGGCAGGAAGTAGGTCTTCTCGCCGGCGAGCTTCGTGGTCATGTGGACCTGGTCATCGTCGACCGCGAAGTGCACCAACGCACGAGTGCCGAACCCTAGCAGCGGCTGTCCCGCTGGGCTCCGGTCCGTGCGGTATTGACTGACCGCACTGCGCCACTGCTGTTTGAAGAACGACTTCAGCTCGCATGTCGCCACCGGTAGTCCGTTGACGAAGAACACCAGATCGATCGAACGGGAATCTCCGCGCTTCGGCGAGAAGTGCACCTGGCGAACTACCCGCAGCCGCACATTCCGGTAGTGCTCGGTGACTTCCCGATTCAGCGTCGTGGCAGGTTTGAACTGGCACATCCGCAGGTGCGCCGTCGCGCCGCGCGTGTGGGAGAACTTCCTTCGAAGTACGTTCAGAGTGCCACCGCCCGAGCTCATCGGCGTGTCCAGCCGAGACACGAGGGAGTCCAGCAGCGCCTCACGGTCCGCCTGTTCTGCCCCGGTGCCGACCCGGACAACCTTGGCGTACTCGTCGGGCTGCGACTCGGACAGCCACTTGTACACGTCTTCGGGCCACAGCGCCCGCGCTACGTCGTATCCGTCATCAGTCTCGCTGTATTCCCAGCCGTGCGCGCCGAGATATTCGGCGATCTCGGCCTCAAACGCGGCCTCGCGTGTGCCGTCGTGTGCCGCCATCTTCTTCAGTCCGCCATTCATACTGTGTATACGTCGATCTTCCCTGTTACCGCTGCCGTGATCAGCGCAGATCGGCGCTCCTTGGCAAGGGCGATGTGCTCTTTGGCTTTGGCGATCAGGGCGTCGATCGCATCGGTTTCTGTCTTGATCCGGATGGCAGCACTTCGCTGCTGCGTCAAAGGGGGAACGACAACTGATATGTCGGCCAGGTCTTGCCAGTACAAGCGCCACTGGGAGGGTCGAATCCCTCGGGAACGAACTCGGTAAGCCAATATCATTTCTGGCGACCGGAGAATGAAGTGAGCGAAGTCTGGATCCAGATCTGAAGTGGTCGGGCGAAGTACCTCGTAGTCGCCGCTGACAATTCCGCGATGAGCAGAGATACCCAGCGACCCTTGCCAGGCCTTCATCTTGTTGACCACCAAGTCGTGAGGGCGAACCAACAGGTATCGGTTGACGTTCTCCGGTGTCTTGTTGAAGTTGTCCGAACGCGAGGCTTTCGGGACAACGCCGTGGTCTCGGTAGACCGACAACACTTCCTCATCAGGTTTGTTGGCCACGCTGGAAGGTCGGTAAAGCCATCGAAGGCGACGCTTTTCGCCACAGACCTCTGACAGCTCGTGATCGAGCACCGATCGCTTCCGCTCTGCGAGCAGATTCAGCAGTTCCTCCTGTTTTGCCACGAGCGCATCGATGCGAGCCGTCTCGTGGTCCAGAAAATCGGCGATGGCGCTCTGCTCGTCGAGCGTCGGAAGTGGGACTGTGACCTTGCTCAGGTCAGTGCTGCGGATTCCGACGCGGGTCACACCCGCTGCGGTGACACCCCACTGGCGGGCGATGGGCTCGGACCGCAGCGCCCAGTACAGGAACTTCGGTACAGCCTTGCGTCGATCTGGACGGACAATCGCCAGATGATAGCCGCAGATGAGGTCCTTCGCTTCGTACTCTACGAACGCGGGGATGCCGATGTCGTCTGCGGTCTCGGAGTCCTTGGTAAGAAGTGTGTCTCCAACTCGGATCCGGAACTTCTTGATCTGCTCACGCGTGGCGGTCGCGATCATGAAATCGAGGGAGCCCACGATGGAGTCGTTCTTGTATACATCGACGTAATTGCAGAGCCTTACCGGCAGCTGACCTTCCACCGTGTGCTTGTCGACATTGCTCGTCCAGGCGTCCGCGATCTCGAACAGCCGGGCACCCGTCCATCCTGATGGAAGTTCCCCCAGCCACTTGTGAACCCGCTCCGCGACGGCGCTCGGTGCCACGAAACTCACGCCTCCACCTCGCGGAGCATATCCATAATCTCGCCGACTACTCGGTTCAGGTCAGCGTCGATTTCCCCAAGCCGCCGGGGCGGCTCGTAGGTGTAAAAGTGTCGGGTAAATGGGATCTCGTAGCCGGTCTTGGTCTTGGTCCAGTCGATCCAGGCGTTGTTGACATGGGGCTTGACCTCGGCGTCGAAATAGGCCTGCGCAGTCACTTCGAGGGCCTCATGGGTCTTGGGGTATCCGCCCCATCCGAAAGGCACATTCTCGGTGGCACGCAGCGTCGGGTCGGCCTCCGGCTCGCCCTTGCGGACGCCTGACGTGTACTCGCAGATGTCGGCGGTCTGGTCATGAACGCCGATAGTCTGCCAGAGGGTCTTGCGCAGGGCCGCGGTCAGGCTGAGGTTGTGCTCGCGAAGGTGGCCGGTGAGCTCCCGGTTGAACTTCTCCCGGTTCAGGTACGGCTCGTCCCCGAACGCCTCAAGGGCCTCGACCAGTCCGGCGATCTTGCTCAACGTGTTGTGCTCAGCCACCTCAGCAATCGTTTCGGGCGTGCACTGGAACCGGAGCTGAAGGGGACGCTCAACGGTGACGGTCCAGTATGCGAAATCCCGGTTCGCGAACACCTTGACTGGCACCGCGCTTTCGTCGTCCTCGTTCGCTGCCCCAGAAAAGACTCGTACGATCGCATCGCGGTGCTTCTTGGAGATCTCGACGCGTTTGGAGCCGATCGACTTGCGCAGCTTCGAGCCCAGCCTGGTGGCGTCGATCAGCCGAACCCTGCCTTTGCGATCGTCGGGCTTCGCGTTGGAGAGGATCCACAGATACGTGGCGATGCCAGTGTTGTAGAACATGTCATTTGGCAGGGCAACAATAGCCTCGACCAAATCCTTCTCGAGCATATGCCCCCGGATGTCAGAGGGCCCTGAACCCGCGCCTCCGTTAAACAGCGGGGAACCGTTCAGGACGATGCCAGCTTTGCCTCCGCGGCCGGCCTCGTCGACGTCACGCATCTTGGATGTGACATGCAGCAAGAACAGCATGGCGGCGTCACCGACGGCAGGCACCCCGGGGGCGAAACGGCCTTGACCGCCGCGGGCGTGCTCGTTCTTGACCTGGGTCTCCACAGCCTTCCAGTCGGTGCCAAAAGGCGGATTGGATAGCACGTAGTCGAAGCGCCTGTCCTCGAAACGGTCAACGACGAGCGTGTCACCCTGACGGACATTGGAGGGGTCTTGCCCCTTGATCAGCAGGTCGGCTTTGCAGATAGCGTAGGTGCGTGGGTTGATCTCCTGCCCGAATAGAGCCGTCGAAGCGTCACGATTGATCCCGTGAAGGTGTTCGTCGGCGACGGTCAACATGCCGCCGGTACCGACTGTGGGGTCGTAGATAGAGCGAACCGTTCCGCGCTCGCGCAGAGCTTCCGTGTCCTCGGCGTAGACCAGATCGACGAGCAGCCGGACGACGTCGCGGGGGGTGTAGAACTGCCCGGCGCCATCATTGGCGGACTCCGCGAACCGGTAGATGAGGTTCTCGAACAGATCGCCCATGTCAGCGTTCGAGACGGCAGCAGGTGAGAGATCGATCCCTTCAAAGTGGCGGGCCACCTGGGCGAGCCGCTCACGCGTATCGAGGGTGCGAATCACGTTCTCGAAGTCGAAGGACTTGAACACGTCCAGGTTCGTCGAGAATCCGCCGACATAGTCGATGAGGTTCGCGGAGAGGTTGTCCGGGTCCTGCAGCGCCTTCTCAAGCGTGTAGTCACTCGTCGTCCAGAACGACAGCCCCGCACTGTCCTCCGTCCGGGTTTTGATCTTCAGGTGGGTGCGACGCTGCTGCTCACCCTCAAACCGCGAAACGATCTCGGCCATCGTCTCTCGGTGCGGGGCCATGACGCACTCCAAGCGGCGCAGCACCGTGAAGGGAAGGATGACCGAGCCGTACTCAGCCTCGGCGTAAGGGCCGCGGAGAGTGTCTGCGACACTCCACACAAAGCCGGACAGGACAGACACGATGGCTGGTTCTCCGGATTCTGGAAGGGACTAGGGACGCTGCCACAGGCTATCGGAGCGGTCTGACAGCCCGGGGGTGACTCTTGGCAAGCCTGATCCTGGAGGAGAATTGGCGGGAGCTTGGCAGCTGCACCGACAAGTAGGAGAGCCGGTTTCGTTGAACGAAACCGGCTTCGACACCATCATCATCGAACCCGGGAGATCGACTTCGCTCGTGGTCCACGCCCGAAGCTATCGGCCGAGGGGGAGTGTGAGATCGAGGCCCAGCGATCGGGGACCTACAGGCAAGAGTGAACACCGCAGCCCACCTCAGCCAAGTGCGAAATCCGCTTCGACAATCAGCTCACCGGAGCATCTGCCCAGGTCATCCGCGTTCCCATCTTCGATGTGCCCCGCCGAGGAATCGAACCTGCGAGAGGGCCGGCGCGCAACGGTGCGTGCCCCGCTCATCGAACAACCGTTCCTTGGACTGCTCCAAGTCCACGACCACGCCCCCACGTGGGTGTACTTTTCGCTGCAAAGTCTGAACACCTCGACGAAGGGGCGCGAGCTCGATGAAGCATGAATACGAAGCCACCTTCTTGGCGGTGGACGTCGACGCGATCAGAGCGAAGCTCGCGGCGCTCGGTGCGACACAGCGGTTCCCTCGGACCTTGTTGACCCGCAAGATCTTCGATGGCGAGATGGTGCCCGAAGGAGCCTGGGTCCGCCTCCGAGATGAAGGCACCCGAACGAGGTTGACGCTCAAACGCGTCACCGATTCGACCACTATCGACGGCACCACCGAGGTCGAGACCGCCGTCGGCGACCTGCACGCGATGGCCGAGATCCTCACCGCGATTGGGCTCACACAGACCCGGTACCAGGAGAACTACCGCGAAGAGTGGAGCCTCGGCGATGTCGTCTTCGATCTCGACACCTGGCCGGACCTGCCCACCTTCCTAGAAATCGAGGGCCCCGACGAATCCTCGGTCCGCCGTGCCGCAGCCGACCTCGGACTCGACTACAGCCAGGCGAAGTTCGGCAGCGTAGACACGATCTACCTGGCTGAGCTCGGCCGCGACATCCTCTCCGAGCCAACTCTGCTGTTCAGCCACTCCACCGAGTAGCCACCCGGCACGGTCAGCTCGGGCACCGCCGCTCAACGAGGCGCGACACCGGGCCGCCATTCCCACCAACATGAGGCGAAGTGCAGGTCAGTCACATCGCCGCGGGAACTCACACGCCGCCTGGCCCGTCCAAACCGGTCATGGGAATGGACTCCGTCGACCGCCAAGCGCTCCTGGATCCGGACGATCCGCAGGTCTGGGTTGTCCAACAGCGAATCAGTGATCTGCTCGTCTGCTACGGCATCTCTCGCCGACACAACAGCACCGACTGAATCAATCAGGCGGCGCTGCCGTTAATCCGGGGCAGAGCCCAGCCCCTTCGCGCTCTCACTGGAGAGGCCGAAACTGTACGAGTTCCTGCGGCGACGAAACCCTTCCTGGTTTCGTTGGTGCGGCCGAACCCGGAACGGGCATGCAGCAGCAGCCGGTTCGCTGCTCGCCGCGTACTCGAGGTTTGCGACCAGCCTTGGCTGGACTGACCTTCGCCTTGTCCGCCTCGTCCGAGCGGTGGTGTGACATCGAGCCGAGGGCTCGCAACGAAATTCGTCGAGCGCGGAGCAGGAACAGCGCAGCAGCCGGCAGCGGCGAACCTCGGCCCGCTTCGCCATGCACCGCGGCGCGAAGTTCGAGCATTGACCCTTGCCAGGAGGTCTATTCTGCACTGGTAGGCGCGTTTTCCTTCGAGTGAGAGCGAGTCCCGGTCATGGCAGGAAAGTTCGAGATCTTCGCCGATGCGTCGAGTAAGTTCCGGTGGCGACTCAAGGCGGGCAACGGCGAGATCATCGCCTCCTCACAAGCGTATGAGTCCAAGGACGCGGCGAAAAAGGGCATCGCCTCGGTGCAGTCCAACGCCGCAAGCGCCACCGTCGTCGACCTCACCGCGGCGAAGTAGACCTCGCCGGCAACCAGAGGCGACGCCGCGGCGACCACGGACACCGTGATCACTCCACGGGGTGTGGTACGCCCGCCACGGTCGGTCTCGGCCTCACGTTTCGTGGCGATGTCGGGCGATCGCTGCCTGGCGGGTCGTGGGCGTGAGGTCGATGCCGGCCATCGTCGTCGCGATCTCGCGGTGTGCCGCGGCGAGATCGACCGCGGTGCCGATCCGCTCGATCAACCCGACGAGCTGGTCACGTTGAGCGAGGACCACGTCGAACTCCTCCGCAAGCGTTGGTTCGAGGTCAGGGGCGGGTCCAGCGAGGTGCAGGTCGCGTTCGGCCAGTGCGGCCTCGATCTCGGCGCTCGTCAGCGGACCGAAGCTGACGAGGCTCTCCAGGTCGCGGCGGGTGTAGTGCAGCAGGTCGGCAAGAGTTGCGATCCCGGCCCGCGCGAGCATGTTCGCCACTCGCCCACTCAGCATCATGTCCAACCGGGTCGCCGCCAGGTTCGTCCGTGTACTGGACTCGCTCATGGGCTTCACCGTAACCGTCGCTGGCCCAACAGGTTCGAGTACTCGGCGTTGCCGGAGTTCAGTGCTCGCAGTCGTTGTGCACAGGCGGGCTGTAGGTCGTGGCGCCGCACGCGAGACAGGTGTGGGCCCTGTGGTGCCCACCGATTCGGCGGCATGGCATCGCGGCGACGATCGCGCGCCCGGCGGCGAGCCGGTGCCCGTTCGGACAGAACCGCGGCGAGGGCTCCGTCCAGACCCCGAGGCGCAGGTAAGCACGCGTCGACTCACACACCGATGGGAACATACGTTCGACTATAGTAGCGATTGTGGAGGTAGGAGACTTAGTCCGGATCGGCACGAGCGGGGTCTCGCAGTTCAGGATCCTCGAGATCGACGACGCTTACGCCCGGACCGAGTCGACCCTGCAGACCCCCGGAACGTATGCGTTTTCGATGCGGCTGGTCGATCTGACCCCGTGGACTGACTGAGTGTGATGAGCGGCGGCAGGGACAAGTCGAGCAAGGTCGCGCGGACCGAAGGAACCTCTCCGCGGCCGCTGTACCCGCAGTTGCAGGGGCACTTCGCACGGACTGTGGTGGAGTCGCCGAAGCCGGTCTGGGTGCGCCTGGACGCCATCGTCATCCGCGATCCCGGCACACCCCGCCACGTCAACGGCGCCGGACTGGACATGACAGGAGAACGCCCCGGCCTGCTCTCCCACTGGGTCCCCACCTACGCCGGGGACTGGCTGGGCCGGGTCACCTACTCGATCCCCTACGCCGACGGACGCCCACCGCTACAGCTGACCGATCAACTCGTACCCGCCTACGCACTGCGCCCCAGATCCGAATACAAGGACAATCCGGCCGGGCAAGCACAGCGCTGACCTCGCCGCTGGTCCGATACTCTGTGGAACCGAAACCGGACCGGGCGCGTCCAACAAGGCAAGAAGACGGGTTCGGCGTCGCCGGCTGGAGAACGAGGGGGAATCTTTGGTGTCGGGTGAGGGTGAGCTGCATGTCGACGTCGGTGAGCTGCGCAGCACCGCGGCGTTTGTTGCCGGCCAAGCAACCGCGATCCGGGACCGGGTGAAGAACCTCGACGACACCATCGGTAAGGAACTCCTCGCCGATGGCTGGCAGGGCAAGGCCGCCTCCGCCTACGACGAGAGCTGGCTGGAATGGAAAGCCGGCGCCGAAACCGTCGCCGCGGCACTGACCGAGTCCGCCGACAAGCTCCTCGAGGCCGCCAACGCCTACGAAACCCAAGACCAGGCCAACGCCGCGGCCACCGAGCGCATCCACGGACAGCTGCCGTGACCGGCGATGACCGGTTCCGGGTCGACCTCGAACAGCTCGACGCCGCGATCACGACCATGGAAGCGTTCGGTGCCGAGGTCGCGGGCTGGTTGACCGATGTCGAACGCCGCATCGCCGAGCTGCATTTGAGCTGGGCCAGCGAGGCCGCGACCGCCCAGCGCGCCGCCCACGACAAATGGGTCGCCGGCGTCGATGAGATGCAGGAAAACCTCGACGAACTGCGTGAGGTCGCCCGCATTGCGCACACCAACTACACCCGAGCCATCACCCACAACACCCGGATGTGGCCGTAGATGGCGCCGGTGATCGTCACTCCCACCGAAATCCGCACCGCGGCAACAGTCTTCGAAAACGCCCACGGCCTGGCGTCTGCCAAGATCCGCGCCATGGCCGCCAACCTGCAGCAATACGGTGGCTGCGCGGGCAGCGACAAGCCCGGCCGGGACTGGTCGGCCAGCTTCGACCCCGCCGCCAAGGACGCGATGACCGCGGCCGCGGCCTGGGTGAGCGGACTCGCCCAGATGCACGACCTCCTCGAGGCCACCGCGACCAACCACGCCAACGCCAACCAACTCTCGGTCATCGGTGGCGCCGACACCGACCTGGCCTTCGGCGCCGGTTCGCTGGCCTGGATGCAACCGATCACCCTGCCTGCCCTGTTCGGTGGCAGCTCGGAAGCGCCGTCGTGGTGGGACAAGATCGCCGAGTACACCCAGGGCGAGGTGTGGCCCAGCGGCAACCCGGAGAATCTGCGCAACGTCGCCACCCAGTGGAGCTTCTACGGCGACGAGCTGCTGCCCTACCACAGCTTCCAAGCCGCCCGAGACGCGATCAGCGGGCAGCAAACCCCCGAAGTCCAGCAGATCCTCGACCAGATCACCATCCTCGAGAACCAGGGCAAAACCCTCACCGCCCAGTTCAAGATCCTCGCGAAATCCTGCGCCGACTACGCCCTCGCGATCGAGAACACCCGCAAGGAGATCCTGACCCTCCTCGGCGAGTTCGCCGCGGTCTTCGTCATCGGCGAAGTCGTGTCCTGGGGTCTGGCCAGCTACAGCTTCGGCCTGACCGCGGCGGGCGGGACCGCGGCCTTGGCCGCGCGGGCGGCTGTCGTGGGCAGCAGAATCGCCACCCTGTGCCGCAATCTCGCGACCACCGCGCAGATGACCGGGTTGCCGGTCGTCGCGGCCTCGGGCGCGTTCGCCCGCTCGGTCGCCGAACTGTCCCCGCTGCTGGCAGCCCAGGCCGGGCTGGCCACCGCCGAGGCGACCGGCGCGATCAACCCCCTGACGTTGGACGACCTGCGACTGTTGTCGCGGACCCGGCCGTATCTGCGGGTGACCACCACCAGACCGGTCCAGGAGGCGGCGCCGAAGGTGACGGTCAACGGGCAAGAGTTCTACCTCAGCGCCACCGACCCCACTGTGCTCATCCCTGTGAGCGGCAAGTACTCCGACCCAGCGATCCGGCAACTCCCGATGGACGCACGCAATGAGTACTATCTCGGCGCCAACGGCATGAAGTACCCTGTCAACTCGACACCGGTCATGGGACACGAAGCAGGTCACGAGTTCTGGCGCCTACGCGAAGAAGCAATGCGACAAAATATGACGTGGGCCGAATTCCGGGACTACGTCAACAATCCGAGCTTCTATCGAATCGAAGACGCGCCCGGAAACTCCCGACACATCTACGAAGCGCCGAGATAAAGGGGTCGACTGTGTGGAAAAAACCGAAGAAGCAAGAAATCCAACGCGACCGCGCGGGACGCACCGAACTGCACTACGCCGCCGCCGACACCAACGGCGCCCGCACCGCGGAGATCCAACAGCTGCTTACCGAGGGCTACGACCCCAACGACCGCGACGAAGCCGGCCTCGCTCCCCTACACTTCGCCGCCCAATACGGCGGAATCGACACCGTGGCAACACTATTGGACGCAGGTGCTGACCCCAACGCCCAAGACGACAAGGGCGACACCCCCCTGTTCTATGCGTTCCGCAGCCCGTGGAGCACCCCCGAGGTCGTCCGGCTACTGCGGGACCGGGGAGCGGACGCCGGCATCGAGAACCACCGCGGACAGTCTCCGCTGTGGCTGATCCAGATGATCTCGAACAAGCCCGGGATCCGTTCCCTGTTCGTCGACGACGAAGGCAACGACCAACCATGACTTCAGCACCAGACTGGGACCGAGAACTCGACGAACGGCTCCGCGACATCCGCCACCACGCCGCCGAGTTCTCCACTGCCCTGTCACGACTACGAGGTCACGGCACAGCCCGCGGCATCACGGTCGAAGTCGACGCCACAGGCGACATCACCTCGCTGCGGATCGCACCCGGCGCGATGTCGTGGAGCGCCGCGCAACTCAGCCACGTCCTCGTCGAGTGCCACCGCAGCGCACGCACAGACATCAAAGCCCAAGCCGCCCGTCTTCTCCAGGCGGCGGACCCACAACTCCGCGCAGGCATCGAAGAACTGCAGGCAGACTCGTCGAACCTAGCGAGTACAGCCCCGGCTGCCATGACCGAGGCTGAAATTCAGGCAGCGGACGACGCCTACTTCGCACGGCTCAATGGCGAGGATTGGTAGACCGAAACAACTGCCGAAGTGTCCGCTTCGAGCTCAAGTGTGCGATTTTCCGCCCTAGCGCGGAAGCTACACGTAGGGCGCCGCGGTAACCTTAACGCCGACCGTTAACTCCTCTGTGCGCTGATCCATCGCCGCCTCAGAGAAGGCATCCGCCAGCGCCAATAGACGGCGCTGATGCCGGTGTGTCAGCGGTGAACGACTCGTCGGCCATGGTGTTGCCGAGTTCGCCGCAAGCCCCTCGCAACGTCGATCGGCACCACGACTTGATGTCGGATTCGGTGTCAGGCGATGGCCATTGCCCTGGAAGCCTCGACGGTGGACACCGATGACGGACGGCCCGATCGCCGAGGCTCGCAGCGGTCCGGACTAGGCCAACATGCTCGCGACCTCAGTGAACGCCTCGGTTATTAGATCACCGTTGCGCCGGCCAGTGTCCTTGTCCGTCTGATTGATCGACAGCGGCCCGGGATGGGCCGTAAACCGAACCTCCGCGCCATGAAAGCGTTGGCGACGGTGGCCGATCGCGGCGTTCCAGGCAGGCCACGTCTGCGACTTGCCCATCACTATCACTGCCGCAAGATCGCCAGGAAGGAGCTCGATGATCTCCTCCAGATAGGGCCGGGCACGCCTCGCCTCGGCCGCAAGCGTTCGCGGTTCCTTCGCGGGGTTTGCCACCCACCACGGTATGACGTTCCAGCCGATGCAGTCGGAATAGCGTAACGATGTCTCGAGTCCCAGGCGGTACACGTTGTGGGCAGTCTGGTCGTTGTTGTGGCGGCTGATGAACCCGGATTCGCCGTCCGCCGCGCCTGACGGGTCTTGGAGTAGGAGTAGCACCTTTGCGCCGTCCGAAGCCGCTCGGGGATCGAAGTAGGGGATGCTCTCGCCGGTTGCCGCCCGGACACCGTCGACCCACCGGTTCAGCGCTCCGATCGGACCGTTGTATCGTTCGGCCATCCGTTGGTTGACGTTGTCAGGAGTGACGATCTTGCTGAGGAGTTCGCCGCGGTCGTACGCGATCCGATTCTTCACACCACGGTAGGAGCGGGTCACCATGGCTCCTTCATCGAATCACAGAGGGCCTCCGTTAGCGCCCCGACATCCGTAGTCGCACCACTCAATCGGCGGCAACGGGAAGCGACGGTGACCACGTTCCGGGATCTTTGCTGGTCAGGGTGGTTCGAGTGTCGGCTTTTGGCGCTGAGACTTGCGGACTCTGCGGTTTCTCGGCAAAGCGCTCGTCTGCCGCAGCCCGCTGCCGAAGGATTGCTTCGAACGCAGCTCTGTCAGGAGCAGGTTCCGCGCGTCGAGCAATGCGTGCTGGTACGTAGGGGTGACACTGGCCAGGACGGATCAGAAGGGCGGCGTTACCGCGTATCCGAGTGGCTCGATGATGTACGGGCCGAGTGCGTCAAGACAACGTCAAGCTGCGGCGTACGACCGTCACAGCCTATGTATTGCCCGACCCATCAGGAAGGTCCGAATGGGGTCTAGGGCGTTAACCAGCGTGGCGACTTGTCGCTTGTCCATCACATTGCCCAAAACAGCACGGTGAACGAGGTCATTGATATTGCGCAGCAAGTGGTCGATAGTCTGCTCGCCAGTGGGCGTCGAAGGAAGGTCTGAATTGCCGCTGAGGCTAACAATTTTCGTGCGGGCGACTAGGGTGTCAGCCCTCGACATTCCGGCGAGCCGGGCGGCGCAGCCACTCACCCGCGAGGTTGTGCTCACTCGCTCAAAGCAGCTGCAGGCTCGGTTGAGCAACAAGATCCGCACGTGGTCTGGCGGTCCGAGTGATGTGCCGAAGCGGTCTTCAATGTCCTGGTCGCTCATATCGGCTTGGTCTGCGAGGTAGCGGGCGATCAGGTAGTCACCCGGACCTTGAAAGCGGAGCGCGCGAAGCAGCGCGGTCGCCTCGACTGATTCGCCGTCCACGAGCTTAAACAGCGCTTGTGCATCGACCTTGAGCTGGCGGTTCTCGTGATCATTGGTCTGGAACAGTCGGAGAAGGTCGGTACGCGTCTCGTCGAGTTCTCCGGCCTTCAGCAGTTCCGGATAGGCCAGGCTCACCCCGGCCAGGCGCGCGACCAGCATCACGATGTCGGTCGTGTCGGCGTGCTCCGGCGGTTCCCCCTTCCGTAGACGATGCAATGCGACCACGACCTCCTTGAGGGAGGCGATCTCGTCCTCTGGCAGTTTGCCGATCATCGCCTCGGCACGAGCAACATGAAACTTGGACAGCACTGCTCTGACGCGCAGCCCGAGCCGCTCGCTGATCTGCTGGTCCCACCTCTTGATGTGGATGATCGCCTGAAGGTGCTGCGGTTCGTGCAGTGCACGTTCGACCATTTGGCGGGTCTGTTCGACGCTGTCGCCGTCGCTGTCGTCACTGATCTGCTGGATGAGCCGTGCCTGCTCAGAAGCACCGTTCCCACTACCGCCCGGCCCGCTGGCAAAGTGCCGGTGAGCCTGCACTGCAACGTCGTTGATGGCCAACGCGCAATGGAGCGCCTCGTGAATCGAACTCGCATCGAGGCGAGCGCGGACAGTCTTGGCGCACTCGATGATCTCTCGCGCGTGCATCAGCAGGTCCGCGGGTTTGCCTGACAGCTTGGTCACCAACGCAAGGCCCGACCGCGCCAGATCAGCGTCGTCGTCGGCGCCAGCAGCTGCCACGAACCGATTTCGCAGTTCTTCGGTACCGATAGGTGCGGCGATGATCTTGTCGCGCCCCTCACGGTCGTAATATTCCTGGGCCCAGTGCCGAATGTTGTCCGGCGGCGTGATCCCGGGGGTGATGCGGCAGCGCTCGGTCAGAGCCGCGCAGACCTCGGCCCAGTCGTGAAAGTGGTTCCGAAGTGTCGACACATGGATGTTCGCCTGCTTCGCCAAGGCGGCCCGAGTCGGCTCAGTCAGGAAGGTCGAGCTGGCTTCGGAGCTGTTGGTGACCAATGCATACGCAGCGTCCAGGATCTTTTCCCGCGTATTGCGCTTGCGGGCGACATCCGACTTCCGCGCGGCCGAATCCACCACTGCGACCGGCATCCTTCCCCCTGAATCGACGCCAATGTGTGGCCAATCCACAGCACCGACGCAGTGGTCGCGGTCCGACCTCGATGTTCAGGAGGCCGCGCCACTTTCGGACTTCGATCGTAGCTGTACATACGCCTACGCGGCAGTAATCTGAGGAATGCGGCGACTTCTCGTCGCAAGAGAAGTGGCGCCTCCCGGCCAGGGGAAGCGCCACTAACGGCAACACATCAGCTAGTTCTCCAACTCCCAGTCAGATCACCAACAGGAGGTACGCCCTTGCCCCAAGGTACGCCCGACAAGTCTCGTTCCGGTAAAGATCAGCCGAACACTCTCGATGACCTCTCGTTCGACGTCGTCATGCACGGCTCCTTCCGGCTCAGTGGACGAAAGCTGCTGAGCAAGGCGAAGAAGCTGAAGTGGCCAGCTATCACGGTCGGAGTCGTGCTGTGCATCCTGTATGGGCAGCAGTTCGAAGTCGAGATCCGCCCCGGCTCTCACACTCCCGTCGACATCAGCCGGAACCCGTAGCACCCGAACTGGATCGGCCACATGCACGGCAGGGGACCCTCGTCGGAGGGCCTCCTGCCGCGCCAGCACCACTACCGGGTGCGTTTGCCCGTCGAGGTCTCTCCGGCCGGATCAGCGCTCGTGGGCGCGCACGATCTCGGTTGCGGCCGGATCACTTCGCTTCACCGGCTCGGTAGGTGTGCATTCATCACGAACCCGGTTTGGCTGCCATCACCGTGATCGGCGCGTACAGGTGCTCGCGCGCGGCGGGTTCGACAGGCGGACCGCCTTTGCCGTGCTGCAGCTCAGCGCCGGCGAACGGCAAGGAGTGAGAGCGGGCCTCCGGTGCTCAAGGTCGATTCGTACCCAGCAGGATCGAGCCAAGGCGACCGGGAACCTGGTTCATGACGCCGCGGCGGCGTCGCCGGGGATGAGGTTCAGTGTGGACGTTGGGCGTGTTGACGCCTTCGGCGAACTTCCTGCGGGGGCAGAGCGGGCCCAGGCGACCTCGGTGGATCCGGCACAAACCTGCGCGATGCTCTACTTGACACCTGAAGCGTCGGCGGCGGAACAAGCGCGAAGCTGCGTCCGACCGCTTGCGACCACTACATCGAACTCACCAGTGAAAGGTCGCGAACTGGCGCACATTTGCATGTAGTGCGATATCCTCGCTGCGAATGCGCGATCTCTCTGCGGATGCGCGTCGAAGTCTTCAGGTCGAGGCCAAGCCAGCGCTGGCACAGACATGCGATGGTCTGCCCCTACCTGTACCGCGGGCTATGGCTGCCTCCGCAGCAGAGGAGGGTGCGCGCTCGATGAGGCTGGATACGGCTGGTGCGGCGTTACGGCACGCCCGCAATGGGGACTGACAGTCACACGGCGACGGCGGGGCCAGCTTGGCAACCCGACCTCCACCCACTGATTGCATCCCGAGACAGGCCGCCCCTCACCGCGTCGGACTCCGCGAGCACCCGTGCGCGGCAATGTTGCTGAGCCGTCAGCGAATTCGACAGATCGATCTTCGAGGTTCACCAGGTTAAGGGAAGGAGATGCATGGCGATGGCCGCAGCGAAATAGCCCGACCCAGCGCGCTGGTTCAAAATGGAACCTGCCGCCAACCCTCCATTTTCGACTTAAACACTAATCGCGGCGCTAATGAACGGGAATTCGATTGAATCCACAGATACAGGTCGACCTGCTGAACTCAGACGAATTCGAGATCGTCAAAAAGGCGGTTGAGACAAGCGGCTGGTCAGAGGCGTCGGTTAGGCCATTTACTAGATTTGGATTCTCAGGCGCAAAGATGCTAGTGGTCGAGCGTATTGACGAACCGGGTGTTCCTCAAATATTGAAGATATCCACCGAGAAGGACATTTCCGAGGAGCTGAGAGGACTTGAACTAGCCAAAAATAAGGTTGCGGGAGTTCGGATGGGTGTGCGCGTCAGCGTCGCTGGCATCTCCATTCAGGGCGTCTTGTATGAATTGCATGAGAGCGCGGACGGAGGCGATGGCGTCGCGGACCTGAATGACATCTACAATATATGCCTAGATTCGAATGATGAAGACTTGCCTAATCAGAAGTTGTTTCCAAACCTGGACGCCGCCCTGGGGCGATTCGGCAAGGCCCACGTTCTCATCAACAGCTCCGGACCAAATCCAACGTACGGTCAGGTTTTTCGGCGCTACCAGCGAGAAAAGCACGATAGTCGCATCGCGCGCCTGTTCGAAGGTAATCCCCAAGGATTGCATCTACACGGGGTGGCAGTTCCCCACAACCCACTGGGCCCACACCAGCGGAAGCTGCAGCGTCGCAGAGTTGGGAAATTCCGCGCGAGCTTTATACATGGCGATCTTCACCCCAGCAATATCGTACTATCAGATCTTCTCGGTCTAGATCTAATTGACTTCGCTTGGGCACACACAGAAGGTCACCTGTTTCTGGACTATGTAATGCTTGAGTCCTCGATGAGATTCAAGGCTTTCCCGCGGGATATTAATCCGCATTGCCTTCTCGAAGTCGACAGGGAACTAAATAGGACGCTGCTTGGCGATGCCTACGAGATCGCTTCACAATTCCGGGGCGACTTCGCCCGACGCAGGCTGACGGTAATGGCCAAGTCGGTGATGACGGTACGCGAGAGGCTCGCTAGTGTGCTCGGAAACCAAGGCGCCAAGTTCAGCCAAGGAGAGATCGACACCGAGTATCAGCGAGTGATGTACCTCGTCCTTGCTGGACAGGAGAAATTCCAATCATTCCCCCTTCTCCGTACCACACTGAACCTCCATCTGCTCCGGGAGGCTTTGGACCTGTGAGCTTTTCAGTCACCCGATGCGACGACTCCGGACTCTGCCAGGCTGCTGACGAGTTCCGTGCTTCTATTCATTCAGCACGTCGGTACATGAACTCTCGTACAAGTGCGGCTCTCGTGGACATCTCGCCTGTGTCGTTGGGGCACAGCTTAGTCGTGCCAGTCGCTCACGTTACATCAACCGATGCACTAACTTCGATCGAGTTCCTAGACGTTTGGGCGCTCGCAGAACAGGCGAGATGCCGCATCTCTTCAAAATGTGCCGAGCAACCGGTTATTTTGCTCGAGCACGGCCTCTCCTCAAACTACGAGGGACCGTCGTGCGTACGGCACGCACATATTCACGTGTGCCCGATCGACCCGAGATTGCGGACGTGGCCCGATCTTGAAAAGGTCCTTTGCGAGAACCTCCTTCACGTCAAAGCTGCTACGTCACTAGAATCGGCGATGAACGCGGCGCAATCGATGGATAGCTACGTCGTCGGGTCGCTCGGTCCTTGGTGGTTCACCGGCAAGCCCCGACCAAAGATTCGCCAGGTGACGCGGGCAATCCTTTGCTCCTTATCCACAGAGCCACCCGAAGATGTCGACTGGTTCATAGGTGCTCTTGGAAAGCAATTCGATGCCTCGTTAAGGCTTCTTGACTGCTCAGCAGAGTCAGAGGAAACCTCAGAAACGCTTTCCGCCTGCAGTTCCGCATTTACGCATCCGAGCACGATCTGCGAGAAAGAGTGAGCATGTCGAACTCCGACGAACCGACAAAGCTTTCAGAAATCGTTACACCCCTTTTCGGGCCCACACGAGCGAATCTGCAGGGTCTCCGGAATGGGGCAACTGCGTCCCGAGTACTCAGCGTGGCCGAACAGGACGACTGCGCCGCGTTTCAGATCAGCGGTGAACAAACTATCGTTTTCGGGTCCGATTATGTACGCGGAACCAAGTTCTCGCTCTACGAGCTGGGCTTGCTCTCAAACTACGACATCGGCTGGTACCTCGCCGGCGCGAATTTGAGCGACGTCGCCGCTATGGGTGCCGCCCCACTCGGCCTGGTTAGCGTTGTCCGCTACCCGAAAGATATGCAAGATGCCGAGTTTGAGGAACTCATGCGCGGGATCCGCGACGGTTGCCGCGCGGCCGGCACTGAGAACGTCGGCGGTGACATCGGCACGGCCGAGCGAGTCATTCTGTCTGGAGCGGCGATGGGCACAGTCGAACCCGAAAATCTGCTCACCCGTTCCGGTGCGTCACCGGGTCAGGTGGTCGTTCTCACTGGAATGACTGGACTAGCCGGAGCCGCCATGAAGTACTTCACGCGGACCACACTTGTCCCATCCCTTTCAAGCAGCCACCTCGAGGTGCTGCTACACCCATGGCGTCGAGTGGCCCCTCGGTTCGCGCATGGCCGAATCTTCGCCCAGTCTTCGGGCGTCACAGCTTGCGTCGATACATCCGATGGACTCACCGGCGCACTGCAGGCCCTATGCGCAGGCAGCAACGTCGGCATCGATGTCGACATCGACCGTATTCCTGTGTCAGACTCGGTCGCGGCCGCTGCCAAGGTACTGGCCGTGCCAGTCCACGACCTCGTCTTCGGAGACTCCGTCGACTTCGAACTGGTTGCAGCAGTCGACAAATCCGCTGTGGAATCTCTCATAAGCGAGATCGCCGCAGCCGGTCTCGAACTCTTCATCATCGGCGAGATCACTTCCGGCCCCGAGTTGGCTGGAGTCCGTGACGGCACCCGTTCACAGTTGCCCGGAGAACCGTGGCGGCACAGGTAATTGGCGCCGCCCCAAATATCATCGGCTGCGGCCGTTCTGACCTGCCGCGGCGCGAGGCAGGGGAAGCGATCGGCGCAACCTCGGCTATAGCACCGACCCCAGCGTCCGATGACGTCTGTCGACTGTTGCCGAAGGCCCGCATACGGCATTGAGAAGCGAGCATGGATTTGGCGGTTGCGGATTCACCACGAATAGACGCGAGTCCGGCGCTTTGGGGGCCGCCCCGACTGTCACTTCGCTGAGGCCAGCCGAGTGACCACACCGAAGAACCAGGGAGGTCGGTGCCTAAGACTACATTCCGATCATATGAAGACAAACGTTTCGATCACCACGCTGGTCGACGTGGTCGCAGGGCTGGATCCGCGGCCTCGCGAACGGCAGTGGGTGAGTCTGACTTTCTGTGTCCTCGATGCCGTGTACAGCATCGGTGCGAACTACATCTACCACGTTGTGCCGGTCGTGGAGCGCGTAGCTGCCACCTTCGGAGTGGATGTCCCGGCGACTGCTCCGGCAGCGGCGGCGCTGACTGCCGACCCGGTCCCCCTCGGTGCGTTGCTCGGTCGGTATCCGGATTCGGATGCGCTTGTTGCGGTGACGAAGAATCGGCAGAACACATCCACACGGGGCGGGATCCGCAAAGCAGACGCCGTCCTGCGCTACGCGAGGATCCTGGACCGTCACGGTGTCAACACGTTGGCGGATGCGCGAGCCGCGTTGTCCAACGATCAGAAGTTCGAGCAGATCAACCACGCGTTGCGCAGGGTTCCGGGCGAGGGCGCTGCGGGTGTGAGGCGTGGGTACCTGTGGATGCTCATCGGCGACCAATGGACGGTAAAGCCCGATCGGATCGTACTTCGATGGCTGTCACGAGCCGGATTCCCTGTCGACGAGAAGGGAGCGCGGCGCCTACTGCGCGAGGTGGCGGAATCTCTAACCGACCGACTCGGTCGTGACATTTCACCGTGGGAGGTGGACCACGCGATTTGGCGCGCAGGAAGGCCCACATAGGGTTTCGGCCAGCACGCATCCACCCCTGCCGCTGAGATCCGTTCGCGGTGTGAACTTCGGCGCGCCATACAGCAGGCACGAACGGGCGTTGGCAGCCGGCGGCGGACACCGAATACAAGTCGCCAAGGACCCAGTGTCGCAGCCCTACTGAAGCCCATCCGGGTACCGTCGACACATGGATCACACGATCACGAAACTCGCAGGCGACCACCTCCTGAAGGCCATCGCCTCGGCCAGGCGCGACGTGTTCCTAGCCAGCCCCTACCTCACCATCGATCTCGCGACGCGGCTAGCCGATCGAGTGTCTTCAGAAGTGAAGTGGCGCTTCCTGACCTGCCTCAGTCCGGTCGCCACGGCCAACGGCTACCTCCCGATCAAGGGGCTGCAACGGCTGCTCGACGTCGGCGTGGAAATCGGGCATCATCCGCGGCTACATGCCAAGGCCTACATTGTCGACGACGACTTCGCCCTCGTCGGATCTGCGAATCTAACCGGTACCGGGCTGGGCACTCAAACCACATCGAACGCCGAACTGTCCGTACTGCTCCAGGGGGAGGCTATCGAAGAAACTCGCCACATACTGACGAGCTGGTGGACTGGTGACTTGGTCGACTCCCATCGACTCGCCCGACTCGCCGCAGAAGCCGCCAACCTCCCAAAAGCGGCCAAATACGTCCCAACGAATGGCAGGGGGTCAGCCCCGACAACCCGCGACGTCGAACAACTCCTAGCCGACGCACGCGATCCAGGACGAGCCCTTTGGGTCAAAGCCCAGCATCACGACCCATACCTCGACGGTTGGCGCGGGGAGGGCTGGTTCTCAAGCTCGAAACGCGGCAAACCAGGATTCCGTCAAGGCGACCTGGTGCTCATCTACTCAAAGAACGCCCATGGATGCTACGCCGTCGTTGAAATTGCCGACGAGCCGACATTCGACCCCGACTACGTTGCCGCCCGTAGCGAAGCACCTGACGCCGGCGAACGGTGGCCATGGGTAAACACCACTGCGCCACGGCTCGTGCCCACCGAGATCCAAATCGTGACGTACCAGGAAATCGGCTTCAGCCCGCAGGCACTTCAAAGCGGACACAAGCGACTCGCCCTCAGCGAGTTCGCCACGGCCGTCCGCACACTGGCGGAACGAACCGTCGAGCCTCTCTAGCCGGTTTGCATCTAGCTGTCAGCAGGTCCGCTCCTCAACCTACGCAGTCGCGGCAGTATCCAGATGGCCACACCCTGCATTCTGCGCGAACGTGTCGCGAAGCGGGTTTCGAGCCTGCGACTTGCTGGCGCACACGAACCAAGATCAAGACCATGGCCCGCGCCCATTCGTACCCGAGGGTTTGGCACTGGCGCTAAGGAACGGCTTGCCCAGGCCAATCACCGGCCCCCGTTTCATTGCGGGTACTTTCTACGATTTTTTTACGAAATTCACCCGGGTTAGTACAGGAATTCTTGGGAATGACCTGGCAGTTTCAAGATCTCCGAAAAGCCATCCACCTGCGAAAACAGCGATATATCGGGAACGAGCGGGCAATTTTGGGAACCTGCGGAAATGCTGCGCCGAATTCATGACCGACAAAGCCTATACCACCGCTGACCTGGGCATCTTCGGGGTCCACCCCTGCTCTCTACGATTTTTCGACGATTTACCCAGGATCCTCAACGCGTGCGTCGCCCCTCGGTATTCCCGGTTCGGCGACGAAGGGCCCGGTCAGCAGGGCTGCGAGTACGACGCGCGGAGGCAGTGGCGGCCTCCGCGCGAGCGGCGACGGTGGGGCGGTCAGGTTGTCGCGGAGTGGGCGGCCTGGACGACGCCGAGTTGCTGCAACATGCCGAGCGTGTCCCAGCAGGCCCAGCTCTCGATGATCTTGCCGTCCTGGAAGCGATTGACCGTGATGCCTTGCACGACCGCCGATTTCCCAGTGGCGTGCATGCCCATCATCTCGCCGTCGTTGGTTCCCGTCCCGGTCCATCGGGTGGTCACGAAGTCGCCCTCGGCGATCTGTTCGTTGACCAGGAAACGCTGATCCGAGAACGCGGCGAGATACATCTGCGCGAGTCGTTTCAGGCCGTCGGGTCCATGGAGTTCGGCGAAGGGGTTCTGTGGATCGTGGTTGATGCAGTCGGGCGCGATGACCTCGTCGAAAACGTCGAGGTCGCGCGAGTTCCACGCGTCGAAGATGCGCTTGGCGGCAGCCTTGTTCTGCTCTGACATGGCGTGTCCTATCCAGTAGTTACGCCGAACCGGCGAAGGCTCGCAGTCGCTACAGGCAGCGTTCGCCGCGCCCGGCGTTCAGTGGGGTGTGCGCGATGCCGACGGCGAAGCCAATCGTCACTACCCGATACGAAGACACTGCCGGCACGATGCCCGCCGGAGTCCAGCCCGGCAGAGATTCGGCTACCCGTCGGTCGCAACCTTGAAGCCGGTGTACGGAATCATTGTGCGCCCTTTTTCTCCGCGAGGTAAGGGGCGCCGGAGAGCGCGACTCCCCGGCGCACCACCGTCAGGTCAGCGCACTCATATCGACGTCGAACTCCTTGATCCAGGCGTTGGCGCGCAGAATCGTCTCGGTCCGAAGGCGGGCCCACGAGCCGCTGCCCGCGGTATCGGTGCCGTCGACGATCGCCGTGGCCGCGTCGACGTTCAGGAACTCCCGGATCGGCTCGTCGGCGCCGGTCAGCACCTCGTTCAGGCCCTTGCGCAGCATGTCGTCGTAGCCGGTGTCCAGGGTCGCCGGGAAGACCGACTTCGGGCGGTTGCGCACCGCGTCCGGCAGCAGATCACCGGCGGCGGCGCGCAGCAGCCATTTGCTCTCGCCCGGGCGCTGTTTCATCGACCACGGCACGTTGAACAGGTAGTCGATCAGGCGGTGGTCGCAGAACGGGACGCGGACCTCGAGCCCGACCGCCATGCTCATGCGGTCCTTGCGGTCGAGCAGCGGCCGCATGAATCGGGTGAGGTCGAGATAGTTGGCCGCCCGCATCCGCGCGTCCTGGGGTGATTCGCTGTCGAGGCGGGGCGCCTCGGCGATGCCCTGCGCGTACATCCCGCCGATGCGCTCGAACAGGCCGGTACGCGCCAGCACGCCGCCGTCGAACAGGCTGAACGTCGACGGGGTCCCCTGCAACAGCTGGAACGCCATCCACGGATAGATCGGCACGTCGAGGACCTTCTCGTCGTGCAGCCACGGGTACCCACCGAACACCTCGTCGGCGCCTTCCCCGGAGATCGCCACCGTGCAGCGCTCCCGCACCGCCTGGAACAGCAGGTACAGCGAGACGTCCATGTCGCCCAGGTGGTTGGGCAGATCCCAGGCCCGCAGCACCCGGCGCCGGACGTCGGGGTCACAGAGCGCGGCGGTCGCCACGTCGATGCCCTCGTGCTTGCAGCCGACGTAGTCGACCACCTCGCGGATGAAGGGCGCGTCCTCGGTCGCGCGCAGGATGTCGGCGGAGGTCTCGAAGAAGTCGGCGTGCCCGACGAAATCGATGGAGAACGACCGCACCACATCGGCCGCGGTGTTGGATCGAGTCGCCAGCGCGGTCAGCAGACTCGAGTCGATGCCGCCCGACAGCAGCGTGCCGATCGGCACGTCGGACACCAGCTGCCGCTCCACGATGTCGGCCAGCAACGCGCGCACCGTCTCCACGGTGGTGTCGAGATCGTCCTCGTGCGGGCGGGCCGTCAACCGGTAGTAGCGATGCCGCTCGATTCCCGCTCTGCCGACCCGCAGGTATTCGCCGGGCTGCAATTCCAGCAGACCGTCGAACGGCGTCTGGCCCGACATATTCGCCTGCAACACAAGGAAACTGGCGAAACCGTCGACATCGACCTTTCGCTCGGCCGCCGGGTTGGCCAGGATGGCCTTGGGCTCGGAGCCGAACAGGATCCCGTCGGGGGTCGGGTAGTAGTAGACGGGTTTGACGCCCACCCGGTCCCGCACGAGGAACAACTCCTGGCTGCGCTCGTCCCAGATCGCGAACCCGAACATGCCGTTGAAGCGCTCGACGCAGGCGATGCCCCACGCGAGGTAGGCGCGCAGCACCACCTCGGTGTCGCTCTTGGTCGTGAACCGGTGACCCGCGCCTTCCAATTCTTGCCGCAATTCCCGGAAATTGTAGATCTCGCCGCTGTAGGTCAACACGACGTCATCGCGGACCATCGGCTGGACACCGCCCTCGATATCGATGACCGACAATCGACGATGCCCGAGTGCGGCGTGCCGGGAAATCCATTCCCCGCCGGCATCCGGTCCGCGCAGGAGCATCGTCTCCGTCATTCGCCGAACAATCGATCGTTGCGTCTCGAGATCTCTCGAGAAGTCGACCCATCCGACAATTCCACACATTTGTTTTCAACCTCCGAGAATATGACCGAGCGAATGCGGCGACGCGCGTGCGCAGGGGCGCCCGGCAGGTCACCGCCGGGACGAAACCGGTTGGCCACCAACCGGATCGCGCCCTCGACACGGGGCCGACATGGTTAGCTACGCCACCTATCGAATTCGCCGAGCCCGCCGCCACACACCCCCATCGAACGCGCACGGGGCACGGTCGTGCAATGACCGGAACCCAAGAGAATGCCCGACTCAGCTCAGACGACGAGCGCGGACTCCAGTTTTCTTTCCCCCTCGCCTCAAAGCCCGCAGCCCAAAATATGCGCTCGACCTTCGTGCGTCAAGGCGCTCGACTCGACACCATTCAGGGAATCACCCGACGAGAGCGGAACTCTGGTGCGCGACACTATTGCGCCGATCCGCGGGGCCGCCTCAGACCCGGCCCGCGACGGCGCGGCCCGCCGCGCGTCCGGAGAAGAGGCAGCCGCCCAGGAACGTGCCCTCCAGCGCCCGATACCCGTGCGCCCCGCCACCGCCGAATCCCGCGACCTCACCCGCCGCGTACAGGCCCTCGACCGCCGTCCCGTCTGGTCGCTGGACCTGGGATGACAAGTCGGTTTCGATGCCGCCCAGCGTTTTCCGGGTGAGCAGATGCAGGCGGACGGCGATCAGCGGGCCCGCCTGGTGGTCGAGCAGCTTGTGCGGTGCGGCTACCCGGATGAGCCTGTCGGGGCGGTAGGCGCGCGCCGCGCGGATCGCCGCGATCTGCAGATCCTTGCCGAAGGGATTGTCGAGCTCGCGGTCACGCGAGGTCACCTCACGCCGCACACTCGCCACGTCGAGCACATCGTCACCGGCGAGTTCGTTCATCCGGCGCACCAGGTCGTCCAGTTCGTTCTCGACGATGAAGTCGGCGCCCTTGCGCTTGAACGCCTCGATCGGGCCCGGCGCGCCCTTCTTCACCCGCTCCAGCAGCAGCCGAATGTTGCGGCCGGTCAGGTCCGGGTTCTGTTCCTGCCCGGACAGCGCGAATTCCTTCTCGATGATCCGCTGGTCCAGCACCAGCCAGGTGTAGTCGAAGCCGGTGCGGTTGATGTACCGCATCGAGCCGAGCGTGTCGAAGCCGGGGAACAGCGGAGGCGGCAGCCGCGTGCCGGTGGCGTCCAACCAGAGCGAGGACGGACCGGGGGCGATGCGGATGCCGTGGTTGGGCCACACGGGGTCGTAGTCGATGACGCCCTCGGTGTAGTGCCACATCCGGTCGCGGTTGATCACGCTCGCACCTGCGCGCTCCGAGATCTCGAGCATCCGCCCGTCCACGTGCGCGGGCACCCCCGCCAGCATGTGCTCGGGCGCGCGACCCGCACTCGCCGGCCAATTCCGGCGGATCAGCTCCGGGTTGTGCCCGATGCCGCCGGAGCTGACGATCACCGCCTGCGCACCGAACTCGAACTCCCCCACCGGTTTCCGGGATGACGCGACACCACGCGCCGTGTCCGAGGGCTCGAGCACGGTGCCACGCACACCCGTCACCGCGCCGTCGGTGACGACCAGTTCGTCGACCTGATGGCGGAACGCGAAGGTCACCAGCCCCCGATCGACGCCGTCGCGAACCCGCGACGCGATGATGTCGACGATCCGCGGCCCGGTGCCCCAGGTGATGTGGAAACGCGGCACCGAGTTGCCCGGCCCGTAGGCGCCGTAGCCACCCCGCTCGGCCCAGGCGACGATCGGAAACGACTTCCAGCCGCGTTGGGACAGCCAGCCGCGCATTTCCCCGGCCGCGAATTCGACATAGGCCTGCGCCCACCTGCGCGGCCAGTGGTCCTCACGCGCACGATCGAATCCGGCATTGCCCAGCCAGTCCTGCCATGCCAGGTCATAGGAGTCCGTGATGCCGACCCGGCGCTGCTCCGGGCTGTTCACCAGGAACAGCCCGCCGAAGGACCAGAACGCCTGTCCGCCGACATTGCCGGCGTTCTCCTGCTCGACGATGAGCACCCGCTTGCCCGCGTCGACCAGCTCCGCCGCGGCGACCAATCCGGCGAGTCCGGCTCCGACGACGATGACGTCAGCAGATTCGGCCATCATCAACGGTAACTCCGCGTCCCGGCCCGGGGAAGAGACACTTCCGCCGTGCCAGAATGCGGCATGACCATCAAGTTCGACGCACTCGATGCCGCGTTGCTGGCCGAACTGGCCGCGGACCCACGGGCGCCGATCCTCGAGCTGGCCCAGCGGCTCGGAATCGCCCGCAATACGGTGCAGGCGCGGATGAAGCGCCTCGAATCCTCGGGCGCGGTGCGCGGCTATCCGCCGGACATCGACGTGCAGGCGATCGGCTTCGCCGTGCACGCGTTCCTCGGGGTCGAACTCGATCAGAACAAGATGGATCCGATCATCGAGACGTTGCGCGGTTTCCCGCACGTGCTCGAGGTGCACGCCACCACCGGACGGGCGGATCTGCTGGTCCGCATCGCGGCGCGGTCACAGCAGGACCTGCTGGAGATCATCCAGCGGGTACACGCCATCGACGGGGTCAACCACACCGAGACCATGCTCGCGCTGGCCACCCCGATCGGCTACCGGAGCCTGCCGCTGGTCGACCATCTGACCCACCGGCCGAATCAGCCGTAGCGGAGTCGGGTCGCCACTTCGACGACTCGCCGTCGCCGACCGGTGCCGCGACGGCGACGGAAGACCTCGGCCTGCGGGACCTGCGGCCCTGGCCGGGGCGATCGGCCGACGACGATGCTGGAGGTGACAGCACCAACCGACGACAGAAGGCACCCATGCGCGGGTCCCGACTCTCCGAGACCGATTTCCTCACGTGGCGGCTGCAGCAGAACCCGATCCTGCGGCCGACGATCGTCGCGGTGCTGATCCTCGATTCCGCACCCGGCTGGGATCGGCTGGTCGGCGCGGTCGAGCGCGCGACCCGGGCGGTGCCGGGATTCCGGAGCAAGCTGGTCGGCGAACGCCTCGGCCTGCGTCCGCCGCACTGGGTACCGGACCAGGCCTTCGACCTGTCGTGGCACCTGCGAGAGGTGCGAACTCACCGCCCGGTGGATGCCTCCGTGGCGCTCGAGTTCGCTCGCGCGGAGGCGATGGCGGTCTTCGATCGCGCCCGTCCGCTGTGGCGAGCGCAGCTGATACAGGGACCCGATGACGGCACCGCCGCCCTGGTGCTGACGGTCCACCACACCCTGACCGACGGCGTCGGCGGTATGCGCATGCTGTCCGCGATGTGCGATGGCGAGGCAGCCGGGCACCGCTCGGACACCGGACCGGCGGCCGGCGCCACGCGTTCCGGCCCAGCCCACCGCGTGCGATCCGTGCGGGGCGCCGCCACGGCGGTGACCTCCCTCGCTCGCCTGGTCAAACCGGTCCTCTCGACCCTGTCACCGGTCATGACCGAACGCAGCACCGGACGCAGGCTCGCGGTGCTCGATCTTCCCGCCGAGCAGTTGCGGCGCAGCGCGCACACCGCTGGGTGCACGATCAACGACGCCTTCCTGACCGCGGTCCTCCTCGGCCTGCGCCGCTACCACGACCAGCACGGCGCGACCGTCGACCGGCTGCGGGTGACCATGCCGATCAGCCTGCGCGCCACGGACGATCCCCTCGGCGGCAATCGGATCAGCCTCGCCCGCTTCGTGGTCCCGGCGGACATCGCCGATGCCACCGACCTGATGCTCGCGGTGGACACAGCGGTTTCCGCCCAGCGGAACGAGCCGGGCGTCCACTACTCGGGCGCGGCCGCCGCTGTCCTCAACCGGTCCCGATCCGGTTGATCTCGAGCATGCTGGAACACATCGACTTCGTCGCCTCGGATGTCCCGGGTTCCCCGGTGCCGCAGTTTCTCGCCGGGGCGCGCATCGATCGCCTGTACGCGTTCAGCCCGACGCTCGGCGCGTCGTTCAACATCACGCTCACCACGAATACCGGGATCTGCGGTGTCGGCATCAACGCCGACACCGCGGCCGTTCCCGATCTCCCGGCGCTGCGCGACTGCGTCGCGGCGGGATTCGACGCCGTACTGCGGGTGGGGCGCGACTCGGGCGAGACGGACCAGACGTGATGTGACCAAGGTCTCCCCGCTCGAGCAGATTGACACCCCCACCCCAGTGGCGTAGATCACTTTTGAGCAGACTGATCAACTTTTCGACTGACTGTTGACACCCATCACCCACCCACGGCAGATTTCGCGGCACCGATAGCAAGTTCCTTCGTTGCAGTGAGGCGTCCATGACCACCGTCGTCTGTCCGACCGCCCGGCCGCAGGCCGAGCCTGCCGCGCCCTACGACCTCGCCGATCGTTATCGCTCCGGAGCCGGACCGGTGCTGCTCACCGGCGTCCAGGCCATCGCGCGGCTGCTCGTGGAACAGCATGTGCGCGATCTGCGCGCCGGGCGCCGGGTGGCGACCTTCGTCTCGGGCTATCAGGGCAGTCCGCTGGGCGGGGTGGACAAGATGCTGCTCGGGATGCCGGAGGTGCGTGCCGAGCACGACATCACCTTCGTCCCCGGGTTCAACGAGGAACTGGCCGCCACCGCGGTCTGGGGCAGTCAGGCCGAGCTGCCCGCCGGCACAGCGACCCATGACGGCGTGGTCGGCGTCTGGTACGGCAAGGGGCCCGGCGTCGACCGCGCCACCGACGCGATCCGCCACGCCAACATGTACGGGGTGAACGCGCGGGGTGGCGTACTGCTGCTGGTGGGCGACGATCCGGCGTCGAAGTCGTCGACCGTGCCCGCGGTGAGCGAACGCTCGCTGGCCGCGCTGGGCGTGCCGGTGCTGTTCCCGCGCAATGCCGAGGAGATCATCACTCTGGGGATGCGGGGCATCGCGCTGTCGCGGGCCTCGGGCTGCGTGGTGGCGTTGAAGATCGTCGCCGACGTGGCCGACGGCGCCTGGACCGTCGACGCGAGCGTGGCCGATCTCGCCGTCACCGTGCCCGAGGTGCAGTGGGAGGGCAAGCCGTTCGGCTACCGGCAGCGGCCGATGGCGGCGCCCGCCGACAGCGTGCTCGCCGAGGCGGACCTCTACGGTCCGCGCTGGGCGATGGTGCAGGCGTACTCGGCGGCCAACGCCCTCGACGTGGTCGAGGTGGATCCGGCCGGGGCGAAGCTGGGCATCGCGGCCACCGGGACCACCTTCGACGCGGTCCGCCAGGCGCTGCTCGACCTGGGCGTCGACGAGGCGGCCATGCATCGGGCCGGTATCCGGCTGCTGCGCATCGGCATGCCGTACCCCGTCGGCGCGGCCGCGGTGACCGAGTTCGCCCGCGGCCTCGACGAGCTCGTGGTGGTCGAGGACAAGACCGCGTTCATCGAGACCCAGATCCGCGACATCCTCTACGGCACCCAGGACGCACCCCGCGTCCTCGGCAAGCACGACGAGCGCGGCGCGCGCCTGATGCCGGTCGACGGCGAACTCACCGCCGGTCGGCTGCTCGCCCCGCTGCGCCGGGTCCTCCGCGGCCGGGTGGAGCTGAAAAGGGCAGCGCCCCCGGCACTTCCGCTGGAGGTCCTGTCCGCCAAGCGCACGCCGTACTTCTGCAGCGGCTGCCCGCACAACCGGTCCACCGCGCTGCCGGAGGGCTCGATCGGCGGCGGCGGCATCGGCTGCCACACCCTGGTGACCATGTCCGGACGCGCCGACAGCGCGGTTACCGGGCTGACCCAGATGGGCGGGGAGGGCAGTCAGTGGATCGGCCAGGCGCCGTTCACCGATGTGCCGCACCTGTTCCAGAACATCGGCGACGGCACCTTCTTCCACTCCGGGCAGCTGGCCGTGCAGGCGTGTGTCGCGGCCGGGGTGAACATCACCTACAAGCTGCTCTGGAACGAGGTCGTCGCGATGACGGGCGCCCAGGACGTGGAGGGCGTGCTCACCGTCGCGCAGCTGACACACAAGCTCACCACCGAGGGCGTGCGGCAGATCATCATCTGCGCCGACGAACCTCGGCGGCACCGGAAGCGCTCGCTCGCCAAAGGCACGCTGCTGTGGCACCGCGACCGGCTCGACGAGGCCCAGCGGAGGCTGCGCGAGATCGAGGGCGTCACCGTGCTGATCTACGACCAGCACTGCGCCGCCGACGCGCGCAGGCAGCGCAAGCGCGGCGCGCTGCCGGTGCGCAACACCCGGGTGGTGATCAACGAGGCGGTCTGCGAGGGCTGCGGCGACTGCGGCACCAAGTCGAACTGTCTGTCCGTGCAGCCGGTCGAGACCGAGTTCGGCCGCAAGACCCGCATCGATCAGACCTCGTGCAACACCGACTACAGCTGCCTCGACGGCGACTGCCCGTCGTTCGTCACGGTGGAGACGGTGCCCGACAAGCCCCGAAAGACCAAGCGCCGCAAGTCCACCGCACCGCCCACCGTCGCCGATCCCGGCCTCGGCGCGCCACCACGCACCCAGAACGTGCTGATCGCCGGCATCGGCGGCACCGGCATCGTGACGGTGAATCAGGTCTTGGCCACCGCTGCCCTGCGCGCCGGCTACGAGGTGGAGAGCCTGGACCAGATCGGGATGAGCCAGAAGGCCGGTCCGGTGGTCTCGCACCTGCGGTTCTCGGGTGCGGAGCTGGAGCCGGCCAACCGGCTGACCCCGGGCAGCGCGGACTGCCTGCTCGCCGTCGACCTGCTCACCGCCACCGAATCGCGGTATCTGCAGTACGGCGACGCGGCCCGGACCGTGGCCGTGGCCTCGACGAGCCAGACCCCCACCGGCGACATGGTCTACGACAAGTCGGTGGCCTACCCCGCCACCGAGACGCTGCTGGATCGGCTCGCGGCGGTATCGCGTTCGACGCACCAGCTCGACGCCCTCGCGGCGGCGCAGACCCTGTTCGGCAACACCGCGGCGGCCAACTTCCTGATCGTCGGCGCGGCCGTGCAGTCCGGTGGGCTGCGGCTGCCGGTGGCGGCGATCGAGGAGTCCATCGGGATCAACGGGGTCGCGGTGGATGCCAATATCGCGGCGTTCCGATGGGGGCGGGTCGCCGTCGCCGATCCGGCCGCGTTCGCCGCGGCTGTCGATGAGGGGCAGCCGCGACGCACTCCCCCGCGGGTGCCGGTGGAACTGCTGGCGCACACCGACTTCGACGGCGAGGTGCGGCGGCTCCTGGAGCTGCGGGCGGCGAACCTGATCGGCTACCAGAACGCCGAGGTGGCCCGACGCTACATCGAGACCGTCGACATCGCCTGGGCGGCGGAGCGGAAGGTCACCGACCGCACCGACTTCAGCGAGGCCGTGGCACGCGGGCTCTACAAGTTCACCGCCTACAAGGACGAGTACGAGGTGGCCCGGCTGCTGGTCGATCCGGCATTCCTCGACGAGGTAGGGGCCCAGGTCCCCGGCGGCGAGAAGCTCACCTACCGGCTGCATCCGCCGGTACTGCGGGCCCTGGGCAGGCGCAAGAAGATCGGGCTGGCGCCGAAATCGCATGTGGCGCTGAAGGTACTGGCCAAGGGCAAGTTCCTGCGCGGCACCAAGCTCGACCCCTTCGGCTATGCCCACGTCCGCAAGGTCGAGCGGGAACTGCTGGCCCACTACACCGACATGGTGCGGCGGCTGGCGGCCGAGCTGCGCCCGGAGAACTACGACACCGCCACCGCGGCCGCCGCGCTGCCCGACGTGGTGCGCGGCTACGAGGACATCAAGCTCGCCAATGTCGAGCTGTACCGCGACAGACTGCGCGAGCTCGGCATCGAGTACTGACGAAACACCCTGCGGCGCGCCCACTGCGGAGCTCCGCGACACCCGTCGCGCACCGGCGGTGACGATCCCACCGTCGTGCGCCACCGCACCACGACCCCCGTGGTGCGCCCCACCGCCGCACACCCGCGGCACCACAACACCGACGCACCCCGGCACGACCCGTGGTGCGCGGCCACCGAAAGGAATCGACAGTGACCGTTGTGCACACCGAAGCGGGAGTCTTCGGCCGATCGCACGAGTTGAGCGCCCGCGCCCACGAGCAGGTAGTGTTCTGCGAGGACGACAGGTCCGGGCTGAAGGCGATCATCGCCATCCACTCGACCGCGCTCGGTCCGGCCCTGGGCGGCACCCGCTTCTACCCGTACGCCGACGAGTCCGCGGCGCTGCAGGACGTGCTGCGGCTGTCGTGGGGCATGACCTACAAGGCCGCCGCGGCCGGGGTCGACCTCGGCGGCGGCAAGGCGGTGATCATCGGCGATCCGGCGACCGCCAAGAGCGAAGAACTGCTGGCGGCCTACGCCCGCTTCGTCGAGACCCTCGGCGGGCGCTACATCACCGCGGGCGATGTGGGCACCGACACCGATGACCTGGATGTCATCGGCAGGCACACCCGCTACGTCACCGGCCGCAGCGTCGCCGCGGGCGGCAGCGGCGACAGCGCCAGGCTGACCGCCCTCGGTGTCTTTCACGCGATGCGCGCCGGGGCCGAATCCGTGTGGGGCGCACCGACACTGGCCGGTCGCACGGTCGGCGTGGAAGGCGTCGGCAAGGTCGGCCGCGAGCTCACCGCTTTGCTGCTGGCCGACGGCGCCGAGGTCTGCGTCACGGATGTGAACGAGGCGGCCCTGCGGCGCATCGCCGACGAACAGCCCGCCGTGCGGCTGCTGTCCACGGTGGCCACCGCCCCGGTCGACGTCTACGCCCCGTGCGCGATGGGCGCCACGCTCACCGCGGCGAGCGCACCGACGATCGAGGCCAAGCTCATCTGCGGCGCGGCCAACAACCAGCTCGCGACCCCCGAGGTGGAGCAGGCGCTGAGCGACCGCGGCATCACCTGGGTGCCCGACTTCGTCGCCAACGGCGGCGGCCTCATCCAGGTCGCGGGTGAACTGCGCGGCGCCGCTCCGGCCGAGGTCGAGGCCGAGGTCGCCGATATCTACCCGCGCTGCCGCGAGATCATCGCCGCCGCGCTGTCGGCAGGGATCGGGACCGGCGCCGCCGCCAACCGGTTCGCCGAACGCCGGCTCGACGCCATCCCCCGGTCGCTCTGATGACCGGCACGAGCGGCTTGTTCCGCACCAAATCGGTCGAGCAGTCGATCCGGGACACCGACGATCCGGAGTCCAAGCTGCGCAAGGATCTCACGGCCAAGGACCTGACGATCTTCGGTGTCGCGGTGGTGATCGGCGCGGGCATCTTCACCCTCACCGCGCGCACCGCGGGCACGGTGGCGGGACCCGCGGTCTCGCTCGCCTTCGTCTTCGCGGCGGTCGCCTGCGGCCTGACGGCCCTGTGTTACGCCGAGTTCGCCTCGACCGTGCCGGTCGCCGGCAGCGCGTACACCTTCGCCTACGCGACCTTCGGTGAGGTCATCGCCTGGATCATCGGCTGGGATCTGATCCTGGAGTTCGCACTCGCGGTCGCGGTGGTCGCCAAGGGATGGTCGCAGTATCTGGGCAATGTGCTCGGGTCGTCGGCGCCGGTGGTGCAGATCGGCTCGCTGCACTTCGATTGGGGCGCGGTGCTGATCATCGCGGTGGTCGGCGTGCTGCTGGCCACCGGGACCAAGTTGTCCTCGCGGGTGTCGGCCATTGCCGTGGCGATCAAGCTGGGCGTGATCGCGCTGGTCCTGGTGGTCGGCGCGACCTACTTCACGCCGTCGAATCTGACCCCCTACATCCCGCCGTCGGCACCGTCGGAGAAGGCCGAGGGCCTGCGGCAGTCGCTGTTCGCCTTCCTCACCGGCTCCGGCGGCACCAGCTACGGCTGGTACGGCCTGCTCGCCGCGGCCAGCCTGGTGTTCTTCGCCTTCATCGGCTTCGACGTGGTCGCCACCACCGCCGAGGAGACCCGCAACCCGCAGCGCGACATCCCGCGCGGCATCCTGGGCTCATTGGCCATCGTGACCGTGCTCTACATCGCGGTCTCGCTGATCCTCACCGGCATGGTCCCCTACACCGCGCTGGCCGACGGCAACGCCACCCTCGCGACGGCCTTCGCCATCCACGGTGCCACCTGGGTGAAGAACATCATCGCGATCGGCGCGCTGGCCGGTCTGTCGACGGTGGTCATGGTGATGTTCCTGGGCCAGACCCGGGTGCTGTTCGCCATGGCCCGCGACGGGCTGCTGCCCCGCGGCCTGGCCCAGACCGGGAAGAAGGGCACGCCGGTCCGGTTGACCGTGATCGTGGGCGTGGTCTGCGCGCTGCTGGCCGGGTTCGTCGACTTCGGCACGCTCGAGGAAATGGTCAATATCGGCACCCTGGTGGCCTTCGTGCTGGTGTCGGTCGGTGTGCTGGTGCTGCGCCGGACCCGCCCCGATCTGCCGCGTGGCTTCCGCGTCCCGTTCGTTCCGGTGGTGCCCGTCCTCGGCGCGCTGGCGTGCGTGTGGTTGATGGTGAACCTCTCGATCGAGACCTGGCTGCGCTTCGTGATCTGGATGGCCCTCGGTGTCGTCGTCTACTTCGCCTACGGCCGTCGGCACTCGGTCCTCGGTCGCGGGCGACGGGAGCCGGCCGAGCCGGAGCTGACGCCCGTCCGATAGCCGAAACCCGCTGGGCCGCCACCGCTCGACCATCGAGGCGGTGGCGGCCCGGTGGGCGTCCGTGCCCCCGGTGGCCAGCGCTTTCGCCAGCCTGTGGCACTCAGTGCCAGCTCGGGTGAAATAATCCCCGGGACAGCCAGGGCAATGCGATGTTGGGAGTTCTGCAGTGGAGTTGATCGGAGTGATCGGTGGCGGCACCATGGGTGCCGGCATCGCGGAGGTGTGTGCCAAGGCAGGCAGCTCGGTGCTCGTGCTCGAGACCAAGCCGGAGTTCGCCGAGGCGGCCGAGCAGCGGATCGCGAGCTCGATCAGCCGGGGCGTGTCCCGCGGCAAGATCACCCAGGAGGAGGCCGACGCGGCGATCGCGCGCGTGCGGGTCACCCTGGACATCGACGAGTTCGCCGACCGTGACCTGGTGATCGAGGCCGCGCCGGAGATCGAGTCGGTCAAGTACGAGATCTTCGGCAAGCTCGACAAGATCGTCAAGCCCGAGGGCATCCTCGCCACCAACACCTCCTCGATCCCGGTGATCAAGGTGGCCGGCGCCACCGAGCGTCCCGAGCGCGTGGTCGGCGTGCACTTCTTCAACCCGGTGCCGGTGATGCCGCTGGTCGAGATCATCTCGACCCTGGTGACCGCGCCGGAGGCGGCCGCGGCCGTCACCGACTACGCCAAGAACACCCTGGGCAAGATGACCGTGCAGGCCGGTGACCGCTCCGGCTTCATCGTCAACGCGCTGCTCATCCCCTACCTGTGCTCGGCGATCCGGATGCTCGAGTCCGGCTACGCCACCGCCGAGGACATCGACGCGGCCATGAAGGGCGGCTGCGGCTACCCGATGGGTCCGCTGACCCTGCTCGACACCGTCGGCCTCGACATCGCCCTGGCCGCCTCGGAGTCGCTCTACGCCGAGTTCGCCGAGCCGCACCTGGCCCCGCCCGCGCTGCTGCGCCGGATGGTCGACGCGGGCCGCCTCGGCCGCAAGTCCGGCCGCGGGTTCTACGACTACGCGAAGTGATCGCGTCCCGCGGGGGCCGGCTGCGCGGCTCCCGCGGGGTCTTCCCCTCAGAAACTCACCCGCAGGGCCGAGGCGGCCAGCAGATCGATGAGATCGCGGTCGTGCACCGGTAGCCGGCCGGTCGTGCCGATGGCCGCCAGCGCGCCCGCGACGGTGCCGTCGGTCGCGCGCACCGGCACCGCGACGGCGCTGCGGCCGACGCGACATTCGTTCACCTCGGTGGCGACGGCGCGCGCGCTGACCCGCCGCAATTCGGCGGCGAGTTCGGCCGGGGAGGTGATCGTGAAGGTCGTCACCCGGCGCAGTGGGCCCTCGGCGAGCTCGGGGTGCTGTGCCATCAGCACCTTGCCGATGGCCGAGGCATGCGGATGGCGGACCAGCATCTTCTCCCCGCTCAGCTCGTGATCGGGATCCTTGTCGATCATCCGGATCCGGTGGCCGGTGAACGCGGCGAGATGGATGCCGAAGCGCACCTGGGCACGCACATCCTCGAGTACCTGACGGTGATCGGTCGCGGGTTCGGGTGCGGCACCGGCCAATTCGCGAGTGCGGCGGCCGAGCGCGAAGCCGGACAGGTCCTCGATGCGCACCAGGTAGCCGTCGGCGACGAGCAGATTCAGCAGCCGATAGGCCGTCGCCGGGGCGATCCCGGTCTGCGCGGCGATCTCCTTCGCGGTGGCGCCCGAGCCCAGCCGCGCCACCGCTTCCAGCAGGGCCAGGGCCTTCTGGACAGCGCGCGGCTCGTGTCCGGTCGGGCCGTCCCGGCGGGTCGTCGCGGTCATCGTTCGCCGGGGCCGAACCGCCGCCGCCCGGCCTGATTCCCCCCGCTTCGCCGCACCCCGACCAGGGCGATCGCGCCGCGGGCGTTGACGGCGAACACCCCGGCGCCCGGTAAGACGTCGGCCGACTCGGGGCTGTCGAAAACCCCGATGGCGCGGAGGCTTTCGGGATGCGCCCGCCGGAGATAGCGGTACCAGAGCGCGCCCGCGAGCAGTACGGCGACGACCATCACGGGCGCGATCAGGACACCGTGCCGCGCGTCGGAGACCGTCAGATACCCGAGGACGACGGCGAGGACGGAGCTCGCGGTCCCGCCCGCGTAGCGATCCAGGTGGCTCAGCTCGTCGATGCGGGCGAGAAACCGCACCGCCGCCACCGCGACCAGGATGTAGGACAGCGCCAGCGCGGTCCGCACGACGGTCTTCACCGGCATGGGCACCCCGTCGAGCGCGACGAAGAGCAGACCGCCCGCCGCGACCGTGCCGGTGCTGACGATCAACGCGACGTGCGGGGTCCGCAGCCGCGCGCCCACCCGGCCGAACACCCGCGGCAGTACACCCTCCACGCTCATCGAATAGACCAGCCGCGAGGCGGCATTCGACGACGCCATCGACGAGCCGAGCCACGAACACGTGAGTCCCGCGTCCAGCAGGATCACCACGAGCAGGCCGGCTCCGCCCGCCGTGCCGTGCAGATACGCGTTGACCACCGTCCCCGCGCGCCCCGACCAGGCCGCCCAGGACGCGAAGATGAACAGGGCACCGCACAGGATCGGGGTCCACAGCACGGTGCGGGTCACCGTCACCAGCGGACGCCGCGTCTCCGGCGCGAAGAAGGTGGCACTCTCGAATCCCGCCAGGGCGAACAGCGCCGACAGCGCGATCGCCAGCACCGCGGGCACATTCGGCGCGACCGGGGTGATCGGCACCGCGGGCCCCGACACCAGCATCAGACCGATGATGAAGCTCAGCGAACACGCCTCGACCGCCAGGATCGCGATCGCGGCGAACCGGACACCCCGCACCAGCACGGCGCCGACGAGCACCGCGATGGCGAGGTAGACCGCGCCGATCCCCCAGCCGCGCACAGTGATTCCGAGCTGCGCGGCCAGCGCCAGCGCGGTCTGCGAGCCGTGATACATCGTCAGCGCGGCACTGCCGAGATACTTCACGAGCATGCCGACCCCGCAGGTCAGCGCCGCCCGCGGCCCGGCGCCATGGCTGACGAAGGTGTAGAGCCCGCCCGCCGCGGACAGCCGTCGGGTGAACTGCGCCAGGCAGTGCGCGATCAGGGTGACGACCACGGTCGCGACGACGATCGTGACCAGCCCGGGTAGCAGCGCGTCGTGGGTCAGCATGGTCACCGGCAGCAGCACCATCGAGGCGGCGGGCGCGGTCGTGGCCACCGACTGACCGAGCAGCGCGACGCCCGAGAGCTGCCTGCGGCCCAGCGCGCGCAACGGCGACACCGCGGGCCGTTCGGGTTCGCCCGCCGCGAACGACCTCGCGACCGCGTCGGCCAGAGCAGTCACCACACACCTCCCACGCCGGCGACGCGTGCTCGCCGGTGCGGGCGACCCTAACCAGAGCGGGTTTCGGCGATATTGCGGTGGTGAGTCCGTCGGTGGACACCGAGCGAGAAAGTGCCGCCGCCCCTCTCACTCGCCACCCGGTGAACGTTTTCCGCGGCGTAGCGCCACCGCCGCAGCGCCCTTCGAGACTTTCACGGAACGGACATCGCGGATCAGCGGACGGAGCGCCCCATGGCAGTCACCAGAAGATCATTCATGCAGAGCCTCGGGGTCACCGGCGGCGCGGGGCTGGCCTACGGAGCGTTGTCGACGCTGGGTCTGGCGCCCGCCACGGCGCAGGTGCCGTTCCGGTCCCCCGCCAGGGGCGATCTTCTCGGCACGTCGGCCGCGGGCGCGTCGGTCGCGATCCTCGGTGGCGGGCCCGCCGGACTGTGCGCGGCCTACGAATTGCGCAAGGCGGGCTACGACGTGACCGTGCTCGAGGCCAGGAAGCGGCCGGGCGGGCGGGTGTGGTCGGTACGCAACGGCACGACCGAGACCGACCTCAACGGCGAAACCCAGACCTGCACGTTCGCCGAGGGGCACTACTTCAATCTGGGCGCCACGCGGATTCCGCAGGGCCACATCACCCTCGACTACTGCCGCGAACTCGGGGTCGAGGTCCAGCCCTTCGGCAATCAGAACGCCAACACCCTGGTCAACTACCAGAGCGCGACGCCGATCTCCGGGCAGTCGGTGCAGTATCGGGCGGCCAAGGCCGACATGTACGGCTACCTGTCGGAGCTGTTGCAGAAGGCAGCGTCGCGGGGCGCGCTCGACGATGTGCTCACCGGCGCCGACAAAGAGGCGCTGGCCTCGTTCCTGCGCGACTTCGGCGATCTGTCCAGCGACGGCCGCTATCTCGGTTCGCCCCGGCGCGGCTACGACTCCGAACCCGGTGCGGGACTGAACTTCGGCGACCAGCGCAAGCCGTTCGCCCTGTCCGACACCATCCGCAGCGGTCTCGGCCGCAACTTCAGCTTCGAGTTCGGCTACGACCAGGCCATGATGATGATGACCCCGGTCGGCGGCATGGACCGCATCTACACCGCCTTTCAGCGCGAGATCGGCACCGAGCGGATCCGCTTCGGCGCCGAGGTCTCGGCCATGCGGAACACCCCGGGTGGGGTGCGGGTCGAGTACACCCAGGACGGTGCGAAGCAGGCCATCGACGCCGACTACTGCATCTGCACGCTGCCCCCGAATCTCGTCGGGCGCCTGGCCACCAATCTGCCCGCCGGCGTGCTGACGGCACTGAAAGCGGCGATCCCGGTGTCCTCCGGCAAGCTCGGCATCGAGTACTCGCGGCGCTGGTGGGAGCTGGAGGACCGGATCTACGGCGGCGCGACCAATACCGACAAGGACATCGCGCAGATCATGTTCCCGTACGACCACTACCACGGCGAACGCGGTGTGGTGGTCGGCTACTACAACACCGGCAAACGGCATCAGGCCTTCGAATCCCTCACCCACCGCCAGCGATTGGCGAAGGCGGTCGAAGAGGGCTCGGCCATCCACGGCGAGAAGTACGGGCGCGATATCGCCTCGTCGTTCTCCGGCAGTTGGCGGCGCACCAAGTATTCCGAGGGCGCGTGGGTCGGTTGGTCCGGCAGCGACGCGCACGGCGGGGTCGCCACGCCGGAATACACCACGCTGCTCGCGCCGGTCGAACGGGTGTATTTCGCCGGCGACCACCTGTCCAACGCGATCGCCTGGCAGCACGGCGCCTTCACCTCGGCCCGCGATGTGGTCACCGCGCTGCACGCCCGCGTCGCCGCCTGAACAACCCACTCGGACAAGGAGACCCACCATGAAGACCCTGATCGGTGTCGCCGCGACGACCCTCGTGACCCTCACCCTCACCGGCTGTTCCGCCGATTCCGACGCCGCCCAGACCCCGAAGCAGGCCCCGAGCTCGTCGATTCTGGAAGCGGGCCAGGCCACTCCGATGATCGCGCAGGGCGTGGTGATCGCCGCCGACGCCGCCGTCTACAAGACCAGCGGCATCGGCCCCACCGCGCTCAACAAGACAGCCCCCACCGGCAGTCCCGAATCCTTCATCGACACCCAGCAATTCGCCGGCGGCACGCTGGGGCCCGGCGTGACCGTCACCGAGGCGCAGGGGATGTCGGTACTGGCCCGGATCAGGGAGAACCTGGAAGCTCAGGGACTGACCCTGGACGACGTGGTCACCATGCGGGTGTTCCTCGACAACGCTCCCGGCACCGACCGTGCCGACTACGCGGGCTGGAACCGCGCCTACCGCCAGTTCTTCGCCAACACCAACCTCGACACCGGCGACACCGAGCTCGTCCCGCTCGGCACCGCCGCCCCGGCCGCTCCCCTGGTCCGCAATGCCGCGCGGCCGACCAGGTTCGCGCTCGAGGTGGCGAGCCTGCCGGTCGCCGGTTGGCTGGTCGAGGTGGAGGTCGACGCGGTGTTCCCGGCGGACGCCTAGGCCGGCGCCAGGGTGCCCGCGTCCGGTGCGGGGAAGAACCCGGTCTCGATGTAGTGGTCGAAGTAGCGGCTGATGACGGTCGCGTCGACCGCGGGGAACTCGATCGGCAACCCCCGGTAGGGCTCGGCGGGGGCGGCGGATTCGACCGCGCTCAGGACCGTCGCGGGGGTCGCCGCGGCGGTGGCGGCGGCGTAGTTGCCGCTCAGGGCCGAGGCGCGGGCCAGGATCGGATCGGCGTCCGCGCGTTCGGCGGCGGAGGTCAGGGTCAGGCCGAATTCCATCGGGTCGATGAAGTCGAACCGGTAGTGACGACGCAGGATCTCCTCGTAGACCACCTGCAGCGGCACCTGGGCGCCCGCCGCCCGGTAGATGTTGCCGATCGCGGCGGCGTCACGCGACTGGTGCACGATGCCCGCCGCGACGTGGTCGACCGGGGCCATCTCGACGCCGATCGCGCGCACGTCGACGGCGACACCGAGCACCAGCATGGCGCGCAGCATGGTCCACCAGGCGTCCTCGGCGGGCGCGACGCCGGTGCGCGAGTCGCCGGTGATCAGACCGGGCCGGTAGACGGCGACCGGGATACCGCGCTCGATCGCGGTGTGTACCAGCTGCTCGGCGACCCACTTGGTCATGGCGTAACCGGGCAGACCGCCGGGCACGCCGCTGTCCTGCGGGATACCGGCCAGCACCGACAACGTCGAGACGTAGTGCACCGGCTTGACCCGGGTGGTGGTCGCCAGGCGCAGCACCTCGGTGGTGCCGCCGACATTGGCGTCGCGCATCCGGGCGTACGGCTCGAGATGGTTGACCAGCGCGCCGTTGTGATAGATCGCGTCGACCCGCGCGGCCAGTTCGGCGAAGCGCAGCTGTTCGATGCCCAGCCTCGGCTGCGCCAGATCGCCCGGCACGCCGACGATCCGGTCCCGGTAGGGCGTCAGATCGATGCTGTACTTCGCGGCGGTCGCGACGATCCGGTCCACCGCGCTCGCGTCGTCGGTGGCCCGGACCAGGCAGTGGATCGTCGCCCGGGTCTGCTCGAGCAGTTCGCGCAGCAGGAAGCTGCCGAGGAACCCGGTGGCGCCGGTGAGCAGCAGCGTCGCGGGATCGCCGGGGCGCTGAGGCGCGCAGCCGGTGAGATCGATCGCGGGGTCCAGGACGGTGTCGACGGCCGGATCGGGGCCCGCCACCGAGGCCGAGGATTCGTCGCGCACGGCCAGTGCCAGGTCGCTGACCAGCGGGTAGCTGAACAGCAGACGCAGGGGCACCTCGATGCCGAGGCGCTCGGCGAGCGCGGCGCGCACCCGGATCGCCGAGAGCGAGGTGCCGCCGAGGACGAAGAAGTCGTCGTCGCGGCCGACCCGCTCCAGGTCGAGGACCTGCGCGAACACCGCCGCCACGATCTCCTCGTCGGCGGTCGCGGGCGCCTGGTACTCGCGCTGTCGCATCGCGGGCGCGGGCAGCGCCTTGCGGTCGAGCTTGCCGGTGGCGCCGAGCGGGAACTCGGCCAGCTCCAGCAGCCGGTGCGGAATCATGTACGGCGGCAACAGTGTTCGGATCACGGCCTGCACATCGGCGAGGTCGACGGTCTGCCCGGCGGCCGGGACGACGTAGCCGACGAGCTGTTCATGGTGCACCGTCACCGCGGCGCCCGCGACGGCCGGGTGGGCGCGCAGCGCGGCCTCGATCTCGCCGGGCTCGATGCGCAGGCCGTGCAGTTTGAGCTGGACGTCGGTGCGGCCCAGGTAGGTCAGGTCACCCGAGGGGAGCCTGCGGACCAGGTCGCCGGTGCGGTACATGCGCTCACCGACGGGACCGTACGGATCGGCGACGAAGCGCTCGGTGGTCTTGTCCGGGCTGCCGAGGTAGCCCCGCGCCAGCTGCGCGCCGGCCAGGTAGAGCTCACCGGGCGTGCCGACCGGCACCGGCCGCAGCCGGGCGTCGAGGACGTAGGCGCGAGAGTTCCAGTGCGGCGTGCCGATCGGGACGATGCCGTCCCCGACATCGGTCACATCGGCGGCGGTGATGGACACCGTCGCCTCGGTGGGTCCGTACAGGTTGTGCAGCCTGCCCGCGGTGGCGGTGGTGAAGCGGGTGATGGTGGCGTTGGGCAGCGCCTCGCCACCGACCCAGACCGCGCGTACCGAGCGCAACGCGCCGGACGGCGCCGCCTCGAGCAGCATCTGCAACACCGACGGCACGATCGTGGTGCCCGTGACCCGGTGTCGCGCGATGAGACCGGCGAGGTAGGCCGGGTCGGTCAGACCGGGCGCGGCGGCCACGATCATGTGCGCGCCCGCGCGCAGCGGGGTCGCGAAGCCGATCATCGAGGCGTCGAAGGTCCACGGAATCGATTGCAGGACGGTGTCGTCGGTGCCCACGGCGTACTCGCCGACCATGAAGGCCGCCTGGTTGACGATGGCCGAGTGCGGCACCCCGACACCCTTGGGCTTGCCGGTGGACCCGGAGGTGAAGATGACATAGGCCAGATCCAGCGCGCGCAGCGGACGCAGGCGGTCGGCATCGGTCAGCGGACGGTCCGGGAAGGCCGACAGCGCACCGGAGTTCGCGACCAGATCGACCGAGACGACCGGCAGACCGTCCACCTCGACGGTGTCGGCCACCGTCGTCAGCACGCAGACCGGGGCGGCGACCGACACGATGTCGGCGCGGCGCTCGGCCGGGGCGTCCGGGTCGATCGGCACGTAGGCGCCACCGGCGGTGAAGACCGCGTACATGGCGACGACCAGGTCGATCGACGGCCGGATCGCGACCGCCACGGTCGTGCCGGGGCCGACGCCGGTGGCGACGAGCAGCCGGGCCAGCCGGTTGACCCGGCTCGCGAATTCGCCGTAGGTCAGCGTCGATTCGGCGAAGGTGACGGCGGGCGCGTCCGGGCGCAGCAGCGCCTGCGTCGCGACGGCCTCGGCGAGGGTCGCCTCGGGGACCAGCCGCACCTCGCCCGCGGGTTCGCCGCGCTCGGCCTCGGTCAGCAGCGGCAGGTCGCCGACGGGGCGGTCCGGCGCGGCGACGGCCGCGGCCAGCAGCCCGGCCAGGCGCTGACCCAGCGTCGCCATGGTCGACTCGTCGAACAGATCGGTGGCATAGCGCCAGGAGCAGCGCAGTCCGGCCGGGCCCGCCGCGTCCTCGTGCGGGACGACGGTCAGTTGCAGATCGACCGGCGCGACCTCGTCGCCCAGGTCGACGGCCGAGACCGCCAGGTCGGGCAGTTCCAGCCGGGCGCCGCCGAAGTTCTGGAACGACAGCGCCACCTGGTAGAGCGGGTGATGCGCCTGGGTGCGCGGCGGATCCAGTTCGGCGACAAGACGTTCGAACGGCACGTCGGCGTGGGCGAACGCGGCCAGGTCGGTCTCGCGGACCCGATCCAGCAGGGCGGTGAAGGGTTCGGCGGCGTCGACGCGGGTGCGCAGCACGACAGTGTTGACGAACATGCCAACCAGGTCGTCGAGTTCGGGCTCACCACGACCGGCGACCGGCGCGCCCACGGTGACATCGTCGGTGCCCGCGATGCGCGCGAGCAGCACCGACAGCGCGGCCCGCACCACCATGAACAGCGACGCGTTGTGGTCGCGCGCCAGGGTGTCCAGCGCCCGGTGCAGCGACGCGTCGACCGCGAAGTGGTGCGCGGCGCCGCGACTGCCCGCGATCGGCGGACGCGGCCGGTCGGTGGGCAGCTCCAGCAGGGTCGGCGTGCCCGCGAGTTCCTCGCGCCAGTACCCGAGCTGCTGGGCCAGCAGCGAGCCGGAATCCTCGGCCGCGCCGAGCATCTCCTGCTGCCAGAGGGTGTAGTCGGCGTACTGCACCGGCAGCGGGGCCCAGTCCGGCGCCGCGCCGTGGGTGCGCGCGGCGTAGGCGGTCACCAGGTCACGGGTGAGCGGAGCGAGGGAGAAGCCGTCGGTGGCGATGTGGTGCACCACCACGGCCAGCACGTGTTCGGTCGCCGAGAGCTGGAACAGCGCGGCGCGCACGGGAACTCGCGCGCAGACATCGAAGCCGCCGAAGGTCAGCCGGGCCAGCTCCATCCGCAGGTCGGACTCGGCGATCGCGGTGACGGGCACGTCGAGCCCGGCCTCGGCCACCGACAGCACCCGCTGGTAGCCCTGACCGTCGTACTCGGGGTACACCGTGCGCAGGACCTCGTGGCGGTCGAGCACGTCGTCGAGAGCGGCGGTCAGGGCCGCGGTGTCGAGCGGGCCGGACAGCCGCAGCGCGACCGGGATGTTGTAGGCGCTGGAACCGGGGTCGAGGCGGGCCATGAACCACATGCGCTGCTGGGCGAGCGACAGCGGTACCCGCTCGCCGCGCGCACGCCGGGTCAGCGGGACCCGCACGGCCGCCTCGCCGACGAGTGCGTCGAGCGCGGCGGCCAGGTCAGCGACGGTGCCGTGTTCGAACACGGTACGGGCGGGCACGCGCACGCCGGTGCTCGCGCCGAGGCGGCCCGCGAGGCGGGTGGCCAGCAGCGAGTTGCCGCCGAGGGCGAAGAAGTCGTCGTCGCGGCCGATCGGGCCCGCGCCGAGCAGGTCGGCGAAGATCTCGGCGACCGACTCCTCGGTGCCGGTGCGCGGGGCCGCGAAGGCGCGGGCGGTCAGCTCCGGCTCGGGCAGCGCCCGGTAGTCGAGCTTGCCGACCGGGGTGAGCGGCAGCCGCTCGATGGGCACGATGGCGGCGGGGACGGCGTGCGCGGGCAGACGCCGCTCGGCCAGGCGGGTCAGCGCGGCCGAGTCGACGGTGGCGCCCGCCGCGGGCACGACGTAGGCGATGAGCGCGTCCACGCCGCTGGGCAGGGTGCGCACGAGGGTGGTCGCGAAGCGGACGGACGCGTCGGCGGTGAGCACCGCGTCGATCTCGCCCAGCTCGATGCGGAAGCCACGCAACTTGACCTGGGCGTCGGTGCGGCCGAGGAAGGTCAGCTGCGGGTCGCCGTCGGCGGTGAACTCCCATTTCACCAGGTCGCCGGTGCGGTAGAGCCGGCCACCGGTGATCGGATCGGCGACGAAACGGGCCGCGGTCAGCCCGGCGCGCTCGTGATAGCCGCGGGCCAGACCGGGACCGGCCAGGTACAGCTCGCCGGGGGTGCGGTCCGGGACCGGCCGCAGCCGGGCATCGAGGACCACCGCGGTCATGCCGGGGATGGGGCCGCCGATGGTGATCAGGTCACCGGGGGCCAGCGGATCGCTGATCGAGGCCGCGACGGTGGTCTCGGTGGGGCCGTAGAGGTTGTAGAAGTTGCGTCCGGGCGACCAGCGCGCGATCAGCTCCGGCGGGCAGGCCTCGCCACCGACGACGATCGCGGCCAGGTCCGGCAGATCCGACCCGTCGACACCGGCGAGCGCGGCGGGGGTGATGAAGGCGTGGGTCACCCGTTCGGCGCGCAGCAGGTCGGTCAGCTCGTCGCCGCCGTAGATGTCGGGCGGCGCGATGACCATCGTCGAGCCGGCGCCGATGGCCAGCAGCAGCTCCAGGATGCTGGCGTCGAAGCTGGGCGAGGCGAAATGCAGCGTGCGGGACGCGCCGGTGATCCGGAAGCGGCGGATCTGCTCGGCGCACAGCCCGGCCAGGCCGGTGTGGGTGACGGCGACGCCCTTCGGCACGCCGGTCGAGCCGGAGGTGTAGATGATGTAGGCGATGTCCTCGCCGAACAGCCTGCGGGTGCGGTCGCCGGCGACCACGGGTGCGTCCGGGGCGCGCTCGAGCTCGTCGCGGCACTCGGCGGAGTCCAGGGCCAGCCAGCGCAGTCCGGCGTCGAGCCGGGCGGCGTCGGCGGCCAGGGCGACGCCGAATCCGGCGCCGGAGTCGGCGAGCATGTGCGCGACCCGCTCGGCCGGATAGCGCGGGTCGACGGGCACGAACGCGGCGCCGGTCTTGGCCACCGCCCACAGCGCCACCATCGACTCGATCGATCGGGTCAGTGCCAGCACCACCCGGTCACCGGGGCCGACACCGCGCTCGATCAGCACCCGGGCCAGCTGCGAGGACTGTTGGTCGAGTTCGGTGTAGGTGAGCACGCGTCCGGCCAGGCTCAGCGCCTGCGCCTCCGGTGCGCGCTCGACGGCGGCCATCAGCAGCCGGGGCAGGGTGGACACCGGCGATCGACGGCCGCGGCGCGCGGCGGGACGACGTACGCCAGAAGCTTGCTCGGTCACCGGTAATGCTTCCCTTCACCATCGATCACCCCTGCGATCGCACTGCTCGAACGTCGCCTGGACTCTCGGCTACACCGGGGTATCGGGAAAATCCTGCGTGACGGTACCGCAAATATCTCATCAATTTTGGCGCAGCGGCAATTTGGAGGTTTCAGTTCACAATGGCTGGGTATAGCCAACTGCCCGGTATGTAACCCACGTCATACGCAGGTCATATGCTGTGCGAACGACTTTGGGGCGGATGTGACTGTTTCACATTTCGCGCCGATTCCCCGCCGGGCTCGGACCTGCGAATCCTCCGCAATTCGGTCAGACGAACGCCTTTACCGGAGACCGCGAGCGCGGTCCCCGGTAAAGGACGAGAAGCACCGGCAATCGGTTACCAGGCAGTAGCCGATACCTTTTCCGGCGTCCGCTGATCGACCGACGGATCTTGCACGCGGGTGTTGCCCGCTTCGATCCATTCGGTGTCGCGCACGCCGTGGCGCGAGCGGTCCGTACCGCGCACGGCGGCCTCGCACCGCCGCGCGAGATCGCGGCGGTCCGACCCCGGGTGCTCCAGCGGCTCGAGCGAGATCTCGACGACCATGCCGCGACTGCGCAGCACCCGCTTCGCCGAATCGGCGAAGCTGTCGTCGCCGACGAAACCGGGCACCGTGCACGGGACGCCGTGCCGGTCGAGGTAGCGCAGCCGAACCGGCTGCACCGGGGTGGTGGTGTCGATCGCGGCCTGGAACATGGCCGGGCGCATCGAGCCGTAGGCCCGCCCGCACCAGGTGGTGCCCTCCGGGAAGACCGCGATCCGGTTGCCCTCGGCCAGCCGCCGCCCGACCTGACCGACCACGCCCGGCAGTTCGCGCAGGCGGGCCCGCTCGATCGGGATCACCCGGGTGAGCTGGGCCAGCTTGCCCAGCACCGGCCACTCGACCATGTCGGCGCGGGCGACGAAGCCGACCGGCTGCACCGCGGCCAGGGCGACCACGTCGGCCCAGCCGATGTGCCCGGTCACCACCATCACCGCGGTGCCCGGCTCGGCGAAGCCCGCCGTCGACGCGCCCTGCTCGGGGGTGCGGTTGTCGATGATGCGCAGCCGCATCCCCAGGCAACCGAGTGCGGCGCGGGCATACCGGCGCTGCACGTTCTCCCGGCGTGACCTCGGCGTCGCCGCGGTCAGCACGGGGAAGGTGAGCACCAGGCCGATCACCCCGGCCAGCCGGGCGATCGTCCTGGCGGTACCGACCTGGTCGATCGGTTCGATGCAGCGTGAACCACAGGGGCTCGACGGCATCCACGAGTGCGAGTGAGTGGCGGGCGGCGCGTCGAACACCATGGTGATTACTTCCCGTCGAAATTGGCGGCCGCGCTCTGCAGCCGCTCCAGATACCGGGTGTTGATGGTTTCCATGCCGAGCAGCGCGACGAAGTCGGCGACGGCGAAATCGGGATCGTGGGCCGGTTCGCCGCAGATCTCGGCGCCCAGGCGCAGGTATCCGCGCAGCAGCGGCGGGAGCTTGGGGCGGCTCGGCGGTGTCAGCTCGTCGAGGCAGAGCCCGTCGACGACGACCGGGCGGTGCGGGTGCACCCGGCGCTCGGGGTCGCAGGCGTGGCGGCCCAGCAGCAGGTCACGCACGCCGCGCACGTTCACCCCGGCCGGGTCCTGGGGGCCGTCCTGCATGGGCACCGAGACGCAGCCCATCACCCAGTCGTAGCCGGTGAGCTGGATGTAGTGCAGAATCCCCGCCCACATCAGGGTGAGCACCGAGCCGTTGCGGTGGTCGGGCACCACGCAGGCCCGGCCCATCTCGACGATCCGGTGACCGGTCGGGTCGAGCTGGGTGAGATCGAATTCGGTCGCCGTGTAGTACCCGCCCGCGGCGGTCACCTTGTCCGGCGGCAACATCCGGTAGCAGCCGACGAACTGCTCGGTGAACTCGTCACGGACCAGCAGGTGGTCGCAGTGCTCGTCGAACCGGTCGGCGTCCAGGCCGGTGCCGTTGTCGGGCATCCGGAACCCGGGTTCGGAGGCGAAGACCTGGAATCGGAGCCGCTGCGCGGCCTCCCTGTGCTCGGCATCGGACGCGACGACCAGACTGTACCGAGACTTCCCCACCCCGGAGTCCGGCGCCGGCGCGGTCAACACGGACGAAATTGTCATACCGCTGATGAAGCCAGTCCGAGCTGGCATCGGGGCGACACATCGGTGTCGTGTCGATGCCCGTTCGGTGAACGAGATGGGGGTCACACCGAGCGTTCATTTCACGGCCGCACAACATTCGCCGATACCCAGTTCCGCCCGTACGGCAGCGCCCATCGCGGCGATCGCGGCGGGCAGCGTCACCGCCGGATCGGGGGCGAAACGCGAGGAGTGATTGACCGGGAAATGCGGCGGTACCGTGCCTTCGGCCAGCATATACGCCGCGTCGTCGGGGCCGAAGCGATCGGGGCCGAAGCCACCGATGTTCCAGAACACCGACGGACAGCCTGCCGCCGTGCCGAGGAGACCGAAGTCCTCACTGCCGCTGAGCGGGTTCCTCAAGGGCAGCACAGCCAACCCGGTCGCGCCGAGTTCGGCCATCACCCGCTCGGTGGCGCCCACAGTGTTCACCGTCATCGGGAAGTGGTCGTAGAACTCGACCTCCGGCGCGATGGCGGTACCCGCCGCCGCGGCCTCGGCCGCGACGACCCGCCGGATCGCCTCCATCATCTGCGCGCGGGAACGCTCGGAGAACGTGCGCAGAGTGAGCAGGAGTTCGGCGTTCTCGGCAATGATGTTCGGCCGCGTGCCCACGTGCAACGAACCCGCGGTGAGTACCGGACTCGACCCTACGGCCGCCTGACGCGCGACCAGGCCGTCCAAGCGCAGGACGAGCGAGGCGGCCATGGTCAGCGGATTCACGGCCAGATGCGGACTCGACCCGTGTCCGCCGATGCCCGCCAGCCGCACCCGCACCGAGTCCGATGCCGCCATCAGGGTGTCGCTGCGGGTGAGGACCAGTCCGGCCGGGGTCGGCCCGACGTGCTGCCCGAGACAGATATCCGGGCGTGGAAAGCGCTCCAGCAGACCGTCGTTCAACATGCCGGCCGCACCCGCGCCGGTTTCCTCCGCGGGCTGGAAGATCGCGACGACGGTACCGGTGACGGTATCGCCGGCGGCCAATTCGGCGCAGACACCGAGCAACGCGGCCACGTGCATGTCGTGTCCGCATGCGTGCATGACACCGGACACGGTCGAGGCGTAGTCCAGTCCGGTGTCCTCGTGCACCGGCAGAGCGTCCATATCGGCCCGCATCCACACGACCGGGCCCGGCCCGCCCCGCAGGACCCCGACCACCCCGGTGCCGCCGACCCGTTCGGTGACCTCCCAGCCCGGCAGCGCGCGCAGCTGTTCGGCTACCAGGCTCGCGGTGGCGAATTCCCTGCCCGACAGTTCCGGATGGGCGTGCAACTGCCGGTACACCCGCTGCCAGGGGTCCTCGGTGGTCGCCGGGACGATCGTTCGACCGAGCCCGGCGAGGGGGGACGGGGTCGATAGCGCGCTGAGTTCGTTCACCACGGTGGGCTCCTCGGATGGAAGGGCTGGGCCACTTCACGGTGCCGATCGAGTCGCCGGACCGATACAATTTGCCGGATCTCGCCGTTGAAAGGCCCAACTATGCAGAATTCCGCCACGCTGGACGAGCTCGACTACGAATTGGTGGCGGCCCTACAGGTGGCGCCGCGGGCACAGTGGCAGCAGATCGGACGTGCCCTCGGCATCGACGGCTCCACCGCGGCACGCCGCTGGGCGCGGCTGCACAGCGAGGGCCTGGCCTGGCTCACCTGCTATCCGCTCAGCATCGACGGCGTGTCGCCGATCCTCGCCGTCATCGAAATCGACTGTGCTCCAGGACGTCTGCATGAAGTAGCGGCCGAACTCGCCCTCGATGTGAACCTGGTGACCGTCGAACTCACCACGGGCGCGCGCGACCTGATGATCACCGCGGCCTTCTTCGACCACGCGTCCCTGGCCCGCTATGTCACCTTCCGGCTCGGCGCCCTCGCCGGTGTGGTCACCACCCGCTCGCAGGTGGTGACCACCTCGTTCACCGAGGGCAGCCGCTGGCGGCTCGATCGGACCCGGATGGCCCACACCGCGTTGTCGGCGCAGACCCAGCGCCGCACGCCCGGTTACGGCTCCATCCACGCCGCCGACATCCCGCTGGTGACCGAACTCAGTCGCGACTGCAGGCAGTCGGTCACCACTCTGGCCGAGCGCACCGGGATGAGCCCGACCACCGTGCGCAGGCGACTGGCGCGACTCGACCACGACAACGCCATCGCCTATCGCTGCGAAGTGGCGCGGTTCGCGTCGGGCTGGCCGCTCAGCGTCACCTTCTGGGCCGCAACGCCGCTGGCGCGGGCCGCCGAGATCGGCCACGCGATCGCGGCGATGCGCGAGACCCGCATGTGCTACTCGATGACCGGGCCGCGCAATCTGATCTTCAACGTCTGGCTGCGCACGATGGCCGATATGCCCGCCTTCGAGGCGCGGCTCACCGAAGCCATGCCGGACCTCGCCATCGCCGATCGGTCGATGGCGCTGTGGCCGCTGAAGATCGGCGCTACCCTGCTCGACCCCCACGGGCGCTACCTGCGCCACATTCCGATCGGTCGCTGGGCGGACCGCACGGCTTCCGGAGCCGAGGACGCGCTCGTCGATGCCCTGCGCACGCGCGCCACGGCGGCCGACTCACCCACCGATCGATAGAACCCGGCGGCCCGCCGCCGGCGCGCAGCGCGAGCCGGGCCCCGCCGGTGGCGATTATCCTCGGCAAAACAACCTTCTCCGCCCGTATTCGGCACCAGCGCGCCCGCAATGGCCGACATTTGCGATAGTCCGGCGTTCGGCAGCGACGCTGCTTCCTTGATGTCACCTCACGCATCAAGGAGTTCGCATGAAACGCCCCCTCTTCGCAGCGTGTGTCGCGGCGGTCGCGACACTCGCCGCGTGCACGACATCGCAGACCGCCGATCGGGGCGGCGCGTCCGGCGGGACGGTGCGCCTGGCGCTGACCTCCGACGTCGGTAGCTTCGATCCCGCACGGGCGGCCGGATCCTCCGAGTACGCCGTCGACCGGCTGCTCTACTCGACGCTGGTCGGCCTCGACGACGACAACGTCGTCGTCCCGCGCCTGGCCGCGTCGTGGGACGTCACCGCGACGCAAGCCACCTTCACCTTGCAGCAGGGCCTGACCTGCTCGGACGGGAGCCCGCTCACCGCGCGCCAGGTCGCCGCATCGCTGGAGTACTTCCGCAAGACGGCTCCAGGCGCGGCGTACACGTTCGGCCCGGCCAATGGCGGCGACAAGACCACCATCACCGGCGACGACGCGGCCGGCACCGTCTCGGTACGCATGGCTACGCCCTGGACGGAGTTGCTCCCCTCGCTGGGCTTGGTCAACTCGGGCATCATCTGTCAGCCCGGTCTGGACGACCCCACCGGCCTGGCCACCGGTTCGGTGGTCGGCGCAGGCACCGGCCCCTACGTCCTGACAGCGAGTGAACGCGGCTCCCGCTACATCGCCTCCCTGCGCGAGGGTTTCGACGCGTTTCCCGCTTTCGCCGCCGACCGGGCGGGCCGCTCCCCCGCCACGCTCGAGCTCAGCATCGTCAAGAGCGAATCCGCCGCGGCCAATCTCCTGCAGACCGGTCAGCTCGACTTCGCCGGCTTCACCGGTCCCGACGGGACCCGATTGGCACAGGGCTTCGACACCGAGACCGCGCCGATGGTCCGCAACTTCCTGTTCTTCAACCAGCGCGCGGGCAAGCCGGGCGCCGACGCGGAGTTCCGCAAGGCCGTGGGACAGGCCATGGAGGCTCCGGCCTACAACAAGGTCCTCGGCGGCTCGGGAACCCTGCTGAAGAGCTATGTCGACGACACCGCCAATGTCTGCGCCAACACCGACGATGCCCTGCTGACCCGGCACGACCTCGCGGCGGCCACCCGAGTTCTGGCAGGCAAGAAGATCACGGTGACCGGCACCAACGCGATCGCCGACGGCGCGGGCAACACCTATGTCGCCGAGGCACTGCGCGCGGCCGGAGCCGAGGTGAAGCTGGTCAATGTCGACAACAACACCTGGGCCTCGTCGGTGCTACCCGGCGGGGACTGGGACATCAACGTGATGGCGTCGCTGTCGACCACGCTGCTCACCGCGTCCAACCTGCTCACCGGTGCCGAACCGCCGGCGGGTCGCAACTACGGCGCGACCCACAACGACGCCTTCGACGAGGGTCTGCGCGCGGCGGTCGTCACCACCGACCAGACGGCCAAATGCGCAGCCTGGCAACGGGGTCAGGCGGGGCTGCTCAGCGCCGTCGACATCGTGCCGTTGTCGACGCTGAACGTGCGCTACGTTTTCGCCGACGGTGTGCGCGCACACATCCCCAACGGCCAGATCGACCTCAGCACCCTGCGGATCGGCGCGTGACAGGGTGGATCGGCTTCGCGGTGCGCCGCGCGGCCGGACTCCTCGCCGTGGCCGTGGTGCTCGTCGTAGTCACCTTCGCCATGATCCAGCTCATTCCCGGTGACCCCGCCGAATCGCTGGCCGGGCAGAACGCGACCCAGGCCGACATCGCCCGGATCCGGGCCGAACTGGGCCTGGACCGCCCGCTGCTCACCCGTTTCACCGACTACGTGTCGGGGCTGGCCCAGGGTGATCTCGGCAGGTCGTTCCAGACCAGGGAGGCGGTCTCGGACGTGATCGCGACGCGGCTGCCGTTCACCGCCGAGCTGGCGGTGTTCTCGCTGATCCTGGTGCTCGCGGTCGCGCTGCCACTCGGCATCGCGGTCGCGGCACGACACAGCAGGCGGGCCGACGGGGCGTTCACCCTGACCACCGGATTGCTCGGTGCCGTCCCGGAATACGTGGTCGGTACGGCGCTGGTGGTGATCTTCGCGATCATGCTCGGGGTGTTGCCCGCGGGTGGCGCGCAGACCGCGCAGTCGCTGATCCTGCCGGTGCTGGCGATCAGCCTGCCCAGCCTGTGTGTGATGGCACGGGTGGTGCGACGCGAAGCCGGAAACGTCTTGTCCCAGGACTACATCCGTACCGCGCGCGGTAGACGGCTGCCCCTGCTACGGCTGTATCTGCGGCACGTACTGCCCAACCTGCTCACTGCCGTCATGACCCTGAGCGGTCTGGTCCTGGCCTCGATGCTGGGCGGCACGGTGATCGTGGAGACCGTGTTCGCCTGGCCAGGCATCGGCCAGCGGGTGGTCGACGCGTTGCTGGTGCGCGACTACCCGGTGATCCAGGGCTGCGTCCTGGTTCTCGGACTGCTGGCCGCCGTGCTGAACCTACTGGTCGACATCGCGCTGGCGATTCTCGACCCGCGCTCCTCGCTCGCCGGAGGCAACCGATGAAGCCTCGTCCCCATCCCTCCCTGGTGGCCGGCGCGGTCGGCTTCGCCGTCGTCGTCCTGGTCGCCCTCCTCGCCCCGCCCCTGCTGTACGACACCGCCACCGCCATGTCCGACACGGTGCGCGGCGGGAGCAGCGCCGAGCACTGGCTCGGGACGGACTCACTCGGGCGCGATGTGTTGGCGCGGGTCCTGGTCGCGACCCGGCTCACGGTGGTGTTGACCACCGTGGCGACCGTGCTCGCCGCTGCCGTCGGTATCGCGATCGGTACCGCGGTGTGGGTGTCCGGGCCCCGGATCCGTGAAGTCGGGCTCCGGATCATCGACATCATGGTCACCGCTCCGACGCTGATCATGGCGCTGGTGATCGCCACCATTCTCGGCGCGGGTCCGACCGCCTCGGTGATCGCCATCGTGCTCGGCGGCTCGCCGTCGTTCGCACGGCTCACCGCCAACCTCGCCGGCTCGGTCGCCGGGCGCGACTTCGTCTCCACCGCCAGACTTCTCGGAGTCTCACCGGCGCGGGTGATGAGCAGGCATTTGCTGCCCAACATCGCCGGACCGCTGACAGTGCTGTTCTCCTCCGCGTACGCGCAGGTGCTGGTCGCGCTGTCGGGTCTGTCGTTCCTCGGACTCGGTGTGCAGAACCCCCAATTCGACTGGGGCTCACTGCTCAACGGCGGACTGCGCTCGCTCTACACCACACCGGCGGAAGCTCTGGGTCCCGCTGTCGCGATCACGGTGACCGGGGTGTTCGCCTCGCTGATCGGTGACGGCCTCGCCGCCACTATCGATCCGCGCGAGCGCACCGCCCCGCGGCGAGCACCGGCGGTCACCGCACCGGTCACCCCGAAAGCTCCCGAGCCCGGCGCACTGCTGACGGTCACCGACCTCAGCGTCGAGTTGGACAGTGGTGTCCGCCTGGTCGATTCGGTCTCACTGCGGGTGGCGCCGGGCGAGATCGTCGGCCTCGTCGGTGAATCGGGCTCGGGTAAGTCGTTGACGGCGATGGCGGTGGCCCGGTTGTTGCCCGACGAACTCACCATCAGGGCGGCCTGCCTCGATCTGGACGGGCTCGACCTGACGAGCACCGACAGCGACCCGGCGCGATTGGCGACCGCGCTCGGCATCGTCTACCAGGACCCGTCCGCTTCCTTCAATCCCGCGCTGCGCATCGGTACCCAGCTGACCGAAGTGCTACGCGTGCACGGCAAGACGACACGACGCAAGGCTATGGCGCGGGCCACCGAGGCCCTGCGCCGGGTACATGTGCGGCAGCCGGAGACAGTGCTCGGCCAGTATCCCCACCAGCTCTCGGGCGGAATGCGGCAGCGGGCGATGATCGCCGCTGCGGTGCTGCCCGATCCCCGGTTGATCATCGCCGACGAGGCGACGACCGCACTCGATGTGACCGTGCAGGCGGAGGTCCTGGACCTGCTGCGGGAGATCAATGACCGCGGTACCGGAATGTTGTTCATCTCCCACGACATCGGTGTGGTCGGCACGCTCTGCCATCGCGTGGTGGTGATGTACTCCGGGCGGGTGGTCGAGGAGCTGACCGCTGCGGAACTGCGCGCCGGACGCGCTCGGCACCCGTACACGCGCGCCCTGCTCGCGGCCAGCCCGACCCTCGACGGCAGCGCGCCCGGAGGCAGGCTGGCGACCATCCCCGGCCGCCCGCCCGCACCCGCCGACCGGCCGATCGGGTGTGCCTTCGCGCCACGGTGTCCGCTCGCGGTGCCACGTTGCGCGGCCGAGCCGCCACCGCGAATCGGCGGCGTTGCCTGCCATGTCGTCGAGGCCGCACAGGAGGTTCCCACGCGATGACCACAGGACTCGAGATCACCGGGCTCAGCATCGCCTACGGCTCGGGCCGACACGCCACGACCGTGGTCGACGAGGTCACCCTGCGGGTGCCGACCGGCCGAACCCTCGGCCTGGTCGGCGAATCCGGCTCGGGCAAGTCGACGATCGCCAAGGCAGTGGTCGGGCTCGTGGCGCCCACCGCCGGGCGGATCACCCTCGACGGTCAGTCACTCACCGGAAAGTCACCGCGCCGGTTGCGGCGCCGCGTGCAACTGGTGTCCCAAGATCCCTACGCCTCGTTGAACCCGCGCATGACCATCGGGCGGGCCATCGCCGAAGCCATCGACCCGACCCGCGCCGATCCGCGCGTACACGCCGAGGCGATCGGGCGACGGCTGGCGACGGTATCGCTGGATCCCAGCGCAGCAGGGCGTTATCCCCACGAGTTCTCCGGCGGCCAGCGTCAGCGGATCGCGATCGCCCGGGCGCTGGCGGTGGAACCGGAGGTGATCATCGCCGATGAGATCACCTCCGCGCTGGACTGCTCGGTGCAGGCAGAAGTTCTCAATCTGCTGCTCGATCTGCGCGAACGCCTCGCGTTGACGATGCTGTTCATCTCGCACGACCTGGCGGTGGTGCGCCATGTCAGTGACGCGGTGGCGGTGCTGCGGCACGGCAAGCTCGTCGAATCCGGGCCCTGCGCCCAGATCTACGAGGCTCCGGCCGCGGCCTATACGCGCACGTTGCTGGCCAGCGTGCCCACCTTCGCGGCCGCCTCGCATCGCTGATCGCCGCTGACCGACAGCGACAGCGCCCCGTCATCGTGATGACGGGGCGCTGTCATCTCGGTCAGACCGCGATGTGCTCTCGCGTGTCGGGCTGGTGCTCGGCCTGTCGGGCGTCGACCTTCGTCTCGGCCGCGTCGGCGAAGCCGGGGCGGGCGGTGCCGATGAAGGCCACCAGCCACGAGGCGACCGCGGCGAAGCGGTTGCGGAAGCCGACCAGGTACATCAGGTGCACGGCCAGCCACATCGCCCAGGCGATGGTGCCCTTGAACGTGATGCGGTCGTTGAGCTTGACCACCGCGCTGAAGCGGCTGATCACCGCCATGCTGCCCTTGTCCCAGTAGACGAACGGCGTGCCCGCGTCCTTCTTGCGCCGGATGATGTCGGCGGCGTGGCGACCCTCCTGCATGGCGACCGGCGACTGGCCGGGGTAGCCGTTGAGCGAGGTCATGTCGCCGATGGCGAAGATGTCGGCGTGGCCGCCGACGGTCAGGTCGGGGTTGATCAGCAGCCGGCCCGCGCGGTCGGTCTCGGCGCCGGTGGCCTCGGCCAGCAGTGCCGCGAATCCGCCCGCCTGCACGCCGGCCGACCACACCACGGTCTCGGCGGCGATGCCGCGCTCGATGCCCTCGGCGTCCTTGACCGTCACCTTGCCCTCGTCGATATCGGTGACGAAGGTCCCGAGCAGCACCTCGACGCCACTGTCGGTCAGCGAGCGCTTCGCGTATTCCGAGAGCCCGCCGCCGAACGGGGGCAGCACCGCGCCGGCGCCCTCGACCAGGGTCACCGAGACCTCCTGGTGGAAGTGCCGTTTGGCCAGTTCCTTGATCTGGCCCGCCACCTCGACGCCGGTCGCGCCCGCGCCGACGACGACGAAGCTGAGCAGCCTGCGCCGGGTCGCCTCGTCGGCGTTCTCGGCCGCGGCGAACACCGAGGCGATCTGGTCGCGCAGGCGCTGGGCGTCGTCGATGGTCTTGAGCGAGAAGGTCTTGTCGGCGAAGTCGTCGCGGCCGAAGTAGCTCTGGCTGGCGCCGGTGGCCGCGATGAGCGAGCCGTAGCCGATCTGGCGGGTACCCTCGGCGGTCTCGTAGGTGAGCACGGCGGCCTCGGCGTCGATCGCGGTGACCTTGCCGAGCCGGACGTCGGCCTCGGGGTGACGGCGCAGTACGTTCTTGATCGGCGGTGCGATCTCCTCGGGCGCGAGCACGCCGGTGGCCACCTGGTAGAGCAGGGGCTGGAACAGGTGCTCGGGCGTGCTCGAGATCAGGACGTAGTTGATTCGTGACTTGCTCAGTTGCTTGGCAGCGGCGAGTCCGCCGAAGCCCGAACCGACGATGACGACATCCGTGTGTTCCATGATCGCGCGCTCCAAGATCGGTAATGAGTCCTTTCATATGAGTAAACGCGATGCGGAACGCAGATGTTTCCAGTGTTTGGGCGCATACTGAAGATGACTCTTATCTGCATAACTAATCAATAGGAGGGACCTGGTGGAACTTCGCCAGCTGGCGTACTTCGTCGCGGTCTGTGAGGAGCTCAGTTTCAGCCGCGCGGCGAGCCGCTGCTTCATCTCCCAATCCGCGATCAGCCACCAGATCGCGAGACTCGAACGTGACCTCGGCGCCCAGCTGTTCGAGCGCACGACCCGCGCCGTCGTCCCCACCGACGCCACCCTGCGCCTACTGCCGCTGGCCAAGCAGATGCTGAGTCTGGAGTCCGCGATCCGCGCCGCCGTGCGCACCACCGGCCCGCGCATCCGGCTCGCCGCCAACATGTCGTTCGCGGCCCGGTCGCTGTCCGCGATCGCCGCCGCCCGCGCCGCCCACCCCGACGCCGAGATCGAATACGTCATCAAGCCGTTCCGTCAGCGGATCACGGCCGTGGCCGACGGTGACTGCGATCTGGCGCTGATCCGCGGCAGTGTGGATCAGCCGGGGCTGGCGGTGGAGCAGTTGTGGGTCGAGGATCTGGTGATCGCGATCTCGAGCAGTCACCCGCTGGCGGGCAAGGGGGTCGTCACGCTCGCCGACCTCAGTCCCTATCCGCTGTTGCTCCCGCCCGAGCAGGAGCAGGTCCTGCTGCACACCCTGATCCGCTCGGCCTTCGCCGATCTTCCGGTCGGCCCCACCTTCGGTCCACCGATTCCCCCCGACCACACCGCCACGATGGAACTGCTCAACCGGCCCGAGTCCTGGACGGTCCTCTACGAGGGCCCGACCAAGGGGCTGCTCACCCTGGACCTCACCGACCACCGCCTGCGTATCCCGGTGTCGGCGGTGCTGCGTGAGGACGCACGCCAGAATCCGATCGTGAACACCCTGCTGGACGCGTTGCACCGGCGGTAGGAGCGGCTAGCCGATGGGCGAGCTCGCCAGGGCGTGTGCGACGGCCAGGTGGAGCGGCAGCGTCTCGGCATCGTCGTCCTCGACCGACCAGATGATCTCCTCGATCGCGCGCAGGAAGGCCCAGCCTTGGGCACGGTCGACGGGGATGTCGAGGTCACGTGCCGTCGCGGCGACGACGGCACGGGCGTGCTCAGGGGTCGGGGAGGACTGCACCTGGATCATGATCACAAAGCCCGCGTCGAAGGCGGCTTCGCCGAGGTAGGGCTTCGGATCGATGAGCAGCCACGGTTCGCGTTCGGCGGCAACGATATTGCCGAGGTGGGTGTCGCGATTGACGACGAGCAGCGGGCCCACCGGAACCGCGAGGCGCGCGCACCACGCCAGTGCCCGCTCGCGCAGAGCGTCCGGAAGGACCTCGGCGAGTTCGGGTTCCGGCTGCCGGAGCCGCGCGGTCCACTGCGCGACCACGTCGGTCGCAATCGGTAGTGCCGGATAGTCCTCGGGAACGTCGACCGGCTCCCGCCGCAACCGGCGTAGCAGCCCGCAGGCCAGGCGGACCCGCTCGGTGTTCTCCGGCCTGCCCTCCAGACTCGGGAACCCCGGCTGCTCCAGCAGCGGCTCCCCCGGCCGCGCCCACTCCATCAACATCGCGCCACTGTCGACGTCGAACCGGTACAGCATCGCCGCCCCGTCCCCGCCGTAGCAATACAGCCCGGTCGCCTCCGCCGCGTTCTCCTCGTCGACCACCGGCACCTTGAGCACCGCCACCGACCCGTCCCCGCGCCGCACCGGCGCGACGAACGCGTGCGTCCCACCCTCGAACGCCGGGCCGACCAGCATCAGCTCCCAAGCCGCACAGAGCTTTTTCACCAGCGCGGGCAAGTCGTCCAGCCACCGCTCCCCCGCGGCCCCGAACACCGCCCGTACCGTCTCCTCGACCTCCGGCGGCACTTCGATCGGCAACATCGTCACCCACCCCACCCTGCCATGCCGATCCGCGTGCGGGGAGAGCCCCACCGGGCATCCGGGTGGCCCGAAACCCCCTCGACAGCGCGGTATCCGGCCTGCGATTCTGCCCAGATGACCGACACCCCACTACCCGAGATCCCCGACGGTTACGAGGTCTCCACCGAGACCGCCCGCATCGACGCCGCCCGCGTGCACACCTGGCTGTCCACCGACTCGTACTGGGCCATGGGCAGAACCCGCGAGCTGCAGGACCGCGCCATCGCGGAATCACTCAATTTCGGAGTTTACGAACGTGTTTCGGGCGAGCAGGTCGCCTACGCGCGCGTGATCACCGACCGGACGACCTTCGCGTGGCTGTGCGATGTGTACGTGGATCGCGCGGTACGCGGCAAGGGGGTCGGCGTCGCGCTGGTCGCCGCGATCCGCGACCACCTCGCCCCCGACAACCTGCGCCGCGTCGTGCTCGCCACCCACGACGCCCACGGCCTCTACGAGAAGTTCGGCTTCGAAACCCTCACCGACCCGGACAAGTGGATGGTGCTCGGCCGCCCGGTGAACGCTCCCGGCTAGACGAACCCTTCCTCGACGAGGTCGAACCCGTCCGGCCGAACCCGATGCCGTTGGCCCGAACCACCGGCCACCCGGCACCAGCTGGATACCTCGAGTTCGTCCGCATCGGCCACCAGCGCGATCGCGAAGCCGCCGTACATGCCCGGAATCGCCGCCCACAGCGTCGCGCCCGGGTACTCGAGCAGCGGTGTCAGCGGCGGCGGTCGGAAGCCGCACTTCCGGCACAGGTCCAGCACTCGCCCCAGAATCACGGCGTGCAGCTGGCATTCGAGCTGGGCCGGCACCGTCGCGTCGATCTCGCGCACCAACCGGGGCGCTGCCGGCGTCGGCCAACCGGTCACGCGCGGCTATCTCCTTGTCATCGAAGAAGTTTCGCCGATACCAGCCCCACCACACCATCTCCACGGGCACAACGTAGCCACCGGGTCGACCACCGTTCAAGCAGTGGTCGCACGGCCTCCACAAGGCGGCCCTCCACTCGAAACGCCGCGGCAATCCCCGGTCACCGGAGAAACCTTCGACGCATCGGAGACACGAAACATCAGAAGGCCAGCGCGGACCAGGGGACCTCGATCGGGAAAGGTTGAGGGAATGACACCGTGCCGTCGGCATCGTTGATCCACTCGTCGTCGAGTCGATAGTCGACAGGGTGCAGTGGACCACCTAGACAACGGTGTATCAAGAAGTCCGGGGTGACAAAGTCCGACTATCCGGTCGAACCGAGGAACACGGTCGTCTCGAGATTGGCGACCCAGCAACGGTCAGGGTGCCCCGCCATGTCGTCTCCCGCGGACCGCTCCAGCGCATTGGTCAGCCGACGCATGAAGATCTGATGCTCGCCGGGGCCACGCCGCAGCCAGACGACCCGACCCTCCCAGAGCTCGATCTGGCCGGCGATCTCATCCGGAAGTTGCCCCAACTGCTCCCACGTCATGAATTCGGGCAGGTCAGGACGGTCGATACCGGACAGGGACATGCATTAGGTGAATCGACCGCCTCGATCAGCGGCAACGACGACCGGCCACACCACGGTGCACAGCCCACCCGGACAGAAGTCGCCGAAGCGGTGTCAGCAGGGCGCGGGCTACGACATCTCTCGCGAGACGCAAGCGGCCCCGCCCGGGATACCCGGACGGGGCCGCAGTGCGCTCAGCGCCTCAGCGATTTATCCCTTGTGGGACTTCACGGCCTCGGTCAGCTGCGGGGCGACGTTGAACAGGTCGCCCACGATGCCGTAGTCCGCGATCTCGAAGATCGGGGCCTCTTCGTCCTTGTTGACCGCGACGATGGTCTTCGAGGTCTGCATGCCGGCGCGGTGCTGGATGGCGCCGGAGATGCCCAGGGCGATGTAGAGCTGCGGGGAGACCGTCTTACCGGTCTGACCGACCTGGAACTGGCCCGGGTAGTAGCCCGAGTCGACGGCGGCACGCGAGGCGCCGACAGCGGCACCGAGCGAGTCGGCCAGCGCCTCGACGACCGCGAAGTTGTCGGCGGAACCGACACCACGGCCACCGGAGACGACGATGCTCGCCTCGGTCAGCTCCGGACGGTCGCCGCCCACGATCGGCTCACGCGAGACGACCTTGACGACGCCGTCTTCCTGGGCCGGAACCTCGACGACGACCTGCTCGCCCGCACCGGCCTGCGCGACCGTCTCGATGGCGCCCGGACGGATCGAGATCACCGGCACGTCGCCGGTGGCCTTGGCGTCGACGGTGAACGCGCCACCGAAGATGGAGTGCACGGCCGAGCCGTCGGCGTTGACGCCGATGACGTCGACGAGCAGGCCGGAGCCGATACGCGCGGCGAGGCGGCCCGACACCTCCTTGCCCTCGGCGGTGGCGGCGACCAGCACGGCGGCGGGCGAGGCGGACTCGACCAGGCCGGCCAGCACGTCGACCTTCGGGGTGACCAGGAAGCCGTCGACGTCGTCGGACTCGGCGACGTAGATCTTCTCGGCACCGGCGGCGGCCAGCGCGGAGGCCAGCTTGTCGGCGGTGCCGGCCGGGCCGGTCACGACGGCGGCGGGCTCGCCCAGGGTACGGGCGGCGGTGAGCAGTTCGGTGCTGACCTTCTTCACGGCACCGTCGGCGTGCTCGATGAGCACAAGTACTTCAGCCATTGTTCTTTCTCCTTCGAAGTCTCGGACGGGGCCGGATCAGATGATCTTCTGACCGATGAGGTAGGTGGCGATCTGGTTGCCGCCCTCACCCTCGTCCGCGATCTTCTCGCCCGCGGTGCGGGCAGGCTTCGGGGTGGAGCCGGTGACCTGGGTGCCGGCGTTGGCCACGCCCACGGTCGACGGGTCGATGCCCAGATCGGCCAGGGTGAAGACCTGAACTTCCTTCTTCTTCGCGGCCATGATGCCCTTGAAGGACGGGAAGCGCGGCTCGTTGATCTTCTCGGTGACCGAGACGATGGCGGGCAGGGACGCCTCGAGCTTGAAGACGCCCTCGTCGGTCTCGCGCTCGCCGGTGATCTTGTCGCCGTCGACGGCCAGCTTGCGCAGGTGCGTCAGCTGCGGGATGCCCAGGTACTCGGCGATGATCGCCGGCACGGCACCCGCGCGACCGTCGGTGGCCTCGTTGCCGGCGATGACCAGCTCGACGCCCTCGACCTGGCCCAGCGCGCCGGCCAGCACCCACGCGGTCTGCACGGCGTCGGAGCCGTGGATCGCCGGGTCGTTGATGTGGATGGCCTTGTCGGCACCCATGGACAGCGCCTTGCGGATGGCCTCGGTGGCGCGATCCGGACCGGCGGCCAGCACGGTGACCTCGCCGCCCTGCGCCTCCTTGATCAGCAGCGCTTCCTCGACGGCGCGCTCGTTGATCTCGTCGAGGACGGCGTCGGCGGCCTCGCGGTCGAGGGTGTAGTCACCATCGGTCAGCTTGCGCTCGGACCAGGTGTCGGGAACCTGCTTGATGAGTACGACGATGTTCGGCATCGGTCTTCGTCGACCTCCTTCTGGGTACACGTGTGTGGTGGCCGCACGAGCTGGGCCGTACGTCCGTGTGAGTAGCTCAGAGCGGAACACTACCCTACGCTAAGTTACTCGTGGGTAACCTACATGCACAAGGGGTTCGGAACCGATCCCTGAGTCCTGGGGGAACCGGCGGTACCAGTAACGTCGGAGAAATGAGCGAGGCTGTGATCCCTGCCGCACCTGTGGCCGCCACACATGAACCACTGCCGCTGACCGGTGAGCGGACCGTGCCCGGCATCGCCGAGGAGAACTACTGGTTCCGTCGGCACGAGATCGCCTATGCCCGCCTGCTCGACCGGTGCACCGGCAAGACCGTGCTCGAGGCGGGTTCGGGCGAGGGCTACGGCGCCGACATGATCGCCGGCGTGGCCGCGCGTGTCGTCGGCGTGGACTACGACGACGGCGCCGTCGCGCACGTGCGCGCGCGCTACCCGCGGGTCGAGATGATCCAGGGCAATCTCGCCGAGCTGCCGCTCGACGACGAATCCGTCGACGTCGTCGTGAATTTCCAGGTCATCGAGCACCTCTGGGACCAGGCGCAGTTCCTGCGCGAGTGCCTGCGGGTGCTGCGCCCGGGCGGGCAGCTGCTGATCAGCACCCCGAACCGGATCACCTTCTCTCCCGGTCGCGACACCCCGCTCAACCCGTTCCACACCCGCGAACTCAACGCCGCCGAGCTGACCGAACTGCTGGTCGAGGCCGGTTTCACGGTCACCGAGATGCTCGGCGTGCACCACGGCGCGAGCCTGAAAGCGTTGGACGCCAAGCACGGCGGGTCCTTCATCGACGCCCAGATCGAGCGCGCGCTGGCCGGTGAGCCGTGGCCCGCCGACCTGACCGCCGACGTCGCCGCCGTCACCATCGACGATTTCGACCTGCGCGCGGGTGAGATCGACGCGAGCCTGGACCTGGTCGCGATCGCCGAGAAGGCAAGCGCCGCAAAGGCAAGGCCTTGACCGATTCGCGCTCCGCCCGGTCCGGCTCCGTGCCGGGCCAGTTCACGCTCGTCCTGCATTCCCACCTGCCCTGGCTGGCCCATCACGGGCGCTGGCCGGTCGGCGAGGAATGGCTCTACCAGTCCTGGGCCGCGTCCTACCTGCCCGTGGTCCGGGTCCTGAAAAACCTTGCGGCCGAAGGCCGTACACACCTGCTGAGCCTGGGCATCACCCCCGTGCTGGCCGCCCAGCTCGACGATCCGCACTGCCTGGCGGGCATGCACCACTGGCTGGGCAACTGGCAGTTGCGCGCCGACGAGGCGTCCATGTCCGGCAACGTGGCGCTGGGCAGGCACGAACATCGGCTCGCCGCAACGGCGTTGGCCGAGTTCGAGCGGGACTGGCGGCACGGCAGCGCGCCGGTGTGGCGCTCGCTCATCGACGCCGACGCGATCGAGCTGCTCGGCGGCCCGCTGGCGCATCCGTTCCAGCCGCTGCTCGACGAGCGACTTCGGCAGTTCCAGCTCACCGAGGGCCTGGCCGACGCCCGCCTGCGCTGGGGCACCACCCCCACCGGCATCTGGGCACCCGAGTGCGGCTACACCCCCGGCATGGAGCGGAACTACGACGCCGCGGGTGTGACGCATTTCATGGTCGACGGCCCGTCGCTGCGCGGTGACACCACCCTCGGCAGACCCGTTCGCGACGCCGACGTGCTCGCGTTCGGCCGCGATCTCCAGGTGAGCTACCGGGTCTGGTCGCCGAAACAGGGCTATCCGGGCCAGAGCGCCTACCGCGATTTCCACCACTACGACCACGCGACCGGTCTCAAACCGTCCCGGGTGACCGGCAAGACCGTCGCCGGTCCTGACAAGGCCCCTTACGATCCGGAGCTCGCCGCCACCGCCATCACCCGCGACGTCGCCGACTTCGTCGAGACCGTGCGCGCCCGGCTGATCGAGGAGTCCACGCGGATCGGCAGGCCCGCCCTCGTGGTGGCCGCCTTCGACACCGAGCTGTTCGGTCACTGGTGGCACGAGGGTCCCGCCTGGCTCGAACAGGTGCTGCGCGCGCTGCCCGAAGCGGGCGTCACCGTCGGCACCCTCGCCGACGCCCGCGACAACGGCTTCGTGGGCGAACCCGTGCAGCTCAACGACTCGTCGTGGGGTTCCGGCAAGGACTGGCGGGTGTGGGCGGGCGACCAGGTCGCCGACCTCGTCGAGCTCAACGCCGACGTCGTCCGGCTGGCGCTGGACACCCTCGACAAGGTCGGCCGGGACGGTTCGCTGCGCGATCCGGTCGCCGATCAATTGCTGCGCGAGGCGATTCTCACCGTCTCCAGCGACTGGGCCTTCATGGTCTCCAAGGACTCCGCCGCCGGGTACGCCCGGGATCGGGCACACGAGCACGCGCACGCGGTCCGCGAACTCGCCGAGGCCATCGGGGCCGGCCAGTTCGCCAAAGCGGCCCGTCTCGCGGCAGGATGGAACCTGGCCGACGGATTCTTCCCTGGTCTGGACGCGCGGCGGTTGCCGAGCGCTGTCCCGTCGGCCGCCGCTGAAGGATTCGCATGAAGATTTTGATGGTGTCGTGGGAGTACCCGCCGGTCGTGGTCGGCGGGCTCGGTCGACATGTCCATCACCTGGCGGTGGAGCTGGCCGCCGCCGGTCACGAGGTCGTGGTGCTGGCGCGCAGGCCCACGGGCACCGACTCGATCACCCACCCCACGCACTCCTACATCGCCGACGGCGTACTCGTCGTCGCGGTGGCCGAGGACCCGCCCTGCTTCGACTTCGGCGAGGACATGCTCGCCTGGACGCTGGCGATGGGGCACGCGATGGTCCGCGCCGGTGTCGCCCTGGGCAAGCCGGGCGTCGGCGAGGGCTGGACGCCCGATGTGGTGCACGCGCACGACTGGCTCGTCGCGCACCCCGCCATCGCGCTGGCCGAGTACTACGACGTGCCGCTGGTGGCGACCATCCACGCCACCGAAGCCGGTCGCCACAGCGGCTGGGTGTCCGGCCGGGTCAACAAGCAGGTCCACTCGGTCGAGTGGTGGCTGACCAACGAGGCCGATCAGCTGATCACCTGCTCGAGCTCGATGCAGGACGAGGTGGAACGGCTCTACGGGCCCGAGCTCGCGCCGATCACGGTGATCCGCAACGGCATCGACGTGGGCGCGTGGACTTTCCGGCCGCGCGCACCGCGCTCCGGGCCGCCGAAGCTGCTCTACGTGGGCAGGCTCGAATACGAGAAGGGCGTGCAAGACGCCATCGCGGCGCTGCCCCGCATCCGGCGCGCCCACCCCGGGACCACCCTGACCGTGGCCGGTGTCGGCACCCAGTTCGACTGGCTGCGGGAACGGGCGCGGGTACATCGCGTGGCCAGGGCGGTGCAGTTCGTCGGCAGTCTCGGGCACTCGGAGCTGCTGGGCTGGCTGCACGGCGCGGACGCCATCGTACTGCCGAGCAGGTACGAGCCGTTCGGCATCGTCGCCCTGGAAGCGGCCGCGGCGGGTGTTCCGCTGATCGCCTCCACCGCGGGCGGGCTCGGTGAGGCCGTCATCGACGGGGTCACCGGCGCCTCCTTCGAACCGGCCGACGTGGACGGCATCGTCGACGCCACCCGTGCCGTCCTCGACGACCCCGCGACCGCTCAGGACCGCGCGTACAACGCCCGCGAACGGCTCACCGCCGACTTCGCCTGGGACGTGGTCGCCGCGGAGACCGCGCAGGTCTACTCGGCCGCCAAACGCCGGGTGCGCACCTCGCTGGGCCGTCCCGACATCGTGGAACGTCCGCTGCCCGAGCGCGACCCGAAGTAGGCAGCTCGAGTTCACCCACAACGCATGACGCCGGGGTCCTCCCCCGGCTCTACCGTCGCTGGTGCCGACCACCACGACGAAGGAGCCGATCATGCCCCTGGAACCGATTCCGCACCTGCCCGCCGCCACCATCGGCCTGCGCGCGACCGGCACCGTCACCGCCGAGGACTACACCACCGTCCTCGACCCGGCGATCGACGCGGCCCTCCAGCACGAACAGCCGATCAACCTCGTCTACGTCCTCGGCCCCGACTTCGACCGCTACTCCCTCGACGCCATGTGGCAGGACCTGAAACTCGTCCGCGTCCCCCGCAGCGCCTGGGGCCGCATCGCCCTGGTCACCGACCACAAGGCCCTCGGCGAAGCCGTCCACCTCTTCGGCTTCCTCATCCCCGCCGAAGTCCGAGTCTTCCCCGTCACCGCCGAACCCGACGCCATCGCCTGGGCGGGATGACAATCGTCGTCGCTGGTCACGATAGTTCCGCCCATCTAAACGTGAGTTGTGTAACACCTGCGGCCTCAGCACCGACATTCCTCGGCATCGCCGCTGAATCGTGGTGTGCGGTAAGGGGGTCAGCGGGTGGGTCGGCTGCATCGCCTTGCGGGTGAGTGTCGTGCCGAGCCTCGAAGGGTGAGCTGCTGTGTCGTCTTCGCTGTTGTCCAAGGGCCAGAACATCGCACTGCCGGAGGATGTCGACCGTATCGACATCCTGATCGGCTGGCCGGAGCCGGCGGTCGAAGTCGACGCTTCGGCACTGCTACTCGGCACCGACCGCAGGGTCGGCTCGGACGCGGACTTCGTGTTCTACAACCAGCCCGAATCCCCCGACGGGTCGGTGCGATTTCTCGGGACGAGCGTGACCGAGGAGGGTATGCAAGCCAGGGTCTCGATCGACCTCGCCACCGTTCCGGATCGGGTGCACACCATCGCCCTGGCGGGCAGTGTCGGCGCGGGAACATTCGGTGATCTCGGCAAGCTCGCTCTCCATGTCATCGATCCGGCCGGGGGATCGCTGGCCGAGTATCTGACCGCCGACGCCGACACCGAATCGGCGTTCGTGTTCGGGGAGGTCTACCGCAGGGACGGCGGGTGGAAGGTCCGCGCGGTCGGCCAGGGCTGGGATTCGGGACTGAGTGGGCTGGCAACAGATTTCGGTGTGTCGATCGATGACGCCGAACCGTCACCGGCCGAAGCGCCGGTCGAACCGGCACAACCCGCGCCTGCACCGAAACCCGCTCGGGTCGGCGGTGTCCGTACCGCCAAGCGTCCGGTCCGCAAGGTCAAGCCGATCGAATTCCGGCAGGCCGAGGCCGAGGGATGGCAACCCGCGCGGCTGTTCTCGGTGATCGGCGTCGGCGCGGGCGAAGAGCAGGAACGGCGCACCACCTCGGCGTTGATCGCGACCATGCAGGCGGTGCGACCGTTCGCCCGCGCCGTCTGCGCCAGGATGGGCGCCCCCGCAGGCGCATTCGAGGGCTACATCGAAGTCCAGTACGAGGCGGGCGACTCGAAGGTCGTCCCGGATGCCGTGCTGAAAGTGAGCCGGGGAAGCAGACAGTGGACCGGGCTGCTCGAGGTGAAAACCGGCAGCGGCAAGCTCAGGAAGGACCAGCTCGAGAGCTATCTCGACATCGCACGGCGGAAGAAGTACGACGTCGTCGTGAGTTTGTCCAATGACATTCCCGCCAGCCCGGGCGAGCTCCCGGTGCAGGTCGACCGCCGCAAACTGACGAAAGTCGCCCTGCGCCATCTGTCCTGGGCCGAGATCGCCCACGAGGCCAGGATGCTGCTCTCACACGGTGATATCGACGACCCGCTGCAGTCCTGGATACTGGCCGAGTTCCTGCGCTTCCTCGACCATCCACGGTCGGGCGCTGCGGAATTCGTCGACATGGGCAGGCATTGGGTGACCGTCCGCGATGCCGTGACCGCGGGCACCTTGCGCGCAGGTGATCAGAAAGCGCTGGCGGTAGCCGATACGTGGGTATCGCTGAGCAGGCACCTGGCCCTGCGACTCACCGCGGAGCTCGGCGTCGAGGTCAAACACGTGCTCGCCCGCAAGTATCGGGCCGATCCCGCGGCTCGCGCGGCAGCTGTCGCCGAACGGTTGGCCACCGACGGCTCCTTCGAGGCCGTGCTGCGAATCCCCGACACCGCGGGCGAACTGACCATCGTCGCCGATGTCCGCACCAACAAGGTGCGCTGCCGCACCACTATCGCCGCACCGGACGAAGGAACGGCTGCCCGGCGGGTCTCGTGGCTGACCAAGCAACTCACCGACGCCCCGGGCCGCCTCCAGATCGAAGCCGTGTTCGCCGAACGTGGCAACGAGACCTGTGAACTGCTCGACACGGTCCGCGCGAACCCGAGGTCCCTCACCGAAGGACGCACCGCCCCGATCGTCTCGTTCACCCTCGAACACACCTTCCCGATGGGTAGCAAACGCTCCGGCACCGCCGCCAGCTTCATCACCAGCGTCACCTCGGCCACCGATGCCTTCTACGGCACGGTGGTGCAGCCGCTCCGCGAATGGGTGCCTGCCGCCCCGATCCAGGCCGACATCGCCGCTGCCGAACCGGCCGAATAGGCATTCGCTGGGACCGCCCCAGCCCGAGTCGGCGACGAACTCAGGCTGGGGGAATGCCGCCACTGTGGTAGCGGGTGGCGGCGTTCCAGAGGAAGAAGCTGTCGATGCCGGTGTCTCGGGTGGCGTCGATCTGGGCGCGGAGTTCGGCGTCGCCGTAGGGGACGCCGAGGCTGAAGTCCTGGAGCCAGGGGATGACCTTCGCGCCGGTGCCCGCGGTGCTGGTCCGGAAGTCGTGCAGGGAGCGGGCGATGATGTCGTAGGGCTGGGCGTTGGGGTCGGGGACGCCGTATTCGCCGGAGTTCCAGTGGGAGGGGTAGAGCATAGGGGCGACGAAGTCGACGTTGCGGGCCATCCGGGGGATGTCCTGGGCGATCTGCTCGGGGCGGGTGGCGGCGATGCCGTAGACCGCGGCGCTCAGGTGCGCACCGGCGAGGTGGACGGGGTAGCGGCTCTCGGCGAGGAAGCCGGCGACCGCGTCGGTGGGGGTGCCGGCGAGGCCGGGGAAATGCATGCTGGTCAGGCTGCCGTCGGGGCGGCGGACATAGTCGTACATGACGCCGTCGAAGCCGAGCCGGGCGGCTTCGACCGCCAGATCGATGGTGTAGCGACGGATGTCGGGATGCGCGACATTGGTGAAGGCGATCGGGCCGTAATGGCTGGAATAGGGCTGTCCGGACGGGTTCTGGACCACCCAGTCGGGCCGGCCGTTGTGCCAGGCCCACGCGGCGACGGTCGGATCGCGGAAGGCGACGATGCGCCCGACCACCTGCAGGCCCAGCTCGTGTAGCTGCCGCAGGGCCGACGGCGCGTCGTAGATATCGGCGACGGCACCGGACTCGCGGGCCAGCGGGACCTGGGAGTCGTAACCGACGACGCCGTCCTCGTCCTTGATATCGAGCTGCACGGTGTCGATGCGGCCCTCGCGCGCGAGATCGAGCACGGCCTCGCGCAGCCCCTCGTGCGACCAGGCGTGCGCGGTGACGTGCACCGCCCGCATCCGCGGCAGCGCGACCGCCGAGACCGCGATCGCGCTGCTCCGGTTACCGGCCGCGTCCACCGCGACGACCTCGACGGCGGGCGCCCACGGCACCGAGATCTCGAAGGTGCCGTCCGCGGCGGGTGTCACCGCATCGGTGCCGATCGACACGCGGACCGCGTCGACGGCCTTGCCGCGCACCACGATCGGTGCGCGATAGGACCGCGCGAGCTCCGCTGGTGCGACCTCGAGCACCGGCGGCACGGTATCGGCCGACGGCTCGGAAGCCGTTCTGCTCAGCGCGAATCCCGCCACCATCGCCACGATGACCATCGCGAGGACAGCACCCGAGGCGATCGTCGCCCACCGCCGCCGCTCGCCCGACCGGATCCGCAATCCCAACGCCCGCACCAACTTCCACTACCGTTCGCCAGGCCACTATGGCGCAGTCGCGCGGACTGTCCGCGGGTTATCGCAAGATCGGGGGAAAACCTGCGCCGCCGCGTAATATCGCCGCGATGACCGGCGGTTCGAACGTTGCCCTGCGACTCGCGCCCGCGCTGGTGCTGATCACCGCGCTCACCGCCTGCGCGACACCGCAGGCAGCGGCCCCGGCACCACCACCGGCGACGACGGCGAAACCCGTACCGCCGGATCCGGCCGAGATCGCCGCCAACGAACTGGGATTCGTCCCGGTGCTGATGTATCACCAGATCACCCCGCACCCGGCCGGTGAATACGACCAGACCCCGGCCGAGTTCCGGGACGAGCTGGAACGGCTCTATCGCGAGGGCTACCGTCCGGTGACCGCCGCGAGCTACCTCGCCGGCGATCTCGATCTGCCCGCGGGCACGCACCCGGTCGTGCTCACCTTCGACGATTCCACCGGCAGCCAGCTCTCGTTCACCGACAGCGGTGCCGTGTCCCCCGACAGCGCCGCGGGGATCCTGGCCGAATTCGGCGCCCGCTACCCGGATTTCCGACCGGTCGCCACCTTCTACGTCAACAACGACCCGTTCGGCGGCGACCCGCGAGCGCTGCCCTGGCTGGCGGCCCACGGCCACGAGATCGGCGCGCACACCGCCGATCACGCGAATCTCGCGACCCTGGACGCCGACGGTGTGCAACGCGAACTGGCGCACAACGTCCGCGCGATCACCACGGCCGCGCCGGGAGTCACCGTGCGCACCATGGCCTTACCGCTGGGCGTCTACCCGCGCGAGCGCGCGCTGGCCGCAGAGGGCAGCTGGGACGGGACCGGCTACCGCTTCGAGGCCGTCATGCTGGTCGGCGCCGGCCCGGCCCCGGCACCGTACGGCGCGATCGACCCGCTCGCCGTGCCGCGCATCCGATCCGGCCGGGGCGCGGTCCCGTTCGACTCGGGCTACTGGCTGGACCGGCTGGCCGCGCACCCGGAGCAGCGCTACACCGCCGACGGCGACCCGGCCCGCGTCTCGTTCCCCCGCCACCTCACGGCGGAGATCGGCGCGCGCTGGGCGGACCGGAGCAACCCGTACTGACGGTCGATCAGGCGTCGGGGGTGAAGGTGAAGATCTCGCCGACGCGGGTGGCGACGACGACCTCACCCTTCGGCCCGACGGAGGTGCCGGTGGTGGTGCCGGTGGCGCCCGGCAGCACATCGGAGTCGACGGTGTTGCCGGTGGCGGTGTCGAAGGTGATCAGGCTCAGGCCCGCGCCGATGGCGGCGACGGTGTAGCCGATACCGCCCGCGGTCTGGGCGGGGGTGCCGCGCAGGGTCAGGTCCTTGCGCTCCCAGGCGGGCTCGGCGCGGTCACCACGGTCCTGCACGGCCATCAGGTAACCGTCGTCGCCGGCGGGAATGATCAGGTCGTCGACCACGGAGATGCCGCCGCTGGGCGTCCAGCCGAGCGCGTGGGTCCAGCGGGTGCTGCCGTCCTCGGCGTTCACCGCGATCAGGCGGCCGCTGTTGTCGCCGATGTAGACGGTGTCGCCGTCACCGGAAAGGGTGGGACTGGTGGCGCTGCCACCGGTGAGCATGTCGGCGCTCCACTCCTGGACGACCTTGCCGTCGGCGTAGCGCATCGACCGCAGCGAGGCGGCCGCCTTGCCCGGCTCCCACACGGTGACGAAGAACCGACCCGACTCGGCGTCGACGGCGGTGGTGTTGGCGACCGCGCAGCGCGGGCCGCCGGTCCGGCAGTCGCCCAGGCCGTCGCCGGAGGCCGGGCGGGTCAGGCCCGGCAGCTGCAGGAAGTCGGGCTCGCCGAGCAGTTGCAGGGTCGGTACCTCGCGGCCGCCGGTCTGGCGGCTCAGGATGTCGACCTGACCGGACTGGGTCACCGTCAGCACGCGGCCGTCACCGGTGAACTGGATCGCCACCGGGACACCGGCCACCGGCGTGCGCCAGCGGGGCTGGCCGAGATAGTTGAAGGAGTTCACCGCGCCGTCGTCGCCGACATAGACGTTGCTGACGCCGTCGACCACGGTCGGCGCCTCGATCGTCGACGGGCCGAGCGGGTTGCAGAAGCGCTTGCGGCCGGTGCGCATCTGGAAGGAGAAGATCGCGCAGTTGCCGGTGCTCGAGGTGACGAACATCTGCCCCTCGGAGCCGATCGTCAGCGGCTGGGCGATCGGGCCGCCCACCGGGCGTGACCAGCTCAGCGTCATCGCGTCCGCGCCGGCCACCGGGCTCGCCCCGCCGTTGCGGCCGTCGTGATGGGCTGCGGGCCAGCCTTTTCCGCCGCCGACGGTGATGTCGTCCACATCGGTGCCGCATCCTGCCAACGCCACCACACCGGCGGCAGCGAGCGAGGCCACGACGCGAGTCCGAGTTCGCACCTGCTGATCTCCCTGGGTAATCGAGCCGATGATCGGGGTATCGCACGGTAGGCGTGCGCTCCGAAAGTACTCTGTGTAACCGACGACCGAATCCCCGGGGCTGGCCCGGTGCGATCACGACGGGAGAGTACTTCGTGACGAGCATGTGGGGCGCGCCGCTGAGCGCGCGCTGGCGTGGTTCCCGCCGCCGCGATCCGCAGCAGGCGCGGTTCCTGACCAAGGACTCACTGCGCTGGGTACTCGCCAACCGCGCGTACACCCCCTGGTACCTGGTGCGGTACTACCGGCTGGCCAAGTTCCGCCTGGCCAACCCGCACATCGTGCTGCGCGGGATGGTGTTCCTCGGCCGCAATGTGGAGATCCACGCGACGCCGGAATTCGCCCGCATGGAGATCGGCCGCTGGGTGCACATCGGGGACGGCAACGCCATCCGCTGCCACGAGGGTTCCCTGCGCATCGGCGACAAGGTGGTCTTCGGCAAGGACAACGTCGTCAACACCTACCTCGACATCGAGATCGGCGAGTCCACGCTGGTCGCCGACTGGTGCTACATCTGCGACTTCGACCACAAGATGGACGACATCACCCTGCCCATCAAGGACCAGGGCATCGTCAAGAGCCCGGTCCGGATCGGCCCCGACACCTGGATCGCGGCCAAGGTGACCGTGCTGCGCGACACCCGTGTCGGCCGTGGCTGCGTGCTCGGCGCGCACGCCGTGGTCCGCGGTGACGTCCCGGACTACAGCATCGCCGTCGGCGCCCCGGCCAAGGTCGTCAAGAACCGCAAGGTCGCCTGGGACGCGAGCGCCGAGGAGCGCGAGGCCTACCTGGCCGCGCTGGCCGATATCGAGCGCAAGAAGAACGCCGCCGCCGCGCAGGCCTGACGTCGTCGCGGCGCGCTGCGATGGTGCGTGTCGGTGGCGGTCGGTACGGTCGGCTCCGTGGAGAGCTATGCGGCGTTGCTGCGGGGGATCATGCCGACCAACCCGAACATGCGCAACGAGAAGTTGCGCGGGGTGCTGGAAGGGCTCGGGTTCGACAAGGTGGCCTCGGTGCTCACGAGCGGCAATCTGGTGTTCCGCACCGATGACGATCCCGCCGACCTCGAGGACCGCATCCAGGAGGCGCTGGCGGCCGAGCTCGGCATTCCCGGCGGCACCATCATCCGCAGCCATCGTGTGCTGCGCGCGCTGCTCGATCGCGACCCGTTCGAGGGGCTCCCGCACGAGCGCGGCTCGTATCTGACGGTCACCTTCTTCAAGCACGAGATGCGCGAGGCGGACCTGTCCTCGTTCGACGACGATCCGCTGACCCGCGTCATCGGCTACGACCGCGACGCCCGCGCGTTCCTGACCGTCATCGACAACAGCACCGGCGCGACGCCGGACTTCATGGCCCGCCTGGAGAAGACCTACGGCAAGGACATCACCACCCGCACCTGGCTCACGGTGCAGCGAGTGGTGAAGAAGATCGAGGGCTAGGCCGCCGCGGCGACCGCGGTGCACACGAACACGACGCCCGCCCGGCCGATCCGGGTGACGACCAGGGTGTACGGAACCGAGCCGCGCGGCTTGAGCTTCTTGCGCAGCGCGTCGGGGTCGAGATCGATACCGCGGACCAGGATCTCGAGCGAGCCGCAGTCGCGCCGGGACAGCTCCTGCCGCAGGGTCTTCTCGCGCAGTTCGAACCGGTCCTCGATGCGGAAGCCGCGCAGGCCCGCCGGGACCGTGTCGCCGGTGAGGTAGGCGATCTGCGGATCGAGCTGCCAGAGAACGTGTTTCGCGGCGTAATGGCGGACCAGGCCCGCGCGCACGATCGCGCCGTCGGGGTCGACGATCCACTCACCGGGGGCGCGTTCGGGGATGTCGTCGGGGTCGGCGTCGGTGAGCGTGGTCGCGCCGCCCCGGGAATCGAGCACGGTGGCGCGCCGGGTGATGCCGGGTTCGGTCAGCCCGGGCGACCACAGGCAGGCCTCGCGGACCGCGCCGTCGAGGGAGACGATCTCGATCTCGCCGTCCCAGCCGAGGCGGTCGAAGTCCAGACCGGGCGCGGACTTCACCGCGATGTCGCGACCCGCGTACGCGGCCAGCAGGTCGGGCAGCGGAGGCTGGAGTTTCGCGGGGTCGTAGGTGCGCCTGCCGTCGGCTCGGCGCGCCGGGTCGGCGATGATCACGGTATCGCGGGTGGTCGGGGTGAGGGCGTCGGCTTTCGCCAACACGATGTTGCGCCGCCGTGTCGACGAGGTCTCGGGGGCGCCCGGCGCGGCGTCGGGGGCGGCGGGTGGTTCGGCGTCGACCGCGGTCGCGCGGAGCGACACGGCGCCGAGATTGTGGGCCGCCATCGCCAGCCGCACGTCGTCGAGATCGCTGCCGATCACCGCCGGGCACACGGCCGACAGCTCGGCCAGCTCGGCGCCGATCGAACAGGTGACGTCGTGCACGGCCCTACCGGCCAGCCGGGCCGCCCGGTGCCGAGCGACCAGCGCGGGTGTCGCCTGCTGCAACGCGTCGTCGGTGAACAGCCAGTCGGCGGCCGCGGGCAGCTTCACCGCGGCCTTGCGCCGCAACCGCACCGTCTCGATCAGCGCGGCGGCCTGCTCCGGAAACGAGCGACGCACCTGCTCGATATCGCGCAGGTGCGTCGCCGGAGTCAGCTCCAGCCGGTCGACCTCGGCGAGCGCGGCGGATCCCGCCGCGCTGCCCAGAAAGGCGACATCGTCGCGGCCGAAGCGGTACCCCACTTACTTCTTGGCCGCGCCCGGCTTCACGCCGGTGATCATCGCGTTGTAGAAGAACTCGCGCGGGACGACCTTGCGCAGCACGTTCTCGTCGAGCCAGCTCAGGCCCAGCCAGGCGCGGTACTGCGCCATGCGGTAGCCGACCGTCAGCTTCTCGTCGGGCACGGCGGCCTCGAAGGTGCGCACCGGCCAGCCCCAGAGGGCGGCGGCGAACTCCTCGGTGGTGGCCTTCACGTCGACGGCACCGGCCGATTTCGCCATCTTCTCGAGATCGCTCGGGTCGAAGGTGTGCAGGTCGACGACGGCCTCGAGCGCGGCGGCGCGCGAGGACTCGTCCAGCTCGGTCTGCGGACGGCGCCAGCCGGACAGGAACGGCAGCTTGGTGACCTCGGTGGTCACCTTCCAGGTGGCCTGGCCGAGCTTGCGGGCGTAGAGGTTGCCGATGGTGGTCGGCTCACCCGCGAAGACGAAACGGCCGCCCGGCTTGAGCACGCGCAGGCACTCCTTGAGCGCCAGCTCCACGTCCGGGATGTGGTGCAGCACGGCATGGCCGCATACCAGGTCGAAGGTGTCGTCGTCGTACGGGATGGTCTCGGCGTCGGCGACGCGGCCGTCGACGTCCAGGCCCAGGTGCTCGGCGTTGCGCAGCGCGACCTTCACCATGCCGGGCGAGAGGTCGGTGACCGAACCCTTCTTCGCGATCCCGCCCTGCATCAGGTTCAGCAGGAAGAACCCCGTGCCGCAGCCGAGCTCGAGCGCCCGTTCGTAGGGCAGCGGGGCGGGGCCGACCGCGAGGTCGAACCGGCCGCGGGCATACGCGATACAGCGTTCGTCATAGGAGATCGACCACTTGTCGTCGTACGTCTCCGCTTCCCAGTCGTGATACAGGACCTGGGCGAGCTTGGTGTCCTTCAGCGCTGCTTCGACCTCGGCCTCGGTGGCGTGCGGGTTCGGCGCCGGGTCATCGGGGTGGACCGTCATAACCGCCAAGAGTAATAGGAGACCCTCAGCACGCAATGGGCGGTCTTGTTTCCGGCGGTTCCAACTGGTCGCATGACCGGTCTCAGCTCACCGTCCGGTGAAAACGGCGCTGTTCGGACCGTCCGCGGCGAAGGTCCGGGTGCCCGTGCGCGCGTCGTCGGTGTCGAACAACGCCGACCACTCGGTGACGGCGGTGGAGTGCCCGTGCGGGCCCGCTTCGAAGACCGCCTTGGCGGCGGCCAGGGCCCGCGGCGCGGCCGTGACGAACTGCTCGGCCCAGCGGCGCGCGGCCGCGAGGACATGGTCGGGCGCGACGACCTCGTCGACCAGACCGAGCGTCGCGGCCTCCTCGGCGTCGACGAAACGGCCGGTGTAGACGAGGTCCTTGGCGCGGCTCGCGCCGATCAGCAGCGACAGCTTGCGGATGCCGGCGAGCGGGATCAACCCGGCCTTGATCTGCGGGAGGCCGAGCTTGACGTTGTCGCCGATGATCCGGTGGTCGGCGCCCAGCGCGAGCTCGAGGCCCGCGCCGAGGCAGTAGCCGGTGATCGCGGCGACGGTCGGCTGCGGCACCCGGGTGAGACAGCCCAGCGCCGCCTGCAGATCGGCCGCCATCGCGGCGGCCTGCCCGGCGTCGAGCTCGGCGAGCTCGGTCATCTCGTCGCCCGCGCTGAAGACCCGCTCGTCGCCGTAGACGATGAGCGCGGCCACGCCGGGGTGCCGGGCCACCGTTTCGGCCGCCGCGGCGACCTCACGGGCCAGCTGGGCGTCGACCAGGTTCAGCGGCGGACGATCGATGCGCAGCAGCGCGACGCCGCGCGCGGACGGGTCGGCGGGCAGCTCGAGGGTGACGAATTCGGCCATGCGGCCAACCTACCGGCCGCCCAGTGCGCCCAACTGCGGCAGCTCCGCGAAATACCGGCCGTTGTCGGGGAAGTCGGTCAACGGCGGCCCGTCGGCGGTGGGCGTGTAGTGCGGCATGATCGGCGTGATCGCCCGTTCGGCGGCCAGCACGGCCGCGGTATCGGCGAATTCGCGCAGACCGTCGAGCTGTGACCACGTGGGCGGCAGCAGGACGTGTTCGCCCGCCCGCCAGCTCGCCAGCGCATCCTGCGGGGTCGCCCAGACGACCTGGGCAGCCTCGGAGGTGGCGCCGTCGGCGATCTGGCCCTGCGGCAGCACGGCGACGAAGAACCGGGTGTCGTAGCGGCGGGGTTCGGCTTCGGGGGTGATCCAGTTCGACCACGGGCGCAGCAGATCCGCGCGCAGCACCAAGCCTTCGGCGGCGAGGAAGTCCGCGAGCGAGAGCTCCCGGCGCTCGAGCTTGCCGCGCGCCTCGCGATAGACCGCGGAGTCGTCGACGACGGTGTCGGCGGTCGGCCCGGCCAGCAGCACACCGCATTCCTCGAAGGTCTCCCGGACCGCTGCCGCGACCAGCGCCTGCGCGGCCTGCTCGGTCGTCGCGAACCGCTCGGCCCACCACGCGGGCGCGGGTCCGGCCCAGGCGATGTCGGCGGTGCCGTCGGCGGCGTCGACGCCACCGCCGGGGAACACCGTCATGCCGCCCGCGAAGGCCATCCCGCTGACGCGGCGCTGCAGGAACACCTCGATGCCCGCCGCGCCGTCGCGCACCAGCATCACCGTCGACGCGTCGCGTGCGGCTACCCCGGACTCACTCATACCGTTCCTCTCCACCACGTGGCCGACGGTCCGACGGCCGCGGTGGATCGGACGGCTCACCGGAGCCGACGCCGTTCCACCGCGGCCGTCGCATCGGCCTGTCTGCACCCTAACGCCCGCTTGGTTCGCTGGGGAAACAGTTCAGCCCGGAGGGCCGCGGTGCGACGCGACGGTTCCCACTGAGTGGGCCTCAGGCGCGGCGGTGCTGACCCGCGCGCCGGGCCCGGCGGGCGAACCAGCGCCCGTCGACCCGGTCCAGCGCGATGGACTGGCTGAACGCGGCGCTGAGGTTGGCGGCGGTGAGCACGTCCTCGAGCAGTCCCTGCCCGACCACCTCGCCCTCCTTGAGCAGCAGGGCGTGGGTGAAGCCCGGCGGGATCTCCTCCACGTGGTGGGTCACCAGGACCATCGCGGGCGCGTCGGGATCGGCGGCCAGATTGCCCAGCCGCTCCACGAGTTCCTCGCGCCCACCCAGGTCCAGGCCCGCGGCCGGTTCGTCGAGCAGCAGCAGTTCCGGGTCGGTCATCAGGGCACGCGCGATCAGCACCCGCTTGCGCTCGCCCTCGGACAGGGTGCCGTAGGTGCGGTCGGAAAGATGTTCGGCGCCCAGGGTTTCCAGCATGTCGACGGCACGTTCGGTATCGATGTCGTCGTAGCGTTCGCGCCACCGGCCCAGTACCGCGTACCCGGCCGACACCACCAGGTCGCTGACCTTCTCGTCGACGGGGATGCGGCTGGCCACCGCCGCCGAGGACAACCCGATGCGCGGCCGCAACTCGGTGACGTCGACGCGACCGAGGGTCTCCCCCAACAGGTTCGCGTCACCGGAGGTCGGATGGACCTCGGCGGCGGCCATTCTCAATAGCGAGGTCTTGCCGGCCCCGTTCGGGCCGAGCACCACCCAGCGTTCGTCGAGCTCGACCTGCCAGGTGACCGGACCTACGAGCGTTCGGCCCGAGCGGCGGATGGTCACGTCGGAGAAGTCGATGAGCAGATCGGGATCGGGTTGCGACACGCGCTCCATCTTGGCCCACGCGGCCCCTCAGCGGAACGACCGGCCCGTGTGGGATTCGTTGTTCCTGGTCGACGCGGAACCGCGGCGCCCGTCCGGCTCGTCACGCAGCATCCGGGCGGCGAGGAAGGACACCGGCACCGACAGCACCACCCACACGATCAGGATCACCACAATCGTCGTCACCATCGCGGAACCTCCCTACGCCCTCGATCCCCCAGCCGTCGGTTACGTATACCCCCGGGGTCCGCCGGATACACCGAGCCCGGGCGGCGGGTCGCGAAATCCGTCATCCGATCGACGAATTCGGTTCGCGCGTGTCGCGCCGATCAGGAGCGGGCGGGCACCGCGATCACGGTCATCGAGCCGGGAGCCACCTCGGTGAAACCGGCGTCGCGGACCGCCACGGCGCGGCCGGCGGCGACCTCGGCCACCAGCGTCGCCCACAGTCGCTCGTCGGCGTCGCGGACCGCGCACCGGAAGTCGCGCTGCGCCCAGGCCGCCGCGGCGCCCACCGGGAGTGCGCCGGCCAGCAGCATGCTCGCGTGGCCGACCTGGGCGGCGGCCTTGCCGACCGACATCTCCAGCGCCGCGTCGACCCACAGCACGGGCAGGTCGGGGTCCGGTGGGCCGGGCTCGTCGTGGTCGAGGTCGGTCCCGCCGATCTGGAGCTTGCGGATCCGCTGGTCGATCGCGCCCACCGGGCCGGGGACGAACGCGCGCGCCTGCGCGCCGTCGACCTCCACGGTCACCCCGTCGACCTCGCCCGCCGCGACCCACTGCGCGCCGCGCGCCCGCCGCGCCACCTTCCTGATCCTGGAGCGCTTCCACGCCAGATAGCGCGGCTCCCACTCCCCACCCGGCCCGGAGCGCGGGTCCAGGCACACGGCCACCGCCGCGGCCGCCGCGGCTTCCAGCAGCGCGCTGCGCGCGGGTGGGTCGGCCTTGGGGATGTGCAGGACCATTTGCATGGCCTGGACCATGGCCGGGTCGTCGGGATCGCCGTTGCCGCCGTATCCCCGCGCCAATTCGGCGTGCCGGAGGGCGAATGCGGCCGCGTCGTCGCGGGCCTCCGCCTCGATCTCCACGCTGCTCAGTTCCCCGCTGCCCATGCCACAACACCCGATCCGATCGACGCCACTGCGGGTCAAGCCTAACGAGGCGGCCACCACGCCGTCCGTGGACGCTAGGCGACCCGCACGGTCAGGATGAACTCCGGCCCCGGCCCGATCGGCGGCTGACTGGCCGGACCGTAGACGAACTGAATGGTCGAGGTCCCCGGGCCGACCCCGCGGAACGGCCACACCGTGCTGGTGCCCTCCGACAGCGGCGGCTCCGGCGCCAGCACCCCGCGCTCGATGTTCACCGGCGTCCAGGACTCGGTGTCGTTCGGGTTCTGCGGCAGCCGGACCAGCAGCTGCTGACCCAGCCCGAGCGCGACCGTGCTCCCGCTGAACATCTGGTCGACCTCCACCGGTCCGGCCGCGGACTGCGCGGCCGTGGTCGGCAGGTCGATCGTCGTCGAGGACAGATCCCCGGTGTCGTCGCCGTCGTCACCGCACCCGGTGACCAGCATCGCCACCGCGCAGGCCGCGAACAGGATTTTCCGCATGGAACTCTCCCAACGCCGAAAGGACACCCTGCGCTGGAGGCTAACGCCGCGACCGGGTCGCACCGGTCGCGACGCGCCAGGGCTACCGGCCGAGCAGCGGAACCCGGCGCACGCCGCCGTCGCGGGCGTCGGCCGCCTCGACCTCGTCGCGGGTGACGCCGAGGATGAACAGCACCGCGTCCAGGTACGGATGCGACAGCGCCGTATCGGCCACCTCGCGCAGCGCGGGCTTGGCGTTGAACGCCACGCCCAGACCGGCCGCGTTGAGCATGTCGATGTCGTTGGCACCGTCACCGACGGCGACGGTCTGCTCCATCGGCACGCCCGCCTCGGCGGCGAACTTGCGCAGCGCGGTCGCCTTGAACGCGCGGTCGACGATCTCGCCGATCACCCGGCCGGTGAGCTTGCCGTCGACGATCTCGAGGGTGTTGGCCTGCACGAAATCCAGTTCCAGCTCGTGCGCCAGCGGCTCGATGACCTGCCGGAAACCACCGGAGACCACACCGCAGCGGAAACCGAGCCTGCGCAGCGTGCGAATGGTGGTGCGCGCGCCCGGGGTGAGCTCGATCCGGTCGGCGACCTCCTCGATCACCGATTCGTCGAGACCTTCGAGAGTGGCCACCCGCTGGCGCAGCGATTCGGCGAAATCGAGTTCGCCGCGCATCGCGGCCTCGGTGACCTCGCGGACCTGCTCCTCGACTCCGGCGTGCGCGGCCAGCATCTCGATGACTTCGCCCTGGATCAGCGTGGAGTCCACGTCGAAGACGATGAGCCGCTTGGCGCGGCGCGCGAGCCCGGCTCGTTCCACCGCGATGTCGACCTGTTCGGCGACGGCGATGTCGGCCAGCGCGGTGCGCAGCCGCGAATCGGTGTCGGCACCGGAATCGATCGCCGAGACCATCAGTTCCATGCCGGTCACCGGGTAGTCGGCGATGCCGCGGATGGTGTCGATATTGGCGCCCAGGCCGGCCAGCAGCCGCGAGATCGCGCTGAAGGCGTGCGCGGTGACGGGCGCGCCGAGCACGACGACGGCGTGCGTCGACATCGGCGGCTTGCCGATCTGCGCGTCGACCGACACGTCGACCTGCATGCCGACTGTGTTCATGGCCTCTTCGAGCTCGTCCTGCAGTGCCTCGGGGTCGTTGGGGCACGAGACCAGCACACCGAGGGTGAGCCTGCCCCTGATGACCACCTGTTCCACGTCCAGCAGGCTCACCTGGTGGCGGGAGAGCGTAGCCAGCAGCACGGATGTGACGCCGGGTCGGTCGGGGCCGGTGACGGTCACGAGAACTGTGGTGTCGGCCAAGTCGATCTGCTCCGTTCGATTACCCACAAAAAGAGTGTGCACCCGCTGGTGAACCCAGCAGGTGCACACCCTCGTCTTACGGTGTTTCTACTTCTTGGCGAGCGCGCCTTCGCTGACGTGCGTCGCGTGCTTACCCGAGCCCCAGCCGACATGCGCTTCGGCCTTCATGCGCTCGACCATGTGCGGGTAGTGCAGCTCGAACGCCGGACGCTCCGAGCGGATGCGCGGCAGCTCGTAGAAGTTGTGCCGCGGCGGCGGGCAGGTGGTGGCCCACTCGAGCGAGTTGCCGTAGCCCCACGGGTCGTCCACCGTGACGACCTCGCCGTAGCGGTAGCTCTTGAAGGTGTTCCACACGAACGGCAGCATCGACGAGCCCAGGATGAAGGCACCGATGGTGGAGATCGTGTTCAGCGTGGTGAAGCCGTCGCTGGGCAGGTAGTCGGCGTAGCGACGCGGCATGCCCTCGGCGCCCAGCCAGTGCTGCACCAGGAAGGTGGTGTGGAAGCCGACGAAGGTGGTCCAGAAGTGCCACTTCGCCAGGCGCTCGTCCATCATGCGGCCGGTGATCTTCGGGAACCAGAAGTAGATACCGGCGAAGGTGGCGAACACGATGGTGCCGAAGAGCACGTAGTGGAAGTGCGCGACGACGAAGTACGAGTCGGTGACGTGGAAGTCCAGCGGCGGCGAGGCCAGGATGACGCCCGACAGACCACCGAAGAGGAAGGTCACCAGGAAGCCGATCGACCACAGCATCGGTGATTCGAACGTCAGCTGACCGCGCCACATGGTGCCGATCCAGTTGAAGAACTTCACACCGGTCGGGACCGCGATGAGGAAGGTCATGAAGGAGAAGTACGGCAGCAGCACGGCGCCGGTGGCGTACATGTGGTGCGCCCACACCGCGATCGACAGCGCCGCGATACCCAGCGTCGCGTAGACCAGCGTGGTGTAACCGAAGATCGGCTTACGGCTGAAGACCGGGAAGATCTCGGAGACGATGCCGAAGAACGGCAGCGCGATGATGTAGACCTCGGGGTGGCCGAAGAACCAGAACAGGTGCTGGTAGAGCAGGATGCCGCCGGTGGCCGGGTCGTAGATGTGGCCGCCCAGGTGGCGGTCGTAGGCCAGACCGAACAGCGCCGCGGTCAGCAGCGGGAAGGCCAGCAGCACCAGGACCGAGGTCACCGCGATGTTCCAGGTGAAGATCGGCATGCGGAACATGGTCATGCCGGGCGCGCGCAGGCAGACCACCGTGGTGAGCATGTTGACGCCACCGAGGATGGTGCCCAGACCGGAGACGGCCAGGCCCAGGATCCACAGGTCGGTGCCGACACCGGGCGAGTGCAGGATGTCGGTCAGCGGCACGTACGCCGTCCAGCCGAAGTCCGCCGCGCCGCCGGGGGTCACGAAGCCCGCGGTCGCCATGGTGCCGCCGAACAGGTACAGCCAGTAGCTGAACGCGTTCAGTCGCGGGAAGGCGACGTCGGGGGCGCCGATCTGCAGCGGCAGGATGATGTTGGCGAAGCCGAACACGATCGCCGTCGCGTAGAACAGCAGCATGATTGTGCCGTGCATGGTGAACAGCTGGTTGAACTGCTCGGGCGACAGGAACTGCAGACCCGGGCGCGCCAGCTCGGCGCGCATGAGCAGCGCCATGAGACCGCCGACCAGGAAGAAGCTGATCGCCGTCACCAGGTACATGGTGCCGAGCACCTTGGGGTCGGTGGTGGTGACCGCCTTGTACAGGAACGAGCCCTTGGGCCCGGTCCGAGCAGGATACGGTCGAGTCGCTTCCAACTGAGGGACTGGCCTGGGCTCTACCGCAGTCACTGATCCTCCTGAAGATGCCTGTACGTCACTCGCAGGCCCTCCGTCCTCCGGTCAGAGGCAGACGACGGTCAGCATGCGTTGGTGTGAATCGTAAACCGTGCTGCCGCAGCATTCCGCGCGGGTCCTACTCTGTGTCGTATTCAGCGCGCCGTAGATGGCCGACCGCGTGTCGGCCCGGCGCCGTTCTCGATCTTCCTCCGCAGGTCGGGCGGGTGCAACGGTTGTCGGCGATGACTTTTCGGAGGTCGCGGCGTCATGATCGATGACGGTGGGCGCGTCCTGCCACCGTCTCTGTCGAGCCAGTCCCCCGCAGCCGAGGAGTCGTCATGTCCAGTGCCCAGCAACCCGGTGATCCCACCTGGGTCGATCTCTACACCGCCGATCTCGACCGTGCAATCGCCTTCTACGGCGAGCTGTTCGGCTGGACCGCCGAACGCGGCGGCGAGGAATTCGGCGGCTACACCACCCTGCGCAAGGACGGCAAGGCCGTCGCGGGCGCGATGCCCCGGATCCCCGACGCCGGTGACCCCTACCCCGATCGCTGGACGGTCTACCTGGCCTCCGCCGACGCCGCGGCGACCACGGCGAAGGCGAGCGCCGCGGGCGGCAACATCTTCGTCGAGCCGATGGCGGTCGGCGACCTCGGCACGATGGCGGTGCTGGCCGATGTCGGCGGTGTCGGCGTCGGCGTCTGGCAGGCCGACGAGTTCCCCGGCTTCGAGGCGATCGGCGATGTCGCCGACGGTGTCTGGCGCAACCACGACGGCGTCCCGTCCTGGTTCGAGCTGATGACCCGCGCCTACGAGCAGTCGCTGACCTTCTACCGCGAGGTCTTCGGTTGGCGCGACACCTTCGCCGTGGCCGACACCCCCGAGTTCCGGTACACGACCATCCACGCGACCTCACCGATGCGCGGCGGCGTCATGGACGCCACCGGCCACCTCCCCGAGAGCATCCCCGGCGCGTGGACGGCCTACTTCGGCGCCGACGACGTCGACAAGACCGTCGAACTCGCCAAGACCCTCGGCGGCGGCGTCGTCTTCGAGCCGATGGACACCCCCTACGGCCGCCTGGCCGGTCTCACCGACCCCACCGGCGCCCACTTCAGCATCGGCGGCAACGCGCGCTGAGCGGTGGGGCGGCGCGTTTTCCGCGTCGCCACCACCGGCGCTAGTCTCGACTCGACACCCGGTGGGGCGGTGTCGATCGAGTCCTTATCCGGGGGGAACATGTCCGACGATCAGTCGACCGAGCGCGCACGTTCGTCGTGGCCGGTCCACGCGGGTGTGATCGGTGCCGTGCTGGTCGCCGGGGGTGTCGCGCTGGCGCTGTACAGCTGGTTCGTCGCCGCACCGATTCCGGTGCCGTTCGACAGCTACGCCGAGACCGGCGAGTTCCCCCGCCACCTCGTCCGGGCAACCCTGATCTTCGCGGGTGCGGTCGTGCTGATCGTGACGGTGGTGCTGATCCGTGGGCGCCGCGGTGACGAGCGGGCCGCGGGTGTCACGGCCGGTGGCGTGCTCGCCCTGCTGGCGGTGCTCATCGGAAGCATCGTGTTCGCGGTGACCGCGCACATCCCGTCGACCTATCAGCGGCTGACCGCGGAGTTCGTCGTCACGCCGCGGGTACCGGGTGCGATCGCGGCGCTGGCCCTCGTCGTCCTCGGTGCGGCGCTGATCTTCGTGCTCGTGGCGACGCCGACCGCCCCTATGCCCCGGCGGTCGGCGCTCGTCGTGGCCCTCGTCGTCGGCGTCGCGCCGGTGCTCGGCGCCGCCGGGGTCGCGGGCCGGCTGGGCGACGACAGTGCCTCGGTCGACCACGTCACCGCCGACCCCGGCCCGGAGACCGCGGTGCCCGCCGTGCTCGGGCCGGAGAGATTCCGATTCCGGCCCCCGGTCGGCGGCTCGAACGCGGACACTCGAATCGCCTTCACCGGAACGGGGTTCATCGTCTCGACCAGGGGCGGCATCACGGCCTACGATGGTGCGACGGGTTCCGAACGCTGGCACTACCGGCGCCTCGGTGTCGGCTCCGACAGCGTGGGGAACGTGCCGCCGAAGACCGTCGCGCTGCGCGGCGAGGACGTCGTGCTGACCTACTGGGAGCAGCGCGGCTGGCTGGCCTTCGACACCGACACCGGTGAACTCCGCTGGTCCGACGCGGACTTCACCCGAGACGGGGCCGTCAACCGCGCCGGGGATTTCACCCGCGACCGGGACGCCATCGTTCCCGGGCACCTGCTGGCCACCACCTCCGCCCGCGGGACGGTGACCCGGTACGACGCGAGGACCGGCCGCCACCTGTGGACCACTCCGGCCGAACCGCCCGGGTGCACCTCGACCGGGGAGCGCGTCGTCGCCACGATGACCGCGATCTACCGAGTCGCGACCTGCGGCGACGGCGACACGGCGACGGTGGCTGTCACCGTGTTCGATCCGCGGTCCGGGCAGGTGCGCGACCGGCGCGACTTTTCCGCGCCGCGCCGGGAGTCGCCCGGCTATGTCGAGGTCCGGGTGCTCGACAGCGGCTTCGTCTGGATCAGCTACGTCCGGGGCGGCGCCGACGCCGCGCTCCTCCTGCCGCCGAACGCCCCGCTGACGTCGGCGATCGCCGCATCGAGCCGCACAAACGTCGACGTGCGCGCCGCGGACGACCACGCCCTGGTCAGCTCCGACCACCCGGACGGATATCGGCTGCCCAGGCGATGGGAAATCCTGTCGGCGGCCGACGGCGCATCCACCGAGCTCGACACGACCTCCGACGAGCGAGCGCAGTACGCCGAGGCGGCGGTGCTGCTCGCCGACCAGGTCGTCACGCTGACCTCCGACAACGGCTACCACCTACGCACCTGGGACCGGTCGACCGGTCGCGCGGGACCGGTACTGCCGATCACCGTGGCGCCGGGGACCAGATCCCTGCGATTCACCACGGTCGCCGGTTCCCTGCTGCTGATCACGACCGATGCGAAGTACCGCGATATCGAGGTCATCGGCTTCGGCTGACGACCACCGGGTTCAACCACCTTGGGGTGGGAAACGCGCCCCCCTGGGAGGCCACCCCCCAACGCTGGGGTCGCTGTCGGAGACCCCGCCCGGCGACGACAGTAGAGGTGTACCGAAAAGCACCTCCTACCAGCGCCAAGGGGACACCACGATGAGCACGACGACCACCTCGATCGCCGACAACGTCATCCAGCTGCCGCGCAAGCAGGGCGGCCCGATCGCCACCGATGGACAGCTCGCCGACGCGGATCTGGATCGCTGGGCCAACCGGCTGGCGCGACTGCTGCTGGGCCGCGGCGTCACCGCGGGCGCCCGGATCGCGCTGGCGGTCGACGCCACGATCGAGGCGATCGTCGCCGAGGCGGCCGTGCGCAAGATCGGCGCGATCCCCGTCGCGGTCACTGACGACGAGTTCGTCTTCGGCGCCTACGCCGGCATCACCACCCGGGCCCGCAGGCCCGAACTGACCGACGTCGTCGATTGGCTGGTCCTCGACGATCGCTCGACCCTGCAGCGTTATCTGGTCAGCTCCGACGCGCCGCTGTCGACGGCCGATCTGCGCGCTGTCTCCTGAACCCATTCCGGTCTGGTCCTCGCAGGTCCAGAATGGATCGAGAGCGCAGTACGCAGCGGCGGGTACTACCTACCAGGTAATCGCCCGCCGGTCGGGGACACATGGTGAATACCGAGCTCCAGACATGAGAACGCAGGTCCGCTCATGACCCAGCCTTCCGAGGGCGCCTTCCCGCTGTCCGCGGCGCAACGTGGTATCTGGTTCGCCCAGCACATCGCGGGCGACACCCCCATTTCCATCGCCCAATACGTCGAATTGAGTGGTCCGGTCGACCACGAACTGCTGCTGCGGGTCGTGCGCCGGACCGGCCGCGAGTTCGGCACCGGCTATCTGCGCCTGATCGACATCGACGGCCAACCCCACCAGTACGTCGACTTCTCCCTCGACGACGAGATGGCCGAGCTGGATCTACGCGCCGAGCCCGACCCCGTCGCGGCGGCGCACGCGTGGATGCGCGCCGAGTACACCGCTCCCCTGGACGTGATGCGCGACCGATTGGTCCGGTTGGCCATGCTCCGCGTCGCCGACGACCGCTGGTTCTGGTATTCGCGGATGCATCACATCGCGCTGGACGGCATGGGGGCGCTGGCCCTGGTGCAGCGCACCGGCGAGCTCTACAACGCCGCCGTCGAGGGCAGAGAGGCCCCGGCGTCCAAGGCCGAGCCGTTGCAGAAGATCGTGGCGGCCGACCTGGCCTACCGCACCTCCGACCGTTTCACCGCCGACCGGGAGTACTGGCGTGAGCACCTGGCGGGGATGGCCGATCCGGTGAATCTGGCCGGGCGCGACGCCGAGGTCGACGGCCACCCGAACCGGGTCTCGGGCGCGCTGCCCGCCGAGACCGCGGCGCTGCTGGATTCCGTTGCCGCCGCCGTGAACTCGGGTGTCGCGCCGACGGTGGTCGCCGCGTTCGGCGCCTACCTGGCCGCGATGACGGGGGCGCGAGAAGTGGTATTGAGCCTGCCGGTGTCGGCGCGCACCTCCGCGACGCTGCGCCGGTCCGGCGGCATGCTCGCCAATGTCGTCCCGCTGCGGGTCGGTCTGGACCCGACCACGACCGTCGGCGCGGCGATCCTCGCCGTGCAGAGCGAGCTGACCGGCGCGCTGCGCCGCCAGCGCTACCGCCAGGAGGACATCGTCCGCGACCTCGGCTGGGCGATGGACGAGGCCACCTCGTTCGGCCCGGCCGTGAATCTGATGATGGTCGACACCAGGATCGCGCTCGGCCCGGTCGTCGGGCGGTTGCACGTGCTCACCTCCGGCCTGATCGACGACCTGTTCGTCAACCTGTATCCGGGCGTCGGCGGCGAGAGCACCCACATCGACTTGCAGGGCAACGGCAATCTGTACAGCGAGGCCGACCTGGCGGGGCATCACGCGCGCTTCCTGCGGTTCCTGCACCGATTCCTGGTCGCCGGACCCGAGGCGCCGCTGTCGGCGGTGCCGGTCCTGTCCCCCGCCGAGGAGGCCCTCGCGGTCCCCGCGCGCGGACCGGCCGGGGTCGACATCCGCACGCTGCCCGAGATCCTCACGGCGGGCGCCGCACTCGACCCGGACGCGGTGGCGCTGCGCTGGGGCGCGCACGAGACACTGACCTACCGCGCCGTCGACGACTACACCAACCGGCTCGCCCGGGTGCTGATCGCCGCCGGCGCCGGCCCCGAACACGGTGTCGCCCTGTCCATCCCGCGCTCGGCCGAGTCGGTGCTGGCGACCATCGCGGTCGCCAAGACCGGCGCGCCGTTCGTCCCGATCGATCCCACCTATCCGGCCGACCGCATCGAGCACATGGTCGACGACAGCGGGGTGATCACGGGTCTGACCGTGGCGCAGGCGCGCAAATCGCTGCCGGACGGGGTCGACTGGCTCACCCTCGACGACGAGGCGACCCTCGCGCAGATCGCCGCCCAGGATGCCGGGCCGATCGCCGACGCCGACCGCCGCGCTCCGGTGCGGCCGGATCAGGTCGCCTACATCATCTACACCTCCGGCTCGACGGGTCTGCCCAAGGGCGTGCTCGTCTCGCATCGCGGCCTGGCCAACCTCGTCGCGAGCTCGGGAGCCGGGTTCGGTGTCGACGCGAGCTCCGTTGTCGCCCACGCCGTCTCGCCGAGTTTCGACATCTCCGTCGAGGAGATCCTGGTGACGCTGGCGGCGGGCGCGAGCCTGGCGGTGGTGCCGCCCTCGGCGTACGCGGGCGAGGACATGGCGCAGGTGCTGCGCGCGCACCGGGTCACCCATCTCAATGTCACCCCGGCCGTCGTGGGTTCGCTCGATCCCGCGACGCTGCCCGGGCTGCGCACGATCGTCGTCGGCGGCGACGCGTGCCCGCCGGAACTGGTGGCCAAGTGGGCCGGTCGCACCCTGCTCAACGGTTACGGCCCCACCGAGACCACCGTGACCACCACCCTCACCGACGCCTTGGTGCCCGATGCGCCGGTGACGATCGGCAGTCTCGTGCGCGGGGTGACCGGTCTGGTGCTGGATCCCTGGCTGCGCCCGGTCCCGGCGGGCACCGTCGGCGAGCTGTACCTCGCCGGCCCCGGCGTGGCCCGCGGCTATCACCGGCGCACCGGTCTGACGGCGAGCCGGTTCGTCGCGAATCCGCACGCACCCGGTGAGCGGATGTACCGCACCGGCGACCTGGTGCGGTGGCGCGACGACGACGGCCGGTTCGTCCTGGAATACCAGGGCCGCAGCGACTTCCAGGTGAAGGTGCGCGGCTTCCGGATCGAGCTCGGGGAGATCGATGCCGCCCTGCAGCGGCTGCCCGAGATCGATTTCGCGCTCACCCTCGGCGTCGAGACGGCCACGGGCGCGACCGCGCTGGTGTCGTATGTGACGACCGAGCCCGGCGCCGACGTCCACCCCGAGGCCGTGAAAGCGGCGGTCGGCGAGAGCCTTCCGGCCTACATGGTGCCCGCGGTGGTCATGGTGCTCGACCGGGTTCCGCTGACGCCGCTGGGCAAGGTGGACCGCAAGGCGCTGCCCGCACCGGATTTCAGCGCGCGCACCGTCACCAGCCGCGCGCCGTCCACCCCGCGCGAGGAGACGCTCGCCGCGCTGTTCGCCGACGTGCTCGGCCTGGAGTCGGTCGGCGTCGACGACAGCTTCTTCGCCCTCGGTGGCGACAGCATCGTCTCCATCCAGCTGGTCTCGCGGGCGAAGGCCGCCGGGATCGCGTTCAGCGCCCGGGACGTGTTCGAACGCAAGACCGTCGCCGCGCTGGCGGCGGTCGCGGCCGACACCGAGGTCCACGTGGTGCACGAATTGCCCGGTGGCGGTGTCGGTCCGGTGCCGCTCACGCCGATCGTGCACGCGCTGGTCGAGCACGGTGACGCCTGGGGCCGGTACGGGCAGGCCGTGCTGATCGGCCTGCCCGCGGGCATCGACCGTGCGGCGCTGGCGACCGCGATCCAGGTCCTGCTCGATCACCACGACCTGCTCCGCTCGTCGCTGCGCGAGACCCCGCGGGGCTGGGAATGGGTGGTCGCCGAACCCGGTTCGGTCGCCGCCGACCCGCTGCTCGACGTCGTCTCGGCCGACACCGACGACGCCGTCGAGCGTGCCTTGCAGGACGCCGCGGATCAGCTCGATCCCACGGTCGGCGCCGTCGCCCGGTTCGTGCTGCTCGACCGTGCCGAGGCCGCGCCGCTGTGCTGGCTGGTCCTGCACCACCTCGTCACCGACGGCGTCTCGTGGCGAATCCTGCTGCCGGACTTCGCGACCGCCGCCTTCGGCGGCACCCTCGACCCGGTCGGCACCTCCTTCCGCCGCTGGGCGCACGGACTGGCCGACGATGCCGACACCCGGCTCGGCGAACTGCCGATCTGGCAACACGTCCTGGCGACACCGGACCCCTCGTTCGCCGCCGACCGGACCGCCTTCGACCCCGTCGTCGACGTCGTCGCCACCATGAAACAGCGGCTGAGCACGGTACCGCCGGAGCTCGCGCACACCGTCCTGACCACCCTGCCCGAGCAATTCCATTGCGGCGCCGACGATGTGCTGCTCGCGGCACTGACCATGGCCGTGTGCCGCTGGCGCGACCGCACCGGGGCCCTGCTGACCCTGGAGGGCCACGGCCGCGACGAATCCCTGCTGCCCGGCGCCGATGTCGCGCGCACGGTCGGCTGGTTCACCAGCGTGTACCCGGTCGCGGTCGACCTCGCCGACATCGACCTGAGCGACGCCTTCGCCGGCGGCCCGGCGGCGGGGTCCGCCCTCAAGGCCACCAAGGAGCAGTTACGATCGCTGCCCGACCGCGGGGTCGGCTACGGCCTGCTGCGGTACCTGAACAGCGACACCGCCGCCGCGCTGGCCGATGCCCCCACGCCCCAGCTGAGCTTCAACTATCTCGGCCGCGCGGTTACCGGCGAGGATCCCTGGATGCCCCGGCGCTTCGCCGCGACCAACGACGAGCGGGCCCCGCTGGCCGCCGTCGTCGACATCAATGCCGTGCTGACCGACGCCGGCCTGGAAGTCACCTGGGCCTACGCGAGCAGGCTGCTCGACGAGCACGCGGTCGACGAGCTGGCCGACCTGTGGACCGCCGCGCTGCGCGCGCTCGCCGACCACGCGCGTTCCGGAGAGGCCGGTGGGCGCACGCCGTCGGATTTCCCGCTCGTCGCCCTCGACCAGCCGCAGATCGATCGCTGGGAACAGAGCTACCCGAATCTCGTCGACGTGTGGCCGCTCTCGCCGCTGCAGTACGGCCTGCTCTTCCACGCGCTCTACGACTCCGACACCGCCGACGGCTACACCGTGCAGTCGATGCTCACCCTGGCGGGCACCGTCGACACCACCCGGCTGCGGATCGCGGCCCAGGCGCTCGTCGACCGGCACGAGAACCTGCGGGTGGCGTTCGTGGAGACCGACGACGGTCCACGCCAGCTGGTCCTGGCCGACGCCGAGATCCGCTGGACCGACATCGATCTGACCGACCTCACCGACGACGCGGAGCGCACCCGCGAACTCGACCGGATCATCGCCCTGGACGCGCTGACCCGCTTCGACCTCACCCGTCCCCCGCTGATCCGCTTCACCCTGGTCACCACCGCGCCCGGCCGGTTCCGGCTGATCATGACCAACCATCACCTGGTGCTCGACGGCTGGTCGACGCCGCTGCTGGTCCGGGAACTGCTCGCGCTCTACGTCACCGCGGGCGACGCGTCGGTGCTGCCGCCCGCCCGCTCCTACCGCGACTTCCTGGCCTGGCTCGCCGCCCAGGACGCCGACGCCTCGCTCGCCGCCTGGCAGCAGTCCCTGGCCGGGATCGACACCCCGACGCGCGCGGTCCCCACCCTGGCCGGGATCGCCTCACCGGAGACCGCGATGGTCACCCGCGAGCTGTCCGCCGCCACGGTCGCCGAGCTCGAGGGCGCGGCCCGCGAGGCGGGCGCCACGGTGAACACTCTGGTCCAGACGAGCTGGGCGCTGCTGCTGGCCATGCTGACCGGCCGCACCGACGTGGTGTTCGGCAGCACGGTGTCGGGCAGGCCGCCGGAGCTGCCGGGCGTCGAGGAGATGGTCGGCCTGTTCATCAACACCGTCCCGGTGCGGGTGACGCTGGACCCCGCCGAGAAGGTCTCCGATCTGCTGGCCCGGGTGCAGGCCGAGCAGGCCCGGCTGATGGATCATCAGCACGTCGGGCTGGCCGCGATCCACCGTGCGGTCGGGCTGGCCGAATTGTTCGACACCCTCACCGTGTTCGAGTCCTATCCGATCGATCGCGAGGCGCTCTCGCAGGCGCTCGACATCGCGGGTATGCGGGTGCTCGACGTCGAGGGCACCGACGCGACGCCGTATCCGCTCAATCTCATGGTGATCCCGCTGCGCGGCGAGGCGGGCGCGGGCGACGCGCTGCGGATCACGGTGAAGTTCATGGCCGATCAGCTCGACGCCACCGCCGCGCAGTCGCTGCTGGACCGGTTCGTCGGGCTGCTCGGCCGGCTCGCCGCGCAGCCGCACGACCTGGTCTCGCAGGTGCGCTACTGCGACGACACCGAACTGGCGCGGCTGGCGCCGGTCCGCGGGCTGCCCTCGGTGCCGATGCGGACGATGCCCGACATCCTGACCGCGGGCGCGAGCATCGATCCCGACGCGATCGCGGTCAGCGCGGGTGAGCTGCGAATGAGCTACCGCGACCTGGATTCCTGGTCGAACCGGTTCGCCCGGGTCCTGCTGGGCCGCGGCGTCGGCCCCGAGGTGTTCGTGGTGCTCGCCCTCACCCGGTCGCTGGAATCGGTGGTGGCCGTGTGGGCGCTGGCCAAGACCGGCGCGGCATTCGTCCCGCTGGACCCGAGCTATCCGGTGGAGCGCATCGAGCACATGCTCGCCGATTCGAAGGCGCCGATCGGCGTCACCGTCACCACGACCGGGGAGACGCTGCCCGGCACCATCGACTGGCTGCTGCTCGACGACCTGAACACGCTGCGCCGGGTGATGCTGGTCTCCGATGCGCCGATCACCGACGCCGAACGCGGCGGGCCCATCGACATCGACCACACCGCCTACCTGATCTACACCTCCGGTTCCACCGGCAAGCCGAAGGCGGTGCTGCTCAGCCATCGCGGCATCGCCAATCTCACCACCGCGCAACGGGAGACGCTGGCCCTCGACCCGTCGGCGAGCGCGCTGCAGGTCGCCTCGCCCAGCTTCGACGCCTCGGTCTTCGAGATGCTCACCGCGCATTCGGCGGGCGGGCGGCTCGTGATCTCGCCGCCGGAGGTCTACGGCGGCAGCGAACTCGAAGGGCTGCTGCGCGCCGAACGGGTCACCCACGCGGTGATCACCCCGTCGGCGCTGGCCACCATGGAACCGACCGAACTCACCGATCTGCGGGTGCTGTCGGTCGCCGGTGAGGCCGCCACCCCCGAGCTGATCGAGAAGTGGTCGGCCGGTCGCCGGATGGTGAACCTGTACGGCCCCACCGAATTCAGCATCTGGGCCACCGGTCCCGCCGAGCTGGTGGCGGGCGAACCGATCACCATCGGCGGACCGATCCGGGGGTCGGCGGTGGTGGTGCTGGACACCTGGTTGCGGCCGGTGCCGGTCGGCATCGCGGGCGAGCTGTATCTGGCCGGGCCCGCGCTGGCCCGCGGCTATTTCAACCGGTTCGAGATGACCGCGAGCCGGTTCGTCGCCGATCCCTACGGCGAGCCCGGTGACCGCATGTATCGCACCGGCGACATGGTCCGCTGGGTCGTCGAGGACGGCGACCTCGCGCTGGAGTACCTGGGCCGCAGCGACTTCCAGGTGAAGATCCGCGGCCTGCGGATCGAGCTCGGCGAGATCGACGCGGTGCTCTCGCGCGACGAGGAGATCGACTACGCGGTGACCATCGGGCGCGCGGGCCCGGCGGGGGCGACCGTGCTGGTGTCCTATGTCCTGCCCACGCCCGGTGTCGCACTGGAGACCGAGCGGGTGCGCGCGGCCGTCGCGGCGGAGCTGCCCGGCTACATGGTGCCCGCCTATGTCGTCGTGCTCGACGAGATTCCCCTCACCCCCGTGGGCAAGCTGGATCGCAAAGCCTTGCCGGTGCCGGACTTCTCGGCGGCGCAGCGCCCCTACCTCGCGCCCCGGACCGACACCGAGGCCGCGGTGGCCGCGGTGTTCGCGGAGGTCATCGGGGCCGAGCAGGTCAGCGTCGACCAGTCGTTCTTCGAACTCGGCGGCAACTCGCTGAGCGCGACCAAGGTGGTCGCCCGGGTGAATTCGGCGCTCGGCTCGACCATCGCCCTGCGCGATCTGTTCGACGCGCCGACCGTGGCGCAGCTGGCGGCCCGGGTCGTGCCCGCCGCCGAGGGCGGGCCCGGCCGCCCGGCGCTGGCCGCGCGC
>NZ_LPNR01000105.1 GCF_019266065.1 Nocardia sp. MH4 | reverse complement strand
CTGCGCGCGTTCGGCGCGCGCCCTGGCCTCGCGTTCGGCGCGGGCGGCCCGGCGCAGCGAATCCGCCTTGCCGCGTACCGATTCCGCGCGTTCCTCGGCGGTGCGCACCGCCAACCTGGCCTCGACCTCCATGGTGCGTGCTTCGGCGAGCGCGGCCGCGGCCTCTTCGCGTTCCCGGCCCGCGGCCTCGGTGCCCGCGGCGCCGTAGCTGTCGTCGCCGCCGTCGTGTTCCATCTCGGCGTGGCGCAGGCGGTCCTCGAGCTCGGCGAGGGAGGCCAGCGACTTCTCCCGCGCGGCCTCGGCGTCGGCGCGCTGGGTCGCCAGCCGCTCCCCCTCGGTCTGCGCCGAGCGCGCGGTCTGGCCGACGCGGGCCAGCCGGTCGTAGATCGCCAGCAGCGCCTGATCGGATTCGTGCAGCGCCATCAGCGCGTGATCGGCGGCGTCCTTGCGGTCGGTCTGCTCGGCCAGCGCCCCGGCCAGTGCGGCTTCCAGTTCCTCCGCCCGGCGCTGCGCGGCCGCCAATTCGGCGGTGGCGGTGTCGATCTCGGCCTGGACCTCGAGCTGGCTCGGCATCCGCTCCGAACCGCCGACGATCCAGCCCGCGCCGGCCAGATCGCCGTCGCGGGTGACCACCCGCAGTTCCGGGCGCAGCGCGACGAGTTCGGTGGCGGTCGCCAGATCGTCGACGACCACCACGCCCGCGGTGAGCGCCGCCAGCGCGGGCCGCACCGGCTCGGCGCCGTCGACGACCTCGGCGAGCCAGCGCGCCCCCGTCGGCAGGCTGCCGCGTTCGGAGGGCACCAGCCCGGCGGTGGCGAAGACGAAGGCGACCCGGCCGCCGTCGCCGGAGCGCAGTTCGCGCACGGCGGCGTCGGCCGCGGTGGGGGTCTCGGCGGTGATCGCGTCGGCGAGCGGGCCCAGCAGCGCGGCGACCGCGGCTTCGAAACCGCTATCGACCCGCAGCTGCGCCGAGAGCCGGTCACCGAGGCCGCCGACCCCGTGTTCGAGCAGCCAGGCCGCGCCGTCCTTGCGGGCCAGGTTCATGCCGAGCGCTTCGATGCGGGCGCCGAGCCGGGCGACCAGCTTGCTCGCCTCGCGGTCCTGTTCTCGCAGTTCCCGCACGCGTTCGTCGGCCAGCGCCAGGGCGGCGACGGCGTGCTCGTGCTGGGCGTCGAGGCCCTTCTCACCGGCGTCCAGTTCGCCGAGTTCGTCCTGCACCGAGTCGTATTCGACCTGGGCGGCCTCGCCACGATGGCGGGCGTCGGCGATGGCGACCGACAGCCGGGCGATCTCGGCGTCGACCGATTGCGACTTCGTGCGCAGGTTCTCGACCTGGCCGGAGAGCCGGGCCAGCCCCTCGCGCCGGTCGGCGATCGCGCGCACGGCGGCCAGATGCGCCTGCTCGGCGGCCTTGGCCGCGTACTCGCGATCGGCGAGCGCCTCGCGGGCGGCCTCGAGCGTTTCGGTGGCCATCTCGACCGCGTAGCGCAGCTCGGCTTCCTCGGCCTCGATCCGGTCGGCCTCGGCCTCGAGCTGGTCGGGATCGCGGCCGGTGCCGACGGGCGTCTCGGTGTGCAGGTGCCTGGCCCGGTCACCGGCGATGCGGATGGTGGCGTTGACCCGCTCGGCCAGCGCGGACAGTTGGAACCAGGTCTGCGCGGCGGCCTCGGCGCTGGGACTCAGGCGCGAGAGCTGGAACTCCTGCTGCGCGAGCGCGGCATTGGCGGCGTCGAGCTCGGACTGCACGGTGATCTGCTGCTCGCGGGCGTAGGCCTCCTTGCTGAGCTGAGATTCCAGCTCGCCCCGCCGGGTCACCAGATCGTCGGCGGCCAGCCGCAACCGGGCATCGCGCAGGTCGGCCTGCACGGTCTGCGCGCGCCGGGCCACCTCGGCCTGCCTGCCGAGGGGCTTGAGCTGGCGGCGCAGTTCGGTGGTGAGGTCGGTGAGGCGGGCGAGATTGGCCTGCATCGCGTCGAGCTTGCGAACCGCCTTCTCCTTGCGGCGCCGGTGCTTGAGCACGCCCGCGGCCTCTTCGACGAACGCGCGGCGGTCCTCGGGGCGGGACTCCAGGATCGCCGAGAGCTGGCCCTGGCCCACGATGACGTGCATCTCGCGGCCGATACCGGAGTCCGACAGCAGTTCCTGCACGTCCATCAGCCGGCAGCTGCTGCCGTTGATCTCGTACTCCCCCGCGCCGTCGCGGAACATCCGCCGGGTGATCGAGACCTCGGCGTAGTCGATCGGCAGCGCCCCGTCGGAGTTGTCGATCGTCAGCGTCACCTCGGCGCGCCCGAGCGCGGCGCGACCGGTGGTCCCGGCGAAGATGACGTCCTGCATCTTGCCGCCCCGCAACGCCTTGGCACCCTGCTCACCCATCACCCAGGTGAGGGCGTCCACGACATTGGACTTACCGGACCCGTTCGGCCCGACGACGCAGGTGATGCCCGGTTCGAAGCGCAGCGTGGTCGCGGACGCGAAGGACTTGAACCCCTTCAACGTCAAGCTCTTGAGATGCAAGGCTGGCCCGCCTCTCCGCGATTCAGGCCAGACTCGAGCGCGAGAGGGACGGCGCACGCGGCTGGCGGTCGGGTATCGGGTTGCGGTAGCCCGTGCCCGACGAGTTACCCATGTGCTCGCGTGAGCTTACCCGCCGCTACCGGCCGCTCCGCGTCAGTGCGGGCGATCCGGGTTGTGCGGGTCCATGTGCTGGACGTGCTTCATCTGCTTCTGCAGCTGGCGCAGGTGGGTCTGGGTGCCCGGGGACGCTTCCCAGCCGGTGAGGACACGGAAGACCAGCACCGCGCCCCAGGGGCCGATGACCCACATCGGCCAGAAGTAGGTGAGCTCGCCCGCGCTCAACGAGATCAGACCCCAGATGACCACCACGATCAGGCTGACGCCGAGCCAGCTGCCCGCCTCGATGCGCTGCCAGACCGGGATTCGCGGACCCTTCTGCGCGGCAGGCGCGGCGGCCTGCTGCTGCGCGGTCAGCGGCGGCAGATCGGACAGCACGACGGCGAGTTCGTCGCGCGTGGCGGTCGCGTAGACCTTGGCGACGCGCTGGTCGTATTCGGTGAGATCGAGCCTGCCGTCGGCGAGATGGGTGCTCAGCTGCGCGACGATGGCGTTGCGCTCGGCGTCGGACGCGCGTGTGCTTGGGGTGATGTCCATGCCGACATCCTCTCGTTCACCAACCACAGTGGACAGCTGTTCCCAGCCTCCACCCTCCACTGTGTGATGTCAACCGCGGCGACGGTCACAGGATGGCGAACGCCACCACCAGACCCAGGGCGAAGTGCGCGGCCGCGACCACCAGCACCTCGGGGGTGTAGGTGTCGGCGTGCAGGGTACGGCCGATGTCGATGCCGGTGACCTTCTCGATCACGCGCACCGAGATCACCTGCGCGATGATGCCGACCAGGCCGTAGACGACCGCGGCGATCAGCCCTTCGGAGAGCTTGTTGACCCCGCCGGTGGCCAGCACCGCGAACACGACGATGAAGGCCATGCTGACCATCCCCGCCGCGGACACGATCAGCGCGTTCGGCTTGCCGGCCACGACCAGGTCGCGCAGCTTGCCGGGCGTGGTCAGGTCGATGGCGAAGAAGCCGATCAGCATCAGCGCGAGACCGATGAGGCAGTACAGGATGATGGCGCCGACGCCTTCACCGAGCGCGCTCCAATAACCCGATTCCAGGGCGAGGGCGGTCATCGTGGTCCTTTCGAACAGTGTTGTGTGGTCACGGGTCAGTCGACGATGCGGTGCGGGACGAAGGCGGCGCCATCGTCGGTGATCAGGCCCGCCGTCTCCCGGATGCCCAGACCCGCCGCCGTGTCGCCGACGACCCAGGCGCCCAGCACCGGGCGCATGCCGTCGAATTCCGGGAGCGGATCGAGCAATTGGTAGACGAAGCCCTCGGCGCCGTAGACGCCGCCGGTCGCGGTCTCCATGCCGGGACCGACGATGGTCATGTTGGCGCCCTCGCGACCGAGCTTGGGTTTGCGGATGTACTCGGTGAGCTCGTGCGGGCTGTCGAGGTAGGCGGGCAACAGGTTCGGGTGTCCGGGATACATCTCCCAGAGCACGGCCAGCAATGCCTTGTTGCTGAGCAGCGTGGTCCACAGCGGCTCGACCCAGGCGGTGGCGGGCAGGCTCTCGACCACGCGCTTGCCGAAGTCGTCGTCGAGGATCCACTCCCACGGGTACAGCTTGAAGACCGCCTCGATCGGCGCCTCGGCCAGATCGACGAAGCGGTTCAGCTCGGTGTCGAAGCCGACCTCCTCGATCGGCAGCGCGACCGTGTCGAAGCCCGCCTCGGCGGCGGTCTCCTGCATGTAGGCGGTGGTCACGTTGTCCTCGCCGGTCGCGTCGGCGCCCGACCAGGTGAAGTGCAGCTCGGTGCCCGGCAGCACGCCGCGCAGTGCGGTCCAGCGCTCCACCAGCTTCTCGTGCAGCGAATTCCACTGGTCGCCACCGGGGTACACCTGCTGCAGCCAGTGCCACTGGATGATCGCGGCCTCGAGCAGCGAGGTGGGGGTATCGGCGTTGTACTCGAGCAGCTTGGCCGGTCGCCGCGCGTCGTAGCGCAGGTCGAAGCGTCCGTAGACGTAGGGGTCACTGCGCCGCCAGGATTCGGCGATCGGCCCCCAGCTCCATTCGGGCAGCCCGAAATCGGCGTAGCGCTCGGTGAGGACCACGTGTTCGGCCGCGTGCAGGCACATCGACTGCAACAGCTCCACATCGGCTTCCAGCGCGAGGATCTCGTCCATCGAGAACTCGTAGTGCACCGACTCGTCCCAGTACGGACGCGGCTGACCGCTGGCATCGCGGCCGGGCGCGCCGTAGACCAGCCCTTGACTCTCGATGATCTGCTGCCAGCCCGGACGCGGCGTACTCGCCACCCGCCGCACTAGGACCCGCTCCCGCCGGTGGACTTGCTGCCGAGCCCGCCACGCTGGATCGTGGTGCCGCTCTTGGTGGTGACGGTGGCGTTGCGCGGCTTCACCGAGCTGCCGCCGCTGGGCGGCTTGCCGATGGTGGAGGTGCCGCCGTAGTGGTAGCGGTACTGCGGCCAGCCGAGCAGGATCAGGCTGCCCGCGCCACCGTGGCTGGTGTCGCTGCGGAAGTTGGTCTTGCCGTCGCCGCAGTTGTCGTCGGGGACGACGATCTCGTTGCCGTTCTGATCGATCTGCACGCACGAGGCGGTCACCTGATCCGGTGCCGCGATCGCCCGGTAGGCCAGATAGCCACCGCCGACCAGCGCGGCGACACCGACGACGGCGACGCCGCCGATCATCACCCGTTTCCTGGTGCGCCGCTTGGCTTCCGCCGCCTCGGCGGCGGCACGCTGGGCCTGTTCGGCCTGCTTGCGCGCCTTGTCCCGGGCGCGCGCCTCACCGACGGTGGGCGGGCGGGGCTGGGTGAGGCCGGGTTCCTGCCTGGCCATCCGGCCGGGCCGCGGCGCATCGGCGGACGGTCCGGGCGGCTGCTGCGGCATCGGCGGCCAGCCCGCGCCGGGATCCGGCGGCTGGTGGGGCGAGGGCCCGGAGCCACCCGCGGGCGGTTGATCGGGCGGACCAGGGTTCTGTGTGCTCACCGCTGCCGCCCCCTAGCCCCCGAAGTCACCACTAGCGCTCCTCGAATCCCGTCATGTCGCCCCGCGCGGGCTCCCAGCTTTCCACAACCAGGTCGACCCGGCCAGGTGCATCGCCGGACCGTAGCAGCTCGAGCAGCGTCGCGCCTGCCGATCGCGATCCTTCGGCGACCACGTGCACCCGTCCGTCGCGGTGATTGCGGGCATACCCGGTGAGCCCGAGTTCCAGTGCGCGCGAGCGGGTCCACCAGCGGAAACCCACCCCCTGCACCATCCCGTGCACCCAGGCGCTGAGCCGCTGCGGCGCCTCGCTCATGCCGCGTCCGATGCGCGTGATCGGGGTCGCTGCGTGGGGACACGGCGCTGCCGCCGCCGGGCCGGCCCGCTCATGCGTCGACGGCGAAGTTCAACGTCACCTTCGTGCCCGCCTTGAGCGTGCGGCCCACGGTGCACACCTTGTCGACGGCCCGCTGCACGGTGACCAGTAGTCGCTCGCGCGCGGCCTCGTCCAGCTCGGACAGGTCCAGTTCCAGGACCTCGTCGAGCTGCGGGTACAGCTCGTTCTCGCGGTCGGCGTCGCCGGAGACGCGGATGGTGGCGTCGAAGTCGTCACCGAGGCGGCGCGAGAGCGGCAGGTCCGAGCTGAGACCGGTGCAGGCGGCCAGCGCGATCTTCAGCAGCTCGCCCGGGGTGAACGCGCCTTCGACGCCCTGCGAGGCGATCAGGACCTCCGCGCCCCGATTGCTGCGTCCGGTGTAGGCCCTGGTTCCGGTGCGCTCGACCCACAGCTCGGTCGGTGCGGTGGTCACAGGTGCGTTCTGCTGCTCAGCCATGCCTTGATCCTGCCATTCGCGTCGGGGACGATGCACGCCTGGGAACGCCTGCGCGTGCGGCGGCATTCCGGCGCGTGACCCGGGGCACGCGTCACTCCTGGAAGCGGTACCCCATGCCGGCCTCGGTCAGCAGGTGCCGGGGGTTGGCCGGGTCGTCCTCGAGTTTGCGGCGCAGCTGCGCGAGATAGACCCGCAGGTAGTGGGTCTCGGTGGCGTAGGCGGGTCCCCACACCTCGCGCAGGAGTTCCTTGCGCCCCACCAGTTTTCCGCGATTGCGCACCAGCATCTCGAGCATGCCCCACTCGGTGGGCGTCAGGTGCACCGGCGCGCCCCGCTTGGTGACCTTCTTGGCGACCAGGTCGACGGTGAACGAGTCGGTGACCACCACCGGATCGACGGTGTCGACCTCGGTGGCCCCGCGCCGGACCGCGGCGCGCAGCCGGGCCAGCAGTTCGTCCATGCCGAACGGCTTGGTGACGTAGTCGTCGGCGCCCGCGTCGAGCGCTTCGACCTTGTCGGCGGAATCGGTGCGCGCCGAGAGCACCAGCACCGGCGCCGAGGTCCAGCCGCGCAACCCGGCGAGCACCTCGATGCCGTCCATATCGGGCAGGCCCAGGTCCAGGATCACGACGTCGGGCTGCCGTTCCGCGGCGGCGCGCAACGCGGCGGCACCGTTGCCCGCGGTGATGACCTCGTATCCGCGCACCGACAGGTTGATCCGCAGGGCCCGCACGATCTGCGGCTCATCGTCGACCACCAGCACCTTGGTGGCGGCCGGAGCCTGGTTCTTGTCCGTCATCACCGTTCCTGGATTGTGGCCGGGCGGCCCGGCCTGATCTGTGGCGACCGCCGATGCGGTCATCGGTCAGTCTCGTCGGGATCGGCCGCGCTGTCATCGTCCGGGACCGGCGCGGCGCCGACCCCGGACGGCAGGTCGACCAGCATGGTCAAGCCGCCGCCGGGGGTCGGTTCGGCGTGGACGTTGCCGCCCATCGCCTCCACGAAACCGCGGACCACCGACAGTCCGAGACCCACTCCGGTGGTGTTGTCCCGATCGCCGAGCCGCTGGAACGGTTCGAACAACTGCTCCTCGGTCCCCGCCGGCACACCGGGGCCGACGTCGACGACCGCGATCGACACCCGGTCCCCGTCGTGTTCGGCGGTCACCCGGACCGGCGTCTCGCGGCCGGAGTGCCGCAGCGCGTTGTCGATCAGGTTGGCCAGCACCCGTTCGAGCAGACCGCTGTCGGCGAGCACGGAGACCTCACCGACCTCCACCTTCACCCGATCCATCGCCGCGCGGCGCAGTCCACGGGTTCCCATCCCGACGCTGACCAGCGCGCGATGGACCGCCTCGTCCATGTACACCCGCCGCAGCTGCGGGGTGACGACGCCGACGGCCAGCCGCGAGGAGTCGAGCAGGTTGCCGACCAGCGCGGTCAGCTGGTCGACCGATTCCTCGATCGCCTCGAGCAGCTCACCGGTGTCCTCGGCCGAGAACTCGATATCGTCGCTGCGCAGACTGGACACGGCCGCCTTCGCCCCGGCCAGCGGGGTCCGCAGGTCGTGGCTGACCGCCGACAGCAGGGCCCGGCGCAACCGGTCGGCCTCGAGCAGCGCCGCCGCGGCGCTGGCCTCCTCGGCCAGCGCGGCCTGGCGCACCAGCCCGACCGCCTGATTGGCAACGGCGTTGAGCACCGGCCGCTCCGTGGAATTGATCCGGCGGCCCGCCAGCAGCAGATGGCTCTGCGCGTCCCCCGCCTCGATGACGGTATCGGCGTGCGACGGCCGGGTCGGCGGCTCGGTGCCCACCGAGGCGACGACATGGTCCCCGGATCGCAGGCTCACCGCGCGCTGGCCGTAGGTCTCGCGGACCTGTTCGAGCAGATTGGGCAGGTCGGCGCCGTGCAGCACGGACCCGGCGAACATCGTCAGCAGTTCGGCCTCGCGGGAAGCCTTGCGCGCCTGCAGCGTCCGCTTCGCGGCCACATCCACCAGGGCCGCGACCGCGACCGCGACGATGAGCAGCACCACCACGGTCACGAAGTTGTCCGGCTCGGCGATGGTGAAGCTGTAGCGCGGGTCGGTGAAATACCAGTTCAGCAGCAGCCCGGAGAGCAGGGCCGAGAGTCCGGCGGGTACCACGCCGCCGAACAGCGCCACCGCGACGACACCGACGAAGAACACGGCGCTGAGCCCGCCCAGCTGTAACCAGCCGTCGAGGAGCACCCCACAGATCAGGCTCACCAGCACCGGCACCACGACCGCGGCCAGCCACGCGCTGACCGGGCGCCGCGGGCGCAGCCAGTGCCTGCGCAGGCCGCGATTGGCTTCCTCGTGGGTCACCATGTGGACATCGATCTTGCCCGAGCGCTGCACCACGGTGGAGCCGATGCCCTCGTCGAGCATGCGTGCCCAGCGCGAGCGTCGTGAGGTGCCGAGCACCAGCTGAGTGGCGTTCACCTCGCGCGCGAACTCGAGCAGCGCGGTGGGCACATCGTCGCCGGTCACGGTGTGCAGCGAGGCGCCCAGACCCGCGGCGAGTTCACGCAGTTTGGCCATCCGCTCGGTCGACACACCGGCCAGCCCGTCCCCGCGCACCACGTGCACCACCACCAGGTCGGCGCTGGACTTGGACGCGATCCGGCCGGCCCGGCGCACCACGGTCTCCGATTCGGGACCGCCGGTCACCGCGACGACCACGCGCTCGCGCGCCTCCCACAGCTCGGTGATCTTGTGGTCGGCCCGGTACTTGGCCAGCGCCGCGTCCACCTGGTCGGCCAGCCACAGCAGCGCGAGTTCGCGCAACGCGGTCAGGTTGCCGGGGCGGAAGTAGTTGCGCAGCGCCGCGTCGACCTTGTCGGCGGCGTACACATTGCCGTGGGAAAGCCTGCGCCGCAACGCCTCCGGCGTCAGGTCGACGAGCTCTACCTGGTCCGCGGTGCGGACGACGGCATCGGGCACCGTCTCGCGCTGCTCGATACCGGTGATCTGCTGGACCACGTCGTTGAGACTCTCGAGGTGCTGCACATTGACCGTCGAGATGACATCGATGCCCGCGTCGAGCAACTGCTCCACATCCTGCCAGCGCTTCTCGTGCACGCTGCCCGGCGCGTTCGTGTGCGCCAACTCGTCGACGAGCACCACCGCGGGCCGGCGAGCCAGCACGGCGTCGACGTCGAGCTCGGGCAGCTGCGTCCCCCGGTACTCGATCAGTTTCGCCGGAATCCGCTCGATGCCATCGAGCAGTTCGGCGGTCTTCTTCCGGCCGTGCGTCTCCACGACGGCCGCGACCACATCGCGGCCGCGTTCCAGCCGCCGATGCGCCTCGCCGAGCATGGCGTAGGTCTTGCCGACGCCCGGCGCCGCACCGAGGTAGATGCGCAGCTGTCCGCGTTTCACCTGTCCATCATCGCGGGTCGACGCGCCGGGGCCTGCGGGCGCACCGGCAACACACCGACGGTCACCATCGGCGCGTGTGAGGTGTTGAGCCGGCCGAGCACCCGGATCAGCAGCAGCGATGCGACGAAACCGAAGATCACCGCAAGGGTCACAACAGACACCGCGATCTCTCTTTCCGTGAACACAGGGGCCGACGGTGCCCTTCGCCCGCCGGTGCACACCCTTTGTAGTCGCGCGAGTACGGCCTGATCTCGATCTTTACGGTGTGTTGACGGCTATCGACCCTGCCTTGACGGCATCCTCACACCCTTCCCCGGGCGACGCGTCAACATTCCGCAAAGGCCGTGCCGCCCGGCGCTAAGGAGTCGTAAGGAAACCACGCCGAGCCCTGATCCGGCGTTTCACTCACCTAGGCGCTTCACCTCGGAGCGCAAGGAGGTTGGAAATGTCTGTCGTGGTGTTCACGGTGCTCACCGTGGCGATCTTCGCGCTGCTGGGCGTGGTCCAGCGGGGGGTGGAGAAGCTGTGATCGCGAACCTTGTCGGTCTGGTTCTGGCCGTCCTCGTCGCCGTGTACATGGTCGCGGCGCTGCTCTTTCCCGAGAGGTTCTAGGTGAACACGACAACAGCGGGGATCGCCTTCGTGGCGGCCCTGGTCATCACGCTGGCCCTGGTGCATGTGCCGCTCGGCGACTACATGTACCGGGTCTACAGCAGCGACAAGCACTCCCGCGCCGAGCGGCTGATCTACCGTGCCATCGGCGCGAAACCCGAGGTCGAGCAGACCTGGCCGGTCTATGCCCGCAGTGTGCTGGCATTCTCGGCGGTGAGCATCCTGTTCCTGTTCTTCTTCCAGCTGGTGCAGGGCGCGCTGCCGCTGCATCTGAACGACCCCGGCACCGCGATGACCCCGGCGCTGGCCTGGAACACCGCCGTCAGCTTCGTCACCAACACGAACTGGCAGAACTACTCCGGCGAGTCGACCCAGGGCCACCTCGTGCAGATGGCCGGGCTGGCGGTGCAGAACTTCGTCTCCGCGGCCGTCGGCATGGCGGTGGCGATCGCGCTGGTGCGCGGCTTCGCCCGCCGCCACACCGGTGAGCTCGGCAACTTCTGGGTCGACCTGGTACGCGGCACCCTGCGGATCCTGCTGCCGATCGCGTTCGTCTTCGCGATCGTGCTGATCGCCGGCGGTGTCATCCAGAACTTCCACGTGCACGATCAGGTCGCCCAGACCCTCGGCGGCGCCGAGCAGACGCTGACCGGCGGCCCGGTCGCGAGCCAGGAAGTCATCAAGGAACTCGGCACCAACGGCGGCGGCTTCTACAACGCCAACGCGGCGCATCCGTTCGAGAACGCGAGCACCTGGACGAATTTCCTGGAGATCTTCCTGCTGATGGTGATCGCGTTCTCGCTGCCGCGCACATTCGGCCGGATGGTCGGCAGCACCAAGCAGGGCTACGCGATCGTCGCGGTGATGGGCACCATCGCGCTCACCAGCATCACGCTGACCAACCTGTTCCAGCTCCAGCACCACGGCACGGTGCCGACCGCGATCGGCGCGTCCATGGAGGGCGTGGAAACCCGTTTCGGCGTGGCGAATTCGGCGACCTTCGCCGGCGCGACCACCCTCACCTCGACCGGCGCGGTGAACTCGTTCCACGATTCCTACACCAGCCTCGGCGGCCTGATGACGATGTTCAACATGCAACTGGGCGAGGTCGCGCCCGGCGGTGTCGGCTCCGGTCTCTACGGCATGCTGATCCTCGCCGTGATCACGGTGTTCGTGGCGGGCCTGATGGTCGGCCGCACGCCGGAGTACCTCGGCAAGAAGATCACGCCGCGCGAGATCAAGCTGGCCGCTTCCTATTTCCTGGTGAGTCCGCTGATCGTGCTGATCGGCACCGCGATCGCGATGGCACTGCCCGGCCAGCGGGCCGGCATGCTCAACAGCGGCCCGCACGGCCTCTCGGAAGTGCTCTACGCCTTCACCTCCGCGGCCAACAACAACGGTTCCGCCTTCGCCGGACTCACCGGCAACACCGAGTGGTTCAACACCGCGCTCGGCCTGGCCATGGTGTTCGGGCGGTTCCTGCCGATCATCTTCGTCCTGGCGCTGGCCGGTTCGCTGGCCCAGCAGGGCACCACTCCCGCGTCGATCGGCACGCTGCCGACGCACCGGCCGCAGTTCGTCGGCATGGTCGTCGGTGTGACGGTGATCCTGGTCGCGCTCACCTTCCTGCCCGCCCTCGCGCTCGGGCCGCTCGCCGAAGGAATTCACTGAGATGACAAGTCCTACCCTCGAAACACCGGCCGCGCCGCGGCCCGAACACCGGACCAAGGGCGTACAGAAGGGCGTCCTGGATCCGAAGCTGCTGCTCACTTCCCTGCCGGACGCACTGCGCAAACTCGATCCGCGCACGCTGTGGAAGAACCCCGTCATGCTGATCGTCGAGATCGGCGCGGCGTGGTCGACCATCCTGGCGATCGCCGATCCGAGCTTCTTCGCCTGGGCGATCGCGGTGTGGCTGTGGCTCACCGTGGTCTTCGCCAACCTGGCCGAGGCCGTCGCGGAGGGCCGCGGCAAGGCCCAGGCCGACACGCTGCGCAAGGCCAAGACCGACACCGTCGCGCGCAGGCTGGCCGACTGGACCCCCGGTGGCCGCATCATCGAGGAACGGGTCGCCGCGACCGAACTGCGCCGCGGTGACGTCGTCGTGGTCGAGGCCGGTCAGGTCATCCCCGGTGACGGTGACGTCGTCGAAGGCATCGCCTCGGTCGACGAATCGGCCATCACCGGCGAATCCGCCCCGGTCATCCGCGAATCCGGCGGTGACCGGTCGGCCGTCACCGGCGGCACCACGGTGCTCTCGGACCGGATCGTCGTGCGGATCACCCAGGAGCCCGGCGCCAGCTTCATCGACAAGATGATCGCGCTCGTCGAAGGCGCCAGCCGCCAGAAGACCCCGAACGAGATCGCGCTCAACATCCTGCTGGCCGCGCTCACGATCATCTTCGTCTTCGCGGTCACCACGCTGCAGCCGCTGGCGATCTTCGCCAAGTCGAACAACCCCGGCGTGCCGGATACTTCGGCGCTGGACGCGCACGGCATCACCGGCATCGTGATGGTCTCGTTGCTGGTCTGCCTCATCCCGACCACCATCGGCGCGCTGCTCTCGGCCATCGGCATCGCCGGGATGGACCGCCTCGTGCAGCGCAATGTGCTGGCCATGTCGGGTCGCGCGGTCGAAGCGGCGGGCGATGTGAACACGCTGCTGCTCGACAAGACCGGCACCATCACCCTCGGCAACCGGCAGGCGGCCGCATTCGTCCCGATGCCGGGCATTCTCGACGACGAACTCGCCGACGCCGCCCAGCTGTCGAGCCTGGCCGACGAGACGCCGGAGGGGCGGTCGATCGTCGTGTTCGCCAAGCAGACGTTCGACAAGCGGGAACGTTCCGCGGGCGAGCTGCCCGGTGCCACCTGGGTGGAGTTCACCGCGCAGACCCGCATGTCGGGTGTCGACCTCGCCGATGGGCACCAGCTGCGCAAGGGGGCAGCGGGTGCGGTGATCGAATGGGTTCGGGCCCAGGGTGGTTCGGTCCCCAGCGACGCCACGGCGATCGTCGACGGCATCTCGGCCTCGGGCGGCACGCCGCTGGTGGTCGGTGAGGTCAAGGACGGCACCCCGCGGCTGCTCGGGGTCATCCATCTCAAGGACGTCGTCAAGCAGGGCATGCGGGAACGCTTCGACGAGATGCGCCGCATGGGCATTCGCACGGTGATGATCACCGGCGACAACCCGCTCACCGCGAAGGCGATCGCCGACGAAGCGGGGGTGGACGACTTCCTCGCCGAAGCGACGCCGGAGGACAAGCTCGCCCTGATCAAGAAGGAGCAGGACGGCGGCCGCCTGGTCGCGATGACCGGCGACGGCACCAACGACGCTCCCGCGCTGGCCCAGGCCGACGTGGGCGTGGCGATGAACACCGGCACCTCGGCCGCCAAAGAGGCGGGCAACATGGTCGATCTGGATTCGGACCCGACCAAACTGATCGAGATCGTGGAGATCGGCAAGCAGCTGCTGATCACCCGCGGCGCGCTCACCACGTTCTCCATCGCCAATGACATCGCCAAGTACTTCGCGATCATTCCCGCGTTGTTCGTGGCACTGTTCCCCGGCCTGGACGCGCTGAACATCATGCGCCTGGCCAGCCCGCAGTCGGCGATCCTGTCCGCGGTCATCTTCAACGCGATCATCATCGTGGCGCTCATCCCGCTGGCGCTGCGCGGTGTCGACTACCGGCCGAGCGATGCCTCGACCCTGTTGAGCCGCAACCTGACGATCTACGGCCTGGGCGGCATCATCGCGCCGTTCCTCGGCATCAAGATCATCGACCTGCTCGTCCAACTCCTCCCCGGGATGTCCTGAAATGCGTATGTCAACCTGGATCCGCCAGCACCTGGCCGCCCTGCGCGCCCTGCTCGTGCTGACCGCGATCACCGGAATCGTGTACCCCGTCGCGGTTTTCGCGGTCGCGCAACTGCCGGGACTCCACGACAATGCCGACGGCTCACTGATCGAGCGGGACGGAAAGCTGGTGGGCTCCAGCCTGATCGGGCAGTCGTTCACCGACGCCGACGGCAAGGCCATGGTGCAGTACTTCCAGAGCCGCCCGTCGGCCGCGGGAGACGGCTACGACCCGCTGGCCACCGCCGCGAGCAATCTGGGTCCCGAGGACATCGTCGACACCGCCGCCCGCACCAGCCTGCTCACCACCGTGTGCACCCGATCGAAGGAGGTCGGCGACCGTGAGGGGGTCGACGGCGCCCGCCAGTTCTGCACGAAAGACGGTGTCGGCGCGGTGCTCTCGGTGATCGGTCCGCGCGATGCCGACGGCGATGTGTCGCGACCGGTGCAGGTCGTCAGCGTCAACGAGCTCTGCCCGGCGCGGCCGTTCCTGGCCACGTTCCGCGGCGTCACCGTGGAATGCGCGCAGGAAGGCGAGGACTACTCGGTCGGCCGGATCATCCCGGTCCTCGGCGACGCCCCGGCCGAAGCGGCGGTCCCCGCCGACGCGGTCACCGCGAGCGGCAGCGGCCTGGACCCGCACATCTCCCCCGCGTACGCGGCCATCCAGGTCGAGCGGGTGGCGAAGGCGCGCGGCCTCACCGGCGATCAGGTGCGTGATCTGGTCGCGGCGCACACCGCCGGGCGCACGCTCGGGTTCCTCGGCGAGCCCCGGGTGAATGTCGTCGAGCTCAATCTCGCTCTGGACGAACGGTTTCCCGTCCGCGGCTGAGTCCTGAGCAGGGGCCGGATCCACCACGGGTCCGGCCCCTGTGCCGTCCTAGGACTGCTCGTCGGTGATCAGCGCCCATCCTTCGGGCAAGCCGGTCACGGTCACCGCCGACCCGCAGACCTCGACATCGACGGTGACGTCACCGAGCCGGAACTCCGAGAGCCGCACACACCCCCACGCCTGCGGCACCTGCGGCCGCACGGTCAGGGTCTTGGCGGGCACATCGGGGTCGAGCCCGAGGAACGAGCGCACCAGCAGCAGCGGCGCGGCACTGGCCCACGCCTGCGGCGAACACGAGGTGGGATAGGGCACCGGCGACGCGAAGCGGGCACGCGGGAAACCGCAGAACAACTCGGGCAGCCTGCCGTCGAACGCGGCAGCGGCGTCGAGCAATCCGGCCGACAGCTTCGTCGCCAATGCCACCGCGCCCGGCACGTGCTGGTACCGCATCAACCCGGCGACCGCGATCGCCGTGTCGTGCGGCCACACCGAACCGCAGTGATAACTCATCGGGTTGTAGGCGCCCATGGTCGAGGCCAGCGTGCGGAGACCGAACCCCGAATCCATCTCGGCCTTGGCCAGATTCGCGATCAGGCTCTCGGCGTGTTCGTCAGTGGCGATCCCCGACCACAGGCAGTGGGCCGCGTTGCTGGTGAGCGCGTCGACCTGCCGCTTGCTGCCGTCCAGGGCCACCGCGTACCAACCACACTGAGGTAGCCAGAACTGCTCGGCGAACTTGGTTCGTAGCTCGGCGGCCCGCTCGCGCATCCGCGTCGCCATCGCGGGATCGTCGAACTGATCGGCCAGCTCCGCCCGGGCCAGATACGCCGCGTACACGTACCCCTGCACCTCGCACAGCGCGATCGGGGCCTGCGCGATATGCCCCGCGGCGTCGTTGATCCCGTCGAAGCTGTCCTTCCAGCCCTGGTTGATCAGCCCGCGATCGGTGGCGCGCACGTACTCGACGAACCCGTCGTCGTCGCGGTCGCCGAAATCGGTGATCCAGCCGATCGCGGCATCGGCCGCGGGCAGCAGGGTCGCGATCGAGGCCGGGTCGGCGCCCCAGCGCAGGCACTCGGCCAGCAGCATCACGAACAGCGGTGTGGCGTCGACGGTGCCGTAGTAGATCTGCCCGCCGAGCACCTGACCAACCGAGGGGCCGCGCCGCATCTCGTGCATGATCCGGCCCGGTTCCTCCTCCACCAGCGGATCGACCGTCTGGCCCTGCAATTCGGCCAGCTGCTGCAGCGTGCCCAGGGCCAGGTCGGTCTCCAGCGGCAGCGACATCCATGCCGTGAGCAGCGAGTCCCGGCCGAACAGCGTCATGAACCAGGGCGCGCCCGCGGCGACGAACGGTCTGCCCGTGCCGGAATCGGTGTGGATCTGCAACGCGCCCAGGTCGCTCTCGGTGCGGCGCAGGATCTGGTTGAGCAACCCGGAATCGGCGCTGATGTCGGTGGCGGTGGCCCGCCAGGCCTGGATCTTGCGTACCGGTTCGCTGGCCCGGTAGCGCTCACCGGGGGTGCCCTGGGTCTGCGGGCGCTGCGCGGCACCCGCCGGTTGCGCGGTGATCTCGGTCTGCCAGCGGCCACCCGCGGGCACGACGACGCGCCAGATCATGGTGCCGGGCAGCACCATCGGCTCGACCGTCGAGGTGAGCGCGAGCCCGCGCGACAGGTCGGCCCGGTCGTGCAGCAGCAGTTCGCCGTCGGAGGTCGTCATCTCCGCGCGGCGCCCGCCCATCCGGCCTTCCTTCACCGAGAACAGGTCGACGAAATCGGCGTCGACGTGCAGTTCGAGCACCACCGCCGTGGCCTCGCGGCTCATGTTCTCCAGGGTGATCAGCTCGTGCATGCCCTCGGCGACGAGCCGGTCGCGCACGACCAGCAGGGTGCTGTCGGCACGACCTTGCTGCGGCGGCCTGCGCAGCACGAACCGCCCTGCGAAGGCCTCCGGGCTGAGGACCGACAGCGGCTCCGGCCGCTTACCGTCGATCATCAGCTCCCAGCGCGAGATCACCCGCGCGTCACGGAAGAACAGACCCTGCGGCTTGCCGGGCTCGATGTCACCGAGCCGATCGGACAGGCAGAAGGTGCCGCCTTCGACCAGGGTGACGTTGCCGCCGTTGCCGCCGAGCCCCGCGGGTTCCCCCGCGTTGAGCGGGCTCGGCGACGACGCGTTGTTCAGGCTCATCCGCGCCCACTCACCGCCGCCCCGACCGGTATCGGCATCGTGAAGGCGTTGCCGTAGCCGATCGTGGTGCGGGCCAGCAGTTGCCGGTACACCTGCTCATAGCCGCCACCGAGGGTGTCGGCGCCGAAATTCGCTTCCACGTGCGCCCGGCAGGCTGCCGGATCGAACGTCGCGACCTCGGCGATGGCGGCGGGCAGTTCGTTCGGTTCCTCGCAGATGCGCCCGGTGACACCGTCGACCACGACCTCGGCCACGGCACCACCGCGCAACGCGACCACCGGCGTTCCGCAGACCATCGACTCGATCATCACCATGCCGAACGGCTCCTCCCAGCGAATGGGGAACAGCAGACACCGTGCTCCGGACAACAGTTTACGCTTGGCCGCCGCGTCGGCGAGGCCGAACACATGATCGGCGTCGGTCAGCCGCGGTCGCACGTATTCCTCGAAATAGGCCTTCTCCGGCGGCTCGGAACACTTGCCCGCCAGGATGAGCGGGATGCCCGCCGCGTGCGCGGCGTCGAGTGCCAGATGCGGGCCCTTGTCCATGGTGAAGCGGCCGAGGAACAGCGCGTAGTCCTGCTTCTCGGTCACGAACGGCCACTGGTCCGGCCGCAGCGCGTTGTGCACCCGGCCCGCCCACGGCAGTTCGGGCGCGAGTTCGCGCTGCCGGTCGCTGATCGCGACGAGCGAGCATTCCTCGCCCAATTCGCGGTAGTAGCGGTAGCAGTCGTCCTGCACCGGCCCGTGCACGGTGACCACCGTCGGCAGGCCCAGATTGGCGTACGCCGGGGCGTTGAGCGGGCCGGCGAAGGTGTGATCGTGCACCAGGTCGATGCCTTGGGTCTCGGCCAGACGCTCGATCGCGCGGCGCACGCGGAGCGCGTGCACCACCTCGGGGAACGGATCACCGAGTCGTTCCGGGACGATCCGGTCCCACAGCGGGACGAAATCCGCCTTGGTACCCGGCTCGCCCGCGCCGAACAGGGTGACGTGATGGCCGCGCTCACACAGCGAGTCGACCAGATCGGCGACTACGGCCTCGACGCCGCCGTAGGCCTTCGGGGGGACGTCGAAATACGGTGGAACCACCATCGCGATCCGCAGTGGGCCGCCGTTGTGCTCGATCGAATAGAGATCGGACGTGGAGAGCCCGGTCGGCGACATTGCCGACGTATCTGCACTCATGACCTTCCTTCCAGGGACACAACCTCGCAACACTTGCGCGAACAAGAGATGGCCGCCTCGGCGGGGGTGGAGACGAGAGCTTCACCGCCGTCCATGGGGCATGGTTGGCCTGGCCAGACGGGGAGCACACCACGCGGGTGCCCGGCTGAACAGAGGGGCCGTAGTGGAACGTACCCCGCTACCGGGGAGTAAACCAGCGGGTTGCTGGCAAATCGTGTCGGCGAATGCCCAACGAGACAGGAGATTACGCCGTCAGAGGCGGTCTACGGCGTACAGAATTTCGGTTCGACCGGGTCGACGCACGGGATGTTGCCGAACTCGGTCATGGTGAGCCTGGCCTTACCCCGCGTCAGATAGTCCAAGAACTGCGCGACCAGCGAATCACCGGCGATCGGACCGTGCGTGTAGGCGTACTCCACGCCCGTGAACCGGTAGGCACCGGACCGGATGGTCTCGGGCGTCGGGCTCACCCCGTCGATCGCGACCGCCCTGGTCTCCGCCCCGACCGCCGAGGTCTCCAGATATCCCACCGCGCCAGGGATTTTGGCAACAAACGTAGCCACTTCGTCGGTGACGTCGACCTCGCACTGCTCGCCGCCCGCGGCCATGCCGATGCAGCTGGTGTAGCGGAACACCTTGCGGTTGTCCTCGAGCAGCCGCGATTCCAGTGCCCGACGAGTGCCCGAGCCCGCGGTCCGGTCGATCAGGACCACCGGCAGATCGGGACCGCCGATCTGGCTCCAGTTCTTGATGTTTCCCCGGTACAGGTCCCGGATCTGCTGGGTCGAGAGGTCTTTCAGGCCGACGCCCGGGTGCACGACCAACGAGAACGACCCACGTGCCAGCGGTAGCTCGGTGAGCGCCTCGAACGAGGTGCCCTTGGCGCCGTCGCCGATCGCGAGCAGGTCCGGGGTCGGACCCGCCTTGGTGATCGTGCGCAGACCGGGTTCGGTCCCAGCGAAATCGAAGCTGAATCGCGCTCCGGTGCAGGTCTTCTCGTAGTTGTGCGCGGCCTTGCGGATCATCGGGGCCATCGCGGTGGAACCGACGACGCGCAACTCACCCGCGGCGCAGTCGCGCGGCGGCGGATCACCGCGCAGCACGGTGGCCAGCAACTGCACCATCACCACCAGGGCGAGGAACACGCTCAGGCCGAGCAGCGCGGGCTCGCGGCCGGAGCGGCTGGTGGTCTCGACGAACCGGCCGCCCTTGAGGCCGCCCGCCTTGGTCACCACCTTCGCCGCGTTGATGTCCTGCGGATCGGGCGTCGGACCCGCCAGCACCGCCAGCACCTTGTAGTGCTCACCGCGCTCGAGCCGTTCGCTCGGCAGCACGATCCGCGCGGCATTGTCGGCGCCCACGCTGGAGGCCAGCTCGCGCAGGGCGTCGCTGAGCGCGGTGACCGACTGCCCGGTCCGGGTGACCCGCTCGGTGACCTCGAGCGCCCGGATCGTGTGGTGCGGGAACAGCAGTCGCGGGCTCTCCCCGGCGTAGTCGTCGGCCTCGATCACCGTGGAGCCGTAGTTCTCGATGCGGATCAGCACCACCGACACCGGCTCCGCCGCCGAGTTGCCCCCGGTGGCCCCGCCGTGGGGGTCGGCGAGCTGGACCCGGCTGGCCGGGGTGTTCATCTGCACGCGGTAGCCGAGGCGCTTGCGACCGACGAAGACGAACTCCCGCAGGAACGCGGCCGTCGCCACGAACAGACCGAGTGCCGACAGCACGATTTCGATCGGGAACTCGCCCATCGGCTCCCCTCCCCCACACCCCGGATTCCTGTAACCGACTGTCTATCAGGTCGATCCGCCACCGCGGCGTCCGGCGCCGGTTGTTCGGCGAGTCTTCATCCGGTGGTCGTCGCGCACCAGCTCAGCAGCTCGTCGACCGCCCAGGTGTTGATCACCCGCTCGGCGGGGACGCCGTGGGCCAGCGCGCGCTCGCACCCGTACCCCTGCCACGCCAACTGGCCGGGGGCGTGGGCGTCGGTGTCGATACTGAAATGGCAGCCCATCTCGACGGCGAGGTCGATCAACCGCCCGGGCGGGTCACGGCGTTCGGGGCGGCTGTTGATCTCGACGGCGGTGCCGTACTTGCGGCAGGCCTCGAAGACGAGTTCGGCGTCGAAGCTGGACTCGGGGCGGGTGCCGCGACCGCCTTCGACGAGCCGGCCGGTGCAGTGGCCGAGGACGTCGACATTCGGGTTCGCCACGGCGTAGACCATGCGCTTTGTCATAGTGGCGCTGTCGTCGCGCAGATGTGAATGCACGCTGGCGACAACGATATCGAGGCGTTCCAACAGCTCGGCGCGCTGGTCGAGGGTGCCGTCGTCGAGGATGTCGACCTCGATGCCGGTGAGGATGCGAAACGGCGCCAGCTGCTCCTGGAGGCCGGCGATCACGTCGAGCTGGCGCAGCAGACGGTCGGCGGACAGACCGTTGGCGACCTTGAGCCGCGGCGAGTGATCGGTCAACGCACAGTATTCGTGGCCGAGCGCGGCGGCCACGCCCATCATCTCCGCGATCGGGCTACCGCCGTCGGACCAGTCCGAATGGGTGTGCAGGTCACCGCGCAGCAGGGTGCGCAGCGGATCACCGGCCGGGGCGATGGGGCGGGCGGCCCCGCGCAGCTCGGCCAGGTAGTCGGGAACCGCACCGGCGCAGGCCTGTTCGATGACGGCGGCGGTCTTGGGGCCGATGCCGGGCAGGTCCCGCCAGCTGTGCTCGCTCGCGCGGGTCGCCCGCTCGGACTCCGAGAGTTCGTCGACGACGTCGGCGGCACGGCGATACGCCTTCACCCGATGGGTCTCGGCGCGCGATCGCTCGAGCCAGAAACCGATCTCGCGCAGCGCCGCCACCGGACCCGGACCCGCCGCCGTCATCGGCGCTACCCGATCCGGCCGTACTTGAGGAAGGCGACACCGTCGGCGTACACGCGACTGGTGATCACCCGGAAGCGTTCCGGCTCGGGCAGTTTCGCGCCACCGCCGAACAGCGGACGGCCGGTGCCGAGCACCACCGGATGCAGCTTGAGGAACACCTGGTCGATCTCGGGCAGCAGCGTCTGCGCCAGCTCACCGCCGCCGCACAGCCAGATTCCCAGCCCCGACTCCCGTTTGAGCTCGCGCACGGCGGCGATCGGGTCGGCGGTGATCAGCTCGACCCCGGGCGCCGGCGGCTCGGGCAGCGTCGTGGACACCACGAACTGGCGCAGGTGCTCGTAGGGGCTGGCGGTGCCGGTGCGCACCCCGAAGTCATGGGTCTTGCGGCCCATGATCACGGTGTCGAAGTAGACATTGCCCGCCGCGATGCCGCGTGCCTCGCGCACCTTGGTCGGCAGGGTCTCGGGATACTGCGAGATGATCGCGGGCCCGTGGTCGCCGCCCACCGGGAAGAAGTCCAGGGTCCCGTCCTCGGCGGCGATGAATCCGTCGATCGTCGATGCCACGAAATAGGTCAGCTTGCGCATAACGTCCTCCTGCACGGACCCGGTCCGATACGACCTGTCAGGAGAAACGGTAGCGTGCCCGGATCAGCGGCGGCGAGGCTTCCGCTGACACTTCGGGCAGGAAAACGACGAGCGATTCATGAATTGTTCGCGGATCAGCAGCGCGCCACACCGGTCACACGGCTCGTTCGCACGGCCGTAAGCGGCCAGCGACCGGGAGAAATAGCCGGATTCGCCGTTCACGTTCACATACAGCGCGTCGAAGGAGGTACCGCCGACGGCCAGCGCCTCGTTCATGACCGCGCCGACGCCCTCGAGCAGCCGGCGCACCACCGGCCGGGTGAGCTCGGCGGCCACCCGGGTACCGTGCAGACCGGCCCGCCACAGCGCCTCGTCGGCGTAGATGTTGCCGATGCCCGACACCACGGTCTGATCGAGCAGCACCCGCTTGATCTCGGTGTTCTTGGCCCGGATCGCCGCGACCACGGCCTCGGCGTCGAAGCGCGGATCCAGCGGATCGCGGGCGATGTGGGCGACGGAGTCCGGGACCACGGTGCCGTCGACCTCGACGAGATCGGCCAGCGCCCAGCCGCCGAAGGTGCGCTGGTCGACGAACCGCAGCTCACTGCCGTCCCCGAGGACGGCGCGGATGTGGGCGTGCTTCTCGACCGGGGCGTCCGCGGGCTGAACGAGCATCTGCCCGCTCATGCCCAGATGGACGACCAAGGCGGTGTCCGGCTCGTCGAAGGTGAGCCACAGGTACTTGCCGCGGCGCTGCGCGCCCTCGATCTTCAGACCGGTGAGCCGGGCCGCCAGATCGGCGCCGCCCGCCACGTGCCTGCGCACGGCCCGGGGGTGGGTGACGGTGACGGCATCGATCGCCCGGCCGACCGCGTGATCGGCCAAACCGCGCCGCACCACCTCGACTTCGGGCAGTTCGGGCACGGGTCAGGCTTCGTCGGAGGATTCGACGGAGGTTTCGGCGGTGAGTGCCTTGTAGGCGGTGCCCGCGGCCTTCTGCTCGGCTTCCTTCTTGGAGCGGCCGACGCCCTGCCCGTACGGACGACCGGCGATCACCGTGGTCGCGGTGAACTCCTTGTTGTGGTCCGGGCCGGTGGAGGTGATCTCGTAATTGGGCACGCCGAGGCCACGCTCGGCGGTGAGCTCCTGCAGGCTGGTCTTCCAGTCGAGGCCGGCGCCCATGCGGGGGCCGCGCTCGAGCAGTTCGGCGAACAGGCGCAACACGACCCCACGGGCCACCTCGATGCCGTGCTCGAGATGCACGGCGCCGAGCAGGGACTCCATGCCGTCGGCGAGGATGCTCGGCTTGTCACGGCCGCCGGTGAGCTCTTCGCCCTTGCCGAGCAGCAGGTACTGACCGAGTCCGCCGTCACCGAGACCACGCGCCACCTCGGCGAGCGCGTGCATGTTCACCACGCTGGCGCGCAGCTTCGCGAGCTCGCCCTCGGACTTCTCGGGGTGCTCGGTGTAGAGGCGCTCGGTGATGCTCAGACCGAGAACCGAGTCGCCGAGGAACTCGAGGCGCTCGTTGGTCGGCAAACCACCGTTCTCGTACGCGTACGACCGGTGCGTCAGCGCGAGGCGCAGAAGCTCCGGTCGTACGTCGACACCGAGTGCGGTGAGCAGGCTGGCGTGATCGGCCGAGCCCGCGGTGTCTTTGCTGGCTGTCACGAATCAGACAGCAGCAGTGACCTGGCGGCCCTTGTAGGTGCCGCAGGACGGGCACGCGATGTGCGGGAGGGTCTTCTCACCGCAGGCACGGTTCGGGCAGGTGACCAGGGTCGGCGCGACGGCCTTCCACTGGCTGCGCCGCGACCGGGTGTTGGAACGGGACATCCGGCGCTTGGGAACAGCCACGGCTACTTCTCCTCTGTGTTTTCGCTGGCCACGTGGGCATCGTTTGCCACGGGAGCGGATCGGTCTGGGGTGGTGGAACCCTCAGCGGGGTCGCCGGTGCCGGGCGCCTCTGCGGCGAAACTCGCCAACTTGGCCCAGCGAGGGTCCAGTATCTCATGCCCGTGATCAGGACCCGCAATCGCCATCCGCACACCGCACTCGGGGCACAGGCCCGCGCAGTTCGGGGTGCACAGCGGCTGCAGCGGAAGCTCCAGCCCGATGGCGTCGAGGATCACCGGCTCGAGGTCGATGAGGTCGTCTTCCATGCGGTAGACCTCGTCGTCCTCGGTCGTCTGCTCGGTGGTGCTGTCCGGATACGCGAACAGCTCCGTCAGACGAATCTCGACCTGGTCGTCGAACGGTTCCAGGCAGCGCGAGCACTCCCCCACCGTCGGCCCGGACGCCGTGCCGGTGACCAGCACACCCTCCGAGACGGCCTGCAACTGCAGGTCGAGTTCCACCGCGGCGTCGGCCGGGATGGCGATCAGATCCAGACCCAGCCGCTCATGGTCGGTGACGGTGCGACGCAGCTCCCGCATGGTCCCCGGCCGACGGCCGAGGCTGCGGACATCCAGCACGAAGCCCGCGTCGGACACAGGACCACTGGTCTTGTGCGGACGCGACGGCGAACCGGAAGCGGCGGGCATCACTGACTCACTTACTTCTGAGGGGATTTGGGCAACCACTCAACAGTACGGCAGGACCCCGTCGGAACTCAAAACGCGGGAGTGCGGTCAGCGCCGGTGCTCGGCGGCGTATTCCGGGTATTCGGCCGCCTGACCGCCGCGCATCTGCTGGCGACCGCGGGTGATCGTGCGCCGCGTGGTGCTCAGCGTCTCCTCCATCGCGGCGAGCCTGCCACCGAAATCGGCCATCTGCTCGTCGACGTAGTCGTCGCATTCGGCGCGGACCCGGTCGGCCTCGGCCTGGGCGTCGTCGATCAGGCGCGCCGACTCGGCGTGCGCGGCCCGCACGACCTCGGTCTGGGCGACCAGCCGGGCCTGCTCGGCCTTGCCGTCGGCGACTGAGCGCTCGTAGGAGTCCTTGCCCGCCTGGATGGCCCGGTCGGCGTCGATCTGGGCGCGGCTGGTCAGTTCGTCGTACTCGGCGTTGCCGTCGGCGATCACCTGCTCGGCCTCGGCCTGCGCGGTCGCGACCAGACGATCGGCGTGCGTGGTGGCCTCGGCGACCATCCGGTCGGCGTGCGCCTTGGCGTCGGCGAGGATGCGGTCGGCCTCGGCGCGGGCGTTCTCGATGGTGGTACGCGCCTGGTCGTTGGCCGAGGTGATGGTGGTCTCGGCGCCGGCGCGGGCGTCGCCGACGATCTTGTCGCGATGATCGAGGACGTCCTGGGCGTCGTCGAGCTCACCGGGCAGGGCGTCGCGGACGTCGTCGAGCAGTTCGAGGACATCGCCGCGCGGCACGATGCAGCTGCGAGTCGGCGGGATGCCGCGCGCCTCTTCGACGATGGCGACCAGTTCGTCGAGTGCTTCGAATACGCGATACATGCTCACTACCCTCCTGCTTGCTCACGGCGAAACCACTACCGCCGTGGCCCAGTGTGCCCGTCGGCGGCGCGTGTTCCGAATGTCGTCGCGGTGTGTCGCGAGAGTGTCCTAGATCGCACAGATATCAAGTGGAGTGAATCCCTCCACTTCCGCTACCATCGGTAGGCACGACAACGCCGTCCGCCGGGAAGCACTGCACGTTTATTGCTGTTGTACTCCTCGACGCTCGTTCATTGCGATCGGAGTCGACCATGACCGTCCTCGAAACACCGAGACCTTCGGTGTCCCACGTCGCGGGCATGTTCACACCCTGGATCGGAACGTTCCCCGCCGTTCCCGCCGCTACACCCGCCCCCGCGGTGCGCCCGCGGGTCGACCGAACCCTCACCTACCTGCGCGGCGACCGCGCGCTCCCCCAGCTCATCCGCTTCGCCCTGGTCGGCGGCTCCAGCAATATCGCCTACGTGCTGCTGTTCTTCGCCATGCACGGCGTCGGCCCGCTGATCGCCAATGTCGCCGGCTCGGTGGTCAGCACCGTGATCGCCAACGAACTGCACCGCCAGCTCACCTTCCACGCCGCAGACCGGGTCACCTGGTTCACGGCGCAATGGGAAGGCGGCGGCCTGGCGCTGCTCGGTCTCGGCATCACGACGGCGGGCCTGGCCGCCCTCGGCGTGTGGGCGCCCGGCCTGGGTGACAGCGTGCAGGCACTCGCCGTCCTCGCCATCACCGCCGCGGTCGGCGGCATGCGGTTCCTGGCTCTGCGCGGCCTGGTCTTCTAGCAGCGACGCGCGGCCGAGCCCGCTAGCCGCGACGCTCGGCCAGGCGGTCGAGCAGGCGCTTGTGCACCGCGGGCGGGAGCATGTCGCTGACGTCGCCACCGTAGGCCGCGACTTCCTTCACCAGGGAGCTGGACAGGAAGCTCAGCGACGGGTTGGTGGCGATGAAGAAGGTGTCGACACCGGCCAGCTTGTGGTTCATCTGGGCCATCTGGAGCTCGTAGCCGAAGTCGCCCGCGTCGCGCAGACCCTTGACGATCGCGCCGACGCCCTCCTGCTTGGCGAAGTCGACCAGCAGACCCTGCCAGGACGCCACGCGCACATTGGGCAGATGGGCGACCGACTCGCGCAGCAGTTCGATGCGCTCGTCGACGGTGAACATGCCCTGCTTCTTGGGGTTCACCATCACGGTGACGATCACCTCGTCGAACTGCGCGGCCGCGCGAGCGAACACGTCGAGGTGACCGTTGGTGACCGGGTCGAAGGAGCCGGGGCACAGTGCTGCAGCCATGGTTCAGACGCTAGCACCGAATTCGGCGAGCTCGATTCTGGTCTCCCCGTACTTGCGGATCTTCAGCGGCGCATAGCCTGCGGGCCAGGCGATTTCGGGTGAGCGGATGGACCGCTCGACGATCACCAGCGCGTCGGGCGCGAGCCAGCCGTTGGCCGCCAGCGCGGTGAGGTCGGCGATCACGTCCTCGGTGCTCACGTCGTACGGCGGGTCGGAGAAGACCACGTCGTAGGGACTCGGCGCGGCGTGCGCCAGCACCGAGCCGACCGTGCCCAGGCGCAGTTCCGCGCCGGGCAGGCCGAGTTCGGCGATATTGGCGCGCACGACCGCGGCCGCCTTGCGGTCGGCCTCGACGAGCAGGGCGTGGGCGGCGCCGCGCGAGAGCGCTTCCAGGCCGAGCGCGCCCGAACCGGCGTACAGGTCCACCACCCGCGCGCCGTCCAGATCCAGGCGCGCGTCGATCGCGCTGAACAGGGCCTCGCGGACCCGGTCCGAGGTGGGCCGGGTACCGGCGGGCGGCACCTTCAGCCGCCGCCCGCCCGCCGTGCCCGCGACGATGCGCGTCATTCCGACTCGCGCGCAGCCAGTTCCACCAGCAGATCGCCGCCCTCGACCTGCTGCACCTTGGCGGTCGCGATCCGGCCGACGATGCCGGCGCGCGGCGCGGTGATCGCCGCCTCCATCTTCATCGCCTCGATGGTGCCGACGGTGTCGCCCGCGTGGATCTCGTCGCCCTCCGACACCGCCAACGTGACGACACCGGCGAACGGCGCCGCGATGTGGCCGGGGTTGTTCTTGTCGGCCTTCTCCGCGGCCGGCACCTCGGAGGCGATCGAGCGGTCCCGCACCGCGACCGGGCGCAGCTGCCCGTTCATGATGCACATGACCGTGCGCATGCCCTTCTCGTCCGGCTCGGAGATCGCCTCCAGCCCGATGAGCAGCGTGACGCCCTTCTCCAGCTGGACGCGGTGCTCCTCGCCGCGGCGCAGACCGTAGAAGAACTGGTTCTCCGACAGGCCGGTGGTGTCGCCGTACTTCTCCCGGTGCGCCTGGAACTCGGCGGTCGGGCCGGGGAACAGCAGGCGGTTGAGGGTGTCGCGACGCTCCTGCGAGGTGCCGTCGAGCCCGGCCTGGTCGGCCGCGGTCAGCGGGGTCTCCGGCTTGGGCTCGTTGCGCCCGGCCAGCGCCTTGCTGCGGAACGGCTCGGGCCAGCCACCGGCGGGCTCGCCCAGTTCGCCGCGCAGGAAGCCGATCACCGAGTCGGGGATGTCGTAGCGGCCCGGATCGGCGGCGAAGTCCTCGATGTCGACACCGGTGCCGACCAGCGCCAGCGCCAGATCACCGACGACCTTCGACGACGGGGTGACCTTGATCAGGCGGCCCAGCAGCCGGTCGGCCGCGGCGTACTTGGCCTCGACCTCCTCGAACCGGTCGCCCAAGCCGAGCGCGATCGCCTGCTGGCGCAGGTTCGACAGCTGACCGCCCGGGATCTCGTGGGTGTACACGCGCCCGGTCGGCGCGGGCAGACCCGACTCGAACGGCGCGTAGACCTTGCGCAGCGCCTCCCAGTACGGCTCCAGATCGCACACGTTCTGCAGGTTCAGGCCGGTGTCGTGCTCGGTATGCGCGGTGGCCGCGACGATGGCCGACAGCGCGGGCTGGGAGGTCGTACCCGCCATCGCGGCCGAGGCGCCGTCGACCGCGTCGGCGCCGGCCTGCCAGGCGGCCAGGTAGGTCGCCAGCTGACCGCCGGGGGTGTCGTGGGTGTGCACGTGCACCGGCAGATCGAAGTTGCCGCGCAGCGCGGTGACCAGCTTCGCTGCCGCGGGCGCGCGCAGCAGGCCAGCCATGTCCTTGATCGCGAGCACGTGCGCGCCCGCGTCGACGATCTGCTCGGCCAGCTTCAGGTAGTAGTCGAGGGTGTAGAGCGACTCGTTCGGGTCGAGCAGGTCGCCGGTGTAGCTGAGCGCGACTTCGGCGATGGCCGTGTTCGTTTCGCGCACGGCGTCGATAGCCGGGCGCATCTGGTCGACATTGTTGAGCGCGTCGAAGATGCGGAAGATATCGATGCCGGTGGTCGCGGCCTCGGAGACGAACGCGCGGGTGACCTGTTCCGGGTACGGCGTATAGCCGACGGTGTTGCGACCGCGCAGCAGCATCTGCAGACAGATGTTGGGCACGGCCTCGCGCAGGGCGGCCAGCCGCTCCCACGGGTCCTCGTGCAGGAAGCGCAGCGCCACATCGTAGGTCGCGCCGCCCCACGCCTCGATCGAGAGCAGTTCCGGGGTCAGCCGGGCGACATGCCCGGCGACACCGAGCAGGCCGTTGGTGCGCACCCGGGTCGCCAGCAGCGACTGGTGTGCGTCGCGGAAGGTGGTGTCGGTGACGCCGAGGGCCTTCTGCTCGCGCAGGGCGCGGGCGAAGCCCTCGGGGCCGAGGGCGAGCAGGCGCTGACGCGAGCCGTCCGGCGGCGGCAGCGTCAGGTCGACGGCGGGCAGCTTGTCGTACGGGTACACCGTGGTCGGGCGATCGCCGTGCGGCTTGTTGACGGTGACGTCGGCCAGGTAGCTCAGGATCTTGGTGCCACGGTCGGCCGAGCCGCGCGAGGTCAGCAGCTCGGGCCGCTCGTCGATGAACGAGGTGGTGACCCGGCCCGCCTGGAAGTCCGGGTCGTCGAGCACCGAGAGCAGGAACGGGATGTTGGTCGTGACGCCACGGATGCGGAACTCGGCCAGCGCGCGCCGGGCACGGGCGGCCGCGGCGGGCAGGTCGCGGCCACGGCAGGTCAGCTTGACCAGCATCGAGTCGAAGTAGGCGCCGATCTCCGCGCCGAGGTTCGCGCCGCCGTCGAGACGGATGCCCGCGCCGCCGGGGGTGCGGTAGGCGGTGATGCGGCCGGTGTCGGGGCGGAAGCCGTTGGCCGGGTCCTCGGTGGTGATGCGGCACTGCAGCGCGGCGCCCCGGATCGACACCGTGTCCTGGCTCAGGCCCAGATCGGCCAGGGTCTCCCCGGCGGCGATCCGCAGCTGTGACTGCACCAGGTCGACGTCGGTGATCTCCTCGGTGACCGTGTGCTCGACCTGGATGCGCGGGTTCATCTCGATGAACACGTGCTTGCCGCGCTCGTCGAGCAGGAACTCCACGGTGCCAGCGTTGCTGTAACCGATCTGGCGGGCGAAGGCCACCGCGTCGGCGCAGATGCGTTCGCGCAGTGCGGGATCCAGGTTCGGCGCGGGCGCGAGCTCGATCACCTTCTGGTGGCGGCGCTGCAGCGAGCAGTCGCGCTCGAACAGGTGCATGACGTTGCCGTGCTGGTCGGCCAGGATCTGCACCTCGATGTGGCGCGGATTCACCACGGCCTGCTCGAGGAACACGGTCGGGTCACCGAAGGCCGACTCGGCCTCGCGCGAGGCCGCCTCGATCGACTCGCGCAGCTGCTCGGGCGCGGCGACCCGGCGCATGCCGCGACCACCACCACCGGCGACGGCCTTGACGAAGATCGGGTACTCGAACTCCTGGGCGGCGGCCAGCAGGGCGTCGATGTCGGCGGAGGGTTCGCTGGACTTCAGCACCGGCAGGCCGGCGGCCTTGGCGGCGGCGATGGCGGTGGCCTTGTTGCCCGCCATCTCCAGGACGGCGGCCGAGGGGCCGATGAAGGTGATGCCCTCGCGCTCGCAGGCGGCCGCGAGGTCGGGGTTCTCCGACAGGAAGCCGTAGCCGGGGTAGATCGCGTCGGCGCCGGCGCTCTTGGCCGCGTCGATGATCGCCTCGATGGACAGGTACGCCCGGACCGGGTGCCCTTCCTCGCCGATCTGATACGACTCGGCCGCCTTCAGCCGATGGACGGAGTTGCGGTCCTCATGGGGGAACACCGCGACCGTTCCGATGCCGAGTTCGTACGCCGCGCGGAAGGCGCGAATGGCGATCTCACCACGATTGGCGACCAAGACTTTCGAGAACATTGGACCACGGTACCCGGACGCGACCGCAGGACTGTCACGCAAGGTGGCTTCGCAGCAATCTTCACATCGCACACCCGCCCACCTGCGAAGTTGCGTTCATCGGGCCGTCACATCTCACCGTGGCGGACGCCCGGCGGTGCGCCGCCGAAGCGCAGGTCACGCGGGCCACGCGCGCCGGGGTGGTCGCGACGGTACGCGCTGAGGCCCTATGCTGGGCGACGCAGCTGGTTCGCCTGCGCGGTGGAAGAGTCGGAGCCCCGACCTCCCGCGCCGGTGTCGAAGCCCGGGCACTGTGGTGCCGGGTGAAGAGGGAACCCGGTGGGAATCCGGGACTGTCCCGCAGCGGTATGCAGGAACGACCGCCGTCATCAGCACTGGGCACGACGCCCGGGAAGCGACGGCCAGTAGGTCGGTCGATCACACGACCGGTGCCCGCGAGTCCGAAGACCTGCCGACTGTGCCGGATACGCCGTATCCGGCGGCCACCGCCTCGTGGATCGGGCGCGCGGACCACCTGTGCCGACCTGTCGTGTCTCACGACGGGTCCCGGAGGTGTCGTCGTCGCCCGCGAAAGGCGTCGGCTCTCCCTGCACGACACTGGAGAATCTCCGTGACTGTTTCGCACTCCCCTTTCACCGCAACGGTTCTCGGCCTGCCGCGGGTGGGCCCGCGCCGGGAACTCAAGCGCGCCACCGAGTCCTACTGGGCAGGCCGGCTCGGCGCCGAGGACCTGCACGCCGTCGGCCGCATGCTGCGCACCGTGCAGTTGGCCGCATTGCAGGCGGCCGGACTGGATTCGGTGCCCGTCGGCACCTTCTCCTACTACGACCAGATGCTCGACACCGCCGTCCTGCTCGGTGCGCTGCCGCATCGGGTGACCGACATCGCCGACCCGCTGGACCGCTATTTCGCGGCCGCACGCGGGACCGACACGGTCACGCCGCTGGAGATGACCAAGTGGTTCGACACCAACTACCACTACCTGGTGCCCGAGATCGACGCGGCCACCGTGTTCACGCTGCACCCGGACAAGCTGCTGACCGAACTCGCGGAGGCCATCGCGCTCGGCGTGCCGGCCCGGCCGGTGGTGATCGGCCCGCTGACCTTCCTGAAGCTCGCCAAGTCCACCGACGGCGCGGCGCTGGACCGGCTGCCGGAACTGGTGCCGCTGTACCTGGACCTGCTGGCACGCCTGGCCGAGGCGGGCGCGCAGTGGGTGCAGATCGATGAGCCGGTGCTGGTCACCGACCTGACCGCGGCCGAGATCGGGCTCGTGCGCGAGACCTACACCGCGCTGTCGGCCGCGCCGGACCGGCCCGCGCTCCTGGTCGCCACCTACTTCGGGCACCCCGACGGCGCGCTGGCGGCAGTGGCGGACACCGGCATCGAGGGTGTCGCCCTCGATCTCACCGCGGGCATCGAGGTGTCCGCGATCGCCGCCGTCCCGGCGCTGGCGGGCAAGCTGCTGGTCGCCGGTGTCGTCGACGGCCGCAACATCTGGCGCACCGACCTCGACGCCGCGCTCGACACGCTCGGCGCCCTGGGCACCGGCGTGGCGGTCTCGACCTCGTGCTCCCTGCTGCATGTGCCGTACTCGCTGACCCCGGAGACCAGGCTCGACGACCGGCTTCGCTCGTGGCTGGCATTCGGCGCCGAAAAGGTCGGCGAGGTGCGGGTTCTCGCGACCGCCCTGGCCGAGGGCGCCGCCGCGGTCGGCGACGAGCTGGCCGCGGCGCGCGCCGCCGCCGTGACCAGGCGCACCGACCCGCGCCTGCACGACGACCGGGTCCGCGCCCGCCTGGCCGCCCTCGACGAGGACGACCTGACCCGCTCCCCCGCCGACGAGCGCAGGGCGGCGCAGCGCGCTCACCTCGACCTGCCGGTGCTGCCGACCACCACGATCGGCTCCTACCCGCAGACCTCGGCCATCCGCCTGGCCCGCGCCGCGCTGCGCACCGGCGAGATCGATGCGGCCGAATACGAGCGCCGGATGCGGGCCGAGATCGCCGACGTGATCGCCCTGCAGGAGAAGCTCGGCCTGGACGTGCTGGTGCACGGCGAGCCGGAACGCAACGACATGGTCCAGTACTTCGCCGAGCTCCTCGACGGCTTCGCCACCACCGAGGCGGGCTGGGTGCAGTCCTACGGCACCCGCTGTGTGCGCCCACCGATCCTGTTCGGCGACGTCGCGCGGCCCGCGCCGATGACGCTGTCGTGGATCGGCTACGCCCAGTCGCTGACCGCCAAGCCGGTCAAGGGCATGCTGACCGGTCCGGTGACGATCCTGGCGTGGTCGTTCGTCCGCGACGATCAGCCGCTCGCCGACTCGGCCCGCCAGGTCGCACTGGCGATCCGGGACGAGACGGTGGACCTGCAGGCCCAGGGCGCCCGGATCATCCAGGTCGACGAGCCCGCCCTGCGCGAGCTGCTGCCGCTGCGCGCGGCCGATCAGCCCGCTTACCTGCGCTGGTCGGTGGACGCGTTCCGGTTGGCCACCGCCGGGGTCGCCGACACCACCCAGGTGCACACGCACCTGTGCTATTCGGAGTTCGGCGAGGTGATCTCGGCGATCGCGGGCCTGGACGCCGATGTCACCTCGATCGAGGCGGCCCGCTCGCACATGGAGGTTCTCGACGACCTGAACGCGGCCGGTTTCGCGCTCGGGGTCGGCCCCGGCGTCTACGACATCCACTCGCCCCGGGTGCCCTCGGTCGAGGAGATCACCGCCGCACTGTCGGCCGCGCTGGCGGCCGTACCGGCCGAACGACTCTGGGTGAACCCGGACTGCGGTCTCAAGACGCGTGGCCCGGTGGAGGTCGAGGCGTCGCTGCGCAACCTGGTGACGGCGGCCGCCGCGCTGCGCTGAACACAGCACCGCCCCGGACGGGTGATCCGTCCGGGGCGGTGGTGCCGGTCCGCGGCGTCGGCGATGCGGGGCCGACGCGGACCGGTTCAGTGACGCGTGGGCACCGGACGCTGGTCGACGCCGCGATACTCCGACAGCGGCCGGATCAGCGCGTTCGCGGCCGACTGCTCGGCGATGTGCGCGGTCCAGCCGGTGATCCGGCTCATCACGAAGATGGGCGTGAACATCTCGATGTCGAAGCCCATCAGGTAGTAGGCGGGCCCGGCAGGGAAGTCGAGATTCGGTGCGATACCGGTCTTCTCGGCCATGGCTGCGGCGAGCGCGTCGTACATCCGCACCCACCGCTGTCCGCCGGTGACCGCGGCCACCTCGTCGAGGGCGGCCTTCATCGTCGGCACCCGCGAGTCGCCGTTACGGTAGACGCGGTGGCCGAAGCCCATCACCTTGCGCCGCGCGGCCAGCGTCTCGCCGACCCAGGCCGCGGCCCGAGCGGGGTCACCGATCTCGAGCATGGTGTGCATGACCGCCTCGTTGGCGCCGCCGTGCAGCCTGCCCTTCAACGCGCCGATGGCCGCGGTGATCGCGCTGTACAGGTCCGAGCCGGTGGAGGTCACCACCCGGGCGGCGAAGGTGGAGGCGTTGAAACCGTGCTCGGCGTAGAGGATCAGCGAGATCTCGAACGCCCGCACGATCCGCGGCGCGGGCACCTCACCGAAACACATGTACAGGAAGTTCTCGGCGAACCCGAGCTGGGAATGCGGGGCGATCGGGTCGAGCCCGCGCCGCCTGCGCATCGCCGCCGCGATCACCGTGGGCAGCAGCGCGGTCAACCGCAGTGCGGCGGCGAGTCTTTCCCGTTCGCCCACGCTCTCGGCGGCGGCGTCCTCGGTGCCGAGGTAGCTGACGACCGTGCGCACCACATCCATCGGATGACAGGTGTCGGGCATCTTCTCCACCAGCGCCAGCACCGACCGGTCGATCCGGCGCTGCGCGCGTTCGCGCTGGCACAGCTGTTGCAGCTGCCCGTCGTCGGGCAGTTCGCCGTGCCAGAGCAGGTAGACGACCTCCTCGAAGGTGCAGCGTGCGGCCAGATCCTGCACGGGATAGCCCCGGTAGGTCAGCGAGTTGGTCTCGGCGACCACCTTGGAGATGCTCGTCGTGTCGACCACCACCCCCGCCAGCCCCTTGGCGATGGCCCGCGGTGCCGTCTGTCCACTGGTCATGGTCACTCACCCACCGTGAAATCGAAGATGCCGGAGTCGAATTCGTTGTAGCGCTGGTAGCCCAGCAGTTCGTAGAGCCGCGACCGGTGCTGCATGCGACCCAGCAGCGCCGCTTGAGTACCGGCCGTGGCGATCTCGCGCAGGCCGTCCTCGATCGCGCCCATCGCCAGCCGCAGCGTGGTGACCGGGTAGATCACCGCGTTGTAGCCGAGATCGGTCAAGGTCGCGGCCGACAGCAGCGGGGTCTTGCCGAACTCGGTCATGTTGGCCAGCAGCGGGACATCCACGGCGGCACGGAACCTCGCGAACTCGGCCTCCTCGACCAGCGCCTCGGTGAAGATCAGGTCGGCGCCCGCGTCGGCGTAGGCCTTGGCCCGCTCGATCGCCGCATCGAGTCCCTCGATGGCGCGCGCGTCGGTGCGGGCACAGATCACGAAGCCGGGATCGCGGCGCACCGCGACCGCGGCTCGGATCCGGCGCACCATCGCCGCGGTCTCGACCACCGCCTTGCCGTCGAGATGACCGCACCGTTTCGGATTGACCTGATCCTCGAGGTGACAGCCGGCCAGGCCGGCGTCCTCGAGCAGGGCCACCGTGCGGGCGGCGTTCATCGGTTCGCCGAAGCCGGTGTCGGCGTCGACGAGGACCGGCAGTTCGGTGGCGCGCGCGATCTGGCGACCGCGTTCGACGACCTCGGTGAGCGTGGTCAGGCCGATGTCGGGCAGCGCCAGCTCGGCCGACACCACCGCACCGGAGACGTACACGCCGTCGAATCCGATCTCCTGGATCAGCGTGGCCACCAGCGGATTCACCGCGCCCGGCAACCGCTGCAACTGTCCGGAGGCCAGGCCGGCCCGGAACGCGGCGCGTTTGCGCGCCGGGCTGGTGTGCGCGGCGAGCAGTCCCGAAACATTCATCAGAACAGTCCTTCCCGCGCGGCGGGGAGCACCTCGAACAGGACCGGGTCGACCGCGAAGCTGAGCTGGTCCAGCTCGCCCGCGGCCAGCTCCGGGGTCCGCTGCGCGGCGTCGAGGAAGCGCTCCTGCTCGTCCGGCGCGACGACGCCGTCGGCGAGGACGCGGAACTTCTCGAGGTACTGCGCGCGGGCGAACGGCCGCGCGCCCAGCGGATGCGCGTCGGCCACCGCGAGCTCGTCGACGACGACGGTGCCGTCGTCGAGGGTGACCACGGCCCTGGCGCCGAAGGCCTTCTCCGCCGGGTCGGTCGCGTGATAGCGGCGCGTCCACTCCGGGTCTTCGACGGTGGAGATCTTGCGCCACAGCGCGATGGTGTCGGGCCTGCGCGCGCGCTCGGGTGCGTAAGAGCGCTCGTGATGCCAGGTGCCGTCCTGCAGGGCGACCGCGAAGATATAGGGCAGCGAGTGGTCGAGGGTCTCGCGGCTGGCGTGTGGGTCGAACTTCTGCGGGTCACCGGACCCGGTGCCGATCACGTAGTGGGTGTGATGGCTGGTGTGCAGCACGATCGAGGTGATGCGGGCGGTGTCGGCGATCCGCTCGCGCAGCCTGCGCGCCAGGTCGATCGGGGCCTGGCTCTGGTATTCGGCCGAGTGCTCCTTGGTGTAGCTGTCCAGGATCGCGCGCTTGGCCTCGCCGGGGCCCGGCAGCGGCACCCGGTATTCGGCGTCGGCGCCGCCGAGCAGCCAGGCGATGACGCCGTCGGCGCCCTCCCAGATCGGGGCGGGCGCGCCCTCCCCGCGCATCGCGCGGTCGACCGCCTCGACCGCCATCTTGCCCGCGAAGGCCGGCGCGTAGGCCTTCCAGCTGGAGATCTCGCCCTTGCGGGACTGCCGGGTCGCGGTGGTGGTGTGCAGCGCCTGGCCGACCGCCTGATAGATGGTCTCGGCGTCGAGACCGAGCAGCGTGCCGATGCCCGCCGCGGCCGACGGGCCGAGATGGGCGACATGGTCGATCTTGTGCTCGTGCAGGCAGATCGCGCGCACGAGGTCGATCTGGATCTCGTAGCCGGTCGCCAGGCCGCGGATCAGCTCGGCGCCGCTGCGCCCGGTGTGCTGGGCGACCGCCAGGATCGGCGGGATGTTGTCGCCGGGATGGGAGTACTCGGCGGCCAGGAAGGTGTCGTGGAAGTCGAGTTCGCGGACCGCGACACCGTTGGCCAGCGCCGCCCACTCCGGGGAAAAGCGCTGCGCGCCCGCCAGTCCGAACACGGTGGCGCCGTGTCGGCGTGCGCCCACGGGCAGCGGATGGGCGCTCGCCTGCGCTCTGGCCGTCCGCACCGGGCCGCGCAGGACCGAGGCCGCGGCCACCGCCGCGTTGTCGATGATCCGGTTGACGATCATGTCGGTGACCTCGCCTGACACCGGCACCGGGTCGGTGGCCACCTCCGCCACCAGCGTGGCCAGGTGCTGCGCGCGGGGGAACTCCTCGGCGGCGCCGACACTGCGAACGAGATGGGTTTTCACTGATCCTCCGATTCCAGCTGGTCGATCCCAGCCACAATTCGCACGCTACGCACCGCGAACCGCTCGGAGAACATGCTGAACAAGCGTATTTTTGTGTGCGACACTCGATGAATCAGCGAACGTTGCGAAGGCTGGACGGTAAGGTCGGGGACGTGATATCCGATCGCCACGGACCCCGGATCCGACCTAACGGTCTCTTCGCACGTTACGCACCGGTAGTCACAGGTAAAATCCCTTGCAGGACTGGGCTTCTCCCCAGACAATCACGATTTCGAGCGAACATTGCAAACCCGGCGAGTTAGGATCTCCGGCGTGCGGAAGATGTACGCGGGGGCCAGGCTACGACGGCTGCGTGAAGAACGACGGATGACTCAGGCGGCGCTCGCGAAATCGCTGGATCTCTCGCCCAGTTATCTCAACCAGCTCGAACGCGACCAGCGCCCGCTCACCATTCCCGTTCTGCTGAAACTGAACTCGACCTTCGATCTGGATGTGCAGTTCTTCGCCGCCGACTCCGACGCGCGGCTGGTCTCGGATCTGCACGAAGTGCTCGTGGAAGCCGCGGGCGGCGGTGACACCGCGCCGATCACCGAGGTCGAGGAACTCGCGACCCGGCTGCCGGAGGTGGCCCGCATCGTCATCGCCATGCACCGGCGCCTGCGCGCGGCCACCGATCAGCTCGACCTGCTGTCCTCGCGGGTGGACACGCCCAGCGGCGCGCCGGGCACACCCATGCCCTACGAGGACGTACGCGACTTCTTCTACGACCACCGCAACCACATCTCCACCCTCGACCACGCCGCCGAGCAGCTGTTCGAGGAGTCGGGGCTGAGCATCGGCTCGCTGGATCGGCAGCTGGCCAGGATCGCGGAGGAACGCGCGGGCGTGACCGTGCTGGTCCGCGGCGACGGCGCCGACCCGACCATTCCCAAGCGCCACTACGATCCCGACACCCGCACGCTCACCCTGGCGCGGCGGCTGCGCCCCGGACAGCGTGCCTTCCAGATCGCCACCACCCTGGGCCTGCTGCTCTACGGGCGCGAGATCGACAACGTCCTCGCCGAATCGCGCGCGCTCACCGGTGAATCCCGCACCCTGGCCAGGGTCGGGCTGGCCAACTATTTCGCGGGCGCGCTGATCCTGCCCTACGGCCGGTTCCTGCGGTCGGCGGAGGAACTGCGCTACGACGTCGACCTGCTCGCGCTGCGGTTCGAGGTCGGCTTCGAGACGGTGTGCCACCGGCTGAGCACCCTGCAGCGACAGGGCCAGCGCGGGGTGCCGTTCTTCCTGGTACGCACCGACCGGGCGGGCAACATCTCGAAACGGCAGTCCGCCACCGCGTTCCATTTCTCCCGGGTCGGCGGCAGCTGCCCGCTGTGGGTCACCCACGAGGCGTTCGCGCACCCGGGCCGCATCCTCACCCAGATCTCGGAGATGCCCGACGGGCGCCGCTACCTGTGGATCGCCCGGACCACCCCGGCATCCGCGCAGGGCTACGGCACCGCGGCGAAGAACTTCGTCATCGGGCTCGGCTGCGATATCGAATACGCCGACCGGCTGGTCTACTCCCAGGGCCTGCAACTGGACGACCCGCAGGTGGCGGTGCCGATCGGGGCGGGCTGCAAGGTGTGCGAGCGGCCCGCGTGCCCGCAGCGCGCGTTCCCGCAGATCGGGCGGCCGCTCGCGGTGGCCGAGCACACCAGCACCGATCTGCCGTATCCGCGCCTGCCGCGCTGAGCGTCAGGACTTCGCGAGGTATTCGATGCGTTCGCCGTCGACGGCGGCGTCCATCATCCCCGCCAGCCCGGGATGCTTCACCAGGCCGGGGTCGTCGGCGACGACCTGCCTGGCCAGCTCCTGGGCGGCGGTGATCACCTCGAGATCGTCGAGCAGCGACAGCAGCCGCAGCGACCGGGCGGTGCCGGACTGCGCCGCGCCGAGCACATCGCCCTCGCGGCGCTGGCGCAGGTCGAGCACCGAGAGTTCGAAGCCGTCGGTGGTCGCGGCAACCGCTTCCAGCCGAGCCATCGCGGTGCCGCCGGGCGCGGCATCGGTGATCAGCAGACACAGGCCGGGATGCTTGCCACGGCCGATCCGGCCGCGCAGCTGGTGCAGCTGACTCACGCCGAACCGGTCGGCGTCGACGATCACCATCACCGTCGCGTTCGGCACGTCGACACCGACCTCGACGACCGTGGTGCACACCAGGACATCGATGGCGCCGTCGTTGAACTGACGCATCACCTGGTCCTTCTCGTCCGACGGCAGGCGGCCGTGCAGCAGCCCGACCCGCACGCCGGACAGCGCGCCCGCGCTCAGCGTCTCGTACATCTCGACCGCGGCCTGGGTGGTCGGGCCCTCCTTCTCCTCCGCGGATTTCTTGCCCTTGGCGGGCGGGGCGTCGGGGTCCTCGCCGATGCGCGAGCACACCACATACGCCTGTCTGCCCGCGCCGACCTCTTCGAGAATGCGCTCCCAGGCGCGGTCCACCCAGCCCGGATGCAGCTTGCGCGGCACCACCTTCGACACGATCGGTGAACGGCCCCTGGGCAATTGGGTGAGGGTGGAGGTCTCCAGATCACCGAGCGTGGTCATCGCGATGGTGCGCGGAATCGGCGTGGCGGTCATGACCAGCAGGTGCGGGCTGATGCCGTCCTTGGCCTTGGCACGCAGGGCATCGCGCTGTTCGACGCCGAAGCGGTGCTGTTCGTCGACAACCACCAGGCCGAGGTCGAAGAACTCCACCGCGTCCTGGATCAGCGCATGCGTGCCGATGACCAGGCCGGCTTCACCGGTCATCGCGTCCAGCAGCGCCGCCTTCTTCGCCGCTACCGACATCGAGCCGGTGAGCAGCACCACCTTCGTGGATTGTTCGGCCGCGCCGAGTTCCCCGGCGGTGCCGAGATCACCGAGCATCGCCCGCAGCGACCGGTAGTGCTGGGCGGCGAGCACTTCCGTCGGCGCGAGCAGCGCGCACTGGCGGCCCGCGTCGACCGCCTGCAGCATCGCGTGCAGGGCGACGATGGTCTTGCCCGAGCCCACCTCGCCCTGCAACAGGCGGTGCATCGGGCGGGTGCGCGACAGGTCGGCGGAGATCTCGTCGATCACCTGCTGTTGGCCCTCGGTCAGCTCGAACGGCAGCCGCTCGTCGAAGGCGGCGGCGATGCCGTCGGTGCGCGGCGGGCACGCCGGGGCGGTGCGGCCCTCGACCTCGTGCCTGCGCTCGGCCAGCACCAGCTGCAGGGCCAGCGCCTCGTCGAAACGCAGCCGGTCCCTGGCCTTCTCGATATCGAGCTTGTGTTCGGGCAGGTGGATCAGGCGCAGCGCGTCGGAGACCTCGAGCAGGTGGCGTTCCTCGCGCAGGTCGGCGGGCAGCGGGTCCTCGATCGGGTCGAGCTGGTCGAGCACCTGGCGAATGCAGGCCAGCAGATCCCAGCTCTGCACCTTCGCCGTCGCCGGGTACACCGGCACGAACTCGCGCTCGAAGAACGACGCGTCTACTCCCCCAGCGCCTTTCGCGCTCTGCGCCAGTCCGCGCAGCGCGCCGCTGCCGCGTACGGAGGTCAGCTCCTCGACACCGGCCTCGGCCTTGTCGGGCAGGATCAGGTAGTCCGGGTGCGAGAGGTTCCAGCGGTCGGGGCGCCACCAGTGCACGGTGCCCGACATCATCGCTCGCACCCCCTCTTTCACCAGGTAGCGCACCTTGTCACCGTTGAAGAAGGTGGCCTCGATCGGGCGGGTGGCGCCGGTGTCGAGCTGCACCTTGAGCAGCGAGCCGCGCCGGTTCTTCATCGGGCGCAGTTCGGTTTTGGTGATCCGGCCGATGACGGTGATGTGCGCGCTCTCCTCCGGTTCCTCCTCGGTGAGCGGCTGTCCCTGGGTGGCGTAGCGGGCGGGATAGTGACGCAACAGGTCCTCGACCGTGGTCATGTCGAACGCCTCGGTCAGCCGGTCGGCCGCCTTCACCCCGAGCACGTGGTCGAGCCGGTCACTCAACGTCGCCATCACTCGACCCCTATCTGCACCAGATCCGCTTGCTGCCCACCGGAATACACCACGACCTCGACACCGGGGAAACCGGCTGTCACGTGCTCGGCCAGGACCGCGCCCAGTTCGGGGCCCGCGTCGGCGCCCATCAGCAGTGTCACCAATTCGCCACCGAGACCGAGCATCCGGTCCAGCAGGATACGACCGGCGCCGACCACGTCGGGGTCGATGACCACCACGTCGTGGCCGACCAGGCCGAGTCCGTCACCGGGCGAGCACATGCCGACCATGGTCAGCGCGCGTACCCGGGCCGGGCGCAGCGCGCCCCAGCGGGTGGTCGCGGCCGCCTCCGACATCGCGAACGCGTCGTCCACGGCGATCCGGCCGCGATCGTGGACCGCGAGCGCGGCCAGGCCCTGCACCATCGACGCGCTCGGCAGCAGCAGGACGTCACGTGACCCGTCACGGGCGGCGACACCGGCGGCCACGAGTTCCTGCGCGGGCAGCGCGCCGTTGGGCAGCACGAGGACTTCCCGGTTCGGCATCGCGCGGATCGCGGTGAGCAGGGCGGTCGTGTCGAGCTGGCGGTCACCGCGCAGCACCACCGCGCCCGCGTCCTCGAACAGGCGGGCGGCCGCGGCGCCGGAGGCCACCGCCAGGATGCCCCGGTCGGCGGGCACCGGGGGGCCGGCGCGGTGCCGACCGTCGCCGTTGGTCGCCGGCGCGCCATCGCGGGCGGCGTCGAGCGCGACGTGTTCGGCGTGTCCGCCGTGGGGCGCGGTCACCGCGAAGCTCTCGATGCGGATGCCGGTCACGGTGCCGATCGCCAGTCCGGCTTCGATCGCCGCGCCCGCGTCGCGGCAGTGCACATGCGCTGACCAGGTGCTGTCCCCGTCGCCGACCACGACGACCGAGTCACCGAGCACGGCGAGCCGGTCGCGCAATCCCGACGCGGCGGCCTCGTCCGTGTCGGCGATCACGTACATGACCTCGAAGTGGGGATCCGGGAAGTCGCGGTGGTCGTCCCAGGAGTCGGCGGGGCGCGTCGGCTCCGAATCGGCGGTTCGGGGAGGCGCCTGCCCGGACGGATGCTCTCGGCCATCGACGGGTCGGCGGGCGTCGGATCGGCCGCCATCGGCTCGGCTATCGGTGGATCGGATATCGGCGGATTGGCCGCCGCCGGATCGGCCGTCATCGGATCGGTTGGCGTCGGGCCGGTTGGCGCCGGATCGGCTGTCGGCGGGCCGGCCGTCGTCGACGCCAGGCCACCGCCGGGTCGCGCTCTGCCCATCGGCCCGCAAGTAGCTGTCCCTGGCCGGGGCTTGCCCGCAGATCCGTCGCACCAGGCAATCGAGCAGCACCAGCAGTCCCCTGGCACCGGCATCGACGACGCCCGCCGCCCGCAGGACGCCCAGCTGCGCCGGCGTCTCGTTGAGCGCACGCGCGGCGCCCTCGGCCGCCGACTGCGCGACGGAGATCAGCGAGACTTCCGCCGAGGCGTCGGCCGCGACGGCGGCCCGGTCGAGCACCGTCAGGATCGTGCCCTCGACCGGGGCGCTGAGTCCGGTGCGCACGAGCACGGCGGCCCGCCGCAGAGCCGTCCGCAACCGTTCCCCGGTCAGCGGACCCCCGACCACCGCCTCGGCGATCCCACGCAACACCTGCGACAGAATGATCCCCGAGTTCCCCCGCGCACCTGTGGTCGCTCCGCGCGCGAGCGCCTGCGCGACGAGATGGGCCGAAGGGCCGCCGCCGGTCTCCGTAGCTCCCGTGTCCATGCCGACGTCCATGCCGACCGCGCCGAGTCCGACGCCCTCGGCACCCGCCCCGGGGTCTATACCCCCAATGCCGCCTGCGCCAGGGTCCACCCCCGCGATAGCGCCCGCGCCAGGATCGACACCCGCGACACCACCCGCACCGGGCTCCACACCCGCGAGGCCGACTCGATCGGCGGCGAGACCAGCACGTGTCGCGTCCGGAATCGCGCCCGCGCCAGGGTCGGCACCCGCGCCATCGCCCGCACGGGGGTCCGCACCCGCGAGGCCGACTCGATCGGCGGTGAGACCGGCAGGCGTCGCGTCCGGAATCGCGCGCTCGGCGGCGGCGACGGCGGCGCGCATCGTGGCGAGCAGATTGGTTCCGGTGTCGGAGTCGGCGATGGGGAACACATTGAGCGCGTCGATCTCGGCGCGGCGGAGTTCCAGATCGGTGCGGCAGGCCCTGGCCCAGTCCAGCAGCTCGGCGCCGTCCAGCGCCTCCCGCACGTGCGACACCGTCACCTCGCTCACCGTTGGCGGCGCCCGCCCGCCGGGCACCGCACGCCAGGTTAGCGCCAGCGACCGACAGGGGTATGCTGACCGCGGACGGGCCCGTCATCCGGGCCGTGCCCGGCGTGTCGACCGGGACACCCGGTTTGGAAGTTCACGGCCCGGCCAGCTACCCTTGCAGGGTTGCCTCGTGCGGCCGATCCCGGTCTGCGCTGGCCGACGCGAGTCGGCAAGGCATTTGACGACATCAGTTTCCGGTTCAGCGGGCATACGTGCGCCGCTGTCCGCTTATGACATGAAGGAGCTCGCGACATGGCTGCCGTTTGCGACGTCTGCGCCAAGGGCCCCGGTTTCGGGAAGTCGGTCTCGCACTCGCACCGGCGCACCAACCGTCGCTGGAACCCGAACATCCAGACCGTGCGTGCGCAGGTTGCCCCTGGCAACACCCGCCGGATGAACGTGTGCACCTCCTGCCTGAAGGCGGGCAAGGTCGTCCGCGGCTGATTCTCAGCCCGTACATTCTGCCGATAACGCCCCGGCGCCCCTCGTGGGTGATCCGGGGCTTTGTCGTCGGTGGGGGTCGACGTGACTGACTGGCGCCTCGCGGCGCTGACCGCCGAGCGGGTCACCGCGCTGGCCGCCTGTCATATCGCGAGCTGGCGCGAGGCCTACGACGCCCTGGTGCCGGGCCATGTACTGTCCGGGTTCGATCTCGAACGCTCCGCGCTCACCTGGGAGCGCCGCCGCACCGACGGAACACACCGCCTGCCGATCGCGCTGTCCGGTGACCGGCTGATCGGCTTCGCCTCGGCGACCGAATTCGAGCTGGAAGCGCTGTATGTCCGCGCCGCCTGGCACGGCACCGGCGTCGCCGACGCGCTGATCGAAGCCGCCGCTCCCGGCTCACCGTGCACACTGTGGGTCTTCGGCGACTATCCGCGTGCCCACGCCTTCTATCGCAGGCACGGCTTCGCCGACACCGGAGTGCGCCGGGTCGACCCCTTCACCCTGCTGCCCGAACAGTGGTGGCGACGCGGCTCTCGCTAGGGTGACGCCATGAGTACCACCGAACCGGTCACCGCCGTCACTGTCGTCGACGGCGTCCTGCAGCTGCCGATCGCCACCGCCGCCGCGGGCACTTCGATGAATTTCGACCTGATCAACGCGGGCACCGAGGCCCTGCGCGCGCTCGATCCCGAGGTCGGCGCCGTGCTGCTGACCGGCACCGGCGCCAACTTCTGCGCGGGCGGCAACGTCCACCACTTCGCCGGCGCCGAGGACCGTGGCGCCTACCTGCACCAGCTCGCCTCCGAACTGCACGACTTCGTGCGCGCGCTGGCCGCGACGCCGGTTCCGGTCGTGGCCTCGGTGCACGGCTGGGCGGCAGGCGCCGGCATGAGCCTGGTGTGCGCCGCCGACATCGCGATCGGTGGCCCCTCGACCAAGCTGCGCCCCGCCTACCCGGGCATCGGCCTGAGCCCCGACGGCGGCATGTCCTGGCTGCTGCCCCGCATCGTCGGCACGAGCCGGGCCGCCGAGATCCTGCTCACCGACGCCGTCCTCGGCGCCGACGAGGCCGTGCGCCTGGGCATTCTGAGCCGCACCGTCGCCGACGACGAGGTCCGCGCCGAGGCACTGCGGGTCGCCCAGAGCTTCGTCACCGGACCGCGCGCCACCTACGCGGCCATGAAAAAGCTGCTGGCCCAATCGCCGACGGCGACTCTGGACCAGCAGCTCGATGCCGAACGCGACAGCATCTCCGCCGCCGCGAACAGCGAAACCGGCCGGGAGGGCGTGGATGCCTTCGTCGGCAAGCGCAAGCCTGCTTACCTCGGGCTCAACTGATCACCACTGTTTCGGCCGCCTCGCCGCCGAGGGGCGATACGGAACGCCGCAGGCGCAGTATCACCCCTCGGCGGCGAGGTCACGAGGCCGAAACCCGCGGCGCCAGCCGCCTAAGATACAGCCGAAACCCCGCGGCGCCAGCCGCCTACTAGCACTGTGCGCCGAGGGCGCTGAAGGTGTTCTGCAGCAGGCAGGTCACCTTCGCGTTCACGCCCGAGGAGATGGTGGAGGTGCCGGTGGAGGTCCATTCCTCACCGATCTGGGTGGTGGCCACCGGCGCGGCCTCCTCGTTGTAGGGCTCGAGTGCCAGGCCCGCCGCGTTGGCCGAGGCGGCGCCCGCGGTCAGGGCGGCGGCGACGGCGGCGGTCGCGACGGCGGCGCGAACGGTCGTGATGTGCATCGGGTTGTGCTCCTTCATCATTTTCTTCTGGTGCGGGCGACGCCCCGGGTCAGGGCAGCCGCCAGTCGACGGGTTCGGCTCCGAGTTCGTCGAGCAGTTCGTTGACCCGGGAGAAGGGCCGCGAACCGAAGAATCCGCGCGAGGCCGACAAGGGTGAGGGGTGGGCCGATTCGATGTAGGGGATCTCGGCCTCGGTCAGCGTCGGCTTGAGCGAGCCCGCGTCGCGTCCCCACAGCACGGCGACCAGCGGCTCGTCGCGGGCGACCAGCGCCCGGATGGCCTGCTCGGTGACCGCTTCCCAGCCCTTGCCGCGATGCGAGGCGGGCGTGCCGGGCGTCACGGTGAGCACCCGGTTCAGCAGCAGCACACCCTGATCCGACCACGGGCTCAGGTCACCGCAGCTGGGCGTATCGAAGCCGAGGTCCTTGGTGTACTCGGCGAAGATGTTGGACAGGCTGCGCGGCACCGGCGAGACCTCAGGGGCGACAGAGAAACTCAGACCCATCGCGTGGCCCGGCGTCGGGTAGGGATCCTGGCCGACGATCAGCACGCGCACGGCGTCGAACGGACGGCGGAACGCGCGTAGCACGTTCTCCCCGGCGGGCAGATAGCCCCGGCCCGCGGCGTTCTCGGCACGCAGGAATTCGCCCATCTCGCTGATCCGGTCGGCCACCGGCTCCAGTGCCCGGGCCCAGCCCGGATCGATGATCTCCGACAGTGGTTTGGCACCCATGACCGCACAACCTATCGGTTCCGGCCGCCGGGCGTGGCGTCCGCCCCACGGAACGATTCCCAGCCGGTGTCGCCGGTCGGCGCGGCACCGTCCACGGTGACGCCGCTGCCTGCGGTGACGACGCCGATCGGCCGCCAGCCCGGCGGCAACGCGGTGCCCGCGGGCCAGGTGCCCGCGAAGGCGTGATCCTCGCCGCCGGCCAGAATCCATTGCGCCGCATCGACATCGAGCAGTACGGCGAGCGCGGCCAGGTCGGGGTCGGCCAGCGCCGCGCTGTGCACGTCGATCGCCACGCCCGAGGCAGTCGCGAGATGGCCGAGGTCGGCGAGCAACCCGTCGGAGACGTCGGTGAGCGCGGTCGGCGTCGCACCACCGGCGACATCGAGCACCGCGGCGTAGGGCGGTTGCGGAACCCGATGCGTCGCAAGGGCATGCGCGAAAGCCGGGTCGGAAGTGTCGGCGTCGCCGGACAATACGGCCAGTCCGGCGCCGGACCAGCCGAGTTCGCCCGCCACCGCGACGATGTCACCGACGGTCGCGCCCGAGCGGGTCAGCGCCGCCCGGCCGCCCAAGTCACCGAACGCGGTCACCGAGACGACCAGCTGGTCACTGCGCACCAGGTCGCCGCCCGCGATGGACCCGCCCGCGCGGCTCGCCTCGGCCCACATGCCGTCGGCGATGCCGGTCACCACCGGCACCGGGGTGTCGGCCGGGCAGCCGAGCGCGACGACGAAGGCCGTCGGGCGCGCGCCCATGGCGACGATGTCGGCGGCGTTCTGCGCGATGGCCTTGCGACCGATGTCCTGCGGCGCCGACCAGTCGCGGCGGAAGTGCCTGCCCTCGACCAGCATGTCGGTACTCACCACGAACCGCCCGTCGGGCGCGGCGACCAGCGCGGCGTCGTCACCGGGGCCGAGCAGCACCTGCGGTCCCTGCTCCCGATTCGCGGTGATCCGGTCGATCAGGGCGAACTCGCCCAGCTCACGCACCGTCTGCGGACGGCTGTCCTCGCTGATGACCGGCCCCTTCCCAGTGTGCTGCTGACCGACGAAATCGCCCCGACGGTACCCTTTCGGAGGCGATCGGACACAACGGAAAGGACCGGACGGTTATGGCGGCGGATTCGTCGGACCCGACAGCGGCGGACGACCGGGACGGCAAGTCTTCGGGCGCGGACGCCCCCGACACCGCGGCTGCGGCGACGACCGACCCGTCCGCGACCGGCTCGGCTGCCGCGTCGACGACGGACGAGCCCGCTGGGCCGACCGATCCGAACTCGGCCGACAGCGGCACGACGCCGGGCTCCGCCGCCGAACCCGATGCCGACGCGTCGACCCCCTACTCCCCCGCGCTGATCGCCACCGCGGTCGCCCTGCCGGTCATCCTGATCGTCGGCGTCCTCGTCGCGGCCTTCATCGCCCTGCGCGCCCCCGTCGAACGTGAGCCCCTCGCCCTCGGCCCGGTCCCGGCCCCGGCGGCCGACGGCCCGGCCTGCCAGGCCCTGCTGCCCGCCCTGCCCGCCGACCTCGGCGACTACACCAAGTCGACTCTGGTCGAGCCGGCGCCGCCCGCGACCCGCGCCTGGCAGCACCCCGACGGCGGCGAGCCGATCGTGCTGCGCTGCGGTCTGGATCGGCCGCTCGAATTCAACCGCGCGTCCCCGCTGACGGTGGTCGACGGTGTGAAGTGGTTCCAGGTCCGCGACGAGGTCGGCAAGGTCGGCACCTGGTTCGCCGTCGACCGCGAGACCTACATCGCCCTGACCGTCCCCGACGGGTCGGGCGCGGGCTCCATCCAGACGGTATCCGAGGTCATCACCGCGAATCTGCCCGCCCGCGAACCCACCCCGGGCGAGCTCTAGTTCGGAGCCTCGATACTCCGAGACGCGACCACCACGTTTTCGGCCGCCTCGCCGCCGAGGGGCGAGACGAAACGCCGAAGGCGCAGTATCGCCCCTCGGCGGCGAGGTCACGAGGCCGAAAACCCGCGGCACCAGCCGCCGAAAACTCAGCGCAGGCCGGTGCCGCGTGCCACGGCGGTGTCGATCAGCGTCGAGACGAGCGCCGGGTAGTCGACACCGGTCGCCTCCCACATCCGCGGGTACTGCGAGATCGGGGTGAAGCCGGGCATGGTGTTGATCTCGTTGATCACCGGGCCGTCGGCGGTGACGAAGAAGTCGACCCGGGCCAGGCCCTGGCAGTCCAACGCGCGGAAGGCACGCACCGACAGCTCGCGGATCTGGTCGGCGACCGCGTCGTCGAGCTTGGCGGGGACGTCGAATTCGCAGACGTCGTCGAGGTATTTGGTGGCGAAGTCGTAGAACTCCGGGGCCGCGGCGTCGGCGTCGGGCATCCGGATCTCGGAGACGACGCTGGCCCGCACCTGCCCGTCGGCGAATTCCAGCACGCCGCACTCGACTTCGCGGCCGACGATGCCCGCTTCGACGATCACCTTCGGATCGTGTTCGCGCGCGGCCGCGACCGCGGCGTCCAGATCGGCCCAGTCGGTGATCTTGGTGATGCCGATCGACGATCCGCCGCGAGCCGGCTTCACGAACGCGGGCAGGCCGAGGCGCGCGCGCTCGTCCTCGGTCAGCGTCGCCGTGCCGGGCCGCAACACCACCTGCACGCCGACGGGCAGACCCTCGGCGGCCAGCAATTTCTTGGTGAACTCCTTGTCCATACCCGCGGCACTGGCCAGCACGCCCGCCCCCACATAGGGGACGCCGGCTAACTCGAGCATGCCTTGGAGCGTGCCGTCCTCGCCGAACGGACCGTGCAGGATCGGGAACACCACATCGACACCGCCCAGGGCGGCGGTGGGATCGTCGAGCGCGACCAGCGCGCCGCCCCGGCCCGGATCGGCGGCCAGGGTGAGCGCGGTGCCCGCCGCGTCGACCGCGGGCAGCGCGTCATGGCTGAGTTCGAGCGCGCCGAGGCCCTCGGCCAGCACCCAGCTGCCGGTGGTGGTGATGCCGATCGGCACCGCCTCGTAGCGCTCGGGATCGAGGTTGCGCAGCACGCTGCTCGCCGACACACACGAGACGGCGTGCTCGCTGCTGCGCCCGCCGAAAACCACGGCCACCCTGATCCGATTCGTCATGAACGTCACCGTAACCGGTCGGCCGACCTGCGGCGCTATCGACCTACTCGGGCTTGATCCGCCTGCCGAGCAAACTGTCGACGGCCTCGCTGACCGAAAGACCCTCGTGACACACCCGGTGCACCGCGTCGGTCAGCGGCATCTCCACGTCGTGGGCGGCGGCTAGGGCCCGCACCGATGTGCACGACTTCACACCTTCGGCCACCTGCCCATTGGTCGCGTCCTGCGCGACCTGCATCGACCCGCCCGCGCCGAGGACATACCCGAAGGACCGGTTCCGCGACAGCGGCGAGGTACAGGTCGCCACCAGGTCGCCGACGCCGGCGAGCCCGGCCAGGGTGACCGGCTGCGCGCCGAGCGCGACTCCGAGCCGGATCACCTCGGCCAGTCCGCGGGTGATCAGGCTGGCGACGGTGTTGTCGCCCAGTCCCATCCCGGAAGCGATGCCGCAGGCCAGCGCGATGACGTTCTTACACGCGCCGCCGATCTCGCAGCCGATCACATCGGTGTTGGTGTACGGCCGGAAATAGCCCGTGGCGCAGGCCCGCTGCGCGACGCCGGCCCGCTCGCTGTCCGAACACGCGATCACGGTGGCCGCGGGCTGCCGTTCGACGATCTCCCCCGCGAGATTCGGGCCCGACAGCACCGCGATGCGTCCCGGCTCGGCACCGGTGACCTCGGCGATGACCTGACTCATCCGCAGCAACGTGCCGGTCTCGATGCCCTTGGCCAGGCTCAGCAGGGTGGCGTCGGCGTCGATATCGCCCTTCCACTGCTCCAGATTCGCGCGCAGCGACTGCGACGGGACCGCGAGCACGACCAGGTCGGCGCCGGCGAGCGCGGCCCGGTGATCATCGGTGGCGTGTACCGGCGGCAACTGCACGCCGGGCAGGTAGATCGGATTGCGGTGCTCCGTGTCGAGCGCCTGCGCCACCTCGCTCCGTCTGGCCCAGATCGTGACCTCGGTCCCCGCCTCAGCCAACACCTTCGCGAACGCGGTGCCCCACGACCCCGCACCCATAACCGCCGCCCTCGTCATCAGCTCAATATGCCATGTAAGGATTGATGTCATGCGTCCGCACACCGTGCACGCCGTGATGGCGGTCAAGCACATCGATCGGGCCAAGAGCAGGCTGGCCGACGTGCTGACTCCCGAGCAGCGCGGTCAGCTCGTGTTGGCCATGTTCGCCGACACCGTCGTGGCCGCGACCGCGGTGCCCGAGGTGTTGTCGCTGACGGTGGTCACCCCCGATCCGCTCGTCGCGACCCGGGCCCGCGCGCTCGGCGCGCACGTCCTCGACGAACCGGTGGGCGCCCCCGATCCGCTCAACGCCGCGCTGTCGGCGGGCGCGGCCGAGGTGCGCGACCGGCACGGCCCGGCTCATCTGCTGGCCCTGCAAGCCGACCTGCCCGCCCTGCGCCCGGCCGAGTTGGCCGACCTGCTCACCGTCGCTCCCGACGGCGTCCGCTCGGTGGTGATCGACCACACCGGCACCGGCACCGCGGCATTACTGGTCCGCGACACGACCGCCGCGCTGGCTCCGCGCTTCGGCGTCGACTCCGCGCGCGCGCACCGCGCGGACGGCGCGCACGCACTCGGCGGGCACTGGCCCGGTCTTCGTTGCGACGTCGACACCCCCGCCGACCTGGCGACCGTCCACCGGCTCGGGGTCGGTGCGCATACCGCGCACACCCTCGCCGAATTCGGGCTGTCCTGTCACCTGGGTGATCCGGTTCGCACCGTGTGCTAGCCGATCGCCGCCACTGGTCAGGGTCGGGCGAACGCGGCAACGTCATACTGCGAACTGCCCGGTTCGTAGGGGATGATTGACAGCGTGAGCGATACGGAAACCATCAAGCACCAGCCTCCGATTTCCCCGCCACCTGCGGCCGCCACCGCCTCGGGCGGTGACCCGACGACGCAGCGATTGCCCAGGGATCGCTACCTCAACCGGGAACTGAGCTGGCTCGACTTCAACGCCCGCGTCCTCGCGCTCGCCGAGGACGCCTCGCTGCCGCTGCTCGAACGCGCCAAGTTCCTGGCGATCTTCGCCTCGAATCTCGACGAGTTCTACATGGTCCGCGTCGCCGGCCTGAAACGCCGTGCCGAGACCGGGCTGTCCGTGCGCTCCGCCGACGGCCGCTCCCCGTCGGAGCAACTGGAGATGATCGCCGCCCGCGCCCAGGAACTCGCCGAGCGCCACGCGCACGTGTTCCTCGACGAGGTGAATCCCGCGCTGGCCGAGGAGGGCATCGACCTCATCGGCTGGGCCGATCTCGACGACGATGAACGGCAACGGCTCTCGGGGTATTTCACCGATCAGGTGTTCCCCGTGCTCACCCCGCTGGCCGTCGACCCGGCCCACCCGTTCCCCTACATCTCGGGCCTGAGCCTCAACCTCGCGGTCACGGTGAAGGACACCGGCACCGGCGGCGAGCATTTCGCCCGCGTGAAAGTGCCCGACAACGTCGACCGGTTCGTGCGCGTGCGCCGCACCAAGGCGCCCTCGGCGATCGCGGCGTTCCTGCCGATGGAAGACCTCATCGCCGCGCACCTGGATCTGCTGTTCCCCGGCCTGACCGTGGTGGAGACGCATTCGTTCCGGATCACCCGCAACGCCGATTTCGAGGTCGACGAGGACCGCGACGAGGACCTGCTGCAGGCGATGGAACGCGAACTCGCGCGGCGCCGGTTCGGGAAGCCCGTGCGGCTCGAGGTCTCCGACGACATGACCGAGCACATGCTGGAGTTGCTACTACGCGAACTCGAGGTCGACCCCGGCGACGTCATCCAGGTGCCCGGGCTACTGGATCTGTCGTGCCTGTGGCAGGTCTACGGCGTCGACCGGCCCGATCTCAAGGACGCGCCGTATGTTCCGGCCACCCCCGCGGCCTTCGGCGAGCGCGAGACCCCGCGCAACGTCTTCGCGGCACTGCGCGAGGGCGACGTGCTGGTGCACCACCCCTACGATTCGTTCTCCACCAGCGTGCAGCGCTTCATCGAACAGGCCGCGGCCGACCCGCAGGTGCTGGCGATCAAGCAGACGCTCTACCGCACCTCCGGTGACTCCCCCATCATCAACGCGCTGATCGAGGCCGCCGAGGCGGGCAAGCAGGTCGTCGCGCTGGTCGAGATCAAGGCCCGCTTCGACGAGCAGGCCAACATCAAATGGGCGCGCGCGCTGGAACAGGCCGGCGTGCACGTGGTGTACGGCCTGATCGGCCTCAAGACCCACTGCAAGACCTGCTTGGTGGTGCGCCGCGAGGGCTCGACCATCCGCCGCTACTGCCACATCGGCACGGGCAACTACAACCCGAAGACCGCGCGCCTGTACGAGGACGTCGGGTTGTTCACCGCCGCACCGGAGATCGGCGCCGATCTGACCGACCTGTTCAACTCGCTGACCGGGTACTCCCGCAAGGAGGACTACCGCAACCTGATGGTCGCCCCGCTCGGCGTGCGCGCGGGCATCATCGAACGGATCGACCGCGAGATCGAACTGGCCAGGGAGGGCTTCGACGCCCGGATCCGGCTCAAGGCCAACGCGATCGTCGACGAGCAGATCATCGACGCGCTCTATCGGGCGTCGCAGGCCGGCGTGCCGGTGCAGATCGTGGTGCGCGGCATCTGCGGCCTGCGCCCCGGTGTGCCCGGCCTGAGCGAGAACATCGAGGTGCGCTCGATCCTGGGCCGGTTCCTGGAGCACTCCAGGGTGATCGAGTTCCGCGCGCAGGAGCAGACCTGGATCGGCAGCGCCGACATGATGCACCGCAATCTCGACCGCCGCGTCGAGGTCATGGTGCAGGTGAAGGATCCGCGCCTGGTCGAACAGCTGGCCGTGGTGTTCGATTCGGCGCTCGACCCGATGACCCGCTGCTGGGTCCTCGGCCCGGACGGCACCTGGCAGGCCAGCCCGTCCGACGCCGACGCCGACCAGGTGCGCGACCACCAGCAGTTCCTGATGCGGCTGCGTCGTCCCGATCAGCCGTGAGCAAGGGCGTACAGACCGCGATGCACGATCCCAGGGTTCGACCCAACATCCATGCCGCGGGCGCGGTCCTGTGGCGCGACGGCGCCGCAGGACCGGAGATCGGCGTGATCCACCGGCCCAAGTACGGCGACTGGTCGCTGCCCAAGGGCAAGCTCGACCCCGGCGAGACCCCGGTGATCGCCGCGGTGCGCGAAGTCGGCGAGGAGACCGGGCTGCCGTGCACCCTCGGTCGCTATCTCGGGCACGTCACCTATCCGATCCCCGGCCACCGTCAGCTCAAGCGGGTCGACTACTGGGCCGCCGAGGCGGCGGTGGGCGAGTTCGCCGTCAACGCCGAGGTCGACCAGCTGCGCTGGTACCCGCTCGACCGGGTGATGGATCAGCTGTCGTATCCGATGGACCGCCAGGTCGTCCGGATGTTCGCCCGGCTGCCCGCCCGGACGAACACGGTACTGCTGGTCCGCCATGCCAAGGCAGGCAAGCGCTCGCGTTTCGACGGACCCGACGAGTTGCGCCCGCTCGAGCCCGCCGGCGAGCAGCAGGCGAAGGCATTGACACCGAATCTGCTGGCGTTCGGTCCCTCCGAGATCCATTCGGCCGATCCACTGCGCTGTATCCAAACCGTGACCCCGTTGGCAGAACAGTTGAACGCCGAAATCAATTGCGAGCCAATGTTTTCCGAGCAAGGTTACGATTCAGCGAAAAGCGCCGCGCGGCAACGATTTCTGTCGTTGGTAACGGATCGGGGTGTGCCGGTGGTGTGCAGTCAGGGCGGGGTGATTCCGGATCTGACACAGTGGCTCGCCGAGCAGGGTGGCCTCACCCTGCCGCCCGCGCGCAATCGCAAGGGCAGCGTCTGGGCATTGTCGTTCGTTGCGGACCGATTGGTCGCGGCCGACCATATGGACCGGTCGCTCTCGACGGGAATCGTCACCGCCTGAGTCGCCCGCACCGCCTCGAAACAGCCGAAACGGCCCCGGAATCCCGGGGCCGTTCTCGGTCCAGTGGTGGGTGATGCGGCCTACGTGCACATTCCCCGACCCGATCCCGCTGCGGCGGGATCAACGAGCACGACGGGTGGCTGTCTTCTTCGCAGCAGTCTTCTTGGCAGGAGCCTTCTTGGCGGCCGTGGTCTTGGCCGCGGTGGTCTTGGCGGCCGTGGTCTTCTTGGCCGCCGTGACCTTCTTGGCCGGAGCCTTCTTGGCCGCGGTCACTTTCTTTGCCGCCGTGGTCTTCTTGGCGGCCGTGGTCTTCTTCGCCGCCGTCGTGGTGGTCTTCTTGGCGGCGGGCGCCTTGGTGGCTGCCTTACGGGCGGTGGTCTTGGCCGGACCCTTCGACGGCGTCGCCTTCTTGGCGGCGGTCTTCTTGGCCGCCGTCTTCTTGGCTGCTGCCTTCTTCGCCGCCACCGGGGCATTCACGCCACGCTTGACGGCAGGGCCGGACGCGGCCAGCTTCTGCTTACCCGCGATCACCGCCTTGAACTGAGCGCCCGGCCGGAAGGCAGGCACCGAAGTCGCCTTCACCTTCACGGTTTCCCCGGTACGCGGGTTGCGGGCAACCCTGGGGGCACGCTTGCGCTGTTCGAACACACCGAATCCGGTGATGGTGACGCTTTGACCTTTGTGCACGGCGCGAACGATGGTATCGACCACGTTCTCGACAGCCGCAGTTGCCGTGCGCCTGTCCGTACCCAACTTTTCGGTCAGAACGTCGATCAGTTCCGCCTTGTTCATTGAATCCTCCGCAGACTAATGGCCCGTCGTCGGACCGACTAGGTACCACGGTAAACCCAGTTTGAGCAAGAGTCTATGTGCCACGCCAAAATTCATGTGGTTTAGCACACGTCCAGCTACCGCCCCCAGGGAAGCGCCACTAAGCGTCCCAGGTGATTACGCCTGCGAAATAGGCTCCGGCAGCGTCACGGGTTTCCATGACGGCCTTCCCTTTTCGAACTCGCCGATGACGTCGGCCCGCCGCAGCGTGAGGCCGATGTCGTCCAAACCCTCCAGCAGACGCCACCGGGTGTAGTCGTCAATATCGAACGGCAACACGACGGTTCCCGCCGTCACGGTGCGCGCGGTCAGGTCGACAACCAATTCGAGGCCGGGCTGTTCCTCGATCAGCTTCCACAGCATTTCGACATCGTTCTGTGACATCTGCGCGGCCAACAGGCCGCCCTTCCCCGCATTCCCGCGGAAGATGTCGGCGAAACGCGACGAGATGACCACCCGAAAGCCGTAGTCCGACAGCGCCCACACGGCGTGCTCCCGGGAGGACCCGGTACCGAAATCCGGCCCGGCCACCAGCACGCTGCCGTGGCTGTACGGCTCGGTGTTCAGAATGAAGTCCGGATCGGCCCGCCAACCGGCGAACAAGCCGTCCTCGAAACCAGTGCGGGTCACCCGCTTCAGGTAAACGGCCGGGATGATCTGGTCGGTGTCGACATTGGACCGGCGCAGCGGGACCCCGATGCCTTTGTGAACAGTGAAGGCTTCCATAACGATTCTCCTTCGATCGTGGTGGTCGGGGCGCTCAGGCCAGATCGGCGGGCGAGGACAGGGTGCCGCGGACCGCCGTGGCGGCCGCGACCAGGGGCGAGACCAGGTGCGTACGGCCACCCTTGCCCTGCCTGCCTTCGAAATTGCGGTTCGACGTCGACGCGCAGCGCTGGCCCGGCTCGAGCTGATCGGGATTCATGCCCAGGCACATCGAGCAGCCCGCCTGGCGCCATTCCGCGCCGGCGGCGGTGAAAATCTCGCCGAGTCCTTCTTTTTCCGCCTGGACGCGCACCTTCATCGAGCCGGGAACGACCAGCATTCGCACGCCGTCGGCCACGTGGCGGCCCTTCAGCACATCGGCGACGGCCCGCAAATCCTCGATCCGGCCGTTGGTGCAGGAACCGACGAAAACGGTGTCGACGGTGACCTCACGCAGCGGCATTCCCGGCGTCAGGTCCATGTAGCGCAAGGCCTTCTCGGCGGCCTCGCGCTCGCTCTCATCGACGATCTGGGCCGGATCCGGCACGTTTGCGCCCAGCGGCAGGCCCTGACCGGGGTTGGTGCCCCAGGTGACGAACGGGGTCAGCTGGTTCGCGTCGATGTGGACCTCGGCGTCGAAAACCGCGCCCTCGTCGGTCTTCAGCGCCTCCCAGGCGGCCACCGCGGTGTCCCAGTCGGCACCCTGCGGCGCGTGCGGACGGCCCTTCAGGAATTCGTAGGTCACCACGTCCGGGGCGATCATGCCGGCGCGAGCACCCGCCTCGATGGACATGTTGCAGATGGTCATCCGCGCTTCCATCGACAGCTTGCGAATCGCCTCGCCGCGGTACTCCAGCACATAGCCCTGGCCGCCGCCGGTGCCGATCTGGGCGATCACGGCCAGGATCAGGTCCTTGCTCGTGACGCCGGGCGCCAATTCGCCGTCGACGGTGATGGCCATCGTCTTGAACGGGCGCAGCGACAGCGTCTGGGTGGCCAGCACGTGCTCGACCTCGCTGGTGCCGATGCCCATCGCCAGCGCGCCGAACGCGCCGTGCGTGGAGGTGTGACTGTCACCGCAGACCACGGTCATGCCCGGCTGGGTCAGGCCCAGCTGCGGGCCGACCACGTGCACGATGCCCTGCTCGACGTCGCCCATCGGGTGCAGGCGCACGCCGAACTCGGCGCAGTTGCGCCGCAGCGTCTCGACCTGGGTGCGCGAGATCGGGTCGGCGATCGGCTTGTCGATGTCGACGGTGGGGACGTTGTGGTCCTCGGTCGCGATGGTGAGATCGGGCCTGCGCACCGGACGGCCCGCCGCGCGGAGCCCGTCGAAGGCCTGCGGGCTGGTCACCTCGTGCACGAGGTGCAGATCGATGTAGATCAGGTCGGGTTCGCGGGAGGAACCTTCGCCTTCGCCAGGGACGACGACGTGCTGTTCCCACACCTTCTCGGCCAGTGTGCGGGCGCGCTCGGCCATTGCTTGATCACCTTTCGACGGACATACTTGGAATCTCAAGATATGAGACGTTAGTATCGTTCTATGAGACAGCATAGCGGTATCGGGGTCCTCGACAAAGCCGTGGCGGTGCTCTACGCCGTCGCGGACGAGCCATGCGGTCTCAACGACCTGTGCACCCGCACCGGCCTGCCCCGCGCCACGGCGCACCGGCTGGCGGTCGGGCTGGAGACGCACCGGCTGCTGGCACGTGACGGCAACGGGCTGTGGCGTCCCGGCCCCGCGCTCACCGAACTGTCGGCGGGGGCCGCCGATCCACTGGTGGAGGCCGCAGGGGCCATTCTGCCCCGGCTGCGGGAGATCACCGGCGAGAGCGTCCAGTTGTACTGCCGCGACGGCAACGCGCGCGTCTGCGTGGCCGCGCTGGAGCCGCCCGTCGGCCTGCGCGACACCGTGCCCGTCGGCTCCCGGCTCCCGCTCACCGCGGGCTCGGCGGCCAAGGTCCTGATGGCGTGGGCGGACCCGGAGCTCCAGCGCACCGTCCTGGCCGACGCGGTGTTCGGCGATCGCGCGCTGGCCGAGGTCCGCAAGCGCGGCTGGGCGCAGAGTGCCGCCGAACGCGCGCAGGGCGTGGCGAGCGTCTCGGCGCCGGTGCGTGACGCGGCGGGCGTCGTGGTGGCCGCGGTGTCGGTGTCGGGCCCGATCGATCGGATGGGCAGGCGGCCGGGCGCGCGCTGGGCGGCCGATCTGGTCGCCGCCGCCGAGGCGCTGCACAAGCGGCTGTGAACGAAGAAGACCCCCGGTCGAATTCGACCGGGGGTCTTTCTTTGTAGCCCCGACGGGATTTGAACCCGCGCTACCGCCTTGAGAGGGCGGCGTCCTAGGCCGCTAGACGACGGGGCCAGGACGATCTCACCGAAGTGAAATCTTGCTGGGGTACCAGGACTCGAACCTAGAATGGCTGAACCAGAATCAGCTGTGTTGCCAATTACACCATACCCCAAGGATGGAAACGCTCGGCCTCCGTCTCACCGGCTGGTTGTCGGTGTTGCGAGGCCGTGTTCCGCGGCGAGGAGAAGATTACCAAACACAGTGGGGTAAACTACAAATCGCCTGGTCAGAAGCCTATTTTCGGCTGTTTTGACCGTTCCGGGGCGGTGCGGACACCGCCCCGGAACGCACTCACTGCGCGGCGGGCACCCAGCCACGGGCGGCGCGGAGCCGGTCGAGCGAGACCGCGCGGCCGAGCAGCTCCATCGACTCGTAGAGCGGCGGGCTGATGTGCGAGCCCGTCACCGCGACGCGCACCGGCGCGAACGCCTTGCGCGGCTTGAGCCCCAGATCGTCGATCAGCGCCTTCTTCAGAGCCTCTTCCAGGGCCGGAGTGGTCCACTCGGTCAGCGGCTCCACGGCAGCGATGGCGGCGTCGAGCACCGGGTCGGCCTCGGCGCCGAGGTTCTTGGCGCCGGCGGCCTGATCGATCGCGAACGACTCGGGCGCCACGAACAGGAATTTCAGCAGGTCCCAGGCATCGCCGAGCACCACGATGCGGGTCTGCACCAGTTCGGCCGCGGCGAGGAAGATCTTCTCGTCGATTTCGGCGCCGATATGGCCCTGCGCGGTCAGGAACTCCCGCAAACGGTGGCCGAAATCACCCGGCTCGAGCAAACGAATCTGCTCGGCATTGATCGCGTCGGCTTTCTTCTGGTCGAATCGGGCCGGATTGGAATTGACCGTCGAAATGTCGAACGCGGCCACCATCTCGGCCATGGAGAACACGTCGCGGTCCTCGGCGATACTCCAGCCGAGCAGGGCCAGGTAATTCAGCAAACCCTCGGGGACGAATCCCCGATCCCGGTGGACGAACAGATTCGATTCCGGGTCGCGCTTGGACAGCTTCTTGTTGCCCTGACCCATCACGAACGGCAGATGACCGAACTCCGGGGTGAACTCCGCGACCCCGATACGCTGCAGCGCCGCGTACAACGCGAGCTGGCGCGGGGTCGAGGACAGCAGATCCTCACCGCGCAGCACATGGGTGATCTTCATCAGCGCGTCGTCGACCGGATTCACCAGCGTGTAGAGCGGATCACCGCTACCGCGGGTGAGCGCGAAATCGGGCACCGTGCCGGCTTTGAACGTGGTTTCCCCGCGCACCAGATCGTTCCAGCTGAGATCTTCGTCGGGCATCCGCAGCCGGATCACCGCGGGCCTGCCCTCGGCCTTGTAGGCCGCGATCTGCTCGGCGGTGAGATCGCGATCGAAGTTGTCGTAGCCCAGTTTCGGGTCGCGACCGGCCGCGCGATGGCGCGCCTCGACCTCGTCCGGGGTGGAGAAGGACTCGTAGGCCTCGCCCGCCTCGACCAGCCTGCGCACGACCTCGAGGTGCTGATCGCGGCGCAGCGACTGCCGGTACGGCTCGTACGGGCCGCCGACCTCGGGGCCCTCGTCCCAGGTCAGGCCCAGCCAGCGCAGCGCGTCCAGGATCGCCCGGTAGGACTCCTCGGAATCGCGTGCGGCGTCGGTGTCCTCGATGCGGAAGACGAAGCTGCCGCCGTGGTGGCGCGCGTACGCCCAGTTGAACAGTGCCGTGCGGATCAGGCCGACGTGCGGCGTGCCGGTCGGCGACGGGCAGAAACGGACCCGTACTTCAGTCATGACTCTCTCTCCGCGGTATCAGCGCTTGGTGGCAACAGGATTGGTGAGGGTGCCGATGCCCTCGACGGTGACCGACACGTTCTGCCCGGCCCGCAGCGGGCCGACGCCTTCCGGTGTGCCGGTGAGGATCACGTCACCGGGCAGCAGGGTCATCACGGTCGACACCCATTCGATGATCTTGGGGATGTCGTGCAGGAACAGCGACGTCCGGCTGCGCTGGCGGACCTCGCCCTCGACCTCGGTGACGATCTCCAGATCGCTTGGATCGATGGCGGTTTCGATCCACGGGCCGAGCGGGCAGAACGTGTCGTAGCCCTTGCCCCTGGTCCACTGCCCGTCGTGGCGCTGCTGGTCACGGGCGGTGACATCGTTGGCGACGGTGTAGCCCAGGATGACCTCGGCGGCCTTGGCGGCGGGCACATCCTTACACGGACGGCCGATCACCACGGCCAGCTCGCCCTCGTAGTCGACCTGGGAAGAGCTGGGCGGCAGGATGATCGGAGCGTTCGGGCCGACGATCGCGGTGTTCGGCTTCAGGAAGATGACCGGATCGGCGGGCGCCTCGCCGCCCATCTCGGCCGCGTGCGCGGCGTAGTTCTTGCCGACGCAGATCACCTTGCTCGCCAGAATCGGGGCCAGCAGGCGGACATCGGCCAGCGGCCAGCTCCGGCCGGTGAACGTCGGCGAACCGAACGGGTGTTCGGCGATCTCCTTGGCGGTGGCATCGCTGCCGTCACCTTCGATGCTGACGAACGCGACTCCATCGGGACTGGCAACTCGACCTAAGCGCATGCCCCGGAGTCTATCGAGACACGCCCACCTGCCCGAACGCGCCCGGGATGCGGCACAGCGGCGGTCATGCGCCCGCGCTCGGAATGCGGGAAAGCTCACACCACTGTGATTCGAAGGCGCTGCCCGCCTACGACATTCGCCACCCGCGCCGGGACCGCCGATTGTGATCTGTCAGACACCGAAGCGGAGGGCGCCATTCAACGGTCACGGGTGTACCGTGAGTCCAGATGTTCACCACATGAGACATCCATCTCAAATATTGAGATGCAATCGTGCAACCCGGCGAGGTGAGAATCGTGACAGAGGTGCGGCCGACGGCCGAGACGACCAGGATGAGCGACGGCAGACGCTGGCTGATGCTCGCCCTCGGCGTGTTCGCGCAGACCTCGAGTTCGATCTTCATCCACGGCACCCCATTCCTGCTGCCCGCGCTGACGGCCCGGGGAGATTCACTGGCCGCCGCCGGTGCGCTGGTCGCCCTGCCGACCGTCGGCCTGGTGTGCACGCTGATCGCGTGGGGCTATGTCGTCGACCGGATCGGTGAGCGGATCGTGCTGGTGGCGGGCACGGCGCTGATGTTCGTGGCCGGCGTCGCCGCCGCGGTGGTGGACGATCCGATCGCCTTCGGCGCGCTGCTGTTCCTGGGCGGCGTCGGCGCGGCCAGCTCCAACGGCGCGAGCGGACGGGTGATCGTCGGCTGGTTCCCGCCGGACCGGCGCGGCCTGGCCATGGGCATCCGCCAGACCGCGCAGCCGCTGGGCGTCGGCCTGGCCGCGCTGAGCATCCCGTGGGTTGCCGCGCACCACGGCATCCCCGCCGCACTGCTGGTGCCCGCGCTGATGGCCGGCATCGCCGCGCTCGGCTGTCTGGTCGGCATCGTCGACCCGCCGCGCCCGCCCGCCGAGGCAGCCGACCGCGCCAACCCCTACCGTGGCGATTCCACCCTGTGGCGCATCCACGCCGTATCGATCCTGCTGGTCGTCCCGCAGGCGACCCTGTGGACCTTCGCCCTGCTGTGGCTGCACCGCGACCTCGGCTGGTCGCTGGCGGCCGCGGGCGCGCTGATGACGGCCACCCAATTCCTGGGCGCCGCCGGGCGGATCGGCGCGGGCGCCTGGTCCGACCGGGTCGGCAGCAGGCTGGGCCCGTTGCGCCGGGTGGCCGTCGCGGCCGTCGTCGTGATGGCCGCGCTGACCGTCACCGCCTGGACCGACTGGTGGTGGGCGGCTGTCCCGCTGATGGTCGCCGCCTCGGTGATCTCGGTGTCGGACAACGGCCTGGCCTTCACCGCCGTCGCCGAGATCGCGGGCCCATTCTGGAGCGGTCGCGGCCTGGGCGTCCAGAACACCGGCCAGAACCTCGCCATCGCCGCTGTCCCACCGGTCTTCGGCCTCCTGATCACCGCCACCGGCTTCCCCGCCGCTTTCGCCGTAGCCGCCATCGCCGCCGCCGCGGCCGTTCCCCTGGTCCCGCGGGTCACCGGAAAGTAGCTGTGCCGCAGCATTTTTCACGAAATCGAAATATGCTGCGGCACAACATAACAGCGAATGTCCACCCAACGCGAAGGCCCGCCCCGCAAAACCGGGACGGGCCTTCGGTCGTTGCTGTCCTCAGACGATGGCGGCGATCCGGTCGCCGACCTCGACGGTGGAGGCGGTCCCGGTGCGCGAGGCCAGGTCCTTGGCGACGGCGGACTCGATGCGGGCCGCGCCCTCGGTGTTGCCGAGGTGGGTGAGCAGCAGCGAGACCGACAGGATCGCGGCGGTCGGGTCGGCCTTGGACTGGCCCGCGATGTCGGGGGCACTGCCGTGGACCGGCTCGAACATCGACGGGTTGACACCCGAGGCATCGATGTTGCCCGAGGCGGCCAGGCCGATGCCACCGCTGACGGCGGCGGCCAGGTCGGTGATGATGTCGCCGAACAGGTTGTCGGTGACGATCACGTCGAAGCGGCCCGGATCGGTCACCATGTGGATGGTGGCGGCATCGATGTGCTGGTAGGCGGTCTGCACCTCGGGGAACTCGGCGGCGACCTCGTTCACGGTGCGCTGCCACAGCGACCCGGCGAAGGTGAGCACATTGTTCTTGTGCACCAGGGTCAGGTGCTTGCGGCGCGCCTGCGCGGTCGCGAAGGCGTAGCGCACGACACGCTCGATGCCGAAGCGGGTGTTGGTCGAGACCTCGGTCGCGACCTCGTGCGGAGTCTCGACGCGGATCGCGCCGCCGGTGCCGGTGTAGGGGCCCTCGGTGCCCTCACGTACGACCACGAAGTCGATGTCGGGGTTACCGGCCAACGGGCTGGTGACACCCGGGTACAGCCGCGACGGGCGCAGGTTCACGTGGTGGTCGAGCGCGAAGCGGGTCTTGAGCAGCAGACCGCGCTCGAGCACACCGCTGGGGACCGACGGGTCGCCGATCGCGCCGAGCAGGATCGCGTCGTGCTGCTTGAGCTCGGGCAACACCGACTCCGGCAGGATCTCGCCGGTGCGGTGGTAGCGTGCGGCGCCCAGGTCGTACTCGGTCTTCTCGACACCGGGCACCACCACGTCGAGCACCTTCAGCGCCTCGGCGATGACCTCGGGCCCGATGCCGTCACCGGCGATGACTGCAAGCTTCATGAGTTTCCGACTCCAATCAGAACGATGACGGTCATCCGTCGAACATCGCCACGCTACGCGGCGTCCCTGCCCCTGCTCCCCCGCACCGGGCGCGGTGGGGCAATCCCGCCCCGCCCCACGCAACCCGCACGACCCGACCTCGAGGAAGGTCCCGCCGCGCAGCGGCGCGTCGTGGCCGTCCCGCCGATCAGCGGCAGTTACGCAAGCGACGAAGGAGCAAGCAACTGCCGCTGATCGGCGGGACCGAGAGGCCGCGACCTCGAGCGCGCCAGCGCTCCAACAAACACAGTCCGCGACCTCGAGCGCGCCAGCGCTCCGATAATTCAGGCCAGGTCGACCAGGACGACCTTGGCGGCGCCGACGGCCTCGGCGATCGCGGACTGCACCTCGGCGGGCACCTCGCGGTTGACGCGCAGCACCACGGTGGCGCCCTCGGCGTCGACGTCCTGGCTCAGCTGCGCGGCCAGGATGTCGATCTCGGCCTCGCCCAGCTTGGTGCCGATCTTGCCCAGCGCGCCCGGCTTGTCGCCGTAGTTCAGCACGGCCAGGTTCAGGCCCTCGGCGCGCATGTCGTAGTTGCGGCCGTTGATGTTGACGATCTTCTCGACCAGGTTCGGCTCGGTCAGCGTGCCGGCCACGTTCAGGGTCGAGCCGTCGCCGAACACGGCGCGCAGGTCGACGACGCTGCGGTGGTTCGGGCTCTCGGTGGCCGTGGTGACCTCGGCGGTGATGCCGCGCTCCTTGGCCAGCGCCGGGGCGTTGACGAAGGTGACCTGGTCCTCGACCAGCGCCGAGAACACCCCGCGCAGCGCGGACAGCTCCAGCACGGCCACATCCTGCGAGGCCAGCTCGCCGCGCACCTGCACCTCGACGCTGACGGGCAGCTCGTTGGCGATGGCGCCGAGCAGCGCGCCCTGCTTGCGCACGACATCCAGCCACGGCGCGACGACATCGTTGACCGCGCCACCGGTGACGTTCACCGCACCCGGCACGAACTCACCGGCCAGCGCCAGCAGCACCGACTTGGCGACATCGGTGCCTGCGCGGTCCTGGGCCTCGGCGGTGGAGGCACCCAGGTGCGGGGTCACGACGACCTCGGGCAGGTCGAACAGCGGGCTGTCGGTGCACGGCTCGGTCTCGAACACGTCCAGGCCGGCGGCGCGCACGTGGCCCGACTTGATGGCGTCGGCCAGCGCCTGCTCGTCGATCAGGCCACCGCGGGCGGCGTTGACGATGATGACGCCCGGCTTGGTCTTGGCCAGCGTCTCGGCGTTGAGCATGCCCTTGGTCTCGGGCGTCTTCGGCAGGTGGATGGAGATGAAGTCGGCGCGCTCGAGCACCTCTTCCAGGCTCAGCAGCTCGATGCCCAGCTGGGCGGCGCGCGCGGGCGAGGTGTAGGGGTCGTAGGCGACGATCTTGGTCTCGAACGCCGCCAGACGCTGCGCGAACAGCTGGCCGATGCGGCCGAGGCCGATGACGCCGACGGTCTTGCCGAGGATCTCGACGCCGTTGAACTTGCTGCGCTTCCAGGTCTTCTCACGCAGGGTCGCGTCGGCCGCCGGGATCTGGCGGGCGGCGGCGAGCAGCAGGGTGACGGCGTGCTCGGCGGCGGTGTGGATGTTGGAGGTCGGCGCGTTGACGACCATCACGCCACGCTCGGTGGCGGCGGGCACGTCGACGTTGTCGAGGCCGACACCGGCGCGGGCGACGATCTGGAGCTTCTTGCCCGCCTCGAGCACCTCGGCGTCGACAGTGGTGGCGGAGCGCACGAGCAGCGCGTCGGCCTCGGGGACCGCGGCGAGCAGCGCCGGGCGGTCGGGGCCGTCGACCCAGCGAACCTCGACACCGTCACCGAGCGCGTCGACGGTCGACTGGGCGAGCTTGTCGGCGATCAGAACTACAGGACGGCCTGCTTGGCTCACTGTGGGGTACTCCTGGGGAAGAAAGGGGGTCGGCAGTTACCGCCGACCAGAATAGTCGCCGGGGTTCGGATGCCCTTACCCCCCTGCCAAAAACCGGGTGAACCCTGGGCGTCGCCCCGCCTACCATCACGCCATGTCCTTGCGCACCGTCCCCGACTCGATGGATCCGGCCGTCGTGGCCGCCGTCGACGCCGAGCTCGACCGGGTGGCGGCCGAGCACGGCGTAGCGATCCGCCTGGCCATCGAAAGCGGCAGCCGGGCTTGGGGTTTCCCCTCACCGGACTCCGACTACGACTGCCGTTTCGTCTACGTGGCGAGCCTCGAGACCTATCTGTCGCCGTGGACGACCCGCGATGTCATCGAGACCCCGCTGGTGGGACTGCTGGACGTGAACGGCTGGGACCTGGCCAAAGCCCTGCGCCTGCTGGTGCGGGGCAACGCGGTGCTGGTGGAGTGGCTGATGTCACCCATCGTCTATCGCGGCGACGAGGCGTTTCGCGCCCGGCTGCGCGAGGTGGCCCACCAGGTGGCCGATCGCGACCGGATCGCCCGGCACTATCTGCACCTGGGCGCGCGCCAGTGGGCGCTGTTCGAGCGCAACGGCGGCTTGAAGAAGGTGTTCTACTCGCTGCGCCCGGCGATGGCGCTGCGCTGGCTGCGTGAGCACCCCGGCGCGGCGGTGGCGCCGATGCACCTGCCGACGCTGCTGGCCGAGTGCGAGCTGCCCGCCGACCTGGTCGCCGCGATCGGCGAGCTGACCGCGCTCAAGTCCAGGACCAGGGAGATGGGGTCGGGCGAGCCGCCGCGCCTGATCACCGATTTCATCACCGCCGAGTTCGGCGTGGCGACCGCGGAGTTCGTCGCGCGCGGGCCGCGGGACCTGACGGCGGCGCGCGCCGTGACCGACGAGTTCTTCCGGGCGGAGGCGTTGGCCCCCAGATAGCAGAAACTCCGCACCTACTGGTGCGGAGCTTCACGTTCGTACGCTGGTCAAGCGCAGAATCAGAGGACGCGGACGTCCTGAGCCTGCGGGCCCTTCTGACCCTGACCGATCTCGAACTCCACACGCTGACCCTCGTCGAGGGAGCGGAAGCCCGAGCCGCTAACAGCCGAGTAGTGCACGAAGACGTCGGGTCCGCCGCCGTCCTGTGCGATGAAGCCGAAGCCCTTCTCGCTGTTGAACCACTTCACAATGCCCTGAGCCATTTCAAAACCTTCTGTAGACGAGCCAGGTCCTAATAGTCCGGTCCCGGTCTCGGCTTCAACAATGCCATGATCCGACGAATTCCTCCACACTCGAGCTCGCGGACTGTGAGGAACCCAACCCCCCGATGCTGCCACCTGGTGCTGTCACACAGTGGGCGCGGCGGGCAACGAAGCGGATGCTCGGCGTATGCCGAGGCAGTTGCGGCACGGATGCCGGATTAGCTGGGCAGCACCGAGCAAACCGACTGGCACGGTTCACCATCGACATCTCTACGGCACGGCGACGTATCACCGTCAGCAACCCTAGACATTTTCGAGAAACCCAGTACGGCAAATTTTCTACCAGCGTATTTTCCGAGATCGTGAGGGATCGCACACCTCGCGGAGAAATCACGCAAGGAGTAGACAGTGCTGGACATCAACCATTTCACCTACGGCTGGGTAACCCCGCTGCTGGCGTATCTCATGTCGGTCCTCGGGTCGATGCTGGCACTGCGTTGCATGGTTCGCTCGCGCGCTTCCGGTACTCACGGCGGCTGGCTCACCGCGGCCGCGATCGCCCTCGGTGGGACCGGAATCTGGGTCATGCATTTCATCGCGATGCTCGGGTTTTCCGTCCACGGCGCGACCATCCGCTACAACGTCCCGATCACCTTGTTCAGCGCCGCCGTCGCGATGGGAGTGGTGTGGCTCGGACTGTCCATCGTGGTGCGGCGCAGCTGGGACAGCGCGGCTCTCCCGGTGGGCGGGACGATCACCGGACTCGGGGTCGGCGCGATGCACTATTCCGGCATGTACGCGATGAAGACCGACATCGAGATCGTCTACGACCCGTTCGTGGTGGCCGTGTCGATGGTCATCGCCGTCGTCGCCGCCACCGCCGCGCTCTGGTTCGCGCTGCACGTCCACGGCATCGTCGCCACCATCGGCGCCGCCCTGCTGATGGGCGTCGCCGTCTGCGGCATGCACTACACCGGCATGTTCTCGATGAGCGCGCACACCAGCGCCCACGTCGCCCACGCCACCGGCGCCACCGCGACCCAGCTGCTCACCCCGCTGATCATCGGCATCAGCATGGTCACCATGATCCTGCTCATGCAGGTCGGCATCACCGAGGCCGAGGACCCCAACCTGGCCCGGCCGGTGCACGGTCAGCGCGCGAGCCGGTTCTGGCCGAGCGGCCAGAACTAGGCCGAATCTGTCGTACCCCGGGGAGACACTCCGGCTCAGCGCCCGGCTGCTGATCGTCAGCGCGGTCGTCTCGCCGGCCGCGACCACACGGCGATCTATGCCGTCGGGGTCACTAGACGACCCGCACGTGCTGTGCTTCCGGTCCGCGCCGGGTCTCCCTGACCCCGAATTCCACCCGCTGACCCGCCCGTAGCGTGCGGAACCCCGCACCGACCAGCTCGGTGTATTCCACGAACACCTCGGGCCCGCCCGCGTCGGGGGTGATGAACCCGAATCCCTTACCGCTGTCGAACCAGCTCACAACGCCGTTCGGCATCGACCGACCTTCCGAATCATTTACCTGACATGCAGATTCGTTCATCGTCGCATGCCTGGGTCCGGCACCGGCAGCAGGGCGGCGGCGACCGGCGGCACCACCGGGCAGGTGACCGGTCCGCGACACGGCGGCGGCGGACCTCACGTGCGCCCGCGCGCGCATCGGCCCTGGATAGACTCCCTCGCAGGTCCGCCCGGACCCAGCCGGTCGCGAGAACGGAGATTCGGTGCACGCCCCCATCGCGCGACGCCCGAAGAGCCCGCGACCACCCGTGCGGGCCGCCCGATGACCCGGCGGCCCAACGCCACCGAGCTGCGGACCGCTGCCGAAGCGGTCACGGTGTTCGTGGCCGCCGCGGTCGCCGTCCTCGCCATCATGCTGCCGATCAGCTTCGCCGCTCTGGCCGAATCGCGCCACGTCGACCTGCTGGTGTTCAACATCCCGCGCGCGATGACCGGCGGCGCGTTCGTCGCGGTCATCACCGCCGCGGTCACCGTCGCCGTCGGCAGCGTGCGCACGGCCCGGTGGACGGCACTGGTCGCGCTCGCGGGAATCCTGCTCAGTCATCTGGTCCTGGCCCGCAATGCCGACAGCACGCATTTCACCGGCCTGTCCCTGCCGACCCTGAACTTCGTCGACGCCCTCCTGGCCGGAATGGCGGTGGGCGCCTTGGCCGTCGCGGTCTGGCCCGCCCCGCTGTTGCGCGGGGTGTACCTGTTCGCCGTGCCCGCCGCGACCGTGCTCGGTGACCTCACCGAGGCGCCCACCGACGAGACCTCGGCCGGTTTCGACGGCGTCCTCGCCGGCACCCTGCCGCTGTGGTTCATCGCGGCCACCGTCCTGGCCCTCGGCTACTTCGCGGCGACGACCACCACCTCGCCGCGCCCGGTCCTCGACACCGCGATCCCGTTGGCGCCCGTGTTCGCCGCCGTCATCGCCTTCTCGGCAATCCTGGCGGCGTCACTGGCGGTGGCCGTGCGCGAGATCACCGTCCCGTACGTGCTCGTCGGCGCGATCGTCGTCGTGGCGGCCGCGACGACGGCCGCGCTGATCCTGCCCGACCGCGACGGCGTCCTGCTGCTGTTGATGACCACATTCGCCGTGGCGGGCAGCCTCGTCATCACCCTGCCCCGCTCGGGCCTGGTCGACGTGGGCACCATGATCGCTCTCGGCGCCGGGCTGCTGGTCGGTCTGCGCGCACCGCGCGCGATCCTCGCCGCGGCCACCGTGGTCGCGCTGTCGGTGTTCGTGCTGGCCACCGACCTGCTCGACCCGCCGGCGGCCCTCAACGCCGCCGTCGGCTGTCTGGCGCTGGGCGCGGTGTGCGGATACTGCGTCGGCTCGGCGGTCCCCGGGAGTCCCACCTCCGCCGTCGTCGGCCTGTCGATCCTGTTCGTGCCCTCACTCGGAGTCGCGTTGAGCGACGACGAATTCGGCCACCTCGCCTACTCCTCGTCGTGGTACCGCACCGCCGACGTCGACCGCGGTCCGATCCCCGCGACGGCCTCGATCGGCATCGCGCTCGCCTGCACCGCCGCGATCGCGCTGATCCAGCGCCGCCGACCAGCCGTCTAGTCCCAGCCCAACTCGGAGAACACCCGCCCGGCCAGCGCCGCCCGCACCCCGACCTCGCAGTATTCGACGATCTCCGCCGGGAACTGTGCCGGATCGAACCACCGCAGCTCCGAACACTTCTCCGGTTCCCGATTGACAACCTCCCCACGCCAGCGCCGCACGACGAAGAACTTCTGCACCCGCTCGTCGCTGTGCAGCACATGCGCGAATGCCACATCCCCGGCGTCGATCTCGACGCCCACCTCTTCGCGCGCCTCCCGGATCAACCCCGCCACCGCCGACTCCCCCGCCTCGAGATGTCCCGCGGGCACATGGAACAACCCGTCCCCGAAGCCGGTAGCGAGCCTGCGCCCCAACAACACCCGCCCGTCACCGTCGAGCAGCACCAGATGAACGCCGACGAGTACCCGATACTTGTCCACGAATTCACCCTACCGAGATGCCGAGACCACCCCTGTTACAGTCGAATTCGGGGTACAACCGGTACATGAGTTTCCCGGTGACCTTCGGGTTCGCCCAGATCGGCCTGCTCGCCCTGCTCGCACTCGCCGTAGCCCTGCTCGTCTCCGCCGCCCTCGCGGCCCGCCGCCGCGGCGGCCTCAAGACCATCCTGGGCCGTGGCGCCCCCGGCCTGGCCCTGCTCCTCGTCGCCACCCTCCTGCTCTGGATCGCCACCCTCCTCCAGACCTACCTGGGCCTGACCGGCGAGATCACCGCCGCCCACGTCACCGCGAAACCCGTTGCCGGACAGTCCGACCAACTCGACATCGAACTGACCCTCTTCGACGACGACGGCGCCGTCGACACCCGCGCCACCCACCGCGTCGAAGGCAACCTCTGGGCCCTGCAAGCCAACATCGTCGAACTCCACCCCTGGGTCAACGCCCTCGGCTTCCACTCCGGCTACAAGATCACCCGCCTCTACGGCCAGCGCCTCGACGGCAAAGCCACCCACCAGGACCACATCATGCTCAACGGCAGCGACCGAGACTTCTTCGAAGACATGAACACCGGCACCTGGTACACCTCCCCCTTCGTCAAATCCGCCTACGGCAACGCCGTCATCGCCACCCCCGGCGAATACGACGTCCTCATCTCCCACGACGCCATCAAGGTCCGCGCGACGAATTGATTCCGCGACCGGCGATCACCAACTCACAATCCGCTCCACGGCCCCGAACACGTCCTTGAGATGCGGAGAATCCTGAGGAAGTCCGGCCAGTTTGACCTTCTGATAGCCCAGAACGTCTGCCGACGACACCTGCTCGGACTGGGTCAACCGCATCTCGTCGCGGTATCGCTCGAACCAATCCTGTTTCGCAGCCTTGCCGTCGGTACCCGAAGGTACATAGCCCAATGCTTCGCTGAGCAACGATTCGGGAGTGGTACCAGGCAAGAAGTCCAAATGGTCGTTCGCCCAAAAGATGCACGTACGCACCGCTTTGCACTTGTTGCGGTTGTTCCGATCATTGTCAGAACCGTGATCGATCGGCAGATCGGGCACGGCCTCGTGGAAGGTCGACTTCCAGATCGCTTTCAGGGCATCGAAGTTGTCTCCCGCCGCACCGACAGCCCTGGCGACGTCGAGCGCCGAACCTCGTCCCGGAACCCGTTGGTCCCCATCCAACAGAATGCCGATCTCCGACATGTCGGACATTGCGAAGCTCGCCAGCGCGGTCTTGACGATGCCGCCCGAACCACCGGGGAAGGGCACGATCTCCAGCGTGTCCAGCTTCGTCGGCGCGTGTACGCGCAGTGCGGCCCGTACCAATTCAGCAGCCAGGTCGTCTTCGACCAGAATCTTCCGACGTGAGTTGAACACGGTCTGTCCCAGATGCGCGAACGCTTCGGTCGGCGAGCAGGCGTCGGCAATCTTCACCACCCGGTTCGACTTCGAGTCGAACGCCAGCACCTTGATCGCCGCGGGCGGCAGATCGGCGACCAGAATCGGCGAGTGAGTGGCAATAACGACCTGATGTCCCTTCGCCAAGGTCTCCGATTTGATGAACTCCATCAGCGCTGCCTGAGCCCCCGGATGCAGCGAAACCTCCGGCTCGTCGAGCAGGATCAGTGACCCTTCCGGTGCGCGCTTGATCGCATCCACCAACCTGACGACGGCGTACTCGCCACTGCCCGCGTGTGCCTCGGAATACACCGATCGACCAGCGTTGGACATACCCGTGGTGGCGTCACCGACGTGCAGTCGGACAGTGAAGCCCTGCGGCCCGAAGAACTTGTGCTCGAGCATATCGACACGCCGTAGCGGCTTTCCCAGGATGCGGGCGGCTGCCTGAACCGATGGCTCGTCCAGTTCACGAACCCTCGCCACCAGCTTCTTCTGGTGCGTGGTCGGGACGGAATCACCGCGCAGCGCACGCGCGACCAGAGCCGAGTTCAGGATCACCCGGAACCGCCGCTGCGACGGTTCCGAAACCCACCGGTCGAGCGGACTGTGGTGAATGTACTTGTCGAAGGCGCTGATCTCCGACCGAAAGTCGAGGTACACCACGTTCTTTCGGATCAGATTCCAACGGTCACGGTTGGCCGACACCATCGTGTCGAAACCGACCGCGGGTACATCCGCCATGTTGTCGACGTCGACACGTTTGGTGGGCTCCCAGTAGTCGGGATCCCGCTTCCCCGTGAGCTTCGCGGGGACCTTCGACCGATACGGCTTGTTTCCTCGATACTTGCGGCACTCCGCCCGCGTCCCGCTGTTGTCGAACACGTACTTGTAGATGAATCGGTGCGATGCCCGGCCCCTGCCACCAGCATCGATGTCGTCCACCTCGGTCGAGAACCAGAACTCCGCGAGACTTCTACCCTCCGGCGCCGACGACAGGGCCTGCAGGATGGAGCTCTTGTTGGTCCCGTTCGGGCCGATCAATGCCGTGATGGGCCATGGGAAGTTCAAGGTGAGATCGGCGGCAAGGGCTTTGTACATCGGAAATCGAATCTCTTCGATGTAGGGCAAGAACCTTGTGCCCCCGTCGAACGCCGAAGTCAAGGATTGATTCAGGTCTCGCTTCTGGCCACCGGAGCCCATCGTGCACAACACCTTTCACAAGAGGCGCGGTCGGACTGCGCCGTTCCATCACAACGTGGAGAACAGAGGTGAGTCAGACCGTGGGAGCCTCCGCGAGTCGGCGGCCCTCCCGATGCCTCTCACCGAATTGTCACCGACCGGTGGTCGCCGGTGTCGCGAAAACCAGTGCGGCCCGGGCATCGGCGTCACTCGCCGAGAGTGACCCTCGTGCGGTCAGATACCCGACGACGGTTTCCCTGGCGATCTCGAGCAGTTCCTCGTCCAGCGCGTAGTCATCGAGCGCTTCGAACACGACGAACGGCGCCAGCCTGAGCAGGCGCTTCAGGAAGTCTCGAAGGATGTCACGCTCGGCCAAGCCTGCGAGATTCATCTGTTTCCACACCCGCAGAATCGATTTGATCAGGTGCGGGCTGCCGCCGAGAGCAGCGCGGCGCGCGTAGATCTGATCGAAGGCCGCTTCACCGAGAACGTGGAGGGCAGCGTAGGGGTCGGCGTCGGTCGGGGCGTAGACCAACTGCGCACGCCACCACATACGCCCGAAGACGTGACGGGTGAGGTCCGAGGCGAGCACGCGATCGCCCGGCGGCTTGGGGTAGCGCCAGTGCGCGACGTCGGGAAGGACGATCAGGGCCAGGAAGGCCCAGACGTCGCCCGACGCCGCCTCCGCGGGGGAAATGCGCATTTCCCGGTGCAGTGCGACCGCCAACCGCAGGTCGAAGGCGGTCTTCTGTTTGGCATCCGGAAGCTCCGGAAATCCGGATTCCTTTGCCAGGTCGACGACCATGTCCCGGAGTATCTGCAGCTTCTCGGGTTCCACCCGAGTACCCCCGGTGGCGACGAACACCGCCGTCTCGTCGGTGAGCGCCCACGCACTGTTCAGGTCGAGGGCACTGCGTTCCTTGTATTCCGCGGCGAGGAGTTTGGCCCGGTGCCGCAACAACCTCGGATACAGCAGCGTCATACGACCCCCTCGAAGATCTTGACCGCCGCCTGAAGCTGGGATGCGAACAGATTCGGCGATTCCTGGGCGGCCAGCCGGACATCGGTGATCGATCGTCCGGGGAACAAGCGCCCGAAGAGTTCTTGTAGCGTAGCGCCCAGCGTTTCATCGAGATACGTTGCGTCATCATCGAAATCGCTGATCCGAAGAGCATGGTCGACCATCGTCCGGGCCACATCCGCGTACAGCATCGACAGCGCCATCTTATCTTGGAGACGCGGATTCCCCGCCCGCTGCAGAGCTTCGGCGATCAGCGTCTTCTTCTCGTTGACCAGCAGGAGCAGGGACCCCATCGTGGCCACGTCGAGATTCGAACCGATCTCGAGGTGCCACGCGGCATCCCCCGGATAGTTGGTGCGCGCGAAATCCACGATCGCGATGGGGAACTGAGGCGCATCTCCCTGCAGACGAATCTGACTGCGATCACTCCACAGGACTGACCCACCCCGCCGCGGAGCAACCGGCCGGTCGGTGCCGCGCCTGCGGTGCGCCAGAACCAGGGAGGTATCCAGTGTCAGTACCCCACCGAGATCCGCTCCGACGAGTTCGGCTCGCAGCTCGATCTCGCCGTGCGCGGGAACGACGACACGCGAAACCACGCCGCGAAGTTTCGACCCTGTCGATGTCCACACCGCGGCCAAAGCCAACTCGGTGCCGGGAGCCAAGGTCGCCTCGGCCAGAGCCCGATCGATATCGACGTGGATGACTCTCCGCAACGACAGATTCGTCTGATAGTCCCAATGCGGCAGGTGGTCGGGAAGCGACATCTCGTCACCGTCGATGGACAGCAACCACGCGCCGGCACGAACCACGTTCGACGACGGCTTCTTGTACGGCAGGACGCGATTCGCCATCAGGCGACCGCCTCGGTGTACAGCACGATGTCGGTCATCGTGTCCGCCGCGGGCTTGACGACCGCCTTCCACACACTGCCGTCGCCACCCTCGATGACGTAGGTTGGGGTTTGATGTACCTCGCCCTGAGGGTCTTCCCAACCGACGAGGCCGGGCATCTCCGCACCGGCCGGCGGGTCCATCTCCAGGCCTCCGTCGCTGTTGAGGGCGACTGCCACGTCCGCGCTCACCCGCTGCGGAACGGCCACGGGCAATGTGAACCGTTGCACGACCACCCCGTGCCCCCAGAGCTCTGCCGGTTCCGGCTCACCGACGTACTCGATCTTGGGACGCCGTCGGCGCGGCGCCGGCTGAGCCGATCGTCCCCCGGCCTCGCTGAAGTCGCTGCCGAAAGAGGGCTGCCCGTCGGCACCCAAACCATTCGGTACCGATGGTGAACCCGGGGCATCCCCGTTGCCGGAGTCGACCGGCTCAGGTCGTCGACCACTGGGTCGTCGAGCAGGCGCGGCGCGTGGCGGTGGCGCGGTCTCGCCTGGTCTGCCGTAGTCGGTCGCCGATCCCACACCCCACGCTCCACCGACGAGGGGGGACAGCCGGTCGCTCGCGGCACCCAACGACACCTGGGCGACCTCGACGCCGCTGCTGCCACGAGGCCCGATGACCGCGTCGATCTCCTCCTTCATCCGCACGAACGTCATCTTCACGAACGAGTGCTCCGGGTGGTCGAGCGACTGATAGTTCCAGTTGTCGTGTGTCGGCGGCTCTGCCGCTGCGTAGGCGTCGTCGAGTTCTCGGTCCGCGCGGAAGACTCCCGCGTACGCCGAGTACTCACTGCCCGGCTTCGGCCCAGCCCAGTAGGTGACCACCAACTCTGCCGGACGCATCAGGCACACGTGGTGGACCATCCCGGTATCGAATCCCGCCATGTTCTCGGCGTTGCTCGGTTCGAAGCGCTGGGCGATCGTCTGATGCATCCCGAACCGGCCGAGGAGCTTCTTCGGCCGACGGCAATGCAACTCCGTGGCCTCGCGGCTGAGCATCTTTCGATAGGCCGCGACGAAGAGTTTGAGTGTCTTCATCCTGGCCGGGTCGGGGACGGGATAGTCGATGCCGTCACAGGTCACCGTGAACCGCATCGGCGGTGTGCCGTCGGCATCGGGAATCATCTTCGGCCACAGCTGGTAGACGATTGTTTCGGCGAGGTATCGAGCGACATCCGACGGTTCGCTGTTGTCGAGATTCGGATCGAGAATCGAGATGGTCGTTCCGGTCTCGGTGTCGCCGAAGGGTCGAAGACCCAGTTTGCGCGCCATGGTGTCGGCTTCCGCGCCGACGAGCGGCTCGATCACCTCGCCCGATCCGTCGCCCCACCAGTGTCGCCCGGTGTAGCGACGTTCGCGACCGTCTTCCACCGCGTCATAGCTCTTCCACAGCGCCGCACCCATCAATCGAGTCTCGTAGCGGCCCTCGTATTCACACCGGGTATGGACCAGAATCGTGCCAGCGTTCGATACCAGGTAGAGGATGCCTTTGCCGAATCCGTAGGTGCCGCCGCCCAGTGCCTGATCGCGCGGCTCACCGATATTGCGCAGGAAGGCGACGAAATCACGCCCTCGGTCGGTGACGGCGTCTGCTCGAGTCGGTCCGCCGAGCCCACGGGTCCCGCGGTCGGAGATGGACAGGACCCGAATAGTCGGCTGTTGCAGCGACTCCCGCAGCGGCAGGCGCTGTTTCGCCGGCGCCCGGCGCAGTAGATTCTCCCGCCAGGCCGGAGCGTCCGCGGCACTGATCGTCTGCAGGTCGATGCGGTAGTCCACCGGGATGCCATCGCCTCGACGAGCATCCCAACTGTTCTGGGCCGACTCCCGGACCAGGATCGTCAGATGGTCCAGCTCGGGTTTTCCGAGCTGATTTCGAATTCCCTCGGCCGCGCTGGCCCCTTCGGGCGGGAACGGCTGAGATACCCACGCGGGCGCTGTCATCGGGATTCCTCGAGCATCAACGTGATGTGCCGCTCCACATCATCGGCGTCCATCGGCGCGGGCACCTCTCCCGACAGATCTATCGTGTAGTCGACATTGCGGACATTGGTCGAGACCGCCGCGGCTGCCAGGTCGACAGTCGTCAGCCGCGGGAACGCGATATCGACGTTGTACCAACGTTGCTCATCGATCGAGAACCGCACGTGCGCATAGTGATCGTTGTCCGCGGCGCGGTAGCCGACGGTGGCGAGGAGAGAGAGCACCTCGCTTTCGTCATCGGCGAGATCGAGCACCCGCTTGACCAGTTCCACGATTCCGATGCCGTCATGCGCACTCGATTCCAGCCGGAACCACACGAGACCGAGCGCACCATCCACCGGCGGCTCCAACTGATCCAGACCGTGAATTCTGACTTCGCGGCCATCGTGCCCCGTGGACACCTTGACCTCGACAGCGCCCAAGTCGGTGGCGAAATCGTGGCGGTAACCCGATGGACCCGTCCACAGCCGACTTGCGCCGCCATCCCGCTCGAGCAACCGTTCCAAGACGATCAGCTCACCGAAGAGCCCCGCGATCTGCTGTGGGCCGAGGGGTGGTCCGGGATTGAGAAACAATGCGCGCCATCGGTCGAGCGTGCGGTGGAGCACCTTCACGGGATTCTCCGGCGCCTGTTCGGTCGCGACGAGGATCTCGGCGCACAGCGTGGTGAAGATGTCGTTCAGATCGGGACGCAGACAGGCCAGATCGGCGTAGTCGTGAAAGCTGCCGTCGTTCTCCAGTATTCGCTTGCTCAGACGCAAGACGGGACCGTTGAGGCCACGGCGCACATTCTGATACGCACCGATCGGGACGAGCAGGTGCCGGTGACCGGCGTTGTCCACAGCCACCGCCAAGGATCCGGCGACGGTCACTACCGGCAATTCGGCGAGAGTGACGACGGAGTCCTCGGTCCGTGGCCGTCGGAGCAATCCGCGCCACTGCTCGTCGAGAACCTCCTTCACCCGGTTCGACATCAGAGCTCCTCGGATTCGAGGGCGCTGAAATCCTCCTCCTCGATCTCTACCCCGGACAGGTCCGCAGAGATATAGTCGGCTTCCCACGCGACGGTGCTGTCGTCGTCGGTCGGCGTCGGGAACACCAGACCGACGCCGATGACGTGCTCCGGCGCGTTCAATGCCTGTCGCCGAGTCTTCGACGGCTCCGGCTCGGAGGTCTTGTCGATCGGATACAGCACCAGTAATCCGGCATCGGGGTGCTGCGCCTTCCGCGCCTTGGCGATGTCTTCCTCGGTCGTGCTCGAGGTGATGCCGTCGAGGTCGATCCCGGCGTCCCGACGGCTCATCAACGTCTTGATATCCGTATGGTCCGACGTCGCGGCGAACTGCGATCGGATGATCCTGCCGACGCCGATCCCCGGGGCGAAGTCGAACAGGTCCGCGTCGTCGATCGCGGGCTTACCGACCACGGCGATGTTCCACCGCCGCAACGTGCCCGCGTTGCGGATCCGCTTCTCGATGTAGCCGATCATCAGATCGGCATCGCACTCCTGTGACTTCTCGTGGAACTGATACTCGCGCAGGAAGTTCATGACCGTCTCACTGGGAACGTCACGGATGAGGTAGCGGCCGTCCGCGCCGTTTCCCTCGACCTGGCCGAATCGACCGGCAGCAGTCACGAGCGCGCGGGCCGCGGATTGGTTCCGGAGCAACCAGTCCGATTCCTTGCGGAAGTACCGGGTCTGGACACGCTGGCCGCCATAGGACGAGAACGCCGACACCGCGTCCTTCATCTTCGCGGCGGCGGTGACTCGCAGCGAGGGATGGGTACGCAGCCGCACCGCGAAGGTCATCGGCGTCTTGCCCTCGGTCATGTAGACGTCGATGTCGCGGCGCATCTCGGTCTCGACGGTGGCGAGGTGGCGGAACCAGTCTTCGAGTTCGGCGGTCATCCAGATACGAGGGAGATCGGCGTAGCCCGTGCGATAGCCGAACCACCGGCCCATCTGGAGCAGGGTGTCGTAGGTCGACACGGCCCGGACGAAGTAGCTGACGGACAACCCCTCCAACGTCAGACCTCGCGACAACGTGTTACCACCCACGGCGATCGCCACCACGGGGCCGTTCTCGTAGTCGAGGCGGTCGGTGCTTTCCGAGTTGTCCATCACGACACGGCAGTCACGGAGCACCCCGGGCAGCTCGGCGGCCAATTCGTCGAAGGAAACCGGCTTCTCGTCGAACGCGACAGCGGGCACCCGCGAGGTCTCCTCGTCCCACAACGCACGCATCTCACGCAGTAGAGCCGCGTCCGACAGATTGCGTCCGGTCGCCGCGCGCAACGCCAGCAGCGGGTCGCGGAAGCTGTTGTGTACCGCGGTCCGCACGCTGGTGTGAATCAGCATGGTGGAGTGTGGGTTTCCGCTGCCACGCACCCGACGCGCGGCCGTCGTCATCCAGAAGTACATCACCGCGCGCCGCAGCGTGGCGGTGATCGACGGGTAGAAGTCCTCGGCGTCCGCTCGCGTCTTGGGGCGGACCAGCTCGACATCGTCGTCGGGAACATTGCGGATCATGTCGTAGCCGTCGTCGACCTCGGCAGGATCCTCACCGTCGAGGGCATACCGACCGAACAGCACCTCGGTGCCGAAATGGCCATCGGGTTTGGGCAGATTCACGATGAAGTGCTCGGGGTACAGGTCATCCGCGGAGGGGTCGATGAGCAAGTTCGCGAACGGTGACGCGGTGTAGCCCACGTAAGCCGATTTCGGCAAGGTGTTGAGAATCTGCCGGATCAGAGGGTTGATCGACTTCGTCGCCACCGTCGCCTGATCGGCCTCGTCGTCGATGATGAGGGCTGGGCAGTCAGCCAGGTAGTCGGAAGCATCGCCCAACCACTTCACCAGCTTCCGCAACACCGTGGCGTTCTTCTTCACGACGCAGAGAACGTGGGTCTTGTTCGACTTGCCGAAGAAGCTCGCGGGATTGGCGGTGGGGCTGAAGTCACGATCGAGGTCGGTGATCTGGGTCCACAGCGTCGGGTTGGGTTCGACCAGCTGCTGGATGAGGCGCGCCTGAGTCTGCCGACGAAGGCCGTTGTGGATACCGGCCAACACGATGAACAGCTTGTAGCCCCGGTCGGCGGCCTTCGCCATCACCGCGGTGAAGTTCGTGGTCTTGCCCGACTGTACGTACCCGACCACGAGTCCCCGTGTGGAGAACGCGTTCTTTCGCGGGTGTTGCAGCAACGACACGATCCGGGTGGACGAATCGTCGAGGCTGTCGATGGCCGGGTCTTGCGGCCAGCCCTGCCTGATGAGGTCGTCCTGGATCGCGGGCCACAGTCGGTCGTCGGGATGCGGTCCCGCATACCAGGTTTCGTAATTGTCGATCACCACGGAGTGCGGTTCGCGCATCTCCTTGATCCGCACCATGTCCTGGTCGTAGCGGTCCATGATCCGCTTGATCACGTCTTCCGAGGCGAACAGCCTGAGCTTCTTGATGGCTTCAGCCGGAGTGTCCTTGTCCAGGAAGGTTTTGAACACGTCGTACTGGCCATCGATCAGATCACTCATCGGCTACTCCCACCTGCGCAAATCCCCTTAGTCGACGCTGGGAGGTTTGACTCCCCCACGTTGGGGGTAACAATATCGGCTCGATCCGACTAGTTCCGGTCAAGCGGGATAGTTGTTACCCGGTCGATGTGGGCTATCGGCGGGCAACAGCGGTTCGCTACACGTGTCCCACCAGACCGGACGACTCAGCCGGCCAGCACCGATTGCGCGATGAGTTCCAGCTGACGATCCTCGACCGCCGGCTGGTTGAAAGTCTGGGCAGGTGGTGGCCCGACGGGCCGAAGACCTGGTACGCCCAATTGGGACACCTTCCATGAACTGGCCACGGCCACGTCGAGCGCTTCCGACGACACCTGTCGACCGAAGACCGCCGCGCACAGCACGTGAGCAGCCAGCCTGGGTGGGATGGCATTGCCGATTTGCTGCGACACGTCCAAGCCCGACCACGGGTAGTCGTAGGGAAAGGTTTGAAGCCTGCCCGCATCCTCGGAGCTGACGTTGGCCACATACTTCCCGCGTGAATCGACAATTCGATTCCGCGAGACTTTGCCGGTCACGGTGTACGCCGGCTCGTCGAATCGACGTTCGCCACGAGCGGCCGGATCGCCACCTGTGCCGTAGTTGGAAATGACGACGAACTCATCCTCGCGCCCCAGCGCGTGCTGCATCGATACCCAGGGCTCGCGCTTATCAGCACCGTGCCGAGTATTCCCACCCCGAACAAACTTCTGATGCGTTTTCTCCGGCCAGACCACCTCGCCCTCTCGCCGGGCGATCAGGATTGCTCGGCGGCGGGTCTGCGGCACGCCGTACTCTTCGGCGCACAGCACCTTGGCATCGGCGAAGTAACCGTTCTTACGAAGAACCTTCGCGTACGCATCCCACACCGGAAGTACGGTCGGGACCTGCTCGAGGATGATCGTGTCGTAGGGCCGGCCTTGCCGCTTCGCTTGAAGCGCCCACTTGAGAGGTTCGAGGACGAGGCCTGTCCGGACGTCGTCTAGTCCGTCCAGCTCAGGTCGGACGTTGGGATCAGGGGAATCGCCCATCCGCTCCACAAGGTCCAACACATGGGCCAGCCGATTGCGCCCTGCGCCGGCTCCAGCAACCGAATAGGTCTGACAGGGTGGCCCACCTGCCAAGATCTTGGCTCGATAGTCCGACGGTGAGCAATCTGTGACGTCCGAGGCAACCGTGTCGAGCCCCGCGACAGTCCGTGTCGCACACGCGTTGGGATCGAATTCGATGCCGACGGTTTCGATCCCGAGCCATTTCGCCGCAACATCGAGGCCCCCAGGGCCGGCGAACAGGTCGACCATCTCGAATCGTGGGGCTTCGGGGACTGCAGGCGGCATCCGACGATCTTAATCGGCATTCAGGCACAGAAGCATGCGCCCCGGCCGAGCTGCGACTACTGGCCTGCCGCACGCACTACCCGCTGAACGGAAGCGCCGCGCACGTGTCCCACCGGTAGGTCCGGCCTTCGGCCGGACCACCACCAGTTCGACCTGGTGCACCCGCACTGTCACTGGATCGGCGGCTCGCAGGCAGGGCACGGCTTCAATGAGCTCGGCGGCGAGCCGATGGTGAGGTCGAACGGCTTCGTCGCGGAGAGCCGGTCTCGAACAAGCGAGATCGCGCGGTCGATCTGCGCGTCAGCGACAGTCGACGTGCTGCCCATCCCCATGATGGTGAAGTGCAGGCCGACCAGCGGGACGGGATCGAGCGCGTCTTGTGTGAAGGTATTCTGACCCCGTGTGCCGTGGGGCTACTGTTTCACTGTCCAGTGGTCCCGCAGAGCACCGATCGCGGTGAGAGAATCCCCCGTCGTTTCGCATGAGGACGTCGTGATCCGAGGTGGCCCGCGACAGCTGTTTCGGGAACGGAATACGCGATGCCATGCCCGACGGCCTGTCTCTCGATGCCGAATTTCACGGCGAGCATACGGTCTGGATGGATGTTCCCCACATGGCATCACCCATCGGCATCGAAGGTCCTGCGTGTCAAGGGACACATGCTGTGAAACTTCGTCGGTGGGACGTCGGTTCACATGTATTCGTGTCGTTGTTTTCGTTGTTGTGCACAGATCTTCGTGAAGTTGGGGGTCGGGGGCGGGTGGAGGCGGCATCCTCGGGGGTGAGTTCGCGTTACCCAGGAGTCACATGACGAATCGAAGTGACCGTGAGGGTGGCGTGCCCGTGGCGCTGCCCTCGCTACAGAGTTTGCCTGCTGATGAGGCCAGGGACTTGTTCGAGTTGATGCGGGCGGCGGTGACGTTCGAGGCGAAGGCGTTGGACAAGTCGATCGACTCGATGTTGGGGGCGTTGCCCCGGCCGTTTCGCGCGGTGACGAAGAAGATCATGTTCGGCGGCAGATGACGGATCTGACTACGCGGGCGCAGTTGATTCTGCTGGCTCGCACGCTGCATGTTCATCCTCAGCGGGTGCAGCATCTGCGGTATCTGGGGGCCGATCGGTTGCACGAGTTGCAGCAGCAGATCGCGGGGGTGCTGTTCGATCAGCACACCGAGACGTTTCGGCGGATCAGCGCACTGGTGCCGTTCATTCCGCTGTCGATCTCGATTCCGTTGGTGCAGCGGCTGGTTCCGCCGATGACGACCGGGCGGGCGGCGGGGTCGGTGGGGGTGGAACATCCGGTCAAGGCCGCGGAGACGTTGATGATGCTCGATCCGGGGTACGCGGCGGATTGCGCGCCCTACCTGGATCCGCGGGCGATCGCGCAGCTGGCGGATGTGGCGCCGCCGGGGCCGGTGGTCGAGATCGTCAACGAGCTGCTGCGGCGGTGTGACTACGTGACGGCGGGGCCATTCCTGGCGTGCGCCACACCGGAGCTGATCGCCGCGGTCGAGGCGGACGTGCACGACGACGCGGGGCTGATCCACTCCGCCGCGTACTCCTACGATTCCGAGATCCTGAGCTCGGTGATCCGGCAGTTGCTCGATGGGCCGCATCGGCGGATTCCGCGGATGGCGCAGGCGGTGATGGCGGGGCGGCCCGCGCTGCAACACGCCGCGCTGTCGGTGTTCTCGCGGTGTGCGCCGGATGTGATCAGCCAGGTCGGCGACCTGCTGTTCGGTAGCGCGCCGCAGCGGGAGGTCGCGAATCTGGTGCGCAACGCGATCGAGGTAGGTGCGGTGCCCGAGTTCCTCACGGTAGTCGGGCATCTCACGCCGCTCGGGTTGTGGACGCTGGTGGGGAATTCGGTGTTCACCGATCCGGGGGTGGGCGTCGGGTTGGTCGCGCCGCTCGACGATCGCAGTGATGTGGGGAGCTGGCGGGGGCTGTTCACGTTGATGTCGCGGATGGACGACACCATCCGGGGTGTGGTCGGGTACGCGCTGGCGGCACTGTCGGACGCGACGGTCGCGGAATTGCCGGCGCACGCCACCGAGACCAGTTCCTGGCCTGCGCTTCTCGATCTGGTCGCGGTGTCGGGGCCGGAGGCGCAGGGGCGTTTCGGCGCGGTGTGGTCGGATCTGGTGCCGGAGCGGCGGGCACATCTGCATCGGTGCATCCACGAGCATCACTACGACACTCGGTTGGCGGACATCACGGCCGCGGTCGATCCGGTCGCGGTCGATCAGTTGTTCTTCCGGCGGCGACGGATGCAGCGGTACCGCAACGGCTGATGACGGAGGTGCCTCGCCCGCCGCCTCGTTCCACCGGAGGCCGCCGCGACGGCCTCCGGAGAACCCACCAACAGGACGATCGCCCACATCAGCGACTTCTCCGAACTCGCCTTCGCGAGTACACGAAGCCCCTCACCGAGGTCTATCGGCGAACGGAGGTGGTCGCATTCGACGGACTTCGCTCCCGCAGGGCACGCGAAACAGAGCGAGTGCACCGCCACACCATCGTGGCTACGGGATCCGGGGCTTCGTGTATTCGACCGCCAGTCCGGGTAACTGGGTAGGACGGCGGGCTCACTCGTGGGCTGGATGCGTGTCGGTGGACGAGACAGCGGGGCGAATCCGGGAGAGGGTGGGGTCGACCGGAAACAGCGAGGAGGAGCGGATGTACAGGGTTGCCGATCAGCGGCCTGCCAGTGGCGGGACGGCCGTGGTGGCGGCGGCGCTCGCGCTGCTCGGGGGAATCGCCGGGGCCGTGGGGGTGCTGTTCGGGCTGTTCAGGATGGTGCGGAGCGAGACCGGGGTGTTCGGGTGGGGGATCGCGCCGGGGTGGGTGTCGGTGGTGTCCGGGGCGACCTTGCTGGTCGATGTGCTGTCCGCGGTGTCGCTGTCGGTGGGGGCGATTCTGCTGTTCCGGCGACGTGGGGCGGGGCCGACACTGGTGGCGCTGGGAAGCGTCGGGACGTTGGGCGCGTATGTGGTGACGGCGATGTCGACCGCGGTCCAGCTGCTCCAGTACGACCTGCCGATCGGGCGTCACCTGGACGCGGTGCTGGGGCAGTCGGTGTTCAACGGGCTGTTCTCGGTGGAGCGCAGTGTGCCGTGGATGGTGTCGGTGCTGCTGTTGGTGTTTCCGGTGGTGACGTTCGTGCTCGCGGTGCTGCCGTCGACCCGGCGGTGGTGCAAGGCGGCCCGACCACCCGGCGGTAGGGGGACGCGGGAGCTGGGCAGGCATCCCGGCATACCGTCGATGGCCGGTGTGCCGGGCCGACCATGGCCGGGCGCACCGCATCAAGCGCTCCACGCCCAGCCTCCGGGGGCCCAGTTCACCGGCGGTGCACCATATCCCGGCATGCCGCCCGTTCCCGACGCACTTGATGCAGGACGGCAGCAAGCTCCCGGCGCCCCGCATGCGGGCGCCCAACCGGCGCTCGGTGCGCTGCACTCGGGAGCCCAGCCCACGCCCTACCCCAGCGCACCGCTGCGGCCCGACGCGCAGCGGCCCGACAGCCCGGCACCGAATCAGGGGGCACCACAGGGATATCAGCGCCCCACTGGACCACCGCAGGATCATCGTCCGCAGGACGGATACCGGGCCTGACAGATCAGGGGACGACAGCGGCGGGAATCTGGGGCAGGGTGTAGGCCTGCACGATCTGGTTCGAAAGGATTCACCTGTGAGCTCGAAACAATCCCACCGTCGCCTGCTCCGACTCGCGCTGACCGGCGCGTTCCTCGCCCTCCCGCTCGTCGGTATCGCCGGTCCGGCCGGCGCGCACGCGGCGCAGCCGCCCGCTGCGGCCGAGTTCGTCGACCGCGGCTGGCACGACCACGACAACGGGCTGCACCTCGGACACAACCCGCTGCGCAAGTGGCTGCATCAGCTGCTGCCGCACGGCGCTTTCGGTAGCTGCGACTGATCGATCGGGGCCTGCCCGCCGATCCGGGGGCAGACCCCGTCGACCGCGGAATTGCCTTCGACGGTGGAGGATATCCAGAACTTCTCGCATCATCTCGATGCGAGAAGTTCTGGTGACACGCGGACCGTTGGTCTTCGTCGATGCCGCGGTGGCGGTCTGCTGTGGCGGGTCGCGTCGCTGCTCGTCGCGGACCACGTACCGCGTAGCCGCGAGCGTGAGCTGCTCACGGACGGCGGTGCGACCGAAGTCGTGAACCGGGTACTCCACGCGCCAGTCGTGCGACGAGGTCGGCAACCGCAGTACCGGCCGCGCCGGCACCCATCAGCGACGCACACGGTGGCTGGGTACGGCAGGTCCCGACGCTCACCGAGAATGATGCTCGGCATCTGTCTGCTATGAATGGAACCGATGAACCTGCACCAACTGCGCTACGCGGACCCGGGGAAATGGCAAGCGGCCGCGGAAGATCTGTTGGCGGCCGCGAAAGACTGCGAGGAGGCCGTGGCGGAGATTCATGCCAATGGCACTCAGCGGTTGGAAGAATCGTGGCCCGACTACCTCGGCGACATCGTGCGCGGCAGGATCGTCGGCGTGACGGGCAAGCTCGAGGAGATCGCCGTCCTGCTCCGCGGAGCTGTCACGGCGCTCGACACGTTGGAGGACGCGGCACGTATCGCACAGTCCCAGGCGAGCTCGGCTATCTCCGCGGGGACGGTCGCAGGACTGCGGTTGGACGGTGACGTGTTCGTCGTTCCCGCCGATCACCATGATGCCGAGAGCGCCGAGGACGACCGCGTCCGCTGTAATGCCCTGATCAAGGATGCGGTCGACGCGGCGACCCGCGCCGATGCGGAAGTGGCAGGCGCGCTGCGCAAGCTCGCGATCAGCGTCGACAGCAGCTCACTCGAGGAAGCCGTCAAACAGCAGTCCGCCGCGGTGACAGACGCGCTCGACGCCATCCGCGAGACGCTGCCGCAGGGCCAATCACCCGATGTCGTCGCGCAGTGGTGGAATTCGCTATCGGTGGAGCGTCGCCAGGACCTGATGCTCGCGGTACCCGTCGAACTGCATGATCTCGGCGGGATACCGGACACCGTCAAGAAGGAGCTCGAGGGCTCCAACGGCTACAACGCCGTGAAGGCGGTCCAGTTCGCCCGCGAGCACGCGAACGACACCTCGATCGACGTCTTCGAGAACAACTGCGCGAACTTCGTCTCCACCACGATGTCGGCGGCGGGGCTGGATTCGAAGGGCAACCTCACCACCGACGACGACGGCTGGAGTCGCAGCCGCACGGCCGGTTTGGACTTCGACTGGCCGGGCCCGGGATCACTCCAGGGCCTCAGCTACACCGATACCTGGTACAACGCCGAAGAACAGAAGAAGTTCTTCCTGAACAACGGCGCACAGGAAGTCGGGGTCGGCGGCGCGAAACCGGGTGATGTCGTCTATTGGGAGCACACCCAGAACGTCGGCGATTACACCGCGGGCCAGGCACACCACACCGCCATCGTCACCGGCGTCCTGCCGAACGGCGATGTCCTCTATTCGCAGCACACGACCAACGGAAAAGACTTCAGTCTGACCGATCGGATCGGATTCTCGAATCAGGACGGCGGCACTCAGAACGTGCGCATCATCCGACCCAAGGAGACCTGGTAGTGGCACGCGGACCGTGGGTATTCGCCGGTGCCGCCGTGGCGGCGTTCGGCGGCGCGATCGTCGCCCTTGTCGCGGCGGACGGCCTATTGGCGGATCGGAAGAGCGAACTGCTCGCGACGCGCTGCGCGAAGACGATCGACGTTCCCGGCGCGGCAGTGCTGCTGAACTCGCTCGGCGCGGGGCTCCTGATCGGCGCCGCGATATTGCTCGGCGCGCTGATCGTCGTGCTGGCGCGTGGCGGTTCGCGGTGGAAGGCGCCGTTGATCGCTGTCGCGGGGCTCGCGCTCGGCGTGGTGGCCCTGTACGCGGCAGTGGTGACCTTCGCGACGGTGTCACCGGATTCCACCGAGCCGAGTTCCGCGCACTACCATCCCTGCGCGCCGCGAATCTGAGAGGACAACGCATGGGCGATATTTGCATCGATCCGGCGGCCGCTACCGCGGCGGGGACCGCGATCTCGACCAACAGCAGCGAATCCCGGAACCGGGTCGAGACACAATTCGACGAGATCGATCCCGCGGCCGCGGCCAACGACGGTTGGACAACCGGTCCGGCGCTGGTCGACCTCGCCTATCTGCGCAAGCGGGATATCCTCGCGAGCCTCACCGAGCTGGAGAGTATCGGTCAGAAGATCGTCGAGATCGTCTCGGCCAGAACGGCCGTCGACGAGCGGTACGCCACGAGTCTCGATCGGATCGGCAATGCCGTGGACGTGATGTCGGAGTGAATCTCAGGACACGGAACTGAACCGCGATCCCCACTCCGTCAGTCGTGTGACGAGTTCCGGCGGGCCGAGGACGCGGAACTCGGCTTCCACCTTGCCCAGCAACAGGATCGGCCAGTCGAGGTTGTCGACGGTCATCTCGATGTGGGAGCGGTCGGCGGGCAGCGCGGTGACGACGCACCAGCGGCCGACGCGGGCGTGGACATCGAGGGCGGGGGCTTCGATCTCGGCGGTGACGGTGTACCCCGTTCGGCGCGAACCTATTCCGTCGCGGACGAAGGTGACGGCGTCCGGAGCGGGCAGGTCGCGGGGGCGGAACCGGATGCCGGTGGCGCGGGAGTCGGTGAGACGGTCGACGCGGAAGTTGCGCCAGTCGTGGCGGGTCAGGTCGTAGGCCACGAGATACCAGCGGCGGCCCAGCGAGACCAGGCGGTGCGGTTCCACCTCGCGCGCGCTGGTGCGGCCGTCGGCGGCGGTGTAGGTGAAAGTGAGACGTTCCTCGCCGCGGCAGGTCAGCGCGAGGTCGGTGAGCACGGCCGGGTCGACGTCGGAGAGCGGGACGGCGTTCCAGCCGGCGGAGACGGTCATGGCGCGCAGCGCGTCGACCCGGCGCCGCAGGCGGGTGGGCAGGACAGTGACGAGTTTGGCCAGGGCGCGGACCGACGGTTCGGCCAGGCCGTCGCCCGCGCCCTGGGAGCCGGCTTGCAGGCAGACGGTGATGGCGACGGCCTCGTCGTCGTCGAGGACCAGCGGCGGGAGCGCGGCGCCCGCGGCGAGCTGGTAGCCGCCGTCGACGCCGGGCCGGGCGTCCACCGGATAGCCGAGCTCACGCAAACGATCGATGTCGCGGCGCAGCGTCCGTGGCGAAACACCGAGCCGCTCGGACAGTTCCGTGCCCGGCCAGTAGCGATGGGTCTGCAGCAGAGACAGCAGACGGAGGGTGCGAGCGCTCGTGTCGGCCATGTTTTCCATTCTCCCGCACATTGCGGACAGAAAGTGACCGCAATGGGTTCTACCTTGGCTTTCATACCGACAACGAAGGGAAACCAGCTCATGACCACCACCGCTTCCCCCCTCCTCGACACCGAGCGCACCGACCTGCTGGAGATGCTGGCCAAGCACCGCCACTTCCTGCGTTTCACCACCCGCGAGCTGACCGACGAGCAGGCCCGGATGCGGACCACCGCCAGCGAACTCACCCTGGGTGGGCTGATCAAGCACGTGGCGGCGGTCGAGGCGAACTGGGCGAAGTTCATCGTCGAGGGGCCCGCGGCCGGACCCGATTTCTCCTCGATGAGCGAGGCGGAGATCGCCGAGTGGAGCAACAAGTTCGTGCTGCTGCCGGACGAGACCCTCGCGGGCGTGCTGGCCGAGTACGAGCAGGTGGCCGCGCGCACCGACGAGCTGGTGCGCACGCTGCCGGACCTGAACGTGGCTCAGCCGCTGCCGGAGGCGCCGTGGTTCGAGCCCGGCGGACGCTGGAGCGCGCGCCGGGTGTTCATGCACATCATGACCGAGACGGCGCAGCACTCCGGCCACGCCGACATCATTCGGGAATCGCTGGATGGAGCGAAGTCGATGGGCTGAGCTCGGACTGGATGGCCTGGGCCGCCGCGCGATGCTCGGCGGCGGCGTCCGGGTCGGTGGGTTCGAGCACGTCGGCGATGCCCTGGTGCGCGAGCGCCTCGGCGAGGCGGTAGCCGAGTTTCGGTGCCAGCTCCAGGGTCTGCCGGTACAGGCGCAACGCCTCGTCGGGAAGACCGGCCAGCCGGCAGGTTTCGGCGTAGCCGTTGAGGAAGTGGATCTTCCAGTGCTCCTCGAACAGGTCGTCGAGCAGGGCGAACGCCTCCCGATGGCTGGCGAGGGCCTGTTCGTAGCGGCCCATCCGGCGCAGCGCGACGCCCTGGCAGTTCAGGCACCAGGCCTCGTTGTGCTTGTGGCCGTCGGCGCGAGCCGAGGCCAGCGCGCTGCTCAGGTGCGCGAGCGCCTCCTCCGGCGCGTCGGCGGCGATCGCGACACCGAGGGTGATCTGGGCCTGCAGCGACGGCGGCCAGGTCGGATTGTCGGCGGGGACCGCCAGCGCCTCGCGGGCCAGCTCGGCGGCCTGCTCGCGATGGCCCAGCTGCAGCATGGCCCACGCCTCGCTGGCCATGGCGTCGGCGGCGCTCATCGGGCAACCGCTGCTCGCGTAGAGGTCGCGGGCCTGGCGGAACAGTTCGAGTGGTTCCTCGGTATCGCCTTCGTCCCAGCGTAATTGGGCGCAGCGCATGGTCAGCTCGGCGCGCGGCAGCGGGTCGCCCGCGGCCGCGACCAGCGGGGCGGCGGCGGCGTAGGCGGCGGCCGCCTCGGTCATCCGGCCCGCGTTGTAGCGGGCGAAACCCAGGTCGCTGTGCGCTTCGGCGAGCTGGCGGGGGTCACCGAGATGCTGTGCGGCGGTCAGGGATTGCTCGAACAGGGCATTGAGGTGGGTGGTGCCGCACCGCCGGGCGAAGAACGCGCGCATGAAGCGCGGCAGCTCGCACACGTGGACGTTCGCGCCCACCTCGACGGCCGCGTAGAACACCGCCATCAGGTTGGTGTACTCGGAGACGAACCAGAAGAACGCGGCGTCGCGGCCGGGGAAGGTCGGTAGGTCGGCCGGGGGCGAGCCCGCCGAGACGGGGCGGGTGGGCGACAGGAACGGCATCGCGGCGTCGGCGGCGGCCGCGGTATGCACGTAGTAGTCCAGGACCCGGCCCAGCGCGCGCTCGCGGTCGGCGTCGGAATCGTGTTCGAAGGTGGCGTGGCGGGCGTGCTGCCGGACGAGATCGTGCAGGCGGTAGCGGCCCTCGGCCGGCTGCTGGACCAGGTGGGCGTCGAGGAGATCCTCGAGCATGGTGCGCGCGGTGCGCAGCGGCACATCGGCGACCGCGGCGGCGACATAGTCGGTGAAGGTGGAGCCGGGGATCAGGCCGAGCAGCCGGAACAGGCGGCGCTGATCCCGGTTGAGCTGACGCACCGACATGCCGAACGCGGTGTCGAATTCGGTGGCGCCCTCGGCCATTCGCTCGACGAGGATGCCGACCGACCAGCCCGGACGGTGCCGCAACCGGGCCGCGGCCAGCCGCAACGCCAGCGGCAGATTGCCGCACAGCCGCAGCACCTCCGCGGCCTGCTCCGGCTCCCGCGCGAGCCTGCCGTCGGGTCCGCGCGCGTCACCACTGGCCCGGACCAGCAGTTCGGCGCTCTCCTCGGCGGTGAGCACGTCGAGGGTCACCGGCGGCACCTCGTCGAGCTCGAGCAGCCGATTGCGGCTGGTGATGATGGCGACCGACTCGCCCGCGCCCGGCAGCAGCTGGCTGACCTGCGCCGCGTCGGCGACGTTGTCGAGCACGACCACCGCGCGCAGCCGGGCCAGCTCCGAGCGCCAGCACGCCGCCCGCAACTCGACGCCACCGTCCTGCGGCACCTTCTCCGAGGGCACCTGCAGGGCGGCCAGCAGGGCACGCAGGGCGGCGTCGGGGTCCAGCGGCTGACGGCCGTCGGTGAAACCGTGCAGGTCGAGATAGAGCTGGGCGTCGGGGTAGTCGGCCGTCAGCTGGTGCGCGGCGTGCACGGCGAGGGAGGTCTTGCCGACGCCGGCCATGCCGTCGATGGCGACCACGCGGTCGGCCCGGACGGCGGCCAGGACATCGGCCAGCGCCTGTTCCCGGCCGGTGAAGTCGGGGACGTCGCGGGGCAGGTCGTTACGCGGCGGCGGTGGGGCGTCGGCGGGCGGGCTCGGCGGCGCGACCTGTCGACTGGTCTTCGGCGGCGCGGGCAGCGGGTTGTTGGCGCGCTCCCAGAGCGGGCGCAGCGGACGCGGATCGCGTTTGACCAGGCGGCACAGTTCCAGCACGGCGGGCCACGGCGGCACCGTCTGCCCGCTGAGGTAGCGCGACAACGACGACGAGCTCAGCCCGGTGTCGCGAGCCAGCGCACGCACGCCGCGGCCCGACAGCTCCTGGATCAGGCGCAGGCGCGCCGCGAGTTCGTCCTGCGGGTAGGCCTTCGCCGTCTGCTGTTGCACAACCACCGTTTCCCACTGTCGCTGTCCCGGCCCGGATCAGGAAGTTTCCCGAGGACAATCGGGAGGTCAGGGCCGTTTTCCACTGTCCCACAGTGTCCCACAGCCATCGTTTTCCGGCGCACGACGGGCTGTTATTGGGTCACACCGCAAGCAGCGGAGAACAACGGGAAACAAGGAGAACGACATGCAGTCTCGGATGCAGAACCCGGCCATGGTCCTCACCGACGCGATGGGCCCGATCCAGCAGGTCCTCAAGGCCGTGCAGACCGGCGGCGTCGACGGCGAGATCCTGGAGCTGGTGCACCTGCGGGTCAGCCAGATCAACGGCTGCAGCGCCTGTGTCGACGGCGGCACCAAGACCGCCCGCAAAGCCGGCGTCAGCGAGGATCGCCTCGCCACCGTCGTCGCCTGGCGGGAGACCCCGTACTTCACCGACGAGGAGCGCGCCGCCCTCGAGCTGGCCGAGGCGGCGACCCGCCTGGCCGACCGTCCCAACGCCGTCACCGACGAGATCTGGGACGCGGCCGCCAGCTACTTCGACGAGCGCCAGCTCGCCTCGATCGTGCTGATGATCGGCGTCACCAACATGTTCAACCGGCTCAACGCCACCACCCGCCAGATCGCCGGCGCCTGGGGCTGAGCCCCGTCCGACCCCCACCCCCTGATCCACCGAAAGGAACCTTCGAGATGACCACCAACCAGTCCCACAAGAAGAGCTCGCACGGGGGTTTCTCCCGGTGGATGCAGCACCGGATGAACGCCAGGATGAACCGCAAGGTCCGCTCGGGCCACGGCACCTTCATGGGCATGGACGTGCTGATCCTGCACACCATCGGCCGCCGCAGCGGCGAACCGCGACAGACGCCGATCTCCTGGTTCGCCGACGGCGACTCCTGGCTGCTGGTGGCCTCGGGCGGCAAGAACGGCCACCCCGACTGGCACCTCAACCTGATGGCACACCCGGACCAGGCCACCATCGAGCTGCCCGGCGAGGCACCGCTGCCGGTCACCCCGCGCGTGCTGACCGGCGCGGCGCGGGCCACGGCCTGGGAGTCCATCACCGCCGCGCAGCCCCGGTACGGCAAGTACCAGGCCAAGAGCGAGCACGAGTACGCGGTGGTGCGGCTCAGCCCGCGCTGACCGGACGCGAACTCACGCGGGCAGCAGCCGGCCGATCACCTCGGCCAGCTGCCGCACCGTGCGGCATTCGTGCATGGTGACGATGTCGGTGTAGACGTGGGCGGCCGAGTCACCGGTCGACCACGAGCGCGACGGCTCCGGATTGAGCCAGTACACCGCCTTGGCCCGTTCGGTCATCGCTTGCAGCGCGGCCAGATTCGGGTCGGTGCGGTTGGTGCGGGCATCGCCGAGGATGAGCACGCAGGTACGTGGGCCCAGGGCGTCGAGGTAGTGGTCGACGAAACCCTGGAAGGCCTCGCCGTAGTTGCTGGAGCCGAAGCGGGCCACGCCGGCGTCGCGGACGATCTCGCGCGCGAAGCCGGCCGGGGGTGGTTCACCGGGGGTGAAGTAGTCGGTGATCTCGGCGCACACGTCGACGAAGCCGAAACTGCGGACCCGGCTGAACTGGTCCTGCAGGGCCTGCACCAGTTGCAGGGTGAACTCGGCGAAACCGGTCACCGAACCCGAGACATCGGCCAGCACGACGAGATCGGGGCGGCCGTGGCGGCGGGCCCGCAGCACCGGATCGATGGGGACACCACCGGTGGCCATCGAACGGCGCAGGGTGCGGCGCAGGTCGATCTGCCCGCGCACGGCCTTCTTGCGGCGCACCGCAAGGCGGGTGGCGAGCTTGCGGGCCAGCGGATGCACCAGACGCCGCATCTCGGCCAGGTCCTGCTCGCGAGCACCGAGGAAATCGGTACTGTCCGCGCCGGATTCGACGCCGCGGCGCGCGATGTAGTCGGTGCCGCGCAGCTGCGCCGAGCGCAACCGGGCCTCGGCCTGCACCTGCGCACGGAACTGCTCCACCCGGCGACGTGCCTCGATCGTGTGCACTGCCGCGTCGAACTGGCCTGTCCCGCCCATGGTCTGCGCGACCTGTTCGGAGATCTCTTCCGGGCGCAGCGATTTCATCGTCAGATACGACGACCAGCCCGCGCCCGACGCCGAGGTGACCCGGCCCGCGCTCTCCCCCGCGCCGCCGTAGGCACCGAAGGTATTGAGCGCCTCCCTGGCGAGTTCGGCGGTGTCGGCGCCTTGAATCAGCGCCGCGATGACCCGCTCGCGCAGCGGATCGGCATCCTCGTCCGCCACGGCGACCGGCCGGGCGCCGTCGAGGAAGTAGAGATCGAAGAGCTGATCGAACACCGCGCGCTGGCCGTTGCGGCGCAGCAGGCAGGCGGCCAGGCCCGAGCGCAGCACCCGGGAGTCTGCGGTGCCGAGGGCGACGATCGTCGCCGCGGCGTCGACGGTCTCGCTGGGGCCCGCGTGGATGCCGTGTTCGCGCAACAGCCCGACGAAGCCGACCAGGCGATCCGACATCGGTGCTTCGACACCGCCGTGCGCCGCCACGATGGTCACCACGCCACGGCGCCGATCATCGGGCCACGCTGCCGTCGGTCCGATCGTCGAGACCGAGCCGTTCGATCGCCACCCGATGATCGGACTGGTACTTCAGCAGCACGCCCAGGGTGGCGCGGACAACGCCCGCGCTGAGCGTGCGGCTACCCAGCGCGACCATGGTCTTGGCCCAGTCCACGGTCTCGGCGATCGAGGGTGCCTTGCGCAGCGACAGCTGCCGCAACGCGCTCACGGTCGCCACGACCGGCTCGGCCAGGTCCGCGTCCAGTTCGGGCACCTTGAGCCGGACGATCGCCTTCTCCAGTTCGGCCGCCGGATAGTCGATGTGCAGGTACAGGCAGCGCCGCTTCAGCGCTTCGGACAGGTCGCGGTTGGCGTTGGAGGTGAGGATCACGAAGGGCTTGCGCACGGCGGTGACCGTGCCGAGCTCGGGAATGCTCACCTGGAAATCGCCGAGCACCTCCAGCAGCAGGCCCTCCAGCTCCACGTCGGCCTTGTCGAGCTCGTCGATCAGCAGCACCGTCGGATCGGGGTTGCGGATGGCGGCCAGCAGCGGACGGGTGAGCAGGAACTCCTCGGTGAAGACGTGGTCGCGGGTGCCCTCCCAGGTCTCCCCCGAGGTCGCGGTGATCCGCAGCAGCTGTTTGGCGTGGTTCCACTCGTAGAGCGCGCGGGCCTCGTCGATGCCCTCGTAGCACTGCAGGCGGATGAGCTGGGCCGAGACCGCCGCGGCGACGGCCTTGGCGAGCTCGGTCTTGCCGACGCCCGCGGGCCCCTCGATCAGCAGGGGCTTGCCGAGGTGATCGGCCAGGAAGACCGCGGTCGCGATGTCGAGGGACGGCAGGTAGCCGGCCGCGGTCAGCCGGTCCTGCACCTGGTCCACCGAGGCAAAGAACTTACTCATCGGTAACCAGTGTAGGCGGCGAGGACCTCAGTAGGCGTGCGGGGCCGCGGTGATGCGGCCGGAGTCGATGGCGGCGAGCAGAGAGTGGCGGTCGGCGAGGGTCTGGTCGCCGTAGGCGAGGCCGAACTCGCCCATCGCGCGATCGAAAACGTCGCCCTTGCCGAGGTAGGCGGCGATGGCGACGCGATCGCCGGAGCGCGCGTGCGCACGGGCCAGCACCGAGCCGCACAGCTCCGCGTACTGGGCCAGCTCGCTGTGGGTCTGATTGGCGACGTCGGCGGAGCCCTTCATGTCGCGCAGCTGCCGCATGTAGAAGAACCGGCCGGCCGGCCCGGTCGCCCAGGCCAGGAAGACATCGCTGGCCGACTGCATCAATCGCTGCCCGACCACCACCCGATGCCCCTGGTGGTGATACTTGCTCGGATTCAGGTGCGGCGCCAGCACCGAGGTCTCGGCCTCCTTGAGCTGCAAGAACAGCGGGCTGCCCGTCTCCTTGTCCATCATCAACGCGATGAAGCACCGGGTGCCGACGCTGCCGACACCGACCACCTTCATCGCCTGATCCACCAGGCGGTGCCGGTCGAGCAGGATCCGGCGCTCGTCGGGCAGGCTACGGCGGAAGTCGGCGAAGACCTCCTTGATGATCTTCTCGTCCGGCACCTCGATCGGCATCAGCAGCGGCGGCTGGTTCTTGATGCGTGGAATACCGTTCGCGTCGGGCTCGGTGAGCTTGTTCAGCGCCTGCAGACTCGTCTTACCGCGGGCGGTGCTGATGGCACGGTCGAGCTTCTTGCGCACCTTCGGCTTCTGAATCAGGTCGTAGACCTGCTCGGCGTCGACCCGCTCGTACCAGACCGACATGCTGTCGGCCTCGGCGAGCATGTGCATGGCCTCGCGGTAGCCGCGGGCGGCGGCTTCGACGGCGGTGGCGGCCCGATCGTCCTCGCACCCGTTGTCGCGAGCGGCCACGGCTACACTGGCCGCGAGGCGTTTGACGTCCCACTCGAACGGACCGGGCAGGGTCTCGTCGAAATCGTTGACGTCGAAGACCAGGTTGCGCTCCGGCGAGGCGTAGAGCCCGAAGTTCGACAGGTGGGCGTCACCGCAGAGCTGCACCGTCAGGCCGGTGTTGGCGCTCTTGGCCAGATCCGCCGCCATGATCGCGGGCGCGCCGCGCAGGAAGGTGAACGGGGACAGACTCATCCGGGCATACCGGATGGGCACCAGCTCCGGCACCCTGGTCATGGCCTGACGCTCCAGAATGGTGACCGGATCCTCCCGGTCCGGCCCCGCGCCCCACTCCCCCAGTTCCGAGCGCGAGATCCGTTTGCGCGCCGCCTTGCCCTGTGCGACCGCTTCGTCCGCGAAGTCCTCCACCGTCTGATTCGTCATCGAGCAAGTCTCGCGCTATCGGTGATCAACAGCAAGGACGCGCGCCGAACCCGACCTCAGCGGCCGATCGGCAAATCGATGGCGAAGGGCCCGCTCGCGCACGGCGAACGGGCCCTTCGACAGCGAACAGCGAGAACTTACGCGGTCTCGGTGATCGGGCGATCGACCCAGCTCATCAGGCCGCGCAGCTTGGCGCCGGTGACCTCGATCGGGTGCTCGGCGTTCTCCTTGCGCAGACCCTCGAGCTCCTTGTTGCCGCCCTCGACGTTGGCGACGAGGCGCTTGACGAAGGTGCCGTCCTGGATGTCCTTCAGGATCGCCTTCATGCGCTCCTTGGTGTCGGCGTCGATGACGCGCGGACCGGACAGGTAGCCACCGAACTCCGCGGTGTCGGACACCGAGTAGTTCATGCGCGCGATGCCGCCCTCGTACATCAGGTCGACGATCAGCTTCAGCTCGTGCAGGACCTCGAAGTAGGCCATCTCGGGGGCGTAGCCCGCCTCGACCATGACCTCGAAACCGGTCTTGACCAGCTCCTCGGTGCCACCACAGAGGACGGCCTGCTCACCGAACAGGTCGGTCTCGGTCTCTTCCTTGAAGGTGGTCTTGATGACGCCGGCGCGGGTGCCGCCGATGCCCTTGGCGTAGGACAGCGCCAGCGCCTGGCCCTCGCCGGTCGGGTCCTGGTCCACTGCGATCAGGGCCGGAACGCCCTTGCCGTCGGCGAACTGACGGCGCACCAGGTGGCCGGGGCCCTTCGGGGCGACCATCGCGACGGTGACGTTGGCCGGAGCCTTGATCAGACCGAAGTGGATGTTGAGGCCGTGGCCGAAGAACAGCGCGTCGCCGTCCTTCAGGTTCGGCTCGATGTCGTTGGTGAAGATCGACGCCTGGGCGGTGTCGGGCGCCAGCACCATGATCACGTCGGCCCACTCGGAGACCTCGGCGGGGGTGCCGACGGTCAGACCGGCCTCTTCGGCCTTCGGCCGCGACTTCGAACCCTCAGCGAGGCCGACGCGGACGTCGACACCGGAGTCGCGCAGGCTCAGCGAGTGCGCGTGGCCCTGGCTGCCGTAGCCGATCACGGCGACCTTGCGGCCCTGGATGATCGACAGGTCAGCGTCGTCGTCGTAGAACATCTCGACTGCCACTGTGGAGTCCCTTCTGGATAATTTCTGGTGGGTAAAAGTTAGCGGGTGGCCGTGATCGACTTCGGACCGCGTCCGACTGCGACCACGCCCGACTGCACGATCTCGCGAATGCCGTAGGGCTCGACCATGCGCAGCAGGGCATCCAGCTTGGACCGGGTGCCGGTGGCCTCGATGGTCAGCGCGTCGGGCGAGACGTCGATCACCTTGGCGCGGAACAACTGCACGGCTTCGATCACCTGGGTGCGCACCGACGCGTCGGCCCGCACCTTCACCAGGATCAGTTCGCGGGCCACCGAGGCGTCGGCGTCCTGCTCCACGATCTTGATGACGTTGATCAGCTTGTTGAGCTGCTTGGTGACCTGCTCGAGCGGCAGATCGTCGACGGTCACGACGATCGTCATGCGCGAGATCTCGGGGATCTCGGTGCCGCCGACCGCCAGCGACTCGATATTGAAGCCGCGGCGCGAGAACAGGCTCGCGACACGCGCCAGCACGCCCGGCTTGTCCTCGACGAGAACGCTCAGGGTGTGGGTGGTGCTCATTCCTGGGAACCCTTCTCGAAGGCCGCCTGCTCGCGCTCCATCGCCTCGTGGATGACGGCGGGCTCGGAGACCTGCTCGTCCTCGTCGAAGAGCGGGCGGATGCCGCGGGCGAACATGATCTCGTCGTTGCTGGTGCCCGCGGCGACCATCGGCCACACCTGGGCGTCCTTGCCGACGATGAAATCGATCACGACCGGGCGGTCGTTGATCGCCTGCGCCTGCCGGATCGCGGCCTCGACATCCTCTTCCTTCTCCACCCGGATGCCAACGCAGCCCAGGGCCTCGGCCAGCTTCACGAAGTCGGGGATGCGCAGGGTGTGCGTGCCGAGATCGGTGTTGGAGTAGCGCTGCTCGTAGAACAGGGTCTGCCACTGGCGGACCATGCCGAGGTTGCCGTTGTTGATCAGCGCGACCTTGATCGGCACGCCCTCGACGGCACAGGTGGCCAGCTCCTGGTTGGTCATCTGGAAGCAGCCGTCACCGTCGACCGCCCAGACCTCCTTCTCCGGGGTGCCCATCTTGGCGCCCATGGCCGCGGGAACCGCGTAACCCATGGTGCCGAGGCCACCGGAGTTCAGCCAGGTGCGCGGCTTCTCGTACTTGATGAACTGCGCGGCCCACATCTGGTGCTGACCGACGCCCGCGCAGTACACGGCGTCGGGACCGGCCAGCCGGCCCAGCGTCTCGATGACGAACTCCGGCGAGAGCGAACCGTCGCTGGGCGTCTTCCAGCCCAGCGGGTAGTTGTCGCGGATCCCGCTGAGGTAGGCCCACCACTCGGTCAGGTTCAGCAGCGGGGCGGCGCCGGACTGCGGATCGGCCTTGAGGGTCTCGATCAGCTCGACGATGACCTCACGCGCGTCGCCCACGATCGGGACGTCGGCGTGGCGGTTCTTGCCGATCTCGGCCGGGTCGATGTCGGCGTGGATGACCTTCGCGTCGGGGGCGAAGGAGTCCAGCTGACCGGTGACGCGGTCGTCGAAGCGGGCGCCGAGGGTGATCAGCAGGTCCGACTTCTGCAGCGCGGCCACGGCGCCGACGGTGCCGTGCATGCCGGGCATGCCCATGTTCAGGGTGTGGCTGTCGGGGAACGCGCCCCGCGCCATCAGGGTGGTGACCACCGGGATGCCGGTCAGTTCGGCCAGCTCCAGCAGCTCGGCCGAGGCGTCGGACTTGATGACACCGCCACCGACATAGAGCACCGGCGACTTGGACTCCAGGATCATCCTGGCGGCCTCGCGCACCTGCTTGCCGTGCGGCTTGGTGACCGGACGGTAGCCGGGCAGCCGCATCTCCGGCGGCCACGAGAACGTGGTCTGGGCCTGCAGAGCGTCCTTGGTGATGTCGACCAGGACGGCGCCGGGACGGCCCGAGGCGGCGAGGTAGAACGCCTCGGCCAGGATGCGCGGGATGTCGATCGGGTCCTTGACCAGGAAGTTGTGCTTGGTGATCGGCATGGTGATGCCGGAGATGTCGGCTTCCTGGAACGCGTCGGTGCCGACCAGGCTCGACGGCACCTGACCGGTGATCGCCACGATCGGGACCGAGTCCATCTGGGCATCGGCCAGCGGGGTCACCAGGTTGGTGGCGCCGGGGCCCGATGTGGCCATACACACACCGACCTTGCCCGAGGACTGCGCGTAGCCGGTCGCCGCGTGACCGGCGCCCTGCTCGTGACGCACCAGGACGTGGCGGACCTTGGTGGAATCGAACAGCGGGTCGTAGACGGGCAGGACCGCGCCGCCGGGAATGCCGAATACGGTGTCGACGTCGAGCTCTTCGAGGGACCGGACCACCGACTGCGCGCCGGTGACGCGCTCGGGCGCGACCTGGCGGCGGGTGGGGTTGGTCGCCGGGCTACCAGTCTGGTTCGACTGTCCCGCTGAAGGCGCTGACCTGCGGGCCGATGGCCCGGGCCGTGCGGTTGGTGCACTCACCGTCTTCGTTCCTAACTTTGTCGTTCTGACCCCGGACAACACTTGGTGTGCCTGACACGCGGTGCCTTGCGACCCGCCGCGTCGGGTAATGCCCGAACACAAAAAAGCCCCCGACCAGCCATGGCTGTTCGAGGGTGGCGCGTCGCAACGCGAGCTGACGTATTCGACTCAGGCAGTCAGGCTCAACGCTGGACGCGCCGGCCGATTACGAGCAACTCGGTTCGATTCACGAGCACGACGTTAGGCGCGCGTGAGCCGAAGAGTCAAACAGACTACTCTCTGCGTCCCATTATGTGGGACGTGAGTGGTTGCGTGGGTCCGTGTACCAGGATGCGAGGATAGGAGGGTGTCATCACCGCATCAGTCCGTGCCACCGGCTAAATCGTCCCACACCGCCGCCGAGGGAACCGATACGGGTCGCTCCTCGCGACCCGGCGGCCTGCGCTCGGCGAGCCCGGGCAGGCTCGCGGCCATCGCCGCGGTGGTGCTCGCGTACCTGATCTTCGTCGTCGTCGGCACCGTGCAGGACTGGTCGCTGGGCCTGCGGATCGGGCTGATCGTGCCCACCGCGGTCGTCGTCTGGCTGCTGGTGCCGCGCAGGTCGACCACGCCCACGCCGGGCGTGCACGTCATCGGGGTGCCGCGCCTGGCCTACATCGGCGTGCTGGTGCTCGCGTTCTGCGTGTTCTTCCCGTTCGTCGGCTGGCCGGCGGGACTGTGGTGGCTGCTGCTGCTCCCGCTCGTGGCGATCTGGTGGGTCGTGCGGACGCACACCACGATCTCCGACGCGGGCCTGGACCTGAGCACGATGGTCGGCACGAAACACCTCGACTGGGCACAGGTCAAGGGCATCAGCATTCCCAAGCGTGGCGCGGTGAAGGCACGGCTGGCCGACGACTCCGAGGTCCGGCTGCCCGCGGTGGGCTACGACCGGTTGCGTGAACTGATCGACGCCTCCGGTGGCCGCCTGCCCGATGTGTTCGCCGCCGCCGAGCAGGCCGAGGCCGAGCGCGTCGCCGCCGAGCGGGCGGCCGAGGCGAAGAAGGCCGAGCAGTCCGAAGCCGAGGAGCCCGGCACCGCGGAGTGAGGGTCGGCTCCGTCACTGTGGGAATCGGCACGGCGCCGCCTGCGGTTGCAGGGGTACGCTGACGGCACCCGGGCACCCCGCGCCGACGGCACCACCGCGGCGACACCTTCCGGAGCGACACTCCCGCCTCGAGCCCGGTTCCGGCACCCACCCGCACCCACCACCGGCGCGACGCGACCACCGCGCGCCGGAGTAACGTGCAGGCTTGCCGGACGCACCGCGCACTCGCCTTGTGCGGCGCAGGTCAGCCCCCTGCGCGCACGCTTGGACGCACCCAGCGACACTACGAGGACTCCCCCATGCCACCGCTTCGCTCACGCACCACCACCATCGGCCGCAATGCCGCGGGCGCCCGCTCGCTCTGGCGCGCCACCGGCATGACCGACTCCGATTTCGGTAAGCCGATCATCGCGATCGCGAACTCCTACACCCAATTCGTTCCCGGCCATGTGCACCTCAAGAACATGGGCGACATCGTCGCCGAGGCCGTGCGCGCCGCGGGCGGCGTGCCGCGCGAGTTCCACACCATCGCCGTCGACGACGGCATCGCCATGGGCCACGGCGGCATGCTGTACTCGCTGCCCTCGCGCGAGATCATCGCCGACTCGGTCGAGTACATGGCCAACGCGCACACCGCCGACGCGCTCGTGTGTATCTCCAACTGCGACAAGATCACTCCCGGCATGCTCAACGCCGCCATGCGGCTCAACATCCCGGCCGTGTTCGTCTCCGGCGGCCCGATGGAGGCGGGCAAGGCGGTGGTCGTCGACGGTGTCGCGCACGCGCCGCTGGACCTGGTCAGCGCCATCTCGGCGAGCGCCAGCCAGGCCGTCTCCGAGGAGGGCCTCGACGAGGTCGAGCGCTCGGCCTGCCCGACCTGCGGTTCGTGTTCGGGCATGTTCACCGCCAACTCGATGAACTGCCTCACCGAGGCGCTGGGCCTGGCCCTGCCGGGCAACGGCTCCACGCTGGCCACGCACTCGGCGCGCCGCGCGCTGTTCGAGCGGGCGGGCACCGTCATCGTCGACATCGCCAAGCGCTGGTACCAGGACGACGACGCCTCGGTCCTGCCCCGCAATATCGCCAACGCCAAGGCCTTCCGCAACGCGATGGCCCTCGACGTCGCCATGGGCGGTTCCACCAACACCGTGCTGCACACCCTCGCCGCCGCGCAGGAGGGCGAGATCGACTTCGATCTGAGCACCATCGACGAGATCAGCCGCCGGGTGCCGTGCCTGTCGAAGGTCTCGCCGAACTCGGACTACCACATGGAGGACGTGCACCGCGCCGGCGGCATCCCCGCCATCCTCGGCGAACTGCGTCGCGGTGGGCTGCTCGAGACCGACGTGACCACCGTGCACACCGCCGACTACGAGGAATTCCTCGACACCTGGGACATCCGCTCGGGCAAGGCTTCCGAGGAAGCGATCGAGCTGTTCCACGCCGCGCCCGGTGGCGTGCGCACCGTCGAGCCGTTCTCCACCAGCAACCGCTGGTCCTCGCTGGACACCGACGCCGCGGGCGGCTGCATCCGTGACATCGAGCACGCCTACACCGTCGAGGGCGGGCTGTGCGTGCTGCGCGGCAACATCGCCCCGGACGGCGCGATCCTCAAGACCGCGGGCATCGACGAGGAACTGTTCACCTTCGAGGGACCGGCCGTGGTGGTCGAGTCCCAGGAGGAAGCGGTCTCGATGATCCTGGGCAAGAAGATCCAGCCCGGCGACGTGATCGTCGTCCGCTACGAGGGCCCCTCCGGCGGCCCCGGCATGCAGGAGATGCTGCACCCCACCGCCTTCCTGAAGGGCGCGGGCCTGGGCAAGGTGTGCGCGCTGATCACCGACGGCCGCTTCTCCGGCGGCACCTCGGGCCTGTCGATCGGCCACATCTCCCCCGAGGCCGCCCAGGGTGGCGTGATCGGCCTGATCGAGAACGGTGACCGCATCCGGGTCGACGTGCACACCCGCGCGCTCGAGGTCCTGGTCTCCGACGAGGTGCTGGCCGAGCGCCGCGCCAAGATGGAGGCCTCGGAGCGGCCGTGGCAGCCGGTGGACCGCGTCCGCCCGGTGACCACGGCCCTGCGCGCCTACGCGGCGCTGGCCACCTCGGCCGACAAGGGTGCCGTCCGCAAGGTGCCGTAATCGCCTTACCCGCCAGAGCGAGCAGTGCGCCGCCGGTCGCGTTTCGCGACCGGCGGCGCACTGCTCGGTCAGCTCGACTCGGTGAGTTACCCGGGCCCTCACCGAATCAGCGGTTCCGCGCTTACACGAGCGCGGGTTGTGTTGTCGGCGTGGCCGACTCGTCGTCCGTGTGGGACGGGATGAGCGCGGTGGCGATCAACCCGAGCAGGACGAAGCCCGCGGCGAGGTAGCCGCCCAGGGTGATGCCGTCGGTCATCGCCGTGCGGCCGGTCTCGGCGACCTCACGGGTCTCCGGCTGGGCGGCGAAGCCTTCGATCGCCGCGCCCGCGCTGCTGGTGACGGCGTGCGCGTACTGCTGCGCCTGGGCCGGGGGCAGGCCGGCGGCGGTGAGGTCGTCGTCGACCTGCGAGCTCAGCGTGGTGAAGAAGACCGTGGTGAGCACCGCGATGCCGAGCGCGGAACCGAGCTGACGGAAGGCGCTCTGGATGCCGGAGGCCTGGCCGTTGTCGTTCTCGGGGATCTCGGCCAGCACCACATTGGTGACCTGGGCCGTGGCGAATCCGACACCGATGCCGTACACGCACAGGATCAGCGACAGCGCCCACCAGGAACTGTCGGTGGCGGCGAAGAAGGCCAGCGCCGCCAGGCCGACGACTTCGAGGGCGAGACCGAGCCGGACCATGTTCAGCGGTGACGCCTTGCCCGCCATCCCGAAGCTGGCACCGCTGGCGATGAAGCTGCCGATGGCGATCGGCACCAGCGCCAGCCCGGACTGCACGGCGCTGTAGCCGAGGGTGAACTGCAGCCACAGCGGCAGGACCGCGACGATGCCGAACTCGCCGAGCCCGATGATCAGCGTGGCGATATTGCCGTTGCGGAACGAGGCCAGCCGGAACAGGCTCAGATCCATCAGCGCCTTGTCGGCGTCGGGACCGCGGCGCAGCAGCACCTGGCGCACCACGAAACCGGCCAGCGCGAGCGCGCTCAGCACCAGGGCGACCAGCACCGGCGACGGCCCACTGCCCCAGGTGAGACCGCCGATCCCCAGCGGATGCACCGTGCTGATCCAGCCGTAGGTGCGGCCTTCGACCAGCCCGAAGGCGAGCAGCCCGAGACCGAGCACCGACAGGATCGCGCCGAGCACATCGAGTCGTCCCGCGACCTTCGGCGAGGGCGCGATGCACGCCAGCACACCGATCACGATCAGCACCGCCAGTGGCACGTTGATCCCGAACGCCCAGCGCCACGACACGTGTTCGGCCAGCCAGCCGCCGAGCAGCGGGCCGAGCGCCGCGGCGGCGCCGATCGTCGAACCCCACACCGCGAACGCCTGACCACGCGCTTTCCCGGTGAAGGTGGCGTTGAGCAGCGCCAGCGAGGTCGGCAGGATCATCGCGGCGCCGGCGCCCTGCAGGAACCGGGCGACGATCAGCAGTCCGCCGCCGGGGGCGAGCCCGGCCAGGACGCTGGTCGCGCCGAAGACGACGACACCGGCGACGAACACTCTGCGCGCCCCGACGATGTCGGCGATCCGGCCGACCACCAGCAGCAGCGCCGCGAACACGATCGCGTAGGACTCCTGAATCCATTGCGCCTCGGTCGAACCCGTCGCCAGATCCTCGATGATCGACGGGATGATCACGTTGACGATCGTGGTGTCGACCACGATCAGCGCGACACCGAGGGCGATGGCGATCAAGCCGAGCCATCGGCGGATGGACGACTCTTGACTCATCGCATCTCCTATTTCCATGGTGGAATATTTCCATGGTCAAAGTAGATTGCGGGCAATAGGATGTCAACCGATGCGAAAGGAACCTATGACCCGGTCGGACGCTGGCGCGCAGTATCAACGGATCCACGAGGGCATGCGCGCCTACGGCGCGAACTACCGCGAATTCACCCATCGATTCGCGGCCTGGCTCGGGCTGCACTCCACCGATGCCGAGGCGCTGATCGAGATCCTCACCGCGGAGGAACGCGGCGCGACCCTGTCACCCGCGCGGCTCAGCGAGCGGATCTCGTTGTCCAACAGCGCGACCACCGCGCTGCTGAACCGGCTCGAGAAGGCCGGGCACATCGTCCGCAGCCGCGAGCACGACGACCGGCGCATCGTCACCCTGCGCAGCACCCCGCGCATCCACGACCTGGCCGACGACTTCTTCGGACCCCTCGGGGTGAAGGTGGAGGAGACGGTCATGGGGCGATACTCCCCCACCGAGCTGCGGCGGTTCGAGGAATTCCTGGCCGATGTGCGGATCACCATGACCGCCCACCTGGCCGAACCCACACCGCCGCAGCCGTCCGGACTCAGTTGAACGGGCCGATGCCCTTCAACGGATTGCCGCCGTGGAGGAACACGTAGGTGGCGATCGCGGCGGCGATGGCGAGCACGACGACGGTGAAGGAGCCGTAGGCCGGGCGGGTCGCCCAGCCGCGGGCACGGTCGAAGGACCAGCGGCCGGGGCCGGTGAGGATGATCGCCAGCGCCGCGCCGGCCAGCACGCTGTCGAGTTCGACGCCGGTGGGGGTCCCCGCGTTGTACTGGAAGCCAGGGATCATGCCCTGCTTCCACATCCACGCGGTGAGGATCGTCGCCAGCACGGCACCACCGGCGAGCGGGGTGGCCAGACCGAGGACGAGCAGGATGCCGCCACCGAGTTCGCCGGCGATCACCAGGGCCGTCGACAGCGACGGATAATCCCAGCCGCCGCCCTCCATCATCGCCTTGGTGCCGTCGAGGCCGGGGCCGTGGAACCAGCCGGTGAGCTTCTGCAGCCCGTGGTAGATGAAGGTGTAGCCGACCACCAGGCGCAGCACGAACAGACCCAGGTCCAGGGTGCCGCGGCGAGGCTCGCGATTGCGGCGCTGCAGCCGGACCGCGCCCGCCGAGGCAGCCGCCGCGGGCGGGATCGACGCGTAGCCGTACCCGTCGTCGCCCCCACCGGCGGCCTGTGCGGCACCGGCGCTGGGCACCTCGTCACCGGGGTCGAGGCCGAGGTCCTCGTCGGTGCGCGGAATGTCCTTGTGCAGATCCGGTTTCGGCATCTGCGTGGTGGGCGAATCGTACGGGCTGGTCACCGGGCGACCCGACGACGACGCGGGCGGTCCGGTCGGCGCCGGCCCATCGGCGTTCGGCGTGTCATTCGACTTGTCGGTCACCGCCTCACCCTATGACGTGCCGAGTCGGTGTGCCGGTCTTCCCCGGAACAGGCGTGTCAGCCCCACTCGGCTGCCGGTAACGTCTGTGCCATGAGTTCGGTATTCGCGGGCCGCGTGGCGATCGGGTTGGCACTGGGCACCGTCTTGGTCGCCGGGTGCGCCCGATTCGACGAGTCGGCGTCGAGCCCGTTCACCACCGAGCCGTCGCTGGGTGGGTCCAATGTCGAGCCGAAGAAGCCGCAGGAGTCGCCCTCCCAGGTACCGCGGCCAACCGGCCCGTGCATCGATCCCGACCCGAATGTCATCGCCACCTGCCTGGATTCGGCCGCCGGGCTGATCCCGGTCGGCGACGGTGCGCTGGTGGCGGAGCGGCGGACCGGCCGCATCCTGCAGGTGACCCCGGTCGACGCGAGCACGCCGCAGGAGCCGGCGGTCGAGGTCGCGCGCGTGCCGGTCGACGGTTCCGGCGACGGCGGCATCTCCGACATCGTGCTCTCGCCCACCTTCGGCGAGGACGGGCTGATGTACGCCTACATCACCACCGGCAGCGACAACCGGGTGGTCCGGCTGTCCCGCAACGGCGGGGCGCCCAAGGAGATCCTGACCGGAATCCCGAAGGGCGCCAGCGGGAATCGCGGCGCCATCGAATGGGCGACGCCCACCCAGCTGCTCGTCCTCACCGGCGACGCGGGCAACCCCGGCTCGGCGGCCGATCCCGGCTCGCTCGGCGGGAAAGTGCTGCGCCTGGAGTCGCCGTCCTCGGGGGTGAACACGCCGCAGGTGGTGGCCTCGGGCATCGGCACGGCGGGCGACATCTGCCGCGACGGCAAGGACGGCATGTGGGTCACCGACCGCACCGCCGCCGAGGACCGGCTCCAGCATCTGGGCACCGACGGCGCCCTGACCGTCTCGTGGACCTGGCCCGATCGACCCGGCGTCGGTGGTTGCACGGCCACCGGTGACGGTGTCGCCGTGGCCCTGGGCGAGGGCAAGGCGCTGGCCGCCGTGGCCGCCGACCCCAATACCTTCGCCGTCACCACCGCGCCCGCCCTGATCGCCCAGGACAAGTACGGCAAGCTCCTCGGCGCGACGGCCTCGCCCGACGGCAGCGTCTGGGTGACCACGACCAACAAGGCCGACGGCACGCCGGGCGAGTTCGACGATCGCGTCGTGCGCATCCCGCCGCCGCAGGGCGGGGCAGGCGGCCCCGACTAGAACACCACCGCCCCCACCGGAATCCGGTGGGGGGCGGTGGTTGTCGAGCGTCTACGCGCAGGCGGCGAGGACCAGCTCGCGGACCTTGGCCGCGTCGGCCTGGCCGCGGGTGGCCTTCATCACGTCGCCGACGATCTTGCCCGCCGCCTGGACCTTGCCGGCGCGGATCTTCTCGGCGATATCAGGGTTGGCGGCCAGCGCCTTCTCGACCTCGACCTGCAGGGCGGAGTCGTCGCTGACCATGCCCAGGCCCTTGGCCTCGACGATCGCGGCGGGCTCGCCCTCGCCCGCGAGGACGAAGTCGACGACCTGCTTGGCGACCTTGTTGTTGACGGTCTTGGCCTCGACCAGCGCGATCACCGCCGCCACCTGCGCCGGGGTGATCGGCAGGTCGGCCAGGGCGACCTCGCGCTCCTTGGCCTTCTCGGTCAGATAGGCGACCCACCACGAGCGCGCCTCGTTCGCGGGGGCGCCCGCCTCGACGGTGGCGATGATCAGGTCGAGCGCGCCCGCGTTGACGAGGTCGCGCATGACCTCGTCGGACAGGCCCCAGTCGGCCTGGATCCGGGCGCGTACCAGCCACGGGTACTCCGGAATGGTGGCGCGCAGTTGTTCGACCCACTCGGCGGCCGGGGCGACGGGCTCGAGGTCCGGCTCCGGGAAGTAGCGGTAGTCCTCGGCGGTCTCCTTGCGGCGACCCGCGGACGTGGAGCCGTCGGCCTCGTTGAAGTGCCGGGTCTCCTGGACGATCTCGCCGCCGTCGGTGAGCACGGCCGCCTGCCGGCGCATCTCGTAGCGCACCGCAACCTCGACGCTCTTGAGCGAGTTCACGTTCTTGGTCTCGGTGCGGGTGCCGAATTCCTTCGCGCCCACCGGCATCAGCGACACGTTGGCGTCGCAGCGCAGCGAGCCCTGCTCCATCTTCACGTCGGAGACGTTCAGCGAGCGCAGCACCTCGCGCAGCGCGGTGACGTAGGCGCGGGCGACCTCGGGCGCGCGCTCACCGGCACCGGTGATCGGCTTGGTGACGATCTCGATCAGCGGCACGCCCGCGCGGTTGAAGTCGAGCAGCGAGTGACTGGCGCCGTGGATTCGACCGGTCGCGCCGCCCACGTGCAGCGACTTGCCGGTGTCCTCCTCCATGTGGGCGCGCTCGATGTCGACCCGGAAGGTGGACCCGTCGTCGAGCACGACATCGAGGAAGCCGTCGGTGGCGATCGGCTCGTCGTACTGGCTGATCTGGTAGTTCTTCGGCTGATCCGGGTAGAAGTAGTTCTTGCGCGCGAACCGGCCCCACGGGGTGATCGAACAGTTCAGCGCGAGACCGATCCGGATGGCCGACTCGACGGCCTTCTCGTTGACCACCGGCAGCGAGCCGGGCAGGCCGAGGCAGACCGGGCACACCTGGGTATTGGGTTCGGCGCCGAACTCGGTGGGGCAACCGCAGAACATCTTGGTCGCCGTGGACAACTCGACGTGGACCTCCATGCCGAGCACCGGCTCGTACCGGGAGATGACATCGGCGTAGTCCATCAACTCGACCGTGGGTGCGCTCATAACTGTCTATCTTAGGAAGCTCTAGCGGGGCGGGACGCGCTGGGTGAGCCAGTCGGTGACGTAGGTGAGCACCGCCGGGTCGATGGTGGTCTCGATGGTGGAATATTCGCTGGGTTTGCCCGTGTCGGTGGGCTGCATCAGGTGGTTGAGGCCGGGAAAGGTGTGCACGGTGGCGTCGGGGTCGCCCGCCAGGTTCGCCCGCATCGGCGGGTCGTTCTGCGTGGCGAGCACCTGCTGGTCCTTGTCGCCGAAGAAGGCCAGCACCGGCACCCGCAGGGCCTCCAGCGCGGGCTTCGGGTCGTAGGTGATGAACGAGGCCATGTACGGGGTGTTGAACGAGTCGAGGGTCGCCTGGGGCGCGCGCTGCTCGGGCGGCAGCGAATCGTTGTGCTGCTGGGCGTAGGCCGCGGCGCCGGCGGTATCGCCCGCGCGCAGCAGGGCCGACCACCGGGTGACGTAGTCGACCTGCGCGTCGATCTCGTTCTGCGGCGCGCCCGCGCCGGCCATGATCACCTTGTTCTGCTCGATCAGCACGTCCGCGCCGACCACCGCCGGGCCGGCCATGAGCACCGCGAACGCGACGTTGCTGTCGGGCCGGGCGGCGACGAGCGGGGCGAGGTAGCCGCCCTCGCTGTGCCCGAACAGGCCGACCTTCGCCGGATCGATCTCGGGCCGGGCGCGCAGGAACGCGACGCCCGCGGCCGCGTCGGCGGCGAGGTCGGGGTAGGTGGCGACGTCGAGGTTGCCGCCGGTGCCGCCGACGCCGCGGTCGTCGGTGCGCAGCACGGCGTAGCCGGCGCGGGTGAAGGTGTCGGCCAGCAGCAGGAACGGGCGGTGACCCATCAGGTCCTCGTTGCGGTCCTGCGGTCCGCTGCCGGTGATCAGCAGCATCGCCGGGAACGGGCCGCTGCCTTCGGGTTCGGTGAGCGTGCCCGCGATGGTGATGTCACCGCTGCGATAGGTGACGTCCTCGCTGCGGTACGGGTACGGCGGTTTCGGGTCCTGCGGCCTGGCCACGCTCTCGACCGGGCCGCGGCGCAGCACCAGCGGCACCGTCTGGCCGGACTGCGCCCAGTCGCCGGTGATCTGCTCGCCGTCGAGCTTGCCGCGGAAACCCGGGTCGCCCGGTGCGTCGGGAACCGTGAACTCGACCCGGTCCGGCTCGGTGCGCACGTCCTTCAGCGCCGCGGCGCGCACGCCCTGTGCCGGGATGTCGATGGTGGCCGAACCGTTCTCGGCGAAGGTCACGCCGATCGCGATCGGCGCACCCGGCACCTCGATGTCACCGTGCCACGGCCCCTGGACGGCGGGTCCGGCGTCCTCGTCCGAGGAACAGCCCGTCACCAGCGCGGCGACGACGAACAGTACCGAAACGATCACTCGACCGGTGCGCATACGGCAACGGTACCGACGCGCACCGAAAAGTCGAGGACCGCTGCGGGTCAGCCGAAGAAGGCCCGCGCCTCGCCGAGTCGTTCCGGCGGAACCCGCTTGAGCTGCTTGGTGGCCTCCGACAGCGGAACCAACCCGATGGTGGTGCCGTGCAGGGCGACCATCTGCCCGAAGTGTCCGGCGTGTACCGCTTCGGCGGCGTGCACGCCGAAGCGGGTCGCCAGGATGCGGTCGTAGGGGGTCGGGCTGCCACCGCGCTGGACGTGGCCGAGCACGGTGGTGCGGACCTCCTTGCCGATCCGGCGCTCGATCTCCGAGCCGAGCTGCTGGGCGACGCCGGTGAACCGCTCGTGACCGAACTCGTCGATACCGCCCTCGCGCAGCGCGAAGCCGGAATCCGGTGCGGGGTGCGCGCCTTCGGCGACCACGCAGATGAAGTGCTTGTCCCCGCGCTGGAAACGGCTCTTGATCATCGCGCACACCTGCGCCACGTCGAAGGGCTCCTCGGGCACCAGGGTCAGATGCGCGCCGGCCGCGATGCCGGAGTTGAGCGCGATCCAGCCCGCGTGCCTGCCCATCACCTCCACCAGCATCACCCGCTGATGGGATTCGGCGGTGGTGTGCAGACGGTCGATGGCCTCGGTGGCGATCGAGAGGGCGGTGTCGTGGCCGAACGTGACGTCGGTGCAATCGATGTCGTTGTCGATGGTCTTGGGGACGCCGACCACCGGCACCCCCTCGTCGGAGAGCCAGCTCGCGGCGGTGAGCGTGCCCTCGCCGCCGATCGGGATCAGGGCTTCGATGCCGTTGTCGTCGAGGGTCTGCTTGATCCGGCCGAGCCCGGCGCGCAGCACATCCGGATTGGTGCGCGCGGTGCCGAGCATGGTGCCGCCCTTGGTGAGCAGCCGGTCGGTGCGGTCGTCGTTGTGGATACGGATCTTGCGGTCCTCTAGGAGGCCGCGCCAGCCGTCCTCGAACCCGACAATCGAGTCGCCGTAGCGGCCGTTCGCGGTGCGGACGACAGCCCGGATCACCGCGTTCAGCCCTGGACAGTCTCCGCCTCCGGTCAAGACTCCGATGCGCATGGCGTTCATCTTGCCGCACCGGCGGCGATCAGGGGCAGTGACCTCCGGCCAGCTCGCCGAGATGACCCGAGATCAGCGTCGCCATCTTGTCCAGCATGGTCATGCCGTCGTTGAAGGAGCCCGAATCCGGTTGCGCGGCGAAGGCGATCGCGATCCGGCCCGAGGGCGAATCGATGAGCCCGAACTGGCGGACCAGGTATTTGCCGGACAGGTCCGGGCCCCAGCCGCCCTTGAACTCGGCGCTGCCGAAGGCGCCCAGTCCCCAGCGATGACTCGGGATGATCTGCTGCATGAGCCCGACCACGCGCTGGCTCTGCGGAATGCAGGGCAGGTGCGCGGCGAAACGCACCTGCTCGGCCAGCGTCCATTCGGCCTGGCCGTAGACCGACGCGTCGGCCCTGGTGCGGGTGGTGGGCACCGTAGTCGTGGTGTCGCCGCCCTCGCGCAGCACGTTCTCCACGGCCGTGGCCGCGGCGGCGCCGGAACCCAGCGACTGCCACAGGGTGTCGGCGGCGCCGTTGTCGGAGGCGGTGATGGCCGAGGTCGCGGTGGTGACGTAGGAGGCGTTGTTGCGCAGCGCCGCGATGGCCAGCGGCACCTTGATCGTCGACCAGGCCGGGCCCGAGGTCCAGGTGCCGAAGGTGACCATCTTGTCCCCGCCCACCGGCATGATCGCCAGTCCCACGCTGCCGCGGAAACCCTGCTGTACTGCGTTGAAGTCGGCGGCCAGACTGCCGGGCACCGCGATCGAGACGTTGCCGGCGCCGCCCGCGCCGGGATCGATGGCGGCGATACTCGTCGTCGTGCGCGGCGGGGTCGCGGGCTCGGATCCGATGCCGCATCCGCCGGTGAGCACCACGACGGCCCCGAGCAGCGCGGTGAGCACCATCCGGACGGGGCGCCGATCTTTCGTCATCATGTAAAACATCTTCGTTTCTAAACTCCCCCCGGGCTTCGATGCCGGGGTAGCAGTCCCGACACCGTACTGGGCAGTATGGCCGAACGCCCACTTCGACCGTGAAACGCTCAGGTCAGACGATGTTCACCCGTGTAGATATTCATCGTCTCGCCGCGCAGGAAGCCCACCAGCGTCAGCTCCGACTCGGCCGCCAGGTCCACGGCCAGTGAGCTCGGCGCCGACACCGCGGCCAGGATCGGGATGCCGGCCATCACCGCCTTCTGCGCCAGTTCGAAGGACGCGCGGCTGCTCACCACCAGGATCAGATCCGGCGCGGGAATCCGGTTCTCCCGCAACGCCCAGCCGATCACCTTGTCGACGGCGTTGTGCCTGCCGATGTCCTCGCGGACCGCCAGCAACGTGCCGTCGGTGCTGAACAGGCCCGCCGCGTGCAGGCCGCCGGTGGCGTCGAAGAGCTTCTGACCGGCGCGCAGCTGCTTGGGCAGGCCGGACAGGACCTCGGTCGACACCGTCGCGGTGTCGCGCGGGATCGGGTAGCGGGTGTGCGTGCGCACCTCGTCGAGCGCGGACTTGCCGCAGAGGCCACACGCGCCGGTGGTGAGGAAGTTGCGGGTGTGCAGCGGCACCGGGGTGCGCAGGCGCAGGTCGAGCACGTTGTAGGTGTTGCGGCCCTGCTCGTCGGTGCCCGCGCAGTAGCGGGCGGTGACGATGTCGTCCGCCGAGCCGATGATGTCCTCGCCGAAGAGGAAACCGTGCACCAGGTCGATGTCGTTGCCCGGGGTGCGCATGGTGACGGTGAGCGACTGCCCGTCCACGCGGATCTCGAGCGGTTCCTCCACCGCCAGGGTGTCCGGGCGCTGGATCCGTCCGGTCGGCGACAGCCGGATCGTCTTGCGCCGTGCGGTGACTCTGCTCATCAGGAGGTGCCCATCGGTCGGGTTGCGGTGGGTTCGCTCAGCCGGTCGCGATGCCGACGACGAGATTGATCGTCGTCGCCAGGATGACCGTGCCGAAAGCGTAGGACAGCAGGCAGTGCCGGAGCACGATGGCCCGCACCACCGGACTGGTGACATTGGTGTCGGAGACCTGATAGGTCATCCCGAGGTTGTAGCTGAAATAGAGGAAGTCGCGGTACGAGGGCGGCTCCTCGGAGTTGAAATCGATCCCGCCCGTGGGTGATTCGTAGTAGTGGAAGGCATATCGCGCCGCGTACATCAGGTGCACCGCCGCCCAGGCCGCGAAGACGCCGGCCAGCGCCGTCGCCGCCGCGACGTGCCCCTCCTCCGATCGGCCGAACACCAGGATCGCCACGATGCCGATGATCCCGCCCGCCGCCGAGGACACCACCGAGATCTCCTGGACGAACGGCTGGAAGTCCTCGCGCCGCACATTCGCCTTGGTCTGCGCGGCGTCCATCGGCCACAGCACCAGCCAGCCCGCGACGACGAAGACCGTGGCCATCGCCGCGATGCCGATCAGGCCACCCAGCGCTACGCCCCGCCCGAGTCCGAGGCCGACGAGGACCCCGATCAGCGCCCCGATCAGGATCGAACCGACCAGGCGATTGACTGCGGGCACCACCAGGTGGTTCCTCATATCGATCGACAGTACCGAAGGTGCGCACACTCATAGCCGATGTCGATCTCAGCTCTCGCGCCGCTGCGCCGAGCGCCGCAGGGTGTCGTCGATACCGGCCGTGCGCGCGGTCTCGATGAGCGCTTTGACCAGCACCGACCCCGGCTCGACGGCCGGGGTGACGAGCACGATCCCGGCGGTCACGGCCGGGTCGTCCAGGCGCAGGGTCCGTACGCCCGCGGGCGGCGGGAAGATCGTCAGCCACGGCTGCGGCACCACACAGGCCCAGCGGCCGGTGCTCACATGCGCGAGCAGCGACACCACCGAATCGGTCTCCACCTGCGGCGACGGCACCAGACCGGTGGGGACCAGGGCGTCGTCGATCAGATCGCGGCCGCGCATGCCCTTGTGCAGCAAGCACATCGGCATCTCGAGCGCCTCGGCCCAGCTGATCGCCCCGGACCGGCCCGCCAGCAGATCGGTGCCCGCCAGCAGGACCTGCCGTTCGGCGTAGAGCGGGGTCCGGGTGAGGCCCGCGGTGTCGACGCCGTCGCCGTAGACGATGCCCGCGTCGAGTTCGAAACGCCGCAGCCGCTCGACGATATCGCCCGAACGCAGGCTGGTCTCCACCCGGATCCGCACCAGCGGGTGCGCGGTGCAGAACGGGTCGGTCAGCAGGGCGACGGTGCCCGAGGCGGCCGGGATCGCCCCGATCCGCAGGTCACCGGTGAGGCCGGTCCGCAACGCGTGCACCTCGTGCGCGAGCGCGTCGCGGTCGGCCAGGATCCGCCTGGCCCACAACACGAGTCGTTCGCCCTCGGGGGTCAGTCCCTCGAACGTGCGCCCGCGCCGGACCAGCGGAACCCCCAGCTCGTGTTCGAGTTTGCGTAGCGCCTCGGACAGGGCGGGCTGGGAGACGTAGCAGGCCGCGGCCGCGCGGGCGAAGTGCCGTTCGCGGGCGAGGGCGACGAAGTACTCGAGTTGGCGGAACAGCAGCTCAGTCGTCCTCGGCGTCGGCGGCCTTGTTGCGGGCCTTGGCGATCTCGAGTGCTCGTTCGGCGGTGGCCTGGTCCGGGTAGGGACCCATCCGGTCGCCGTACCAGCAGGTCTTGCCCTGTTCGGCCTGATGGTGCTTGATGCAGTAGTACCACTGGTTGTCGTCAGCCATGTCGACAGTATGCATCGGTTCGCATGCCTTCGGCGGGGAGGTCGGGGCCGTGCCGAGCGCCGGTTCGCGGATCAGCAGGGCCACCGCGACGCCCACCGCGACACCGATCACCGTGTCGACGGCGCGATCGGTGAGCATGGTCAGCGGATCGGTGGGGTCGGCCAGTTCGGTCATCGACATGATCAGCGGGGTGAAGAACCCGAGCGCGACCGCGTAGTGGCGGGCCAGGAACAGTTCGGTCGGGTACAGCAGCGCGATGATCGCCAGTCCCAGCATCGCCGGGCTGGGACCGGGGATCAGCAGCGGGGCCGTGACCGCGAGACCCAGGAAGGTCCCGACGACGCGGTGCAGCCCGCGGGTGATCCGCCCGCGCGAGTCGGCGGCCGCCAACGGCACCGCCGCGCCCGCCATCGCCCAGTTGGCGTGGCCGACACCGAGCAGCAGGCCGATGCCGCCCGCGATGGAGATCGCCAGCGCGTAGCGGCCCGCCTGCACCAGCGAGATCCGGCCGGTGCGATGCGGCGGAATCGTCACCGGGACAGCGCGGGTGTCGTCGCGACGCACCCGCCGCGTCGACTCGAGATAGCCGACCACCACGCACAACGCCGCGGTGAGCGCGCAGACCGCCAGCGCGGACAGCGGATCACGCCGGCCACCCGCGACCATCGCGACGGCGCCGAAGGCGAAGATGCCGAAGAACGGGCCCTCCGGCCGCAGGCCGAGCCGGTCGGTGATCGGCGAGGCGACCGCGGCGAACACCGCCACCGCCGCGACCAGCACGGCGGGCGGGGCGTGCAGCCGGGCGAGCAGGATGCCCGCGCCGACCGCGCCGACCAGCAGCACCGCCGCCTCGCACTGATGGACCAGCCGCTGCCGCGGCGCTTCCGCGAAGCCGTACATGCCGGTGAAGGACCCGAACACCGCGTAGATGAGCAGGTCGGTGCGGCCCGCCGCGACGAGCAGCAGGCCGGGCACGGCCAGGCCGGCGAACACCCGGGCAGCGGGCAGATGATCGATGTCGGTGGTGAACCGTCGAATCACCGGGCGCGCCTGGGTCGAGATGGTGCGCAAGGGGTTCCTCCGAAAGTCGGTCACGGGGCGGTCTCCCCTGGGCCGATGGACCATCGTCACCGACCCGCGCGGCGCGCGTCAAACCGTCGAAACGCAGGTGAGACGCGGTTTTCGGGACTCTACCGGCAGTGATAAGCGGCGCCTATCGGGTGCTCGGAAGTCTGTCTTGGACGCGACCGGACCGGCGGGCACACACTCGAACCGCGCGCGACACGCTCGATGTCGGTGGGCCGGTACCCGGCCTACGCCCATCCGTGATCTCGGCGGTAGAGAATCCCAACCGGGTACCGACAGGCTTCGAACACTTTCGATCGAAGGGAACACGTCATGGCTGACGGTCCGTACACCGCGTATGACCCCGACAACGGACCGAGCGGCCCCGCCGATCGCGACGCCGTTCCGTCGGTGAAGCCCTATCACCATCCGGCCGCGGGGTGGGGCGCCGCGCTGGCCGTCGGCAAGTTCATGGTGCTCAAGGAGCACGAACCGCTGATCGGTACCAAGGCCATTCTCAAGATGAACCACGCCTCGCACGGCTTCGACTGCCCCGGCTGTGCCTGGCCCGACGCGACCGACGGCCTCAAGCTCGACGTCTGCGAGAACGGCATCAAGCACGTCACCTGGGAGATGACGCACAAGCGGTGCACCCCGGAGTTCTTCGCCGCGCACACCGTCAGCGAGCTCGCCACCTGGAGCGACTACGACCTCGAGGACCAGGGCAGGCTCACCCATCCGATGGTCTACGACGCCGCGACCGACCACTACGTCCCGATCAGCTGGCCGGACGCGTTCGAGATGGTCGGCAAGACGCTGCGCGAACTGCCCGACCCGAATCTGGCGTCGTTCTACACCTCGGGCAGGCTCGGCAACGAGGCCACCTTCCTCTACCAGCTGATGGTGCGCGAATTCGGCACCAACAACCTGCCCGACTGCTCCAACATGTGCCACGAGGCCAGCGGCCGCGCGCTCAACGCGGCCCTGGGCACCGGCAAGGGCACCTGCGACATCGAGGACTGGGACAAGGCCGACGCGCTGTTCGTGATGGGCATCAACGCGGCCTCCAACGCGCCGCGCATGCTGACCGCGCTGGCCGAGGCACACAAGCGCGGCGCGCAGATCGTGCACGTCAACCCGCTGATCGAGGCGGGCGCGCGCAACACGATCATCCCGCACGACTTCGCCGCGATGGCCACCTTCCACCCCACCAAGACCAGCACCCTGAATCTGCAGGTCCGCATCGGCGGCGACTTCGCGCTGCTGCGCGGCATCGCCAAACACGTGCTGGAGGAAGCCGAGACCGACCCCAAGGCCCTCGACCACGAGTTCATCGAGCGCTACACCGTCGGCTTCGACGACTACGTGCGCGAGGTGAAGGACACCACCTGGGCCGAGATCCAGCGGCAATCGGGTCTGAGCGAGAGCGACATCCGCAAGGCCGCCGGCATCTACTGCGACGCCGACCGCACCGTCATGAGCTGGTGTCTGGGCATCACCCAGCACGAGCACGGTGTCGACACGATCCGCGAGATCGTCAATGTGCTGCTCATGCGCGGCAATCTGGGCCGGGAGGGCGCCGGTCCGTCGCCGGTGCGCGGGCACAGCAATGTGCAGGGCAACCGCACCTGCGGCATCGACAACAATCCGAGCGCGGAGTTCCTGGACCGGCTGGCGCAGGTGTGCAAGATCGATCCGCCGCGCGCCAACGGCTACGACGTGGTGTCCACGATCCAGGCGATGCAGGCGGGCAAGCTCGAGTTCTTCCTCAGCATGGGCGGCAATTTCGTCGCTGCCGCGCCGGATGCCGCCTACACCTTCGCGGCGTTCCAGAAGTGCGGCTTCACCGTCAATGTCAGCACCAAGCTCAATCGCAGCCATGTCATCCACGGCAAACGCGCGCTGATCCTGCCCTGCATCGGCCGCACGGAACGCGACCACCAGCGCAGCGGGCCGCAGATCACCTCGATGGAGAACGGCATGGCGGTGGTGCACATGTCGCGGGGCATGAAGAAGCCCGCGTCCCCGCACCTGATGTCGGAGCCCGCGATCCTGGCCGGCATCGCCAAAGCCGCGCTGCCGCGGACCGAGACGCCGTGGGAGTACTACATCGAGGACTACGACCGCATCCGCGACGTGATGTCGAAGGTGCTGCCCGGCTTCGAGGACTACAACCGCCGCGTCCGCCTGCCGCTGGGTTTCCGCATCCGCCAGCCCGCGCGCGAACTGATCTTCCTGACCCCCTCGGGCAAGGCCGAATTCGCCACCGTGACACTGCCCGACACCATCAATCCGCCCGGGGTGCTCACCCTGGCCACCCAGCGTTCCCACGACCAGTGGAACACCAGTATCTACTCCGACAACGACCGCTATCGCGGCGTGAAGAACCTGCGCACGCTGATCTTCATGAACGAGCAGGACATGCGCGAGCGCGGGCTGACGGAGTTCGACGACGTCGACATCACCAGCACCGCCCGCGACGGGTCGACCCGCTCGCTGCACCGGTACAAGGTGGTCCCCTACGACATCCCGCCGGGCTGCGCGGCCGGGTACATGCCGGAGATGAACGTGCTGTGCGCGATCGGCGATTTCAGCACCGAGAGCGATCAACCCCTGATGAAGAGCGTGAAAGTCACTGTCACACCGTCGAGTTGACCGGCCGAGGAGAACACTGTGAACGCGCATACCCGCAAGACGCTGGCGGCGATCACCGGACATCCGGCGCCCCGCGACCTGGAATGGACCCGGTTCGTCTCGCTGTGGGAGGACCTCGCCGACGAGGTCGAGCAGGAATCCGGTGATCGGCTCGCGGTGCGGATGAACGGGCACCGCGAGGTCTTCCACCGGCCGCACGACGGCCGGGTCGCCATCGGCGACATCGAGCACGCGCGGCAGCTGCTGGCCGACCATCCCGAAGTGAAGGGCACCGGGTCGCTGTTCGCCGTCGCGATGGACGCCGAGACCGCCCGGATCCTGCACTTCGACCTGGACACCACCGGCGTCAGCGACACCGAGCGCGACGTGCGCAACCACGACACCGTCGCCCGGCATCTGCGCACGGTCGAGCGGCACACCGGGCACGACGATCACCAGGTGTACCTGCGCTACTTCGACGATCTCGCCGTCGCGCTGCTCGCGGAGATCGGCACCGAGTCGTTCGTGCTGCTCGGGCACGGCACCGGGAAGTCCGATGTCGCCGAGGATTTCGCGCTGCGGCTGCAGGAGAAGAATCACGCGCTGGCCGACCGGATCACCGGGATCGGCGTCATCGATCTCAGCGCGGCCGACGACGCGGCGATCGAGGCCGCGGCGCAGCAGATCGCCCGGCAGGGCAGGTAGGAGGGATCGACGGTGGCCTATCTGCTCGCGCTCGTCGCCACACCCGGTGCGGATTCCCTCGCGGCGCAACTGGCGACCGAGGCCCAGCGGGTCGCGGTCCGCAACGATGTCGACGTGGTGACGCTGGCCGAACTCGACACCCTGCCCGGCTACACCCACGACCTCGACACCGAGGACGCGCGGCCGCTGATCGCCAATCAGCTGCGGCGCTCGGCGCTGGAAGCCGACGGCGTGCTGCTGTTCGCCGACGAGGGCACGGAGGTGCCCGCGCAGGCCGAGAACGTGATCGCCTGGCTGGCGCACCCGGGTTCGGGCCCGGCGCCGGCGATCGAGGGCAAACCCGTCGCGGTGATCACGGCGGGCCCCGGTGAGGTGGTCAACCAGAACCTGGCGGATCGGTTGCGCCGGGCGGGCGCCGAGGTGGTCGCCGACGGTGTGTCGATCACCGGGTCGTGGAGTGATCCGGCCACGGTCACCCGGCTCGGGGACACCGTGGTGGCCGTCGCGTCGTCGGCGAGCTGACCCGGCGGAGGTCGCGGCCCGTGGTCCGGGCCGCGGCCGCGGCGTGGGTCAGTAGACGTAGACCACGGCGTTCTCGCCGCCGGTGCAGGTGACGAGCTTGCCCTCGGGCGTGCACGTCATCGTGTAGGTGCGGCCGGTCACCGGACTGGCCGCCACCACCGGTCGCGGACCCGGTGCGGTGCCACCGCTGGCGTAGGCCGCCCGCACCGCTTCGGCGAAACCGCAACTGGTGACCGCGGTTCCGACCGCCGCCTTGCCGAACGCACCGCCGGCGCTATCGGATTCGCAGGGCTGGGCGCCCGCGGGCAAGGTCACCGGACCGGCCGAGGTGGTCGGCGCGGCGGTGGTCGCCCGCGGTGCGGTGGTCCCGGGAGCACCGCCGGTGCCGGCCGGCGCTGCCGAGCTCGGCGCCGCGCCGGTCGTCTCCGACGAGTCCGCCGACGACATCAGCCGCCAGCCGATCGCGCCGCCGATGGCGAGCACCACCACGGCGAGCACGCCGACGAGGATCGGCAGCAGCAGGGAGCGCCGGGGGCGCGAATCGCGCTGCTGCCAGGCCGGATCCGGCGCGTAGCCCGGGTCGGGGCCGTACGGATCGGCCGGGTCGCGGTAGGCGTGGTCGCCATAGGCGTCGTGCGGATCGTCGTACTGGGAGTAGGCGTCCGGCGCGGCCCCGGCGTAGTGCTGGGTCGCGGCCGCGCGCGCCGGATCGTCGGGCGCCTGGTGCGCGGGGAACGGTGCCGCGCCACCCCTATATTGCCTGGTCGCCTGTGCGCGTTGCGGATCCGGCTCGTTCGCCGCACCGAATCCTTCGCCACCGCCCTGGTAGTGCTGGGTCGGCGCGGACCGCTGCGCGTCGATATCCGCGGGGTCGAACTGCTCGGTCGCGGGGAACCGGGCGTCGGGGGCGCCGCCGAAGTGCTGGGTCGCGGCGGATCGCTGCGGATCGTACTGCTCGGTGGCCGGGCCGAACCGGTCATCGGGGGCGCCGCCGAAGTGCTGCGTCGCGGCCGACCGCAGCGGGTCGTACTGCTCGGTGGCCGGACCGAACGGATCCTCCGGCGCACCACTGAAAGGCCGGCCCGCGGGCGCCCGCTGCGGATCGTAGTGCTCGGTGGCCGGGCCGAAGTGATCGTCCGGGCCCGACGGGGCGGCAAGGGGTCGCAGGGGATCGTACTGCTCGGTGGCGGGACCGAACCGGTCGTCCGGAGCGCCGCCGAAGTGCTGCGTCGGCGCCGACCGCTGCGGGTCGGCGGGCTCGATCGGCGGTCCGAACCGGTCGTTCGGAGCACCACCGAAGGGCTGGTTCGCCGGGTCGTACTGCTCGGTCGGCGGGCCGAAACGGTCCGGGGCGCCGCCGAACTGTTCGGTCGGGGCAGCGAAGCGGGCGGGCGGATCGGTGTCGTCGGCCGGACCACCGAACCGGGCGTCCGGGCCGAACTGATCGCCGTCGAACTTCTGCGTCGGCGCGGACCGAGGTGCCGAAGTGGGTCGCCTGTCGTCGAAAGGTCCTGCCGGAGTATCGAATCGAGCGTCCGGGCCGACGAAACCGGCGGGCGCGCGGCCGGGACCGGGCAGGGCGGGACCACCCGGTCGGGCACCGGGATTCGCGTGGCTGTCGTCGACAAGGTCTGCCGACGGGCCGAATCGATCGTCCGGGGCCGGGGCGAACCGGGGGTTCGGGTTCGACGGGCCGTGGTGTTCCGTCGCGGGGGCATCGCCGACGAACCGCTGGGTCGGGGCGGCGCGTTGCGGGACCGGCCCCGAGGGCGCGTCGAGACGCGGCGGCGGAGCCGGGCGGTCGGCGTCGGGCGGGACGAAACCGGTGGGTGGGGGGAACGGCGGGGCAGGCACCGGGCCGGAGGTACCGCCGGGCTGGGCATCGCCGTAGAGATGCGCGTCCGGGAACGGGCGCATCTTGGGCAGGCCCTGGTCCGGGGTGTAGGCGGGTGGGGGCTCGGGAGCGGCGGGCTCGTCCGCCGTCGGGAGCGGGGTGAAATGGGTGTCGGCCGGGCGGATCTCGGCGGGGCCGGTCGGCTGGATCACCGCGGGGATGGAGATCTCGCCGGAGCCCTCGACCGGGACGCGATGGAACCCGGTGGTCTCGGGCTGCCCCGGCGCGGCCGCGGGCGGGCGGATGATCAGTGTCGGCTGCGCGCCGGTCGCGCTGGTCTGGCTGCGCGAAGTCTCGATGCCACCGGTCGCGGTCACCGCACCGACGACACGGAACTCACCGGTCGGCGTCGGTACGGGCTCCTGGGCGTGCTCCCCCGGTGCACCCGGGACCGCGCGTCCACCGGTCGTCGCACCGGCGGGCACGCCCCGGCTCCCGGTCGTGGCGCCGGCGGGCGTGCCTCCCGGTACCGGGTGCCCGCCCGTCGCGGCACCGGCCGGCGCACTTCGGCCACCGGACGGCGTGGCACCGGGCACAACCCGTCCACCCGTGGTCGCAG
>NZ_LPNR01000104.1 GCF_019266065.1 Nocardia sp. MH4 | reverse complement strand
TAACCTCTGTCATCCGACATAGATATTATTTAGCACTCGACCCAGATGAGTGCAAGCAGCAGAACCAAGTAATCTGATACAGAACCACAGAATCGAGGTGAAGGCGCCGATGATCTCCCCGCACGACCCGATACCGGCAGCACAGGCGGTGTACGCGATCTCCGTAGCCGCGGAACTGGCGGGCATCGGGGTACAGACCCTGCGCCTGTACGAACAACACGGCCTGCTCACCCCCGCTCGCAGCGCCGGCGGCACCCGCCGCTACAGCGGCGACGACCTCACCCGCCTACATCGCATCACCACCCTCACCGGCGAGGGCATCAACCTGGCCGCGGTGGCCCGCATCCTCGAACTCGAGGACACCGTCGCCACACTGCGCGCCGAACGCGATCGACTACGCTCCGAACGGAAGTCGCCCCGCGCGTAAGCGCCCTAGCCGGCGGCAGCGTGCTCCGGCCCCCGCTTGTGCGCGACCAGGGCGTCGACGAGGTAGGTGTGCACCGGTAGCCAGGCGAACAGACCCGCCACGGCGATGATGCGGTCCACAACCGAGGGCACCGGATTCACCAGATCGACCCCGATTCCCTCTGCCGCGGCCTGCTGCGCACGGGCCGCCAGGTCCAGCACGGCGCGGCAGCCGAGAAATCCCGCGTCGCCGATGTCGACGACGAGGTGGCCGGTCTCGGCGGCGGCGAGGAAGGCGGCATCGAGCATGCGTCGCCACCGCGGGAGCGTGTAGGCGTCGACCTCACCGCAGACGTACAGGATCACCGCGTTGGGCCGGGCGACCAGTTCGCCCTGCAGCCGCGCGCACACCTCGGCGGGCTCGCCGGGAAGGGGCGGAAAATGGTTTCCGCCGTGACGGGAGTGGACGCTCACGAGTCCTCGAATTCTCAGGGCACCGGTGCAGGCCCCGAATGCACGATCGGCCCTGTCTCATCAAGGACGGTCGCGCCTCGATTCCACCACTGTCAGCCCTCGGTGTCAGCGACTGTGACAGCACTGTTGCCGCATAGGATCGGCCCCGTGGCTACGCGGCTGGTGCAGATCCATATGAAAGCTCGCGATGACGGTGCGCTCGGACGGTTCTGGGCGGCGGCGCTCGGTTGGGAGACGGGCAGGGAGGCGCCGGGGGTGACCAATCTCGAGCCCGAGGACTTCGCCTATCCCGATCCGAGCGCGGTCTGTATCGATGTGGTGGCCGATCCCGCGCCCAAGACGGTGAAGAACCGCGTGCACATCGACCTCGCGACCATTTCGGCGACCGAGCAGACGGAGCTGGTCACGCGACTGCGGGCGCTCGGTGCGACGCCCGCGGACGTGGGCCAGGGCGAGGTGCCGTGGACGGTGCTCGCCGACCCCGAGGGCAACGAGTTCTGCGTGCTGGAGCCTCGGGCGGTCTACCGGGGCACCGGGCCGATCGCCGCGGTGGTCGTCGACTGCGTCGATCCCCGGGCCATGGCGGAGTTCTGGGGCGAGGCGATGGACTGGACCGTGCACGAGGTGTCCGACGATCACGCGACACTGCGCTCCGCCGTCGGCGTCGGCCCCTATCTGGAGTTCCTCCGCACGCCGGAGCCGAAGACCGTGCGCAACCGCATCCACCTCGACCTGCGGCCCTATCCGGGCGACGACCACGCGGCGGAGGTGGAGCGGCTGCGGACCCTGGGCGCGACCGATCTCGACATCGGCCAGGGCGAAGTGCCGTGGACCGTCCTGGCCGACCCCGAGGGCCACGAATTCTGCGTGCTCACCCCGGCCTGACGGCAGCACACCACTCGTCGGGACAGCTCCCGGCCTCCAGCAATCGAGCGAACATCGTGTGATTGCGCCGTTATCCGCCCCTGATACGTTCGAAAAGAGGCTGGTACCAGGCGGATTGCGATCCACAATGGAGGCGTCATGAGCGTTTTGTCCGACGACTTGCAAACTCTCAGCTACGAAGCGTACGTCTATCTCTACTCGCTGGTGACGATGGAGGTGACCCGTCAGCAGCAGACGAACTCACCCGCCGGTTCCACCCCCGGTTTCGGACCTCCGAACCAGTTCCACCACATGCGCCAGTTCCCGGATGTCGAGTTCCGCGCGGTCGTGCGGCCGAACTTCGACACGCTGTACTCGTCGGCCTGGCTGGATCTGACCCGCGGCCCCGTCCTCGTCCACGCTCCCGACAGTGACGACCGCTACTACATGCTCCCGATCCTGGACGCCTGGACCGATGTGTTCGCCACCCCGGGCAAGCGGACCACCGGCACCGCCGAACAGGACTTCGTCATCGCCGGCCCCGGCTACCGCGACGAGCTGCCCGCCGACGTCACGGTGATCCGCTCCCCCACGCCTCATGCCTGGATGATCGGCCGTACCCAGACCAACGGGCCCGCCGACTACGCGGCGGTGAACAAGTTCCAGGACGGATTGCGGATCACCGAACTGGCCGACCCGCCCCCGTTCGAGCCGGATCCCGCCCTGGTCACCGAAACCGAACCACTGCGGCAGGTCGATACGATGTCGGCGACCGAGTTCTTCGACCGCGCCGCCGCCGCACTGAAAGCCGACCCGCCGCACAGCACCGATTTCTCCCAGCTGGCACGGATCGCGCTGCTGGGCATCGTGCCCGGGCAGGACTTCGACGCGACCCGCTTCTCCCCCGAGGAGCTGGAAGCGATCGAGGCGGGTGTCGCCGCGGCGCGCGCGGCGGTGGCCGCGGCAACGCCTCACCTGGCTCCGCCGGTCAACGGGTGGGTGAGCGTGCACGGCAACATCGGCGTCTACGGCAACGACTACCTCAAACGATCCGCCGTCACGCTGGTCGGGCTGGGCGCCAACCCGCCCGAGGACGCGATCTATCCGCTGCTGACCGCCGACGCCGACGGCGAACCGCTCGTCGGCGACAACGACTACGTGATCCACTTCGACGCGGGGAAACTGCCACCGGCCACGGCGTTCTGGTCGATCACCATGTACGACGCCGAGGGCTTCCAGATCCCCAACGAACTCGATCGCTTCGCCATCGGCGACCGAGATCCCTTGCGGTACAACGCGGACGGTTCACTCGACATCTCCGTCTCGCGCAAGAACCCGGGCCCCGACCTCGAATCGAACTGGCTGCCGGCGGCGAGCGGCCCGATGGGCATCACCATGCGCCTCTACGCGCCGCGCTCCGAAGCACTCGACGGCACCTGGGCGCCGCCACCGGTTCAGCGGCGCAAGGACTGAGCACCGCCGCGGCGCACGGCATAGATCACGATGCCGAGCGCGACGACGCCCGCCCCGGCCAGCACGGAGATGGCGGGCAGCGTGCAGGCCAGGACCGCACACCCGAGCAACCCGATGACCGGCACCCACCGCGGCGGGCGACCCTCCGACGAGGTCAGCGTCCACGCGGCCGCGTTCGCCACGGCGTAGTAGAGCAGCACGCCGAAGGAGGAGAATCCGATCGCGGCCCGGATGTCGGCCGTGGCCGCGGCGACGGCGACGATCACCCCGACCGTCACCTCGGCCCGGTGCGGCACCGCGAAGCGCGGATGCACCGCCGCCAGTCCGTGGGGCAGGTGGCGATCCCGGGCCATCGCCAGCGTCGTGCGCGACACACCGAGAATCAAGGCCAGGAGCGATCCGAGTGCGGCCACCACGGCACCGACCCGAACCACCGGCTCGAGCCACCCGGCGCCGGCGACCCGGACGACCTCGGTCAGCGGTGCGCTCGCCCGCGCCAACCCCTGCGGCCCCAGCACGACCACGGCCGCGACCACGACGAACGCGTACACCACCAGCGTGATGGCCAGCGCCAGCGGAATCGCGCGCGGAATCGTGCGCGCCGGATCGCGGACCTCCTCACCCAGCGTGGCGATCCGCGCGTACCCGGCGAACGCGAAGAACAGCAGGCCCGCCGCCTGCAACACCCCGAATACGGTGACCTCGGAGCCGAGTTCCAGCCGCGCGAACTCGGCGGACTCGGACGTGCACGCCGCGACCACGACCGCGGCCAGCACCGCCAGCACGATCGCTACGATCACCCGGTTCAGCAGCGCCGATTTCTGGACACCGCGGTAGTTCACCGCCGTCACCGCCACGACCGTGCCGACGGCCACCGCATGCGCGTGCGCCGGCCACGCGTAGGTGCCCACGGTCAACGCCATCGCCGCGCACGAGGCGGTCTTGCCGACGACGAAACACCAGCCGGCCAGGTAGCCCCAGAATTCGCCGAGCCGTTCGCGCCCGTACACATACGTGCCACCGGAGGCCGGGTACCGAGCGGCCAATCGCGCCGAGGAGGTCGCGTTGCAGTACGCGACCACGGCCGCCACCGCGAGCCCCACCAGCAACCACGATCCGGCCGAGCGTGCCGCCGGTGCCAGGGCCGCGAAGATCCCGGCGCCGATCATGGCGCCCAGCCCGATCATGACCGCGTCGGTGACCCCCAGGCTGCGGCGCAGGCCGGTCGGCGTTGTGTCGGACACCTTGCTCCCGTCTCGGGTGATCGCGATATCCATCAAATTCATTTGATGGGTTCGGTGTTATCCTGGATCGGTGACGTCGACTCGTCAAGCTGTTCCACCGTTTGTTCATCTGGCCGCCCATCCGGTGCGATGGCAGTTGCTCAGAGAACTCTCGGGCAGTGACTGTCGCGTCCGCGACCTCGCGACCCGCCTCGACCAGCCGCAGAACCTCATCTCCTACCATCTGCGTCTCCTGCGGGAAGGCGGGCTGGTCACCACGACGCGCAGCAGCCACGACGGCCGCGACAGCTACAACCACCTGGATCTGGACCGGTGCGCCGCCCTGCTCACCGCCGCGGGCCCCGCACTCCACCCCGCGTTGCGCCTGCACCCGAACGCGCCTGCCTTCGATCCGCCGTCGACACCGGCGGTGCTGTTCGTCTGCACCGGCAACAGCGCCCGCTCGGTGATCGCCGAAGCGCTGCTGCGCCACCGAGGTGACCACCGGGTCGACGCCGTCAGCGCGGGCACGCGCCCGAAACCGGCGATGCACCCCGCCACGATCCGGGTATTGCGCGAGGAGTTCGGCATCGACATCAGCGGACGATCTCCCCGCGCGCTGACCGAGGTCGACGACACCCGATTCGACGCGGTGATCACCCTGTGCGACAAGGCCCGCGAGGTCTGCCCCGACTTCGGCGAGAATCCCCGCCACCTGCATTGGAGTATCCCCGATCCGGCGGCAGCGGGCGAGAACTACCCGCTCTTCCGCGCCACCGCGAGCGAGATCGACACCCGCGTTCGCTACCTGCTGCCCACCCTCACCGTCCGCACGAAAGGAAGTGCGTCATGACGTCCTCCACCGAATATGTCGGCGTCCGCTATCTCGTCGACGACGTCGCGGCCGCCATCGAGTTCTATACCGGCACACTCGGTTTCACCGTGCACATCAATGCCGCACCCGCATTCGCCGACGTCGTGCGGGGATCGCTGCGGCTGCTGCTGTCCGGACCGGCCAGCTCCGGTGCGCGGGCCACCCCCGCCGACATCGCGACGCCCGGCGCCAACCGTATCCATCTGATCGTCGACGACCTTGCTGCCGAGGTCACCCGCCTGCGCGACAACGGCGTCGTCTTCCGCACCGACATCGTTTCCGGGCCGGGCGGCAGTCAGATCCTGCTCGCCGACCCCGCGGGCAACCTGATCGAATTGTTCCAGCCGGCCGACCACCCGCCGGGCCGCCACTGACCGAGGCCATGGTGCCCGCGCGGTCGCTCCACCTAGTCGTGACCGGCGGAGCGCGTAGCCGGGGAGCCGCCGTCCATGATGTCGAGCCACCAGGATTGCAGGGGGCTCGGATCGGGCCAGTCCACGAACGGTGTCTCGGGGGCGGGTTCGGGGCGCGTGGGGTCCGCGTCGAGTTCATCGGTCATGACGGAGGTCTCTCGATAATGCCGCGGCGGCCGAGGGCGCACACGCGGTCAGCCGATATCGGGCAAATGGTGGCCGACGCGGCCGACCGCGTGCAGGATCTGGGCGTTCGCCACGTCGTCCGGGGTGTCGGCCGCGATAACCAGCAGGGTCAGGTGGACGCCGTTCACGCCGACGAGGTGCATGGTGTCGGGCAACTGGCCGATGTCGGGGACCCGCAGATCGATGCCGTCGTCGTGGTCGATGCGGCGCTGGTTGCGGCTGGTCACGTTCCAGTCGAAGCTGATTCGCGCCGTCTGGCCGAGGCGGGGCGTGAGGGCGCTGATCAGATCGTGGAGTTCGGCGGTGAGGTTCACCGTCCGGGGCCACCAGGCGCCGTCGAACAGCTCGGTGTGATTTTCGCTGCCGCGCAACAGCAGTCGCGGGGTGCGGGTCGGCACCGGGAAGGGCTGCCGGTCGCCGCCCATCGCCTGGTGATCGGTGATGGGCCGCGGACTGTCCGCGGGCTCGGGCTCGGGCTCGGACTCGGCGGGGTCTGCTTCGGCCGCGGCCATCAAGGACTGGTGGGCGACCCGTTCGTCGGTGTCGGACGGAATCACCTGTAGCACCAGCATGCTCGCGTCGCGCCCGAACACATACATCGTGTTCCACAGCTCGAAGTGATAGGAATCCAGCCGGACGGTCTCTCCCGCGACGGTGATCCGCGCGGGCGCCGAGGCCCAGCACGACGGGTCGTACACGACCCGCCAGACCGGGCCGAGCCGCACGCCCAGCACCGCGAGCAAGTCGGGAAGTTCGGCGGCCAGGTCGGTCGAACGCGGCCACCAGGCACCGTCGATGTAGCGGTCTCCCGCGGAGCGTGACCGCATCCGCAGCCGCGGCGTGTAGAGCGGGGGAACCTGGTGGCGGGCGGGTGCCGCGGCGTGATGATGAGTTTCGCGAACGCGCATGTCGATCGGTCCTTTCGGCCGGGATCCGAGGAATCGGTATCAGCTCCGGGGACCTGTACACCTCCAGTAGACGCGCGAATCCCGCGGTTGTCAACGTTGTAGGTCTACACTGGCAACGACAACCGAAGCAGACGGAGGTGCCCTCATGACCGAGGCTTCGACCGATGGCGCCCGCCGTCCCCCCAGCGCGGTGACCAGGGATTCCGTGCTCATCGCGGCGCTGATGATCGTCGATCGCGACGGCGTCGACGCGCTGTCGATGCGGCGGCTGGCCGAGGCGGTCGGCCGGGACCCGATGGTGATCTACCGCCACCTGCCCAACAAGGCCGCGGTGCTCGACGGCGTAGCCGAGTTGGTGTTCGAGCAGTTGATGGTCGACGCCGACGATCCGGACTGGGCCGCACAGCTGCGTGCGGTCGCACGCTCGTTCCGCGCCCTGGCGCTCGCCCACCCGAATGTGGTCCCGCTGCTGGTGACCCGGCCGTTGTCGACCCCGCTCGGCATGCGCCCGATCGCGGTGGTCCGGCCACTCGAGAACATCCTGCGGCTGCTCACCAACGCCGGTTTCGCCGGCGCCGACGCCCTGCACATCTACCGCGCGCTGTTCGGATTCCTCTACGGCCACGTGCTCAACGAGCTCCAGGAGGTGATCGAGCGGCCGGAGGAGTCCGACGAGGTCCTGCGCCTCGGCCTGCACCGTTTGCCGATCACCGAATTCCCGCTGGTGCGCGAACTCGCCCCGGTGCTGGCCGCCTACGATGGCGCGGCCGAACTCGAGCGCGGCCTGGACATCCTGCTCACCGGTCTCACCGCGACCCTGACCTACCCCGCGGGCTGACACCCGCCGGCTCGGCCCCGCCCTCGGACTCCCACCGCTGCTCGGCGGACTCGCCGTCGAGGTCGGCCGGGACCACTCGCAGGTGGAGCCGGTAGCCGTCGACGCCGAGCACATCGACGGTGTGCGGGCGCATGTAGTGATAGCCGTCCAAGCGCACCCGATGACCCCGATTGTCGAAAGTACGTGCGGTGGCCGACCATTCGCCGATGTTGTAGCTCAGCCGATGAATCGGTCCGCGCCGGGTCTCGAGCCGCGCCAGCAGGTCGGGCAGCTCGGCGACCAGGTCTGCGCCGTGCGGCCACCAGGTCGTCGAGGCGTCCGCGTGTGGTCCGGCCGATATCCGCGTCATGATCCGGCGCTCCTGTCCCGGCTCGCGCCGACTCCGTCGCACGGCAGTCACCGCGGAGGTCTATGTCGTTAGTCTACGCTGTAGACGTCAGTTGTAGGAGTACGTAGAATCACTATTACGACCAGGCGAGGACCCCCATGGCCATTACCGAAGTCGCGGTTTACGCGCACCTGAGCAAAGCCGATGTCGAGGCGCTCGGCGAGGAACTCGACGCGATCCGTCGCGATATCGAGGATCGGCGCGGCACCCCCGACGCCGACTACATCCGGCGCACGATCGCCTTCCAGCGCATCCTCGACGCGAGTGCGCGGTTGCTCCTGGCGAGCAGCGGCTCACGACTGGGCTGGCTCGTCGGCACCTCGGCGCTGGCCGCGGCCAAGAGCATCGAGAACATGGAGATCGGCCACAATGTGTCGCACGGCCAATGGGATTGGATGAACGATCCCGAGATCCATTCCCGCACCTGGGAATGGGACATGGCCGGGGTGTCGTCGCAATGGCGCTACTCGCACAACTACCGCCATCACATGTTCACCAACGTGGTCGGCATGGACGACGACGTCGGCTTCGGCGTCATCCGGGTGACCAGGGACCAGCAATGGCGCCCTCGCCTGTTGCTGCAACCGCTGCAGAACCTGCTCCTGGCAGCCACTTTCGAGTGGGGCATCGCCCTGCACGGCCTGTACTCCGAACGCGACCGCGCCGCGACCGACGCCGAGAAGACCGCGCACACCAAGGCTTTGGTCCGCAAGATCGGCAGGCAGGCCGCCAAGGACTACCTGTTCTTCCCGATCCTCAGTAGACGGCGCTGGCGCCGCACCCTGACCGCCGACATCGCCGCCAACGCGCTGCGCAACATGTGGGCCTATGTCGTGATCTTCTGCGGCCACTTCCCCGATGGCGCAGAGAAGTTCACACCGGAAGCGATCGAGCACGAAACCCACGGTGAGTGGTACCTGCGTCAGATGCTCGGCACCGCCAACTTCGACGCGGGCCCGATCCTGGGCTTCCTCAGCGGCCATCTGTCGCATCAGATCGAGCATCACCTCTTCCCCGACCTGCCCAGCAACCGCTATGCCGAGATCGCGGTGCGGGTGCGCGCGCTCTGTGACAAGTACGACCTGCCCTACACCACGGGCCCCCTGCCCAAGCAGTACCTGCTCACCCTGCGCACGATCAACAAGCTCGCCCTCCCCGACTCGTTCCTGCTGGCGACCAGCGACGACGCGCCCGAAACCGCGTCCGAGCGCAAGTTCACCACCGTGACACCCGCCGAGCCCGGCGCGATCCGGCGCGGCCTGCGCACCGCCTTGCGCTCGCGGTAGGTACCCGGTCTCGGTGCACCAACCTTCGATGAGCACCGATGCTGTCTGCCCCATCGCGGCGGTACCGAACTCCCGGGATTCCTGTCACTGATGCGCGGCGTGCCTGGGGCTCCGCGCCTCTCCCTTGCGCACCGGCGCGGAAAGACCCGAGCCTCGCCCGCCCGGCGCCGGCCAGTCCTGCGGGATGCCCAAGATGGCGCTCACGCCGCGGATCGCCGACAGCACCGCGTGCAGGTCGTCGAATCCCTGTCCGAAGGCTTCGGTGCGGTCGTCGATGCGGAAGGGGCACAGGCAGGTGTGGGGACTGTACGGGTCGCGGCGGGGGCGACCGAGCACGATGACCACGGGGCCGGCGGCGGTGTCGACGGCTCGTGCGCCCAGCGGCGGGCCGAACTCGCGGGCGTGCGCGGCGGGGGCGCCGCCGATGCGGGGGCGGGCGGCCACGGGTTCACGAGGCCGATGGGGGTCGTCCGCGTTGTCCGGGGAGCCGAATCGGGCTGTCGCACTGTGGATGTCGATCAGGGCCGCGTAGACCGCCGACAGCCGGTCCGGGCCGCGGACTCGATGGGTGCGCGTACCCGCGACGCGATAGGTGCAGTGCCAGTCCTGTGTCATGGCGTCCTGCCGGGGATCGGCGATCTCCACCCCGAACTCACGGTCGCCGTCGCGGACGGTGCTCGCCACGACTACTTCGCCCAGCTCACTGTTCACAGTTCCTCCTAGGGGTCCAGCGAAAAGTCGCGCCGTCGGGCCAGATGTGCCCGTAGTGCGCAGGGAGTTCGCGCCGCGCCCGGGCGCAGATGGGTGCGATCGCGATGCTCGGCCGTCAGCGGACGGTGACCACCCGGGAATGCCGGCCGGTGGCGCCGTCGGGGAACGGCGCGGCGCGGGTCTCGGTCTGGACGACACCGGTGCCGTCCACGGCACGGACGCGCAGGGTGTGCGTACCCGGCATGGCATCCCACGTCCAGGTCCACTGCCGCCAGGTATCGAGGGAATAGGCCGTGGCCAGCGTGGCCTGCCGCCACGGTCCGTCGTCCACCTGCACCTCGACGGCGGTGATCCCGCGGCCCTGTGCCCAGGCGACGCCGGCCACGGTCACCGGTCCGGCGGCGAGGTTCGCGAACGCGGCGGGGACATCGATCCGCGACGCGGTCTTGATCGGTGCCCGCTCCGACCAGCCGCGCTCGGTCCAGTACGCGCGGGCCTGGTCGAAGCGGGTGAGTTCGAGGTCGACGACCCATTTGGTGGCCGAGACGTAGCCGTAGAGTCCGGGCACGATCATCCGCACCGGATAGCCGTGGGCGACGGGCAGCGCCGCGCCGTTCATGGCCACCGCGAGCAAGGCGTCCGGGTTGCCCAGGACCGCGTCCAGCGGGGTCCCGGCGGTGAAGCCGTCCACACTGCGCGACAGGATCATATCGGCGCCGGGCGCCGGACCCGCTTCCCTGAGCAGGTCGGTGAGGCGATAGCCGGTCCAGGTGGCCGTTCCGGCGAGCGTGCCGCCGACCTCGTTCGACACACAGGTCAGCGTGATCAGTGATTCGACGGCGCGGCGCGCGCTCAACGCGTCGAAGTCCAGCACGATCTCCCGCGCCACCATCCCGTGGATGCGCAGCCGCCACTGCGCGCGGGTCAGCGCCGGCAGTTGCAACGCCGTGTCGATGCGGTAGAACTCCGCGGCCGGGGTGACGAACCGGGTCAGGCCGGGCACCGGGAGATCCATCTCGGGCAGGACCGGCGGTGCCGGGTCGGCCACGCGCGGCGGCACGAAAGCCGCTCGGTCCGCGCCGATATCGCGCAGTCGGCTACCGATGACGCGCCCCGCGGCGCCCGCGGCCACCGCACCGGCGGTCACTCCCGCGACCGCCAGCAGGAAGCCACGCCGGGTGAGACCATCTCCGGGTCGCCGAGCGGCCGGGACGACGAAAAGCAGACAGAGGGTGGCGATTCCCGCGGCCGTTCCCGCCACCGCGGGTATCGCGAAGTCCGGTCCCGCGGTCGGCCGCAGCACCGCGAGAACAGCGACTGTGGTCCCGAACCCGGCCAGGACGACGGCGCCCCGAGCCGGGCTGCGACGCGCGAGCAATCCGATCAGCGCGGCGGCCGCCACCATGACTACGGCCATCGTGATCGCCAGCGCCAGTTTGTCGTTGGTACCGAACCAGCGGATGGCACTGTCCTTCAACCACTTCGGCGTGTGGTCGACGACGGTGGCGCCCAGCACGAAGAACGGGGAGGCGGCCGGATCGAGAACCGCCGCGACCAGGTGTCCGATGCCGAGCACCGTCGCGGCGGCGGCCGTCGCGGCGAGCGCTGCGGTGGCGCGGCCCAGCGGCCGTGGGGTGTACGCGTTGCGGCGGACCATGCTGTCACTCCTGAGGTATCGAGTGTCGGCGCGGCCCGCCGCGGGCGGGTCAGCCGACTGTCATGCTGACGATCACCGGTGTGGTGGGGCCGGCCGAACCACCGGCGGGTTCGACGGTCACCGCGAGGGTGTCGGCGGCGTCGACGGCGGTGACCACCGAGGCCGGACCTTCCATCACCGCAACCGAGCGGGGGGCACCGCCGGTGGGAATGCGCCACAACTGGTACGCGCGGTCGGCGGACAGCGCGGGCATGTCCTGGAACGACACCGCCGCGGCGCCCAGTGCCGTGGACTGGTGCACCGTCATCGCGCCGCCGCCGGTGATCGCGACCGACGACTCCCGGCTGTCGGGCTGGTCGAGCACCTGTTGCGCGGTGATCGCGCCGGTGCCGTCGTTCGTGCGGTCGATCACGACCGCGACCCCGGTGCCGATGCCGACCGCGACGACCGCGGCCGCGGCGGCGGTCAACCAGCGCAGTCGCCACCCTTTGCCCTGCGTGTCCCGCCGGGTCAGCGGGCGCACCTGCGGATCGAGCCGGTCCAGCGCCCGCATCAGCGCGGCTTCGAGCCGGGCGGGTGGGGGCACCGAGTCGGACACCGTCAACGCGGCCATGGTCTCGCGAATGCGCGACACGGCGGCGAGGAACTCCCGCGCGCGCTCGGGATCCGCGGCCGCGAGCTCGTCGTCGATAGCGCGTCGCTGCTGGGGATCGAGCGCGTCGAGGGCGTAGGGGTAGGCGTCGTCGAGCAACGGCCGAGGGGTCCGCCGATCTGTCTCGCTCATCGGGAATTCCCTCCGGTCAAACAGTTTTCGAGTCGCTTCAAGCCGTCCCTGATCCGGCTCTTCACCGTCGGCAACGGCACGTCCAGGGTCTCGGAGACCTCGGCGTAGGTGCGCCCGCTGTAATAGGCCAGCGCCACCGCCTCGCGCTGCAGCTCGGTCATCGTCGCGAGACAGTCCTGGACCGACTGCTCGTCGAGCCGCTGGGTGACCTCCTCGGCCACGGTGTCGTGGTCACGGCCCAGATGGGTGTGCCCGAACACCAGGTCACGGCTGGTCGCCGACTGTTCGGCACGCACCCGGTCGACCGCGCGGCGGTGGGTCAGCATCATCAGCCAGCCGATCGGGCTGGCCTTACCCACGTCGTACTCCCCCGCCAGCGACCAGGCCTGCAGGAACACCTCCTGCGCGATGTCCTCGGCCGCGCCGTGGTTGCGCACCACCCGCAGCGCGAGTCCGAACACCCGCGGACTGGTCGCCCGATAGAACTCGGCGAACGCCGTCCGGTCCCCGGACGCGATCGCGCCGAGCAGCGTCACCAGCCGCGCTTGCACGGCGTGGTCGGGCTTGGCGGGCGCCGGGCATGCGGGCGCCGGATCGGTCACCACGCGCAACCGGATCGGCGAGGAGCCCGGGCGGTTCGTCATCGTGTGGTCCCTGCGTGCATCAGCATGAGAGGGATTTCGGCCAGCCCCGCGGTACGGATGGGCGCCGCCGAAAACTTTCTTCCGCAACTCTACGGTTCCCGGCGGCGTGACCATCGTCGACCTCACGCCGCGGGCGGCATGAGCACGCTGTCGATCATGTAGACCGTCGCGTTCGCCGTGCGCACGCCACCGCAGACCACGGCCGCGTCACCGACCTTCAGGCTGTCCCCGGAGCCGGTCACCGTGACGGCCGCGCCCTCGACGGTCTTGTGCGTGCCCGCGACATCCTGGGGCGCGAGCTGACCGGGCACCACGTGGTAGGTCAGGATCTTGGTGAGGGTGGCCGAATCGGTCTTCAGCGACTCGATGGTGGCCGGGTCGATCTTCGCGAACGCGGAGTCGACGGGCGCGAAGACGGTGAACTGGCCGCCGTTGAGGGTGTCGACCAGGTTGACCTGGGGATTGAGTTTGCCCGACACCGCCGCCACCAGCGTGGTGAGCATGGGGTTGTTGGACGCGGCGACCGCGACCGGGTCCTGAGCCATCCCGCTCACCGAGCCGGGGCCGCTGGGAACCTGGGCGGCGTATTCGGCGCACCCGGGCCCGACGAGACCCGACGCGCCGGAGCCGTTCGCCGCGGACGCGGTCATCGACGAGGAGGAGGTCGTCGCCGAGGTGGTCGCGGACGAGGTGGTCGAATCGTCGTCGGAACAGGCCGAGGCGCCGAGTACCGAGCCGAGAAGGGCTGCCGCCACGAGGGTGCTGCGCAGGGTTCGCATGGTCGTTCCGTCGCTTCCGAAAGGGCGGCGAGAGTGCCGCGCTGATGTGGACGCAACGGAGTTCGGCCAGCCCGCCCGGCCGGATGGCTCGGGATCGAGACCCGGTTCACCGGACACCCGGCGGGTGACGAAGCCGTCAGGGGGTCGGTGTCGCCACGCGTCGCAATTCAGGCACTATGGGGGTTATGCCCCATTCGAATCCTGTTGCCGCGTGGAAGTCCCTGCGTGATGGAAACGACCGTTTCGTCACCGATACCCTGCAGCACCCCAGCCAGGGTGCCGCGGATCGCGCCAAGCTGGCGGGTGGCCAGCAGCCCTCGGCGATCCTGTTCGGGTGTGGTGACTCCCGGGTCGCCGCCGAGATCATCTTCGACCGGGGGCTCGGCGACATGTTCGTCGTGCGCACCGCCGGTCATGTGGTGGACAGTTCGGTGCTCGGCTCGATCGAGTACGGCGTCGCGGTACTGCAGGTGCCGCTGATCGTGGTCCTCGGCCACGACTCGTGCGGCGCGGTGGCCGCCACCATCGATGCCCTCGACAACGGGACGGTGCCGGGCGGTTTCATCCGTAGCGTGGTCGAACGCGTCACCCCGTCGATCCTGCTCGGCCGCCGGGAAGGTCTGACCAACGTCGACGACCTGGAAGCCCGTCATGTGGAGGAAACCGCGCGCCTGCTCATGCAGCGTTCGTCGACCATCTCCGACCGCGTCGAGGCGGGCCAGCTGGCCATCGCCTGCGTGACCTACAACCTCGCCGACGGGCGCGCCCAGCTGCGCAGCGTCATCGGCGACATCGGCGAAGTCGCCTGAGCGGGTCGGCCGGTTCCGCCTCTCCGGGACCGGCCGACCAGCACCACCTCGTCAGGCGTATTCGGGACAGAACTGCATCTGGGCAGCGACGACGAGGTAGGCGGCGTCGCGGCTCGAATACCCCTTCTCGGTGAGCGCGGTCGCCATCTCGACATCGGTCGCCCCGGCGGCGCGTTCCTCGCAGATCGCCACGCCCATGTCGAGCGCCGCCTGGCGTGAGGAGTAGTAGATCCCCTCGCGGTCGAGTGTCGCGATGAACGCGTCCTGCTTGGTCGTGTTCTGGCTGTTGCTCGACGCGCTCGGTGTCGAGGGCGCGGTACGTGGAGCGCTGGTGCGGGGTGCGCCCGAACCCGGTGGCGGCTCGGCGGGCCCACCCGGCGGTGGCGTGCTCACCGCGGTCCGGCCGGTGTCCTGGGTGTCTCCGGCGGCGAGCAGCACCGAGGTGGCGCACCCGCCACAGACCAGCAGCAGAACACCGACAACCGCGAGCAACACCCACAGGGTCGTGTTGTCGCGGCGCGGCGGCTGCGGTGGATAGGCCGGGTAGGGCGCGGACGGATACTGCGGTGGAATCGGCGGCTGGGTCACGAATCTCCTTCGGTGCGAGACGAACAGCGGTGCAAGATCGCCATTCACCGCACCCGCGTTATCAACGACCCGCGCGCCCGATTCCCGGTGCCGCCGCGCGTGCGCGTCAGTAGACGGTGATGCGCAGCGCACGCATCTTCGCGTAGAGCGTGGTGCGCGAGATCCCCAGGGCCTGCGCGGTTTTGACCTTGTTGCCCTCGAATCGGCGCAGCGCCTCGACGATGACGTCGCGTTCGGCGCGGTCGATCGGCATGAGTTGCCGGATCGGCTGCTGCGTGCGGTAGGCCTCGGGGAGGTCGTTCACGACGACCGCGCCGCTTCGCCGGTGCCGGATGACGTCGGTGACGACCGCGCGCAATTCGCGCAGATTGCCGGGCCAATGATGCGCGGACAGCGCCGAGAGCGCGCCCGGGGTGAAATACAGCGAGCTGTCCGCGCCCGCCTCGCGTAGCATCGCCGCGACCAGCGCCGGGATCTCGCCGCGGCGGTTGCTCAGCGGCCCGAGTTCGACGCGGTCGGTGCATTCGGCGGCCAGCGCGGCGGCCCGGCCGGTGAGGGTGTCCACCGCTCCGGTGACCAGCACGACGCGCGGCACCTGCCGGTCGGCGACATGGGTGGCGACGAGATCGATCAGATCGTCGGGCAACAGGTCGAGGCCGTCGACGCACACGGTGCCCTGCCGGGCGCGGACCAGCGCGGCGAAGTCACGGGCGAAGACGTCGCTGCCGTCGAGCAGGGCGTTGGCGGCGGTCAGGACGGTGACCGGCTGCTCGGTGGCGTGTTCGCGCGCGGTGCGCGAGCGCCCGGAACCCGGTGGTCCCGCGACCAGGAGCGGGTCGCCGGGCTCGAGCGCCCGGCGGGAATAGGCGATGCTCGCCCGTTCGCGGGGTTCGACGTTGAGCAGGGTTCCCCCGGCCGGACCGCCGACCCGGGTCGCTTCGACCCGCACCGCCAGCCCGGACTCCAGCGTCAGATCGAAGACCGAGCTGCGCCGCACATCCGGTGCCATCATGCGCAGCAACGCGACGTCGGTGGCGCCGAGCAGGTCCGCGGCGGCCTGGTTGGACATGAGCAGGTCGCGCCCGATGGCCAGCACCGCGCGGCGGCGGGTGCCCGCGGCCTGGAACGCGGCGAGCAGTTCCTTGTCCGACACGCGGGAGCCGTCGAGCAGTCGCTGCTCGATGTCGGCGACCGCGCGGGCGACCAGCGGCGGCAACAGCGGGCTGGCTTCCCGGGCCACCGTCGACAGATCCAGCACACCCTCGATCCGGCGGGTGGTGGGGTGGAAGATGGGATGTCCGTAGCAGCTCATGCGCCGCAGTGGGACAGCGAAGTGCTCGTCGCCGTTGACGGCGATGCTGGTGCGGGTCTCCAGCGCCACCCCCGGCGCGGTGGTGCCGACCGCCTCCTCGAGCAGGGAGGCACCGATGTCGACGCCGAGGTCGTCGAAGACCTTGCGGGCACTGCGATTTCCGCACCACTGATGCGCGACGCGGCCTTCCCGGTCGATGACGATCGTGGTGAAGTCGGTGCCCTCGAGTCGATGGTTGAGGTCGTCGAGGACCACCGCGGCCGCGGCCATCAGCGGACTGGTCTCGTCGATGTCGACATAGCTGATCGTGTCCAGCGCCGAGCCCGGCTCCAGTCCGGCCATCGTCGCCCGATGCCAGGACGCGGCGATCGGTTCCCGCTTGGCCACCATGCCGTTCACCTCGGGTTCCATGCACTCACCGTAGCAATGGTGACCGGGGTCACGATTGTCCAGTTTCTGAACAGTCGCGTCAGCCCACCGTTGCGACTGTGGTTCGGCGTCGCTCCGGACGGGACGCATCGACGAGGATCAGGAGAACCCGCCATGAAGACCAAGGCCGCGGTCGTCTACCAGCCAGGCAAACCGATCGAGATCGAAGAGCTCGAACTCGACAAGCCGCGCGAGGGAGAGGTACTCATCCGGTACCTCTACGGCGGGCTGTGCCATTCCGATGTCCACATCGCCCACGGTGACCTGGAGGCGCGGCTGCCGATGGTGCTCGGCCACGAGGGCGCGGGCATCATCGAGGAGGTCGGGCCCGGCGTCACCCGGGTGGCGCCCGGCGATCACGTGGTGTGCTCGTTCATCCCGAACTGCGGCACCTGTCGCTACTGCTCCAACGGTCAGCAGTCCATCTGCGACATGGGCGCCACGATCCTCGAGGGCTATCTGCCCGGTGGTCGTTTCCCGCTGCGGGGACCGGCCGGTGACTACGGCGCGATGTGCATGCTCGGCACGTTCAGCCAGTACGGGGTGATCCACCAGAACTCCTGCGTCAAGGTCGACGACGACCTGCCGCTGGACAAGGCGGTGCTGGTGGGTTGCGGTGTCCCCAGCGGGTGGGGTTCGGCGGTCAACACCGCCGAGGTGAAACCCGGTGACGTGGTGGTCGTCTTCGGCATCGGCGGGCTCGGCATCAACGCGGTGCAGGGCGCGCGCTTCGCCGGCGCGCGCTATGTCGTCGCGGTCGACCCGCTGCACAACAAACGCGAACGCGCCCTCGAACTCGGTGCCACGCACGCGTTCGCCGACGCCGGTGACGCCCTGGCCACGATCAACGACCTGACCCGCGGCCAAGGCGCCGACGCCGCGATCCTGATCCCGGACCTGATGACCGCCGAGATCGTCAGCGCCGGCTTCGACGCTGTCGGCAAGGGCGGCAAGGTCGTGCTGACCGGGCTCAACAAGCTCGACGAGATCAACATCCAGCTCCCCGGTTCGATCATGACGCTGTTCCGGAAGGAACTGCGCGGCAGCCTCTTCGGCGACTGCAACCCGACCGTCGACATCCCCAAGATCCTCGGTCTCTACCAGAGCGGCGATCTGAAGCTCGACGAGCTCATCACCCGCACCTACACCCTCGATCAGGTCAATCAGGGCTACGACGACCTGCTCAACGGCCAGAACATCCGCGGCGTGCTCGTGCACGACCACTCCTGATCCGAAAGGCACGACGATGACCGAAGTACTCGAACCCACCACCACCGCGGTGCTGCCGCAGGTCCGCGCCTGGCTGTCCACGCCCAAGCAACTGTTCATCGGCGGCCGGTGGGTCGACGCGGCCTCGGGCCGGACCTTCCAGACCCGCGACCCGGCCACCGGCCAGGTGCTGACCGAGGTCGCCCACGCCGAGGCCGTCGATGTCGACCGCGCGGTGCGCGCGGCACGCGTCGCCTTCGAAGGCGAGTGGTCGCTGTGGACCCCGGCCCAGCGCCAGCGTCTGCTGTTCCGCGCGGGCGAGGCGATCTACGCCCATGCCGAGGAATTGGCGCAGCTGGAATCGCTCGACAACGGCAAGTCCGCCGGCGTCGCCCAGGCCGTCGACATCACCTGGGTCGCCGAGCTCTTCCAGTACTACGCCGGCTGGGCCACCAAGATCGAAGGCCGCACCATTCCGGTGTCGGTGCCGTGGGCACCCGGCACCCAGTGGCACGCCTACACCCTGCGCGAACCGATCGGCGTGTGCGGAGCCATCGTCCCGTGGAACTTCCCGCTGCTGATGGCCGCGTTCAAGATTCCCGTCGCGCTGGCGACCGGCAACACCGTCGTGCTCAAGCCCGCCGAGGACACCCCGCTCACCGCCCTGCGGCTGGCCGAGATCCTGGCCGAGGTCGGTCTGCCCGACGGCGTGCTCAATGTCGTCACCGGCTACGGCGACGCCGGGGCCGCGCTGGCCGCCCACGACGATGTCGACAAGATCGCTTTCACCGGTTCCACCGAGGTGGGCAAGCTCATCGTCGACGCCGCCAAGGGCAATCTGAAGAAGGTCAGCCTCGAGCTCGGCGGCAAGAGTCCCCAGGTCGTCTTCGCCGACGCCGATCTGGACCTGGCGATCCCCGGTACGGCGTCGGGATTCCTGTTCAACCAGGGCCAGACCTGCACCAGCGGCACCCGATTGCTGGTGGAGGACAAGATCTTCGACGAGTTCACCCGGGGCGTCGCCGAGGTCGCCGCGGCCAGCAAGATCGGCTCGGGGCTCGACCCGGCCACCGAGGTCGGCCCCCTGGTCTCGCAGACCCAGCTCGACCGGGTCCTGGGCTATGTCGATGCCGGATTGCGGGCGGGTGCGCGAGCACTGACGGGCGGGCGCCGCCACGGCGAGAGCGGCTACTTCGTCGAACCGACGGTGTTCGTCGACGTCGAGTCCTCGTTCAGCGTGTACCGCGAGGAGATCTTCGGCCCGGTCGTGGTGGCGACCCCGTTCAACGCCGAGCAGGGCGTGGCCGCAGCGGCCAACGACACCCCCTACGGGTTGGCCGCCTCGGTGTGGACCCAGGACGTGTCCAAGGCCCATCGCACCGCTCGCCAGATCAAGGCGGGCACGGTATGGATCAACGCGCACAACGCTTTCGACGCCGCACTGCCGTTCGGCGGCTACAAGCAGTCCGGCTGGGGCCGTGAACTGGGTACCGCGGCGATCGAGGCCTATACCGAGCAGAAGTCGGTCAACACCTTCCTCGGCTGACCGTCCCCGACCCGGCCACGGTGGGCACCGCCTCGCAGATCGGCGCCCACCGTGGCTACCGCGCTCGCGTCAGTTCGCGTTGACGGTCACCGCGTCGTCGGCGATCGAGTAGCTGATCGACCCGTTCTCGAAGTAGCTGATCTTGCCGCCCTCGATGTCCTGCTCGTCGGAGGTCGGGTAGCCGAGGCGGCCCCCTGCGCCGCCCTCTGCCTCCCACGCCTGCCGGATCGCGCCGTAGACGGTCTTGGTTCCCGTCGCCAGGTTGAAGTAGATGACACCGCCGGTGAACTCCTGGTACTTGCCACCGTTCGCGGCGTCGAGTTCCTCCGAGATCGGTTCGCCCAGCGGGCTCGACGCGCCGCCCGCTTCGTTGTAGTGGTCGCCGATCGTGCCCTTGACTTCGAATGCCATCCCACAAACCCTTTCGTACGGATACCAACTGGCGATTGCCAGCGGCGACGCTATCGCATAGCGACCGCACCGTACAGAGACTCGTATTGCGCCAGATCAGCTGTACACACGCAATTCTCAGCGACAGACCACGTTCGAGATCGGATGTTTGAAGGGCCATCAGCTACCGACCAGCATCGATAGGGTCGATCGGCCTCCGAGCCAGCGCTTTCCCGCCGTAATCCATACCCAGTCGCCGCGACTCCACACCTCGACACGCCGCGAACGCACCCGATGTGAAGATGTCCTCAATCCGTCCGGACGAACAGTCGACGGGTCACATGGCCTGGGCGGCCACGTACCCGAAGCTCGAGCGGTCCTCGTCGCGGGCCACCAGCTTGCCGTCGACGTAGATCGCGGCGTACGCGTAGTGCGCCTCGGAGTGCGAGATCGCCGCCCAGGTGAAGGATTCCTTGGGGAACCGCACGTCGACGGTGCGACACCACCGGTCACCCTCCATCGGGTCGGTCAGTGTCACGACCTCGTCGCGCTTGCCGAGCGAGTCGTAGTAGGTGATCTCGTTGCCTGTCTGCGCGTCCGAGCAGAAGACGTAGCGGACGTTGCCGTAGGCAGGGACTTCGGCGGCGTTCGCCACCCCACTGCCCGCGACGACGGCGCCGGCGAGGGCGCCGCCCGCTCCGATCATCGCGATGGTGTGACGGAGGGCAGACCGTGTCATGTCAAGCTGTCCTTTCGCGAAACGATGCGCCGACGGAACGCTCCCGTCGGCAACAGTCCGCACGAGGCACTGCCCGGGCGAACCGAACATTGAATCACAGTGCGGCACTTGCGTTGTCGTTGCGGCGCAGCGGCGACCGACTGCCTGGTGCGTCCGGGCCGGCACGACGAGCGCCCAAGTGTTGGCCGCAGGCTGATCAGCTTCGGACCGCGCGGGTCCTACACTCGGGTCATGGCAGACGACACCGACCGGTCGATCGACATCAAGCCCCGTTCACGCGATGTCACCGACGGACTCGAGAAGACTGCAGCGCGCGGCATGCTGCGCGCCGTCGGGATGGGTGACGAGGACTGGGCCAAACCGCAGATCGGGGTGGCTTCGAGCTGGAACGAGATCACCCCCTGCAATCTGTCGCTCGACCGGCTCGCGAAAGCGGTCAAGGAGGGCGTCCACGCCGGCGGCGGCTACCCGCTCGAGTTCGGCACGATCTCGGTGTCCGACGGTATCTCCATGGGCCACGAGGGCATGCATTTCTCGCTGGTCAGCCGCGAGATCATCGCCGACTCGGTCGAGACCGTGATGATGGCCGAACGCCTCGACGGCTCGGTGCTGCTCGCCGGGTGCGACAAGAGCCTGCCGGGCATGCTGATGGCGGCCGCCCGGCTGGACCTGGCGAGCGTGTTCCTCTACGCCGGATCGACCCTGCCGGGCAATGTCGACGGCCGCGACGTCACGATCATCGACGCGTTCGAGGCCGTCGGCGCGTGCATCAAGGGTCTGATCACCCGCGAGGAGGTCGATCGCATCGAGCGGGCGATCTGCCCGGGTGAAGGTGCCTGCGGCGGCATGTACACGGCCAACACCATGGCCTCGGTGGCCGAGGCGCTCGGGATGAGCCTGCCGGGCTCGGCCGCGCCGCCCGCCCCCGATCGTCGCCGTGACGAGTACGCCCGCAAATCCGGCGAGGCCGTCGTCGAGCTGCTGCGCCGGGGAATCACCGCCCGCGACATCATGACGATGGAGGCGTTCGAGAACGCGATCACCATCGTCATGGCGCTCGGCGGGTCCACCAACGCCGTGCTGCATCTGCTGGCCATCGCCCGCGAGGCCGGCGTCGGCCTCACCCTCGCCGACTTCAACCGCGTCGGCGAGAAGGTGCCGCACCTGGGCGATCTCAAGCCGTTCGGCCGCTACGTCATGAACGATGTCGACAAGGTCGGCGGCATCCCGGTGGTGCTGAAAGCGCTGCTGGACGCGGGCCTGCTGCACGGCGACGTCATGACCGTGACCGGCAAGACCATGGCCGAGAACCTGGCCTCGATCGAGCTCGGCCTCGACGGTGACGTCATCCGGCGCCTGGATCGGCCGATCCATCGGACCGGCGGACTCACCATCCTGCACGGTTCCCTCGCCCCCGAGGGCGCCGTCGTCAAGAGCGCGGGCTTCGACTCCGACGTCTTCCGTGGCACGGCGCGCGTCTTCGACGGGGAACGCGCCGCCATGGACGCGCTCGAGAACGGCACGATCGTCGCCGGTGACGTGGTCGTCATCCGCTACGAGGGTCCCAAGGGCGGACCGGGTATGCGCGAGATGCTCGCCATCACCGGCGCCATCAAGGGCGCGGGCCTGGGCAAGGACGTCCTGCTGCTCACCGACGGCCGCTTCTCCGGCGGCACCACCGGATTGTGCGTGGGCCACGTCGCGCCCGAAGCCGTCGACGGCGGCCCGATCGCCTTCGTCCGCGACGGCGACCCGATCGTCCTCGATGTCGCCAACCACATCCTCGACGTCGAGATCGACGACGACGAACTGACCGCGCGCAAGATCGGCTGGGAGCCACTGCCGCCCAAGTACACCTCCGGCGTCCTGGCCAAATACCGCAAACTCGTCAGCTCCGCCGCCCACGGCGCCGTCACGGGCTGACCCGGCTCAGCGCACCGTCCGCGCATCCCGGATCGTGGCCGCCAGCCGTTCCAGCAGCGGCGCGGTGGCCGCGGGGGAGAACCGGAAGATCGGCGACCACGACGCGACCTGTCCGGCCGCCACCGCGGGCAGGCTCCGCCACACCGGCCGGTCGGCGAGCGCGTTCGGCTGCAGGCCCGTTGACCGGTCGTCGAGCAGGATCACATCCGCCGCGTACCGGTCGGCCGTCTCCCAGCTCAGCGACTGGAAGTAGCCGCCCGCGTCCACCCGTTCGGGCACAACGAATTCCACGCCGAGCTCGGTGAAGTACCGCAGATCCGCCGAGGCGCGCGGATCGGAGACGTAGAACAGCTCCGGAGACGCCGAGGCGGCGAGTACCCGCACCCCGGGGCGCGCTGCCGACGCGTCCCGCACCGCCTGCGACGCGGCCAGGAAGCGCTGCTGCGCGGCGGTCACCGCGGGAGCGGCGGTATCGGCGCCGAGCGCCTCGGCCAGCGCCCGGTACCGCGCGATGATCTCGGGCAGGCTCCGGCCGGAGACCTCCATGGCGACGACAGTCGGGTTCGCGGACTCGATCTTGGTCAGGTTCTCGTCCGGGACGTACCAGAGCCGGCCCGGCACATAGGAATCGGTGACGAGCAGGTCGGGCTCGAGGGTCGCGTACTTCTCGATGTCGAACTCGCCCCACGCGTCCCCGACGACAGCCACCGAGGCGGGGTCGAGGTCGCCGCGCAGGTGCGGCGCGTGTGCCTCACCGAAGACACCCACGATGCGCCCGCGCACCCCGTAATCGACCAGGGCGCCGGCGGAGCCGGTGAACGCGACCACCCGGCTCGGCGTCGCACCCGAGCGAACGGTGCCGCCGCGGCCATCGGGAAACTCCCAGTCCCCCGCACTGTCGGGCGCGTCGTCCGGTCCCCCGCCGCACGCCACCAGGCCCGCACTCACTCCCGCCATCCTCGCCACCGCGAACAACCGTCGGCGACTCAGCACGCGGTCGTGCCGATTCTCGTTCGCGATGACGATCCTCCTCCACACGTGGCTCCTGGTTCGCCACCACTAGACCACACAAAATAAGGCAAGGCAAACCTTATCTAGAGTCGCTACCGGCAGAGCGGAGCACACGGTGACGGAGCGGCGACGAGGTCGCGAGCGCTTGACCCTGACACAGTGACAACGTCTTCACTGGACGCAGGAGGTGGTTCCCATGACCTGGACACCAGAACATTCCGTGGACCCGCGGCTGCTCGCCGCACTGAACGCGCCGACCGCGTCGACCCGACTACAGGCGGCGCTGGCCGCGGGCACCCACCCCGGCCCGGCGCTGCTCGGCGTGCTGATCGACCGTTGCGCCGTGGAGCCGGACTTCTTCGTGCGCGACATGCTGACCTGGGCGCTGACGCGGCTCCCCGCGGAGCTGACCGTGCCCCGGCTGCGCGCCGAGCTGGACTCCGACCACGCTCAGGCTCGCAGCCAGGCGCTGCACACGCTGTCCAAGATCGGGGATCCGGCCGCCTGGCCGGCGATCACCCCGGCGCTGCTGCGCGATCCCGACGACGAGGTGGCGCGCAGTGCCTGGCGGGCCGCGGTGGTACTCGCGCCGCAGGCCGAACACGAGGCATTGGCCGTCGCACTCGCCACCCAGTTCGGACGCGGTGATCGGGAGGTTCGGCGCAGCCTCAGCCGGGCGCTGACGACGCTGGGCGAGGCGATCGTCCCGGTGCTCGACCGGGCGTCGCGCAGTGCCGACCCCCGGGTGCGGGCGCACGCCGCGGCCACCGAGCAGCTGCTGCACGATCCGGACGCCGCCTTCGATCTCGATGTCGACGCGGCGAAGCGGGTCGCGGCGCTCGACGGTGCCCCGTGCTGATCGGTGAGGTGGCGCGGCGTTCGGGTGTCAGCACCCGGATGCTGCGCCACTACGACTCGTTGGGGCTGGTGTCCCCCACCGGGCGCACCGTCGGCGGCTATCGCGAGTACTCCGATGCCGATATCCGGCGCATCTTTCATGTCGAGAGCCTGCGGTCGCTGGGACTCTCCCTGCGCGAGATCGCCCGGGTGCTGGCCGATCGGTCGTTCACCCCGCAGGCCCTGGTCGCCGGTCTCATCCAACGCACCGAGGAACGGCTCGTGCGCGAGCGCGAGCTGCTGGCGCGGTTGCGCGCCGTCGAGGACGCCGAACCCGGCGACTGGCGCGATGTGCTGCGCATCGTCGAGCTGGTGCGCACGCTCGGTTCGGCGGACGCGCCGCGCCGCCTGCAGGCGGTGCTGAACCCCGCCGAGAACGAGCCGGTACCGACCGAGCTGCTGGCCACGGCGGTGCTCGGCGAGGCCGAGCCCAATATGGCCGGCGCGCTGCGCTGGGCGCTGTCGCGGGCCGGCGCCGACGGCCTGGCCGCACTCGCACCGGGGCTGGCCGCCGTCGACGTCGAGGTCCGGCGGCGGGCCGTACTGGCGGTGGCCGAGATTCCCGGCGAGGCCGCGACCGAACTGCTCACTTCCGCGCTCGACGACCCGGACCCCGCCGTCCGCGGCCCCGCCGCCCTGGCCGCCGGCAGCCGCGGGGTGAGCGCGGCCGAACCGATCCTGGTGGCCATGGTGATCGCGGGCGCCAATGATGTCGAGGCGGGTGAGGTCCTCGGCGCGCTCGCCCAGGATCCGGGATCCGCCGATCGCGTGCTGGGTGCGCTGACCCACGCGCTGACCGCGCACGCCGACGATGCCGCCATCCGGATCCGGCTCGTCCAGGCCTTGGTCGAGTTGCCCGGGACCCACGCACTGGCGACCCTGCGATCGCTCAGCGAGGACGCCGATCACTCCGTCGCCCTCGTCGCCACCGCCTGCACCGCACTGGTCGCCGCCCGGACCACGAGCTGAGGTCGGCGGGCGTCGCGGATCGCCGCATCCGGTTCCCTCTCGCGATGAGGTGCTCTCGCGATTCCACACCGACGCATTCGGCGGTGGTCACGTGCTGACCCGTGGACGGAGCGGCTCGAACGGCGCGGCGCATCGGAACCAGCCTGGTCGTCACTCCCATCGGTGACCCACGCGACCTCGGTATCGAGCGGCTCCACGTCGACGGCGAACTACACCTCGGTCGCCTGCTTCCGGCTCGGAGACGAGCGCCGGATCAGCTGATTTCCGCGGTGAGCGGGACAGCGGCGACCGAGGTGCCGACATGCAGGGTGAACGCGCCCGGTTCGACGGTCCACCCCTGGTCGGTCCAGTGCTCGAAGGAGCGCTGCGGCAATTCGATGGTGGCGGTGACGGTTTCGCCCGCCTCGGCCTCCACCGCGACGAAGCCCGCGAGCCAGCGCACCGGGCGGTCGACGGCGCTGTCCTCGCGGGACAGGTAGGCCTGCACCACCTGGCGGCCCGACCGCGCACCGATATTGCGGACGGTGACGGTGGCGGTGTGCCCCTGCACGGTCAGGTCGACGAGCTCCCAGTTGGTGTAGCCGAGACCGTGACCGAACGGGTAGGCCGGAGCCACACCGGATTTCAGCCAGGCGCGGTAGCCGATGTGGATGCCCTCGGGGTAGGGCAGGGTGTTGTCGGCGGCCGGCGTGGTATCCGAAACCGGCACGTCGGCCATCGCCTTGGGCCAGGTGGTGGGCAGCCGGCCACCGGGTTCGGTCACGCCGGTGAGCACATCGGCGAGCGCATCGCCGAATTCCTGGCCCGGGAACCAGGCCAGGATCACGGCCGCCACGTCGTCGCGCCACGGCATTTCGACCGGCGCGCCGGCGTTCACCACCACGATCGTTCGCGGATTCACCGCGGCCACCGCCGCCACCAGGTCGTTCTGGCGGCCCGGCAGCGACAGGTCCGTGCGGTCGTAGCCCTCGGATTCGATCGCCTCGGTGGTACCGACCACGACCACGGCGACCTCGGAGGTCCGCGCCAATTCCACCGCGGCGGCGAACTCTTCGTCGGCGGAGCGGCGCGGGCGGCCGATGCCGAAGGTGAGGCCCATCGCGGGCAGGCCCTTGTCGAGAGCGGGAACCAGCTCGATCCGCACATCGACCTCGTCGCCCTCGGCGAGAGTCCTAGTGACCCAGCGCTGCGGCGGATTCAGCAACATCTCGACCGGATCGCCGCCTTCGGGGAAGACGGTCTCGCTGAGCACCGTCTCACCGTCGAGCTCGAGGCGCAGTGTGCCCACGCCCGCGTAGCCGATTCGCCACTCCCCCGCCGCATCGGCGCGTAGGCGACCACGGACCTCGACGGAGGTGGCCTGCAGGGCGAACGGCGTACCGAAGAGCATGAGATTGCCCGCGGTGCGGTGCTCGGAGTGCAGGACGGTCTCGCCGTCGAGGAAGCGCAGGTGCACGCCCGCGGTGCCGGTCTCGGGATCGGTGACGATGTCCAGCGGCACCGCGATCATGTTCTCGTCGAGGTGGACGCCCGGTGTGTGCGCCACCGGCAGCACCTCGCGCAGGCCCTGCAACGGCGACCTGGTGTGCGACGGAACAACTGTCGAGCTACCGCCGCCGCCGAGGCGCGGCTGGGCGGCCGCCGCGCCCAGCAGGGCGACCTGGGCGGGCTCGCCCAGCGGCAGCACCCCGTCGTTGGCGGCCAGCACCATCGCCTTGGCGGCGGCATCACGTACCAACCGGCGCGCGGCCGCCTCGGTGAAAGCCGGTGGCTGCTGCGGCGTTCCGTTCAGCGCGCCCACACGCTGCGCGAATCGCAGTATGCGGCGGACCTTCTCGTCGATCGCCGCCTCGGATACCGCACCCGCGCGGACGGCCTCGACCAGCGGCGCCCCCCAGAGTTCCCACGGTCCGGGCATGGCGACGTCGGTGCCCTTGGCCGCGCCCGCGGTGGAGCGCACGGCGGTCCAGTCCGAGACCACCACGCCGTCGAAACCCCATTCGCCCTTCAACGGCTCGTCCAGCAGCGGATTCTCGGTCATGGTGACGCCGTTGACCGAGTTGTAGGCGTTCATGATCATCCACGCGCCCGCCGCCACCGCCCGCTCGAACGGGTACAGATACAGCTCCCGCAGGGTGCGATCGTCGACGATCGCGTCGGCGGTGAAGCGCTCGGTCTCGGAGTCGTTGGCCACGTAGTGCTTCGGGCAGGCGCTGACGCCGTGCGCCTGCACGCCGGACACGTAGGCCACGGCCATCTCACCGGTGAGCACCGGGTCCTCGGAGAAGCACTCGAAATGCCGTCCGCCGAGCGGACTCCGGTGCAGGTTGACGGTCGGGCCGAGCACCGCGTACACATTCTTGCGCCGCGCTTCGGCGGCGACGAGCCCGCCGATCTCGGCCAGCAACTCACGATCCCAGGTGGCGGCCAGTGCCGAGCCGGACGGCAGGCTGATCGAGGGGTCGCGCTCGTCCCAGGTCTCGCCGCGCACCCCGGAGGGACCGTCGGACACGGGCATCTCGGCCAGGCCGATGCTCTCCTCGCCCGCGAAGCGGAAGACACCGGATCCGGAGATGAGCCGGATCTTGGCCGCCAGATCCAGTTTGTCCAGCAGGTCGTCGATGTCGTCGGTCATGCCAGTTCCCTCCAGAAGTTCACCAGGTCGGCTGTGACCTGTGCGGGGACGTCTTCGTTCGGCACGTGGCCGATGCCCGGGTACACCGCGGTCCTGGCCCGCAGCTGCCGAGCGAAGTTCTCATGGACCTCGGGGTCCCACAGGTCGTTGGTGTCGCCGTAGGCGACCAGCAGCGGCACTCCGGCATCGCGCAGCGCGGCGGGATCGACCGGCGGCGGGGTCTGCATGCATTTCAGAATGCCGAGGATGTTCGCCTTCTCGGTCCGCACGAGCCGGTTGCGCAGGAACTCGGCGCGCTCGGGTGAGGGCGTCCGACCGGCGGCGGCCATGGCATCGCTCATCTGCTGCCACAGGAATTCCTGGCCTGCCGTCTCCACCACCTGCGCCACCATCTGCGGAGGCGGGAACTTGATGTCCTCGACGGATGACGGCCCCGACGCCAGCAGGGTGAGGCTACGGAACCGCGCGGGTGTCTCGACCACCGCGACGCGGGAGACATAGCCGCCGAAGGAGTGCCCGACCAGATGCACGGGCGCCCGCGGCGACACCTGATCGACGACACCGTGCAGGTCACCGCAGAAATCGGCCATGGCGTAGCCGGCGATGTCGTCGGGTCCCTCCGACTGCCATTGGCCGCGCTGGTCGTAGGCGACCGCGCGATATCCGGCCGCCGCGAGCAGCGGGAGCATCGCTTCGAAGTCTTCCTTGGAGCCGGTGAAGCCCGGCACCAGCACCACGGTGCCGAGTTCCGGTGTTCCGGAGGGCGGGGTGATCTCCCATCCGGCGAGCGCACCCGCGCCACCCCGCAGCGTGATCGATTCGATCACTGCCTCGGTGCTCCGAGTCATCGGCGGTCCTTCCCTCGCAGAATTCCAGTCCGGCAGCCACGAGTGTGCCAGGTTCCCGAGTGGTCACTCGGTACTGTGACTTGTTCGTTATCTTCCGGTTTGCAGGTCCCGCCGTTCGGACTACTGTCGCTGCTCATGACGCCGCATCCCCAACGCCGGAGACGGGGCGAGGACCGCCGCGAGCAGATCATCGACCAGGCGCTGCACAGCTTCGCCGCGAACGGCTATCACCACTCCTCGCTCGCCGAGATCGCCACGCGCTGCGGACTGTCCCAAACCGGCCTGCTGCACTACTTCCCGACCAAGGCGGCGCTCCTCGCCGCGGTCCTGGACTACCGCGATCGCCTCGACTACGACCGCCTCGGCATGAACCGGCAACTGCGCGGCACGGACGCCCTGCAACAGCTGGTCCGCCTGGTCGAGCACAACATGCACGTCCCCGGCCTGGTCCAGCTCTTCACCGTCGTCACCAGCGAGGCGGTCACCAGCGACCACCCCGCCCGTGCCTGGGTCGTCGAGCGCTACCGAATCCTGGAAACCTACCTGGCCGAGGCCCTCGCAGGCGGCGTCACCGACGGAACCTTCCGCCCCGACATCGACGCCCCCGCCGTAGCCCGCCAGATCTCGGCCATGATGGACGGCCTGCAACTGCAATGGCTCCTCGACCCCGAACGCGTCGACATGGCATCCCTGTTCCGCACCTACATCGACGACCTGACCACCCAGCTCTCGAGCTGATCCTGTTGCCCCACAGGACAATCCACCACGAAAACGCGCGCTCCCGGGCCCGCGGCGGGGATGATCGGACTCGCTGATCGATCAGATGAACGCCCGTCCCGGCGTCACTCGGGGGTGAGTCGGAGCAGGCTGCCGGTGCCCGCGGCGGTGACGAACAGTGCCGGGCCGGGGCCTAGGCAGGCATTGGTCGGCATGCTGCGTGGTGGGAGGGGGTGCTGGGTCAGGGGGAGGCCTTCGGGGGTGAGGACGTCGATGCGGTCTGCGGTGGTGGTGGCGATCCAGAGGCGACCGGTGGGGTCTACGGCGAGTCCGTCGGGATGCGCGGCCGGGAGGGTGGCGAGGATGCGGGCGTGTTCGAGGGCGCCTGCGACGAGGGGGTACGCGGTGATGTGGGCGTGCACTGTTTCGGTGACGTAGAGGGTGTGATGGTCGGGGCTGATGCCGATACCGTTGACGAAGATCGGGCCTTGCGCCATCAGCTCGGGTCGCCCGGTGTCGAGGTCGATGGCCCAGACCTGGCCCGGGGATATGGATTCCGGGCGCCGGAAGTCGGCGTCGGCGCGGGAGTCGGTGACCCACAGTCGGCCGTCGGGTCCGAAGACCAGGTCGTTCGGTGATTCCAGGCCACGGAATGCGTAGTCGACGCGGCCGTCGCGGATGACCTGGATGCCCGGTGCGGCGGTGCTGCGCGCCGCGAAGCGACCGCCGTTCTGCGCGACGTACAGTGCGCCGTCGGCGCCGACGGCGAGGCCGTTGGGGCCGCCGCCGGTGTGATGCTCGGCAGCGACGGTGCCATCGGGGTCCAGGATCAAGACGCTGCCCCGGCTCATCGAGACCAGCGCGATCCGGCCGTCCGGGAGGACGGCCGGGCCTTCGACGAAGCCGAGCCCGTCGGCCACGACCTCCACGCGTAGCGGTCCGTCGCCGAAACGCCCTGTCATCGGGGCAGACTCAGCACGCGGCGGGCGATGATATCCAGCTGGATCTCGATGGTGCCGCCACCGAAGAGGATGGCAGGCAGGCCGAGGAAGTCGAAGGTGTAGGGCTGTTCGGGGGCGCCGACGGCGGCGCGGGGGCCCAGGACCGAGACCAGCGCGCGGGAGGCGTCGCGCTGGGCGATGGCATGCCAGACCTTGCGGACGCTGTCGCCCGCGCCTGCGCCGACAGCGCTGCCGTTCATCCTGATCACGGCGTTGCGCAGGTTCAGCGCGGCGACCGAGAGCTCGAGCGCGGTGTTGCGGCCGAGCACGCGCACGGCGTCGTCGCGGGTGCCTGCGTGATCGCCGGATTCCAGCAGGCGGCGCACCAGGGTGCTCGAGCCGTGGCCGAAGGTGGCCGAGCCCATGGCGAGTCGTTCGTTGGACAGGGTGGTGACCGCGATCCGCCACCCGTCACCGGGGTTCGCGACCACCTGAGTGTCGGGCACGAAGACCTCGTCGAGGAAGACCTCGTTGAATTCCCAGATCCCGGTGGCCTGCCGGAGCGGACGAACGTCGACGCCGTCGGCGTCCATCGGGATCAGGAAGTACGTCAGGCCCGCGTGCTTGGGCACGGTGGCGTCGGTGCGGGCCAGGCACACGGCCCAGTCCGCCTCCACCGCTTGGGAATTCCACACCTTCTGCCCGGTGATCATCCATCCGCCATCCACCTTGCGTGCGCCGGTGGACAGCCCGGCCAGGTCCGATCCCGCGCCCGGCTCGGAGAACAGCTGACACCAGATGATCTTGCCGAGCAGGGTATCGGTGACGAACCGCGCGCGCTGCTCGTCGTCACCGTGTTCGATCAGCGTGGGCAGCACCCAGCCGCCGATGCCGAGTTCGGGCTGGGTCAGGTCGCGGCGCGCGAATTCCTCGGCGATCACGGCCTGATCGGCCGGGCCTGCGCCGAGCCCGTACGGCGGCGGGTAGTGCGGGGCGACCAAGCCGGCGGCGGCCAACCGGGCCCGGCGGGCCGCTCCTCGCGCGGGAGCCCAACCCGCCGTGGCGATTTCGTCGTCGGGTAGCGTGCGGACTTCGTCGAGGACGGCGCCGACCGTGGCGCGCAGGGCCGGCAATGTCTCGGCGGTGACGAAGGCGAAGTCACGCTCGGCGCGCAGGCACCGCTCCCCCAGCTCGCGAGCCGCCGCGTCTTCACCGCCGACCGTGGCGGCCAGGGCGATCGCGCGCCGCCAGTACAGGTGGGCGTCGTGTTCCCAGGTGAATCCGATGCCGCCGAGCAGACTCACGCAATCGACCGCCTGGTCGATGGCGGCGGGCAGCGCGGTCAGCGCGGCGCTCGCCGCGGCGAGGAGTCGCTGCTCGGCCGGTTGACTCTCGGCGCGGGCCGCGTCCCAGGTCACCGCGCTCGTCACCTCGGCCCGGACCAACATGAACGCCGTCTTGTGCTGCACCGCTTGGAAACTGCCGATCGGACGACCGAACTGGTGTCGGACACGGACGTAGTCGACGGTGGTGTCCAGACACCACCGGCAGATTCCGGTCGCTTCCGCGGCGGCCAGTGTGGTCGTCCACAGCTGCGCGACGGCAGGGTCGATGCCACCGAGGACCCGTGCCGGATCCACGCGGTAGGCCTCGAACGCAGCGCGCCCGAGCGATCGGGTGAGGTCGACGGCTTCGGCGGTAGTCAGCTGAACCGCGGGGACCTCAACGGGGTCGGTAGTGCCGGAGGCGACCACGTCAACGGAGTCGAGCCAGAACCACACGCTCGCTTCCGGATCGCCGTCGATGGCGGCGCGCACCACCACTCGTTCGGCGCCGGGCAGACCGATGGCCGGATCGGAGGTTCCCGATACCACCCAGCCGTCGCCGTCGCGAGTGGCACGCAGGTCGGGGCCGGTGGCGACCGCTCCGGTCATCCCCGCGCCGAAGTCGGCCAGCAGGGCCTGGGCGTCAGCCGCGGCCATGGCGAGCGCGCTAGCGGTCACGGTCGGCAGGTAGGGCCCGGGAAACAGCGTTGTGCTCAGTTGCTCGACGGCGACCGTGAGTGTGGCCAGTCCACAGTCGTCGCCACCGTAGGTCGCGGGCAGGTGCAGCGCGTGTAAGCCCTGCTCGCACAATGCCGTCCATGCCTCGGCGGGCATGGTCCCGGCCGTATAGTCGGACAGGTGCTCGCGCGTCTGCGCCAGCGGGGCGATCTTGCGCGCGAACGCGGCGACCGATTCCGCCAGTGCCTGCTGGTCTGCGTCTACGGCGAGGGACATCGGAAACTCCTGGGGGGCTGAAACAGCGAGTGCCTGTGTGGATTTCGACGGCACCGCGTGGTGTCGAGAGGATCGGACAAGAGGGTCTACGACCGGACGAGCACAGGCCGGTGCAGCTCCGCTCGCCCTGTCGAGTGCGACCGGAAGGTCACGACCGCGGCAGGTCCTGCCAGTCGGTCGACAGCCGGGCAGACCACACCGGCGTGCGGTGATCGAGCCGGGCGCGCATCCCCTCCGTGGCGTCGGGACTACCCATCACCCGCAGGTGCAGTTCGGTTTCGAGGTCGGCGACGCGGGTGGGGTCGTAGCCGTGGATCGCGGTGTCCCACAGCAGCCTTTTGCTCAATGCCGCCGACATCGGCGCGACGTTGGTGGCCATGTCGGTGGCCATCGCGCGGGCGGCGGGCAGGACATCGGCGGTGGGCAGGCTGCGGGTGGCGAGGCCGAGCCGCACCGCCTCGGCGCCGTCGATCGTCCGCCCCGACAACAGGATGTCGGCCGCGACCGACAGACCCGCCACCTTGGCCACGGTCCAATGCGCCACCGCGTCGGGCACGACACCGAGGCGCACCTGCGGAATGGCGTAGCGGGCGTCGGCAGCGACCAGGCGGATATCGGCTTGCATCGCCAAGGTCAGCCCGATGCCGATGGCGTGCCCGTTCACCGCGGCGATCACCGGTTTCCGCAGGGCGAAGGCAGGCGGGTCGACCGGGGAGGCGGAAAAGGCGGCGCGGTCGGGCCGGTCGAAGGTCGCCGCTCCGCCACCCAGATCCGCTCCGGCGCAGAAGGCGGGGGCGGTACCGGTCAGGACGATGACCCGGACCGTGTCGTCGGCGTCCAGCTCGCGGTAGGCCCGGCCCAGCGCGCGACCCATCGTGGCGGTGAAAGCATTGCGGCGTTGCGGCCGGTTCAAGGTCACCACCGCGACACCGTCGGCGATATCGATCTCGACCTCGTTCATGCGACCTGCAATGCGGTGACCAGGTCCCGGATGTGTGCGTCGGCGACGGGATATCCCGGGAAATAGCAGCAGATCCGCTCGGCGACCGCACCGAAGCGCGCCACGATCTCGGCGGCGCACTCCTCGGGGGTGCCGTAGACGGCGAGCGTCCGCAGCATCCGGTGATCGATCAGTTCGGTCATGGCCGTGACCTCCCCGCGCTTGGACAGCGCGTTCAGCGCGGGTTGGAGCTCGCCCCAGCCCTCCACCTCGAGGACCGGCCGGTAGGCGGGCGTGGAGCCGTAGAAGGCGAGCAGCCGGCGAACGCCGAGGGCGGCGGCATCCAGTTCACCGGCGGTCCGGCCCATCGCGACGATCACCTGGGGATAGATCGCCAGATCGGCGGCGTCGCGACCGGCGCGGGCGAGTCCTTCCCGAATAGCGGGCACGGTGCGCTCGGCGAAATGGCGGGCGCTGTTGAACGGCATGACCAGCAGTCCGTCGGCCACCTCGGCCGCGGTTCTGGTCATGATCGGGCCGAGCGCACCCAGGCAGATCTCGGGCACGCCATAGGGATTGGGACCGGGAACGAAGGTGGGCGGCATCAGGGTGTGCCGGGTGAATTCACCCTCGAAGCGCAAGGGGGTGCCGTCCTGCCAGGAACCGAGGATGGCCTTGACCGCCAGGACGACCTCGCGCATCCGCGCCGCGGGCCGGGACCACCGGCCGCCGTACCGCTTGTCGATGTGCGCGCGAGTCTGCGAGCCCAGGCCCAGCCGGAACCGGCCCCGGCTGAGCAGGTGCAGGTCGTAGGCCGTGTGCGCCAGGTGCATCGGGCTGCGCGGCAGGGCGATGGCGACGTTGGTCATCAGGTCGACCGGTTCGGCACCGGTTGCCGCCAGGGTCAGCGGCAGGAACACGTCGTGGGGCCCCTCGAAGGTGAACAGACCATCGGCGCCGCACGCGATCAATTCGGCTGCCCGCGAGACGGCTTCGTCGGGACGACCGTTCAACTGGAGATCGACCTTCATCGATCCGCCGCGAACTGCGGAAGCACTGCGATCATAATTACATAATAGCATGTAACGTTATTAGACGGGCGCGGTGAGTCACACATTCCCCCGCCGCCTGTCAGCCCGCGGACACCAGCGCGTACAGCGCGTCGGCCATCCGCGACACGAACAGGTCGGCCTGTTCGCCACCCCGCGACAGTGCGTGGAATGTCGTTGTCCCCGCGAGTATCTCGAAGACGAGTTCGGCATCGGCGCCGGGCGGGATCCGGCCGTCGTCGACCGCGCCCGCGAGCAACTCGGCGAACGCCTTGCGCACCGGGGCCCCGATCGCCAGCAGCCGCCGCCGCGCCTCCTCGGTCTGCGAATCCGCCAGCAGGCCGGGCACCCCCGCGCGCGCGGCGGGACTGTCCGCGCGCGCGAGGAAGATGCGCACCCAGGTCGCCAGGTCGGCGCGCAGGTCGCCGGTCGGCTCGGGCGGCGCGTACGCGCCCGGACCGTGAATGGCCTCCTCCAGCAGGGCCTGCCGAGTCGGCCAGCGCCGGTAGATGGCCGGCGAATTCACCCCGGCACGCTTGGCGATCGCCACGACCGTGGTCTGCGGATAACCCACCTCGGCCAGCAGCTGCCTGGCCGCGATGAGCACGGCGAGGTCCTTGTCGGCGTCGCGCGGACGGCCGGGGCGCGGCGAGGTCTCCGAAGTCACTATTACATACTAGACTGTAATGTTATTCGGAGCCGCCGCGACCCGTGCCCACACCTGACCCTAGCCCTCGGCCAGCAACTGCTCGATCCGCTGAGCGCAGAACGCGGTGACGTCGACCTCCGGCGGCAGCTGGAGCCGGTGCGCCATCCGCAGCAGCGGAATACTGAGCAGGACCGCCGCCAATACCTCGTTGTAGCGCAGGTTGCGCACCTTCATCCCACTGCGCTCCTCGTAGCGCGCGATGGTCTCCTCCCGGGTCGGCGTACCCGGAAGTCGTTCGGTGTTCTGGAATTCCGAACACGCCCAGTCCAGGAACAGCATCCAGGCGAGGTCGGCCTCATGGTCGCCGAGGTAGGCGATTTCCCAGTCGAGCACGCCGGTGACCCGGAATTCGTTGTCGTAGAGGATGTTCGACATGCGGGCGTCACCCCAGCACAGCGTGACGTGCTCGGGTTCGTACAGATGGGCGCGCAGCCAGTCCACGGCCCGGCGCAGCGCGGGCGGCTGAGTGGTCGAGGCCCAGCCGAGCGCGGCATCGACATAGCCGATCATCTGCTCGAGCGGCGCCGTCCCGAATTCCGGAAACGCCAGGAAGTCCAGACTCAAGGTGCGCCAGTCGAGCTGGTGGATCTCGGCGATGGTGTCGACGCAGCCCCACCACATCGTGGCCCGGTCGGCGGGCTCGGCCTCGAAGTAGAGCCCGGCCGAATGATAGGACGGCAGGTCACCGGGCGCGCTGCCCTCGATCCGGTCCATCACGAAGTACGGACTGCCGAGGGCCTCGGTGCCCCGATCCAGCCAGCGGACGATGGGCACCGGGATCGCGGTGCCGGCGAGTCTGCGCATGACCAATACCTGTCGCAGCAGGTCGTAGTCGGGAAACAACGCCACCTCGGGCGGGCGGCGCAGCACCAGCGACACGGGCTCGGCGTCGTCGCGTTCCAGATCGAACAGGAAGGTCTCGGTCGCCAACCCGCGCGGGCTGGCCGACCAGTTCGTCACCTCCGCGGCGTTCGCACCGGGAATTCCGGCGCACACCACGGGACCGACTGCGGTCGGCAGATCTTCTGCCGCGGGTCGCGCGGTCATCAGTAGCCCTCGTATCCGTACCGGGCGTTGCGCCCCATGAACACCATCTCGACCAGGCCGTAACCGACCTTTCCGTCGCTGCTCTCGACCTTGCAGAAGGTCTCGGTGAGCACGCTGACCTGACGCAGTTCGTCGGTGTCGTCCAGGTCGACGGTGAAGCCGTCACTGTAGGACTCGCCCTTCCAGATGCCCGAGGCGTAGCCGCGGTACATGTCGTAGCCGGCCAGACCGGGCCAGAAATCATGCAGCGCGGTCACGGAGAAGGTACGGACGCTGCCGTCGGCGGCATTCGTCGTGAACGTTCCCTCGGTGACAATCCGGAAGTCGTCGCGGAACTTCAGGTCGTGGGTGACACCGACGATCGGCACGACCGGTGCCTGCGCTTCGATGGGCTGCTGGATGGAGCCTTCGAAGTGCCAGCGCTGCCCGTCGGCGGTCTCACGCTGGGCGAAGTGCACCAACTCGTCGTCGAACTGGAAGATGCCCATGAAATACAGGACACCGTCGGGGATTTCGGACGGCTGCAAGCCGCTCCCCTCGCCCAGACTGCCGCCGCCACCACCGTGCCGGGTGCCCCACGAATGGTCGCGACCGAACCACCAGGTCCTCGGATCGATCTCGATGCGTTCGCCGTCGACCTCGAGCCAGCCGGTGACCGCACCGTTCTGGTAGTAGCGTCGCGCGTCCTCGCGGACCCGCCCGCGGCTGCGGAAGAAGGCGGGCTCCTGCTCGTAGGCGGGGAACTGTCCGGCGAAGTTCAGCTCGAGGCGCACCCCGTGGTCGTTGTCGCCGAGGCTGGCGCGCACCCCGCGCAGCGGCTCGGTGATCTCGTAGCGGTAGGGGCCGACCTGCCAGGCGTCCAGGTCGTCGTACTTGCCGCCGATCTCGCGCGACAGGCGCGCCACGTGCGCTGTGCCGTCGATGGTGACCATCGCGTAGGCGTCCATGACGTTGCGGTTGGGGTAGCGGGCCATGCCGGTCATGACGCTGACCCGGCCGGTGGTGTCGAAGCCGTAGAGCACGATGCGCTCGGTCCAGCGCAAATCGCTCTGGACGACGTGGTCGAACGTGGTCGGCAACTGATGGCAGAGCAGCTCGTCCTGGGGAGTCAGCATGGGCTTTCCTTCGCGAATGTGGGGTGGAACAGGTTTCAAGTTAGCTAATTGGAATACACCATGAAGCGTTTTTAAAAAGATCCGATCTCGGCTACGCTCTGCCCAGCCGACGGAGGAGTGAACAACGGTGAGTGAACGCCGCGAGGCCCGATCGGGGCCGGGCCGCCCCCGCGACCCGCAGCTGGATGCCCAAGTGCTGCGAGCCACCCAGGAATTGCTGGTGGAGCAAGGTTTTCAGGCCACCACCATCCAGGGCGTCGCGCGCCGGGCCGGGGTCGTCGCCACCTCGATCTACCGCCGCTGGCCCAACAAGATCCACCTTGTCGAGGACGCGATCTTCGCGCTCGAGACCGGCGTCGTCCCACAGCCCACCGGTGACATCGGCGCCGATCTACTGGCCTGGACCCGGTTGTTCTTCGCCGCCGCCACCCACCCCGCGGCACGCTCGGGCATTCCCGGCTTGCTCTCGGCCTATCACGACGACGAGCAGAGTTACCAGCGGCTGCGTGAGCGCGGCGAAGGTTTGGCGCGGGTCGCGCTACGCGCCACTATCGACGCGGCGATCGAGTCCGGCCAGGTCTCCCCCACCTGCGATCCCGATCTGCTCTTCGAATTCCTGCGCGGCGCAACGCTGCTGCGCGCTCTCACCCGCGGCGACGAGGACGGCGAGCGATTCTGCCGCCAGACCGCCGACGCCCTGGTCACCCTGGCCATCCACCACGAAAGTACGACATGAGAACTCCCTATCGCCGCCTGCTCATCGCCGTGGCGGCCGTACTGCTGATTCCCACCACCACCGGCCTCGCACAGCCCGACGCCACCGGGGTCGTCCTGGAGACCCGCACGATCGCCGATACCGCCGTCGCCCGGGCGAGCTGCGCGGGCGATGCGCTCCCGGAACCCGGCCTGCAGGGCGACGTGCCCGCCGCCGACCGCGACAGCGGCCGTAGCACCCAGGGCTACCGATGCAATATCAGCCGCATCGGCGGCTACGCGGGGCGCGGCGCCGGAATCACCTCGACGCAGTTCGACCACTGCGTCTACCTGGGCAGCTTCTTCCCCGGCAACGTACTCGGGCCCGCCCAGGGCGTGCAGGTGATCGACGTCGCCGATCCGGCGAACCCGGTGCTCACCGCAACGCTCACCGAGCCGGCCATGCTGGCCGGGACCTGGGAGAGCCTCAAGGTCAACGCGGCGCGAAAGCTGCTGGTCGGCACCGGCGTTCCCGCTTTCACCGGCGCCGGGCTGATCTCGGTCTACGACATCTCCGACTGCGCGCACCCGCGCCTGCTCAACCCGGGCCCCGGCACCGACCTGCGTCTGCCGGTGCAGATCACGGCGCACGAAGGCGGCTTCTCCCCGGACGGCCGCACCTACTGGGCCTCGGGCGTCATCCCCGGCATCGTCAGCGCCGTCGACCTGACCGATCCGGCCGACCCCCGCGTGATCTGGCAGGGCATGCCGGGTCAGTCCATGCACGGCATGGGCCTGCGTGCCGACGGCAACCGCCTGTATCTGGCGAACAACATGGGCGGGCTGACCATCCTGGACACCTCCGCGGTCCAGCGACGCGACCCCGACCCGCAGGTGCCGATCATCTCCCAGCTGACCTGGACCGACGGCTGGGCGACCCAGCAGAACGTGCCCGTCACCTACAACGGCGTGCCGTTTCTGTTCACCGCGGACGAGGCGGGCTCCGGCGGTGTCAAACTCATCGACATCTCCGACGACACCCACCCGCGCGTGGTGAACACGATCAAGCTGGAGATCAATCTGTCCCAGCACCGCGACAGCGCGATGGCCTCCAGCATGGGCGGCTCGCTGTTCGCCTACGACGCCCACTACTGCTCCGCCGACCGGCCGGTGAACCCCACCGCGCTCGCGTGTGGCTGGATCTCCTCGGGCATCCGGGTGTTCGATGTGCGCGACCCGCTCCGGGTGCGCGAGATCGCGTACTACAACCCACCCGCGCGTACCGGCCAGAACAGTGAGCTGTGGAACTCCCCGCATGCCCTCGCTTCGATCATCGGCGTCCCGCTGCTCAGCGCGCCCTCGGTCCTGCAGGCCGTCGAGTCGGGCGCCTTCGATCCGGAGCAGGCGATCGGCTCGCGTACCGGCGAGGTGGCCTTCGGCGATCTGTCCACCGACTGGTGCTTCTCGGCCCCCGAATGGCGTGGCAATCAGCTGTGGGCGGCCTGTGCCGACAACGGCCTGCTCACCCTGGAGTTGTCGCCCGAGGTGTACCTCCCGCCCGCCGACCAGCACACGACGGTCGGCGCATGAGTCGACGGGTGACCCTCGGCGCCGCAGTGGCCGCCTCGATCCTGCTCCTGCTGGTGCTCGGGGCAGCTCTGCGACCGCTGGTGGTCTCCGAGAACGTCACGGCCACACCGGTGTTGACCCCGACCGAGATCGGTTTCGTGCAGGACATGACCGGACACCATCAGCAGGCGCTGATGATGGTCGACCGTCTCGCCGCCGACGTCGATCCCACGGTGCGGCAGCTGGCCGATCAGATCGCCGCCGCCCAGCGTCTGGAGATCGGCATGATGCTCGGCTGGCTCCGGTTGGCCGCGGTGACCCCGACCAACCCGCACCCGATGTCGTGGATGCCGACCGGCCATCACCACGCCGTGTCGGCCACGATGCCCGGCATGGCCACCCAGGCCGACCTCGACGCTCTCGCCCAGGCCCACGGCGCGGAGGCGGAAACGAAGTTCCTGCGTCTGATGTATCGCCACCACCAGGGCGGGGTGGCCATGGCCCAGACCTTCGACGAATTGTCCACCGGCGGCCCGGTCGAACAGGCGGCGCGCGACATGATCAGCACGCAGAGCCAGGAGTCCGGGCTCATCGGTCTGCTGCTCGGCAGGCGCGGCACGGCAGCCACCGGCTGAGCTCAGCCGAGCCCGACCATGTCGTGGATCGCGCCGCGGACGTCGCTCACCGCCGGAACCGCGGCGAACTCCACCGACTCGTGCCAGAAGTCGGACAGCCGGGCCGCAGTGCGGCCGGTCGGGTTGCCCTCGAACGACAACGCCAGTTCGACCTGCTCGACCGCCTGTTCTGGATCGCCGAGCATCAACTGCAGACGAGCCGAGGAAATCGCGGTCATCGCCGGTGTCAGGAATTCCCGCGGCACCGGTGGGTGGACGTCGCCGAAGGCGATCCGGGCCAGATCCGGCCGGGTCGCGATGAGCTGCCGGTAGCTGTTTCCGAGTAGCCGCGACTGCTGGCCCGGCCCCGGCCAGTCCCGACGCGGGCCGAGGAGCATGCCGATGGTGGCCGCGATCAGGCTGCGGTCGGCGGGGTGATCGGCGGACGCGGTCGCCGCGGCTTCGCCACGGCATTCCGCGGCGACGACGATCGCGCGCTGAAACGCCGCCTGTTCACCGAGAATGCCGTGCGCGTAGGCCTCTAGCTCGGCCAGCGCCACGCGCAGCAGCGGCGTCGCCGTGCGGCGCGCCAGATACTGGGCGAGCTGGGCGATCTCCAGTGCCTCCGCCGGGCTGCCGCTGTCGAGCAACTGCCACGTCGACTCGGTGAGGATCGCGGCCGTCAGCACCGTGTCGCCCGCGGCGTGGGCCAGCCGAGCGGCGGCCACCGAGTAGCGGCGGGCCGCGACGATGTCCTCCACGTCCCAGCTCATGGCGGCGGCGATATCGGCCAGTTCCGCACCGATCCGCAGGGCGCGACCGTGCCGCTGGGCAGCCGAGAGTTGCTGCAACCGTGGCAGATTCGCGGCCAGCCAGGCCGTGACCGCGTGGCGCGGCGCCTGCCCGTCGCTCCATTGCCTGCCTCGCGCCCAGGTCACGAGCTGTTCGGCGGCCGCCAGCTCGGTCGCGGCGAAGGCGGGGTGCTCGCCACGGCCGTGCGCGCCGTGTGGCGGTAGCAGCAGCGACGACAGCTGCGTGGGCAGATCGTCCAGTTCGCTGACCGACTCGACGGTCAGCCGGTCGTGCAGAGCAGTCAGCGAGGTTTCCAGTGCAGACTCGTAGGCGGCCACGTGTTCGGCACGCACCGCCCGGGCCCCGGTCTCGAGCTGACCGAGGTACGGCTTGGAATAGTTCGTGCGCGCGGCCATCCCCTGCAGGCTGATCCCCGCGGCGGTGCGCGCCGCACGCAACGCGGAGCCGACCTCGCTCATGCGAGGTCCGCGACACTGCGGGCCGACTCGTTCATCGGTGTCGAGAATACGTCGCCGGTGTTCCCCCGCGCGGGGTGTCTGCAAACAGTCTGCAAGACGGCGCTGACCACGTGGTCCGGCCCGTGGATCTCCCTATCGTCCGAGATCGTGAGCAATAGAACTGTCTTGTCCGGTCGGCGCCCGCGCACTGGCGCGCGGGTCGCGCTGATCTCCCTCGCGCTACTGGTCGCCGCCGCGACCGGGGTGACCCCGGCGGGGGCGGCGCCGCCCTACCGACCCACCGCCCCCGTCGAAGCCTTCTACTACGCGCCGGGCCCGTGGGCCGTGACCGAGCGGACCGGTATCGACTGCTGCACATCGACCGGCGACAGCTACGACATCTGGTACCCGGCCGACCTCGGCGCCGGCGGCGTCGTGCACCCGGTCATCACCTGGGGCAACGGCACCCTGGCTCACCCGCGCGAATACGCGTATCTGCTCGCGCATCTGGCGTCCTGGGGATTCGTGGTGATCGCCGCCGACCGCACCGACACCGGCACCGGCGTGCAACTGCTCGACGCGGTGCGGTACCTGGCTCAGCAGAACAGCGACCAGACCGGCATCTTCCACGGCAAGATCGACATCACCGCTGTGGGCGCGGCGGGGCATTCGCAGGGCGGCCTCGGCGCGATCAACGCGCTCGCCCGCGGCGGCGGCGCCGTCGATACCGCGCTGACGCTCGAGATGCCGTGGTCGGCGGCCTGCGGGTCACTGCCGACCGTCGACGGCCAGAGCCCCTGCGTCGACCCCACCGCGGTGACCTCGGGCTCGGTGCTGCTGGTCAACGGCACGGCCGACGGCGCCTCGCCCTCGACGCAGCAACTCCCGCCGCAGCTGATCGGGATGCAGTCGATGCAGGCGTACTACGACGCGCTGCCCGCCGGACTGCCCAAAGCCCGCGCCGCGGTGGTCGGCGCCCAGCACAACGACGTCCAGGGCCAGCCGCACTGCACGAATTACAGCTGCACCGAGGGCGTCTACCGCTACCTCGGCTACGTCACCGCCTGGTTCATGGACCGACTGCGCGGCGATTCCGCCGCTCGCGCCGCGTTCCTCACCGAGACCGGCGAAATACTGCACAACCCCCACTGGTCCGATCAAGCCAGCACCATCACCCGCTGACCTAGGAAAGGCTGCGTCTTTCATGCAAGACCACCTCGAGGAACTACTCACCGAACTGGATCTGGACGGCAAGCTCCGCCTGATCTCCGGTGCGAGCCTGTTCCGGATGGCCGGTGACCCCGCGCTCGGACTCGCCGAGATGCCGGTCTCCGACGGCCCCTCCGGTGTGCGCGGCGAGAACTGGGACGAACGCGACCCGTCGGTGAGCCTGCCCTCCGGCACCGCGGTCGCCGCGACCTGGGACCCGGCGGTGCTCAGCGAGATCGGCGCCCTGATCGCCGCCGAGGCACGCCGCAAGGACGTCTACGCAGTCCTCGGCCCGACGATGAACCTGCATCGTTCCCCGCTGGGCGGCAGACATTTCGAGTGTTTCTCCGAAGACCCGCTCCTCACCGCCGAGATGGCCGACGCCTACGTGCGGGCGGTGCAGGCGCACGGCGTCAGCGCGTGCCCGAAACACTACGTGGCCAACGATTCCGAGACCGAGCGCTTCACCGTCGACGTCCGCGTCGACGATCGGGCACTGCGTGAGCTCTACCTCTACCCGTTCGAACGCACCGTCGAGGCGGGCGCGTGGATGATCATGGACGCGTACAACGCCGTCAACGGCACCACCATGACCGAGAATCCGCTGCTCGACGAACCACTCAAGGGCACTTGGGGATTCGACGGCGTGGTGGTCTCGGACTGGACTGCCGTGCGCACCACCGAGAGCGCGGCGCAGGGCACCGACCTGTGTATGCCCGGCCCGCCGTACCTGTGGGGTGAGCCGCTGGCCGCCGCCGTGCGCGCGGGCGAGATCGCCGAGTCGGCCATCGACGACAAGGTGCGCCGCATCCTCCGCTTCGCCGAGCGCGTCGGCGCTCTGGACGGAACACCGCAACCCACAACGGTTTTCACCGACGCGCAAGCACAGGATCTGGTCCGCCGGGTCGCCGCGCAGGCCATGGTCTTGGTGCGCAACGACGGTGTCCTGCCACTGGGGCCGGAGACGAACATCGCGCTGCTCGGTCCGTCGGCGGGCGAACCCCGCTTCCTCGGCGGCGGCAGCGCGACCGTGATCCCAGGCCACACCACCACCCCGGTGGAAGGCCTGACCGGCCGCCTGCCACTGACCCACACCGCGGGCGTTCACCTGTCCGAGGATCTGATTCCGGCCCCGGTGGCGATCATGACCGATCCCGAGACCGGCGAACCGGGCCTGTCCGCGCGGTTCCTGAAAGACGACACCGTGCTCGGCACCCAGCACCGCACCACCAGCCGCCTCGTGCTGCTCGGTGAACCGCTGGCGGCGCAGTCGAACACGGTCGAGATGCGCACCCGCCTGCGCGCCGACAGGGCAGGTGACTGGCAGATCGGTTTCGGCGGCGTCGGCCACATCCGGCTCGACCTCGACGGCGAGACCGTGCTGGACGAGAACGTGCCGCTGGATTCCGGCGATCCGGCCGCGGCGCTGCTCGACCCGCCCCAGCGTCACGTGACCCGAACCCTCGCCGTCGGCGACGAGGTCGAGGTGCGGCTCGTGACGAGCATCGAAGAGGCCATGCCCGGCCTCGGGATCATCCTCGGCGCCACCCTCGGCGTCCGGCGTCCCCAGCGCGACGACGAGGAGGAGTTCGCGGCCGCTGTCGAACTGGCGCGCGCGGCCGGGGTGGCCGTGGTCGTGGTCGGCACCACCGAGCAGATCGAGAGCGAAGGTGTCGACCGCACCTCGCTGCGGCTGCCCGGCCGTCAGGACGAGCTCGTCGCCGCCGTCGCCGCGGTGAACCCGCGCACCGTCGTCGTGGTGAATTCCGGCGCACCGGTGGAGATGCCGTGGCGCGACGACGTCGCCGCCGTGCTGCTGTCCTGGTTCCCCGGCCAGGAGTTCGGCGCGGCACTGGCCGATGTGCTCACCGGCACCGCCGAACCCGGCGGCCGGCTGCCGACCACCTGGCCCAAGACCATGGCCGACGTCCCGGTCCTGAACACCACGCCGGTCAACGGCGTCCTCGACTACACCGAGGGCATCCACATCGGCTATCGCGCGTGGCTGCGGGCGGGCACCGAACCCGCCTACCCCTTCGGCCACGGCCTCGGCTATACGACGTGGTCGACCAACGACCTCGTCGTGGCAGGGCGCACCGTGTCGATCACGGTGACCAACACCGGAGATCGCGACGGCAAACAGGTCGTTCAGGTCTATCTTTCGCGCCCGGACAGCGCCGTGGACCGACCGGTCCGCTGGCTTGCCGGTTTCACCGCAGTCACCCTGGCTCCCGGCGATTCCCGGACCGTCGCGATCCCCCTGCCCGATCGCGCCTTCCAGCATTGGGGACCCACCGGCTGGGAGAGCGAGCCCGGCGAGTTCGTCGTGCAGGTAGGCACCTCGGTTGCCGATCTCCCGCACACCGCCCATATCTACTGACCCGACTGCTCGACCATTCGACCGAACAACGGAGCATGGCCATGTCCACCAGTACCTCGCAACTCGACAAAGACGACGACAACGACACCGGACGACTCGACAGCGCCTCGCGCACAAGGATTCTCACGGTGCTCGCCGTGATCGTCCTGTTCTCCGAGATCGCCCCGATGCAGTACACGATCGTCGCGGCGGCACTGCAGAAGATCGCGCCGAGCTTCCCCGGTGTCGGGGCCGACATCAACTGGGCCATCATCGTTTTCGGGTTGATCGGAGCGGCCGCGTCTCCGTTGATCGGCAAGATGAGTGACGTGTGGGGCAAGAAGCGGATGTTCCTCATCTGCGGTGCCCTGTTCGTCATCGGCTGTGTGCTCGACGCGACCACCTCGAACTGGGCCGTCTTCCTTCTCGGCCGCTGCCTGCAGGCCACCGCCATCGCCACCGCGGTGATCGCCTACGGCCTCATCCGGGACCTGATGCCGCGCGCCATGATTCCGCTCGCGCTCGGACTCACCGCGACGGGCTTCGGTGTCGCCTCCATCGCGGGCCCGATCCTGGGCGGCTACCTGGTCGACAACCACAGCTGGCGCGCCATCTTCTGGGTACTGGCCGCGTTCACCCTGGCGATGATGCCACTGGTGTGGTTCCTCGTGCCCGAGTCCAAGCTGCGGGTCGCCGAGCGGATCGACGTCGTCGGCGCGGCGTTGCTCTCCGGCGGCGCCGCGCTCACCCTGATCTACGTCGACAAGGGCCACGACTGGGGATGGGCGAAGCCGACCACGGTGTCCTGGTTGATCGCCGGCATCGCGCTGCTGGTGCTGTTCGTTGTCGTCGAAAAGCGGGTGACGACACCGATCATGGACATGCGGCTGCTCTTCCATCCGCGTGTCGCACTGGTCCTGGGCGGGGCGCTCCTGGCATCGCTGCAGATCGGCATCGTCTCCTATGCCATCGCCTATATGGCGCAGACCCCGCCGGAGTCGACGGTCGTGGCCGGTGTGCGGCAGGCGGCGCTGGCCGAGATCCAGGGCCTGACCGGTCAGGCGCTGCCACCCGAGGCGGTGCAAGTGGCCCTCGATCCGGGATACAGCTACGGCAGCGGATACTCCCTGCTCGAGTTCGCCATCCGGATCGCCCTGATCGGTTCGATGATCACGATGGTCTTCGGCGCGGTGGCGGGCCTGCTGGCCAAGCGGATCGGTGCCCGGCTGCCGCTGGTCGTCGCCCTGGTCGTCTTCGCCGGTGCCGGCATCGCGTTCGCGCTGCTGCCGCTGACCACCACCACCTTCCTGATCGTGAACTCGATCTTCAGCATCGGCTTCGGGATGTACTACGCCAGCATGCCGATCCTGCTGGTCGAGGCGGTGCCGCAGGAGCAGCAGGGCATCAGCCTCGGCATGCTCGGCGTCATGCAGTCCATGGGCGTGGCGATCGGCCTGGCCGTCGTCACCGCGTTGCTGCACGACAACGGCATGAGCGCACTGGTCTCGGTCGGCGGGCAAGCCCAACCGGCGACCCCGCTGCCCGACCTGTTCGGCGATCACGGCTACCGGCTGGGCTTCTGGGTCTGCGCGGTCGCGTCGGTGGCGGCCCTTTCGCTCGCACTGGTGATGAAGCACGGCCGCACTCCGGCCACCGGCGGCGCCGCTCATCGACAAGGAGAGATGGCGGTGTGACCACGGGCGACACCCACACCAGCGCCTGCGCGCCCGGAGCCGGGCGCATGAGCGTGGCCGGGAGGGCACTGTCGTCGGGCGGCTGGCTGCCGCCCGACGACGAGGCGGCCGGACAGGTTTGGGAAGACATCCTTCGCCCCCTCGCGCGGGAGATCCGCCGCTGCGCCCCCGACCTCACCGCGGCGTCGGTGGCACGGATGCGGGTCGAGATCCCCGAACTGTTCCCCGACGACCAGGTGGCCGAGGCTAGCCGGGCCGGCATCAGTGCGCACATGCTCCAGCTGGCCGACACACTCGAGCACGGCGGCGATCCCCGGCGCTTCGACCTGCCGGAGCCGGGGCTGGCGCTGATCCGGGCCAGGGTGTGGCGCGGTGTTCCGCTCACCGAGGTCATGCGGCTGTATCGCCTGGCGCAGGAGGGCATGTGGCAGTGGATGTTCACCCGCATCACCGCCACCGCGCCCGGGTCGGTCCAACTGCCGACCGCGCTGCGGATGGCGACGGGATGGCTTTTCGCCTATCTCGACGGCGCGATGATCCGGGCCGAACACGCCTACGAAGTCGAACGTGAGGGCTGGATGCGCAACGCCGCGGCCGCACAGGCGGCGGCGATCGCCGACATCGTCGCCGATCGGGAGCACGATCCGGCACGCGCCTCGACTCGCCTGCGCTACGAGGTGAACCGGTACCACCTCGCGGCCGTGGCCTGGCTCGACCGCGCCCCGGAGCATTGCGACGCCCAGACCACCCTCGGCGCGGCCTTCGCCGAGCTCGCCCGGCACCTCGGGGCCGAGAACACCCTCACCCATCCGCTCGGCGCGCTGATTCTCGCAGGCTGGTCCGGGTCGCGTGCATCCTTCTCGCCCAGGGCTTTCACCGAACTCCAGCAGGCGCTGCCGCCCGGTGTGCGAGCGGCGATCGGTGGCCCCGCGCACGGACTGGACGGCTTCCGGCGCAGTCATCTCGAAGCCGAGCATGCCCGCCGCGTCGCCACGATGGCCGCCCACCGCGCCGATCCCGTGACTCGCTACGGCGAGATCGCGGTCGCGGCGCTGTGCACGGCCGACCCAGGGCACGCACGCGCGTTCGTCACCAGGGTGCTCGGCCGCCTGGCCGCACCCGACGAGACCACCTATCGGCTCGCAACGACGCTGTCGGTCTTCCTCGGGGAGAACGGCAGTCGCCGCCGCGCCGCCGATCGGCTGCTGGTGCATCCCAACACGGTCAGCTACCGGGTGCAGCAGGCGGAGGCGATCCTGGGCCGCAGTGCCGATATCAGAACCCTCGAACTCCAGGTCGCCCTCGCGATCCTGCCGACCCTGGGCGAATCCGTCGCGCCCGGCCCGGATTCGTGACGCGCGCACAACCCGCACCGACAAGTCTGTCGTCCGGCGACGAGTGCCGCGGCCCGTACCTCGCCTACCGTTCTGTGCCGGTGAGCGTGGGACGGTTCGCCCGGATCCGGCACAGACTCGGTGGAACTGGCGCCACCGTGAAGACCCGTCCCCGGCTCGGCGCGCGGCCGGCCGGGGACGGCGTCGGTCGACGGGGCCGACGACGGACCGCGCAGCCCGGATCGAATCTGAAATGAAACTGTATCTGAAAGTGTGGGCGAAACCCGCGGCGAGCGGCCAGAATTGGCCACGACGGTCCGGCGCGCTGCAACACCTGTCGCACCGTCGCGAATCACCTTCGGCAACAGAGGAATTGGACGATGAACAGGTTGTCGAGATCCGCCGCCGCGACGCTGGTCGCCGCCGTCGTCGCGGCCGGGACCGCGGCGGTCGGCGACGCGCGGGCGGAAACATCCGGCCCGCAGCCCTGCACCCCGTACACCGCGATACTCGGGCCGGGAACCTGGGAGACCACACTCGACGCCGATCCCGAGGTGCCCGTCGGCATGCTCCGGCCTGTCGGCGACGGCCTGCGACGGCAGTTCGGCCGCGACATCACCGTGCTCTACGCCCCCTATGCCGCCAGCGCTTTCGATCAGGGCCTGAGCTACGCCGAGTCCCTGAGCACCCTGGAATCCCGTCTGCGCCAGATGCTGCGTGGCCTGTGCGGCTCGACGCGGGTCGTGCTCGCCGGTTACAGCCAGGGCGCGGACGGCATCGGCGATCTGGCCACCGAGATCGGCAACGGCGACGGCCCCATCGACGCCGATCGGGTGGTCGGGGTCGGGCTACTGGCCGACCCGCATCGCGATCCGAACACCACACTCTCCCTGGGCAATCCGCAGCCCGGCCGCGGCATCGCCGGCACCCGGAGCCGTGATTTCGGCGCGCTGTCCGAGCGGGTTCGCACGCTGTGCGCCGACGGCGACCTGTACTGCTCCCTCGATGCCGCCACCTCCCCGTTCCTGGCCGTGCTGGGCCGGGTCCTGAGCGGCGATCCCACCCCGATCGCGAACTTGCTCCCCGCCACCGCCGATCCCAGCAGTCTGATCGCCCAAGCCGTCACCATGGGCGCCGGCTGGACCGCCACCGCGGCGAACCTGCCGACCATCGTCGACGACCTCACCCGCCTGCCGGAGTCCCTCGCGGCGGGCGACATCCGCGGCGCCCATCAGACCGCACGGGCCGTCAACGCCGCCCTGGCCCCCTTCGTGGAGGCCGCCGCGGGGGTAGACCGGGTCCTGGTCGCCCAGGTCATCCGCGCGGCCGCCGCGGTCGACCCGTCCGGCCGGACCGCGGGCGTCAGCGTCATCGCCGACGCCCTGACCCACCTCGATCTCCTCGGTATCGCCGAGCGCGTCGGCCACCTCCAGGAAATCCTCTGGCGTGCGGTCGAATCCCTCGACCGCAACGACCCTCTCGCCGCCGCCGCCGACCTGGCGGCCTTGGCCGCCACCGGCGCCGACCTCACCGGCTCGGTGCTCGGCCCCGTCGCCGCGGGCATCCGCTCCGACCTCACCGCGACCACCCGAACCCTGCTCAGCGTCACCGATCCCGCCACCGTCGACGAGCTCGTCCAACTGGGTCGCCAAGGCGTGGACATGGCCAACTTCTACGCCTCCGAAGCCCACATCGACTACGGCGAGGACGTTCCCCTCCTGCTGAACTACCTGAGCTCCCAGGTCGTTTCGTAGCCCACCGCACCCGTCTGCGGCGTCGCGGCCGGGTCGGACACGGTGTGCCCGCCTGCGACCCGCCGACCGTCGCGGCAGGTATTCTCACCTGGTGCCGACCGGCGGTAGCAGACAGGTGCGCGCCGCGCGCAAGCGCAAGAAGCGGATGGCGCGCGTCACCCACGACCTCACCGACGCGCAGTGGGACGCGCTCAAGGCGTCCTGGGGTGGGTGCGCCTACTGCGGCTCCCCCGCCACCTCGCTGCAGAAGGACTGCGTGCAAGCCATCTCGCGCGGCGGCCGCTACACCCTCGGCAACGTCGTCCCCGCCTGCGGATCGTGCAACTCCAGCAAGTGCAACGCCGAGGTCACCGGCTGGCTGCGGCGCAAGAAGCTCGACGAACGCTCCTTCCTCCTGCGCCACTACGAGATCGCGGCCGAGCTCACCACCCGCTTCGCCTAGAGCGGAGCCCGAGGTCACGGTTCGCGGTCGGCGGCGCCGGGCCACGACCGAGCAGACCGTGGGCCCCATCGTCGCCGAAGATCGGTGGGTGGTGACCCGTTTACCGATTCCGGTCCGGGACATCCTCCGATCGAGAGGTACCGATCGAACGGAGTGGGAAGCAATGGCTCAAGGCACTGTGAAGTGGTTCGACGCGGAGAAGGGGTTCGGGTTCATCGAGCCCGACGAGGGCAGTGCCGACATCTTCGTTCACTTCTCCGAGATCCGCGGCGACGGATTCCGCACCCTCGAGGACAACCAGAAGGTCGAGTTCGAGATGGACCACAGCGACCGGGGCCCGCAGGCGACCGACGTCCGCGCCCTGGACTGAGAATCCACGCACAATCACGGCCCGCCAGGGCCGGAAACGATCGGAGGCAGCAATGCTCGGACCCAGCAGGGCATCGTGCTCAATATCGCCGTCGGCGTCGTCGGCGGTCTGCTCGGCGGGTTCCTGCTGAAGGTGCTGGGCGTCGATGTCGCCGGTGGTGGTCTGCTGTTCAGCTTCCTGACCTGCTTCGGTGGTGCGGTGCTGCTGCTGGCACTGGTCGGACTGGTCACCGGCCGCACCCGATAGTCGATGCTGTGGCGGACCCGGGCGTCCGGGTCCGCCACAGCGGTGTCCGGCGACGATTCCGCTCAGGCCCCGAGCAGGCGGATACCGGTGTCGAGCAGCGCCACTTGCTCGGCGAGGCGGCGTTCGTCGATCGGATCGCCGACGCGGTCGAGCAGATCCGCACGCGTGATGAGCAGCAGGCCGCCGCCCGCGGTGTCGGGGGTGACCGTTCTGCTGGTGGCGGTACCGCGGATTCCCGGCCCTGAACACGAGGCCGGTCATATGCTTGACCGATTCCAGACAACGGAGAACACTTTCGGACGTGCCGACGGACACGGAATTCCAGCAGTTGCTGCAGGGAGCGTCCCTCCGCGTCACCGCCCCGCGGGTGGCGGTCCTGCGGGCGGTCCACGACCATCCGCACGCCGATACGGACTCGATCATCCGCGCCGTGCGCTCCAGGCTGTCCGCGGTCTCGCACCAGACCGTCTACGACTCGCTGCGTGCGCTCACCGCCGCAGGCCTGCTCCGGTCCATCCAACCCCGGGGGTCGGTGGCACGCTATGAATCGCGCGTCGGCGACAACCATCACCATCTGATCTGCCGCACGTGCGCGAAGATCGCCGACGTCGACTGCCGCATCGGCGAGGCACCGTGCCTGACGGCCGCCGACGCCCAGGGCTTCACGATCGACGAGGCCGAGATCATCTACTGGGGCCGGTGCCCCGACTGCGCCACCGTCCCCTCCGCCGACGACTCCGCTCGCAGCCCGCACGACTCGTTTCAGGAAGGAATATCGTGACCACCGATAACCGCCCTCCCACCGGCGACAGCGACTCCACCAGCGAGAGCGAAAACCCGGCGATCCCCGCCCCCACCCCGCAGACCGACCGCAGGCCGAACGCCAACAAGGACTGGTGGCCGGAGCAGATCGATGTCTCGGTGCTGCACGCGCACTCGTCCAAGGCCAACCCGCTCGGCGAGGATTTCGACTACGCAGCGGAATTCGCCACCCTCGACGTCGAAGCGCTCAAGGCCGACATCGCCGCGGTCCTGACCGATTCCCAGGACTGGTGGCCCGCCGACTACGGCAATTACGGCGGCCTGTTCATCCGGATGAGCTGGCACGCGGCCGGGACCTATCGCATCGCCGACGGGCGTGGCGGCGGCGGCCAGGGCGCGCAGCGCTTCGCCCCGCTCAACAGCTGGCCCGACAACGCCAATCTCGACAAGGCGCGACGACTGCTGTGGCCGGTCAAGCAGAAGTACGGCACCAAGATCTCCTGGGCCGACCTGCTGGTGTTCGCGGGCAACGTCGCGCTGGAGTCGATGGGTTTCCAGACCTTCGGTTTCGGCTTCGGCCGGCCCGACATCTGGGAGCCCGAGGAGGTCTTCTGGGGTCCGGAGGACACCTGGCTGGGCGACGAGCGCTACGCCGGTGACCGGGAACTGTCCGGCCCGCTCGGCGCCGTGCAGATGGGCCTGATCTATGTGAACCCCGAAGGCCCCAACGGCACCCCCGATCCGGTGGCCGCCGCCCGCGATATTCGCGAGACGTTCGGCCGGATGGCGATGAACGACGAGGAGACCGCCGCGCTGATCGTGGGCGGCCACAGTTTCGGCAAGACCCACGGGGCAGGTGATGCGAGCCTGGTCGGGCCCGAACCCGAGGCCGCCCCGATCCAGCAGCAGGGGCTGGGCTGGCAGAGCTCCTACGGCACCGGCAAGGGCAGGGACGCCATCACCAGCGGCCTGGAGGTCGTCTGGACCGCGACCCCGACCCGGTGGAGCAACGGCTTCCTGCAGAATCTGTACGGCTTCGAGTGGGAACTGACCAAGAGCCCGGCCGGCGCCTGGCAGTGGAAGCCGAAGGACGGTGCGGGCGAAGGCGCCATCCCCGACCCGTTCGACGGCCCCGCGCGCACACCGACGATGCTGACCACCGACCTGTCGCTGCGTGAGGATCCGATCTACCGGGAGATCACCCGCCGCTGGCTCGATCACCCCGAAGAGCTGGCCGAAGCGTTCGCGAAGGCGTGGTACAAGCTGCTCCACCGCGACATGGGACCGCTCAGCCGCTACCTGGGCCCCTGGGTCCCCGAGCCGCAGCTGTGGCAGGACCCGGTGCCCGCGGTCGATCACGAACTGATCGACGAGCAGGACATCGCGACGCTCAAGAGCACCGTCTTGGCCTCGGGACTCTCGATCGCGCAGCTGGTCAAGACCGCGTGGGCGGCGGCGGCGAGCTTCCGCAGCACCGACAAGCGCGGCGGCGCCAACGGTGCCCGCCTGCGCCTGGAACCGCAGCGCAGCTGGCAGGTCAACGAGCCGAGCGAGCTGGCGCAGGTGCTGCCCGTGCTCGAGCGCATCCAGCAGGACTTCAACAGTTCGGCCGCGGGCGGCAAGCGCGTGTCGCTGGCCGACCTGATCGTCCTGGCCGGCTCGGCCGCCGTGGAGAAGGCGGCCGCCGACGCCGGTCACCCGGTCACCGTGCCGTTCCATCCGGGCCGCACCGACGCCACCCAGGACGCCACCGATGTCGAGTCCTTCGCTGTGCTCGAGCCGCGGGCCGACGGCTTCCGCAACTACGTGCGCGACGGGGAGAAGGCACCGCTGGAACGCCTGTTGCTCGACCGCGCGTACATGCTCGACGTGACCGCGCCGCAGCTGACCGCGCTCATCGGCGGGCTGCGTGTGCTCGGCGCGAACTACGCGGGCAGTAGCCACGGCGTCCTCACCGAGCGTCCCGGCGTGCTCTCGACCGACTTCTTCGTCAATCTCCTCGATCAGGGCACCGAGTGGAAGCCCTCGGAGTCGACCGAGAACGTCTTCGACGGTGTCGACCGCAAGACGGGTCAGGCCCGATGGACGGCCACCGCCAACGACCTCGTCTTCGGCGCGCACTCGGTGTTGCGCGCGGTGGCCGAGGTCTACGCGCAGCAGGACGCGGGCGCGCGGTTCGTCGACGACTTCGTCGCCGCCTGGGTCAAGGTGGTCGACAACGATCGGTTCGACCTGCGCTGATCGGGTGTCGAAGAGCCCGGGCCGACCCTCGGCCCGGGCTCTTTTCGCGTCGAGTTCGCCCTCCGGTCCGCCGCCCGGTGATTGACCAGCGGCCCAGCGGGTATGGCCCGCTCATACCGGTCAACCTGGAGGGAACCATCCATGACCTACCCGAATCCGCACCACGATTCCGCGCCGCAGCGCGCCGACCGACACGACGACGAATTCCCCGACCATGCCCGCACGACCCGCAGCCACGCCGGCGAGGGCCTGGAAGACGGTTACAACTTCCCCGGGATCATCCTGTGCGCGTTGGGCGTCATCGCGCTGGGTCTGTGCCTGACCGCGACCGGCTACGGGTTCACCGGCTGGGCGACCGTCGCCGGGGTCGCGGCGGTCCTGCTCGCCGGCGCGGGTGTCGTCTGGCTGCTGCTCGAGCACCGGCGCATCAAGGCCAAGGAGGGCCTGAAGCTCACCGATCAGCGCGGGCACTGACAGCCCCCACGCTGCGAGACCACCGAGGAAGGAACCCGCGATGAGCGAGTCCGACGACCCGGTCCCCCGGCTCGACCGTGACTTGGCGCTGGATGCGACCGGGCAGGCCGCCGATGTCGCCCGCACGCCCGCGCTGCCGGTGGCAGCCGCGGTGCTCGCCGGGTTCGTGGTCTGGCTGATCGCCCGGCGACGGCGGCGGTCCTGAGTCGCGGCCGGGCCGCCGCGCCCGGCCCGCGACTCCCCTGCCTCAGACGAGACCCTCGACGCGGGCCACCGACGGCGGGTTCGGCGGCGAGGCCGCGAACACGTCGATCAGCACATCCTCGTCGCCGTAGTGGGCCGTGGCCGCCAGTCCGGCGGTGCGATGCGCGATCGCGTGCACCTCGTCGCCGGTCAGCGGATAGTCGGCCACCACGTGGCGCCAGTGCGCGCACAGCAGCGTGCCGCCGGGTTCGAGGTGCGCGACCGCACGGTCGAAGGCCTGGCGCAGCGTCTCGGCATCGAGGTAGTAGCAGACCTCACTCAGCACGATGAGATCGAATTCCTCTGCCGCCCAGCGCTGTCCCAGCCCCCACCGGCGCAACTCCACCGACGCGTGGCCAGAACGCGACAGCCGTGCGCGCGCCGAATCCAGGGCCCGCTCGGCGACATCGGTGCTCACGAGGCGATCGCAGCGCCCGGCGAGTTCCTCGGTGAGCACGCCGATGGAACAGCCGGGCTCGAACCCGGCGCGGTAGCGCGCCCTGGGCAGCATAGCCATCGTCAGCGCGCGTTTGCGCCGCTCGTACCAGCGGAGCGTGAACTGCCACGGGTCGTCGTCGGTGGCGTACATCCGGTCGAAATAGCCTGGCGGCAGGGCGGACTCGGTCACTGGAAGAAGACCTCGTCGCGTGTGGTGAACCGATGCAGGACATGGGGAGGCAGGACGGGACGGTCAGCCGGATGGTCCGACAGCGGACGGATCTGACTGCGGTGCTGTGCCAGTGCCCGTGCCTTGGCCGCGACCGCCGACGACGGCAACGCCAGGCCGAAGGCATTGGCCGCGGCGACTCGCGGATGGTCGGGGCTGCCCCAGTGCCACATCCAGACGGGATACTCGAGCAATTCGGTCGCTGTGTTCGCGCACGCCTCGGCGGTCGCGCGGCCGACGGCTTCGTGGTCGGGATGGCCGTCGTGTCGCCACGTGGCGGCGCATCGAACCCCCGGCCCGCCCAGGACCGCGAGCACCTCGGTGAGCAGGTCGGTGAGTTCGGCCTGCTGCTCGGCGACCCGGCCGTCGGGCATGCCCAGCCGCATCGGCGCCCCGATGGCGAGTTCGTGGGCCGCGTTGGCCGATTCCTCGATCCGCAGGCCGGCCAGCTCGGCCGGGGTGTGGGTGGGCGAGCCGGGGTGCGAGGCTTCACCGTCGGTGACCGAGATCAGGGTGACCGGCAGATCGGCCGATCGCAGGTGCGCGATCAGCCCGCCGACGCCGAGTACCTCGTCGTCGGGGTGCGGGGCGACGACGATCAGATGCCGCCAATGCTTCACGCGCAGTTCGGGTCTGCTCTCGCGCCACGGCGTCCACGCGCCTTCCGCGGTGCCGGGATCGGTCGGGTCGATCAGGGGCATGGCCACCATGAGAACTCCTTGTCCGCCTGGTCTCGTCCGAGGGCGGCGAGATCGCGTTCGGCATGGCTCTGACGCAGGTACACCGTCAGGTCGGCGACTCTGCGCGCATGGGCTTCGTCGCCGCACAGCGGGCCGGCGCCCAGGGCGCGCCCGACACGGTCGAGGGTGTCGGTCGCCGCGTTCTCGACGATCGCGCGCACGGTCCTGGCCCGGAGTCGACCCGCTCCGGTGAGGTCGGCGGGGTCGGCATCGATCGCCTGCGCGGCGACGGACAGGCTGTCACGGGCGGCCGACAGACTCGCGGTGACCGCGCCCAGATGGGCGAGCGCGTGGTCGTCGGCGCGGCCCGCGGCGGCGCTGCGGTGCAGTGTCGCGGCGACCGCGCACGCGCTGCCGTACCAGCAGGCGGCCACCCCGATGGCGCCGTGCCAGAAACCGGGACGGCTCAGGTACGCGCCGGGGTCGCCGATCATCCGCGCCGGCGCACTGTCGAAATCGACGGCGCCGGAATCGGACCCCCGCATACCGACCGCAGGCCAGGTGTGCGGCACCGGCCGGACGACGGACCGGTCGAGCGCCACCGCGAACAACGCGCGCTGACCGTCGATCTCGGCCGTGACCAGTGCGTGTGTGCACATGCTCGCACCCGAGCACCACAGTTTGCGCCCCTCCAGCACCCAGCCCTCGGACACCTCGCGCGCCCGCAGCACCGGAGCAGGCGGCTCCGCGGCCCACACGCCCCAGAGTTGCTCCGGCGCCACCGCGAGTTCGGTCGACGGCCGCCCGGTGGCGCCGTGATCGATCTCGGCCAGGATCGCCGTAGCATCGGTGTGGGCTTCGGCCAGACGCCCGACAACCGTATCCGCATAGGCGATCTCGGCCAGCGCGCGCCATCGCTCGAGGGTCTGCCCCGAGCCCGGTAACGGCAGATCCAGCCGTCCGGATCTCGCCAGCGACCGCAGTTCCGCGGCGATCACCGGTTCCGATGCCGCGGCGCACAGGCCGGAAACCCGACTGTCGACGCCGGTCATGACACCTCCCGCGATGCGTCCCGCCCGATACGGCGCAGGTGCTCGGCGAACCCGTGCGGTGCGCGCCCGTGCCGCCGCGCGGAGGTGGTGACAGCGACGTCCCCGGCCCAGGCGATGGCGGCTCCGGACGCGCGCAACCGCGCGACCAGATCCACGTCCTCGCCGGTCGGCAAGGCCCGAAACCCACCGATTCCCCAGTAGGCGTCGGCGCGGAAGCCCAGCGCGGCGCCGTGCACATGACCATGACCCTCCGGCCCGTGCTCGAGATACTGCCGCTCGTAGATCCGCCGGGTCCGCGCCGAGTGCGCGTCCCACTGCCGCACCGCGACGACACCCGCCACCACCTCGAAACCCGCTCGCGCGTAGTCGAGCTGGGCCGACAACCACGATGGCTCGACCTCGGAATCGGCATCGGTGGTCGCGAACCAGGTCTCGGACGCACACCCCGAGCCCGCGTGTTCGAAGCCCAGCCGCCGCGCTGCCCCCACATTGCGCTCCCACACCGTCAGCACCTCGGCCGACGCCGCGACCCGCGCCGAACCGTCGGTGCAGGCGTCGAGCACGAGCTGCACGCGGACCGGGACGTCGACCCGGCGGACGGCACGTTCCAGCGCCGCGAGACACCGAGGCAGCAGTCGCTCTTCATTGCGGACGGGGACCACCACCACGATCCCGTCGATGTCGTCGCCGATCATGGGCGTGTTCTCACAGCCGCCGAAGACTGACTCATAGAGGGCGGCTACCCGTCCTTCGGCAGGGCAAACAGAAGGCCCAGGTCAGCCGGGTCGCTCGCCGCGGCGCGGCCGGCCCGTGGCCCGCGGTCGTCGAAGACGGTGCGCTATCGTCGGCATGTCGACGACGACGCCCGGTGCCCCCGGCGTTGCATGCTGTGACGAGCAGTCTCAGGGAGGAATCGTGGATATCACCCAGCTGATCCTTGACGACCACCACGAACAGCGGCGTCTGTTCGCGATCCTGGAACAGATCAACCGCACCGACACCGAGGCGCTGTCCGCGATCTGGGACCGGCTCGCCGCCTTCCTGGAACTGCACGCGCTGGCCGAGGAGGAGATCTTCTACCCGGCCTTGTTGCACGCCGGAATCGCGGCGAGGCGCACAGGCGCGGTCGAGAGCGAAACGCTCGACGCCATCCACGACCACAACGACATCAGGGACGCGGTGGCCGCGGTCGCGGATCATCAGGTCGGCACCGACGACTGGTTCGCGGCCGTCGCGGCAGCCAATCTCGCCAACAGCGACCACATGGCGGAGGAAGAACGCGAGGGCCTCACCGATTTCCGCCGCCTGGCCGGCGTGCCGCAGCGCCACGCGTTGGCAGTCACCTTCGCCGCCTACGAGGCCCGCCACTACGCCGGCGTGCGGCCGGTCGACAAGGACCCCGTCGCCTACGTCCGCGCCGCCGAGAATCAGGAGCCGCCGCCGAACGGATCGCTCGGTGTCGGCAGTCTCCGCTGATCGTCGCTACGAATCACCGTTCCCGGCCCGGTCCTCGGCGGCCATCTCGGTCGAGAACTCGGCGCCGTACAGCTCGATCTCCCACATCTTGTCGATGACCCGCTCGACCGCACGGGTGAGATGTCGGCGGTAGGTGGAAAAGGGCAGTCCGAGTAGTTCGGCGGCGCGTTCCTGGGTGGGCGCGGGTCGCAGGTAGGTGCGGTCGAGTGCCCGGTGCAGCTTCTCGCCGCGGGTTTCGTCGCGCAGGGATTCGCTCATCGTGGTGAGCAGCTCACGCAGCGTGGCGCCGGTGGCCGGACCCGGCCGACCGTGCACGACCTTCGAGCGCAGCAACGGGTTTCGTTCGAGTCGGCCCCCTCGGCCGACCTCGCGCCGTGCCGAACGCACCGCGTCGGCGAATTCGGGATGGGACAGAACCGGTTCGGCACCGGCGGCGCGGGTCGTATGGCGTCCCCGCCGACGACGCGATCATTGGTCAGGTCGAGCCACCCGGCGATCCTCACCCGCCGCCAGTCGTGGGCGTCTACCGCGTAACGCAGTCCGCCGACTTCGTACCCGGCGTCGTGCGCGCCACGAAAGTCGATGTAGTGCATGAACAGTTGCCAGACGTCGGATTCCGCGAACGCCGGTGCAGCTGTTCAGCGCCCGTGGCCGCTTCGAGAACGATGTCGACGAAACGTTCAGGATCGGCCAAGGGCAGGTAATGCCCGGCGCGGGGGACCACACTCAGCCGTCCGGCGCGGCAGGCCCGAACGAAGCGACGTTCATGTACCCGCAGGTGATCATGGCGGCCGTTGATCAGCCACACCGGGCCTGGGTGTGAGCCCAGTGCTCCGAGTACGTCGAATCGGCCGAGCTCGGCGAGCACGTCCGGGATCACCTCGGTGGCGATGCCTGCGCCGCTGACGGCGACCGCCACCGGCTCGGGCAGCATCGCGTCGAACAGCCGCGCACTCGTCCGCTGGCCGCCATCGGATTGCCGCGACAGCACTCGATGCATGACGGAGAACGGCAGCATCAGCGATCGGCTCGGCACGCAGGTGGAGCCGGCGACGACGAGGCCGGCCACTGCGTCAGGAGCCGCGGCCGCGGCCGCGATGCTGACGTATCCCCCTAGAGAATGCCCGACGACCACAGCGCGGCCACCGACGGAATCGATGGCGGCGGTGACTGTTTCGGCAGCAGCGGCGAGCGTGAACTTCTCGCCGCGACGACGTCCGTGGCCGGGCAGATCGACCGCGATCACCGGATGAGTGTCGGCGATGCGATCGGCGACCATCGTCCAAGCCGCCCCGCTCAGCCTGATTCCGTGGACGAGAACCACCGGCAGAAATTCCGACATCACAGCCCTCCTCAAAAAACAACGCTACGTTGCGTTGTATCGTTACGACATGTCCGCAACCGACCCACCTCCCGCAGGCCCGCGCAAAGCCGAGGTCATCCACCTCGCCGCCCTCGAACTCCTCGCCGAGACCGGATATGACGGCTTGACGATGGAGGCGGTCGCCCAGAGATCCGGGGTCAACAAGACGACGTTGTATCGGTGGTGGCCGTCCAAGGATGCGTTGCTGGCCGCGGCACTGACTGTTGCCGCGCCACTGCGGATTTCCATCCCCGACACCGGTACCTTTCGCGGCGATCTCGCCGCGCTCGGAGTCGAGATCGCCCGATTGCTGACCGCGGAGGACACCGCGGCCATCGCGGCGGCGGTCTTGTCCGCATCGGCGTCGCGACCGGCTCTCGCCACCGTCGGCCACCAGTTCTTCAGCGAACGACTCGAACGCGAGCAGGCCATCTTCGACCGGGCGATCGCACGCGGGGAGATCCCGGCCGACGTCGATGTCGGCGCCGTCATAGATCTGTTGGCAGGCTCGCTGTGGGCGCGCTCGGTCCTGCGGGGGCTACCCCTGGGCACCGACTACATCGACACCGTCGCCGGAATCGTCGCGCACGGAACCCATTTCCCCGACGCGCATGCCGAACGCGACGAGGAACATGCGCTCCGCCACGACGGCGCCTGACGGGTCAGCCACCGCGCATGCGTCGGTGTTCCGACGGAAACATCAGCCTGGTGTCGAGTCGTCGACAGCATTCGAGCCGTGGCCCTGAGCAAGGGCCACGGCTCGAATGCTGCGCGGTCGTACCGACGATCGTCCCTCCCCCCGAACTACCCGACCTCCCAGGTCGTTTCGTAGCTCTCGCAGCCGTGGGCTCGACCGCAGCCTCCGGCGGGAAAGGCGTTCAGGTCAGCACGACATCGCACCTCCGGACGTGTTGTCGAGACGCACCCCCAGGACCCTCTTCAACTCGCCGACACTGTCGGCACTGGGTGTCACCACATCCCGTTCCCAACGACTGATCTGGTTTCCGTCCCTGATGCCGATCCAGTCGGCCAACTCCGCCTGCGTGAAACCGGAGGCCGTCCTCGCCGCCCGGATGGCTTTGCCGATCGTGGACATGGTCTCCCCTCTCTCTCGATGCCTCGGCGCGGACCGCATCGGAGCGGGTGTCCATCGGCGAACACTCACACTCCTGAAGCGGTCTCGCGCAGCCACATTCGAACGATAAGGGCGAATTCGCCGCCGAAGCAGGCTGTGACTGCACGGCCACTGACTGTGCACGCACAAACTTCCGCGCCGTGGGAACTCCGTCGCTACGTCGGCGGGGTGTCCGCGTCGGAGGCGCTGCGGCGCCAGTCCCGGGGCGTCATGCCGAACGCCTCCCGGAATCGCCGGGTGAAGTGGGCGGCATCGCGGAAGCCCACGGCACCGGCCACGGCGGCGACGGAACGGTGCGCGTAACCCCGGTCGATCAGCATGTCGCGGGCCCGGACCAGGCGTTGTTCGATGATCCACTGCTCGAGGCTGATACCCGACTGCGCGCAGACCTTGTACAGGTGCCGGACGGAGATGTTGTTGGCGGCGGCGATGCCGGGAATCTTCAGGGTCGAATCGGCCAGGTGTGTCCGCACGTACTCGAGGATCTGTTCGATCAGCAGTTGCTCCGGGATGGCGCCACCATCACCCGGACCGCGGCCGGCCGCCGAGATCAGCAGCGCCCGAACCATTTCCAGGCACGACTCGCCCACCGAGGCGGCGGCCGGGTCGGCTTCGAGCTGGTCGGCGATCGCGACGAGATGCTGGATCTGCGCCGTGACCATCGGGTACAGCGGCGATGCCGCCAGCCGCCCGTGCGCCGCGACGACCGTTTCCGCGGAGATCCCGAGGCGCTCCCTGGACAGCTGCAGACAGAGCGTTCCGCCGAGACCGTGCCAGCCGGAGGCGAACGTGGTGGCCAGGTCGATCACCTCGCAGGCGCCGGGCTCGATCAGCGTTTGCGCACCGAACTGTTCGTGCCTGCGGACCTGCCCGTTCTGAACGGTCACCGTCAGGGTGTCGCTGGGCGTGATCCGCTCGTGCCGCCTGGTGCGGCAGACCTGGTGGCCGGAGACCTCCGAGCGGGTGAGCGCGATCGGACCCAGCATCCAGGCCTGGTGCCGGCTGACCACTTCCGCCGGTGAATCCCACATCTGCAGGTTCGCCCCGATATCGGCTTCCTGCAGGATGGCGGTGACCGCCTCGCGGCGGTCCGCCGGCGTGAAATAGTCGGAGTCGATCAGCACTGCCATCGGTGATCTCCACTTCGGATCCAAGCCGGCGGTGGAGTGCCTCCCGTCGCCGGCCGATGCGCGTTTCGGGTGGTGGCAATTCGGGGCAAAGGTGATTGCATGGGCCTGTAGTCGGCGATGCTATCGCGACATCGCCCGCTCGGAGCCCGATTCGGCAGGGTTGCGCACCGACCTCACCGGCCCGCGACGGCGTGTTCCCTTGCCGCGGTGGGCCGCAACGCCAGAATCCGGCGTTCGGCCGCGGTCGCCGTCGCGGCCCATTCCGGCCGCAACGCCGCATAGGTGCACACGTCGCGCCACCGGCCCTGGGTTCGGTACAGCTGTCGCAGCCGCGCCTCCGGTGTCAAGCCCACTCCCGCCATCACCGTGTCCATCACCGGATGATCGTGCCGATGCCCCGCCCAGACCCGGTGGATCCCGAGCGGCCCGAAGGCGAAGGCCGCCATGAGCCGCCCCGCCTCGATGCCACCCGCGCGCAGCGCCCCTTCCGGAATCACGACCAGACCGCCGATCATCGCGTTGCTGCCGAAATCCTCGACCAGCAGGCCGATGGTGCCGACCATGGTGTCCTCATCGGGTGCCGTGATCGCCAGCGTGTACTTGCGCCGCGGGCTCTCACCGCGGGCGCGCAGGGCGGCGTCGAACGCCGCCGCCGCTGCCCGGACACCCATGCTGTCGGTGCCCATGAATCGGGTCAGCTGTGGATCGGTGAAGATCCGCTGATAGGTGCCCAGATCACCGGCACGCAGATCACGCAACCGCAGTCGCGTACCGACCAGTTCCACGTCGCGCAGGTCCACCGTCAACGGACTTCCTCCATCACCTGCGCGAATTCCGCGTCGATCCGCCGACCTTCGGCGGGTATGAGCTCGTCGAGGTCGATATAGCTCCGCCCCGACGGGATCAGCTCGCCGAGCAGGATCCGGCGTGCGGTGTCCGCCACCAGCGCGCCGCCGAGCATCACCCCCGAGGCGAGTTGTGGCCAGCTGGACAGGGTTCGGCCGATCTCCCCGATCGCGTCGCGCATCGCCGCACTCAGCTGCGGCTCGTCGACGACCGCCAGCAGAAACGACAGCAGCTCGTCCCGGTTCATCCTCGCGACATCGGACGAGGTCGCCGTGCCGGTGCGGCCGTGGAACAGCGGGCGCAGTGGTTCGAGATCGAAGCGCTCGACATCGAGCAGGCCGCGATCATTGGCGTCCATCAGCACCGGGATCCCCCGGCTCCGCGCGTACTCGCGGGCGGCGACTTTCGCCCACACCGTGTCGCATTCCTCCACGAGCAGATCGAGCGGCCGGGTGCCGTCGACGCCGTCGAAGAACGACCCGATCGATTCCTCGGTCAGCCCGGCCGTGAACACCTCGATGTCGAGATAGGGGTCGATCTCGAACATCTGCCGCGCCGCCAGCACCGCCTTGGAAACCCCGAGATCACCGATCCCCGCCCGCAGCCGGTTCAGGTTCGACAGCCCGATCGTGTCGAAGTCGGCCAGGCGGAACGAACCGCCGACCCCTTCCATCGCCAGCGTCACCGCCGCGCTGTTGCCCACCGACAGCCCGACCACACCGATCCGCCGCTCGCGCAGGTCGCGCTGCTGCCCGCGGTCGATCTTGTTGCGGTTCCGATCGGTCCGCACCCGCTGGAAACCCTCGCGCGGCAGCACATGCACCAGCCGGCCGTTCCACGGATAGAACACCCACGTTCCCCACCGCCACAATGCGGTTTCGCCGCAGATCCGACGTCGCGACGCCGCCAGGGACTCCGCTGTCTGCGAGACAGCGGGGTCCTCGCAGCGGATCAGTTCGTCGAGCTGATCGTCGATCGTGTCGTGCACCGCACCGACAGCATCCGAGCCCGCCAGCGCTTCCAGATCGCGCAGTCCTTCCGGGCTCGACGCGTCGAGCAGCACGGGACGGAAATGCGATGTCGCGACGCCGGGCGCGAGTACCGGCGGACGCGGAACCGAGCGATGCCGAATCATGTGTGCACAAACCTCCGACCCTCATGAGACGAGCGGACACCGCGCGCCTCCTTCGACCAGGACGCGCAAAGACTACACACAGCACACTTTCAGCTAACTGACCTTCGGTCCACCGGCATGGCGCGCCCGCACTCCGGCCAAACTGCGACGATGACCCGCCGAGTCGACATGACCGGCAATCCAACGCCTCACCCGTCGTCGGTCTCGCTAAAGTCCCGCAAGCATCGATTTCGCGGCGTCGACGGTGCGGCGCCGTCCGGTCCACGGGGCGGACCACCACGTGGATCGGTGGGCGCCGCCACCGGGCTCCGGGCAGAGCAGCCGTCAGATCGGCGATCGGGTCGTCGACTCCCTCGCGGCCGACCGACCAGTGCTCCCTCACCTGCGTCCCCGTTCGGCGAGCGCATCGGCCGCGGGCCCTGGCGGCGAGGTCGGCGGGCAGCGCGAGCGGTTCGACGATCGCGTCGAGGCGGGGCCGCGAAAGAACGACACCGAGTACCGGTCGACTCCGGCGGGTGGGCTGACCACGCGATGCCGGGTGGCCGTCAGATAGCCCCGGGTGGCGATCTCGAGCATCTCGCCCCGTCCTGTTGCAGCAGCGCGAGGTATCCGTAGTCCTTGTGGGCGCCCACCCCTGGTCGTCGCCGGAGGTGTCCCGGCCCGGATAGTGGATGATCTTGCCGTGAGTCGAGACCTCCTGGTCGAACCACCGATCGATGTAGCCCTCGTCCCGTCCGAGCGCGACGGCCAAGGCGCGCAGCACTTCCCGGCTGACCAGCAACGCCTCGGCTTGCCACGTCAGGGTGAGCGCACGCAGTCGCGGCGCCGCGACCGGTCACTGATTCGGCCCGATGATCCGGTCCCGAGCCGTCCCCGGCAGGCCGGACGGCCCGCTCGGCCCCGATGTCGATCTGCTCGCGCCCGCCGTGAATTCGCGCCCGGTACTGGTGTATTCCCGGAATTGTGGCGAGTGGATAGGGCGATCTCGCGCCGCTGTTCCATCGGCAGCGCGAAGAACTCCCGCGCGACCGCCGCCCCCGACAAGGGCTTTCGTTCACCGTGAACCCAACACCGATCACCCCGCGCAGGCCCCGGTCCGCATTCCGGCCAGCCCGCGGTCACCAGAAGTGGTCGTTGGGCCGCGGAGCGGGACGGGGCACCGGGACACGTGGGGGCCGGGCCACCGGCCGAGGCTGGACCGGAGCGGGGGCCAACGCACCGGGCGGAGTGGTCGGGCTGTAAGCGGACTCGGCGTGTTCGGATTCGTCGATGCCCTCGGCCTCGGATTCGGAGTCGACGCGCAGGCCGACGAGCCTGTCGACCAGCCACGCCAGCAGGAGGGTCACCAGGAACGAGTAGGCCATGACGGCCACCGAGGCGATGGCTTGGCGCTGCAACTGGACGAATCCGCCGCCGTAGAAAAGGCCGTTGCCTCCTGCGGGGTTGACCGAGACGTCGGCGAACAGCCCGACCAGCAGGGTGCCGACCACTCCCCCGACCAAATGGACTCCGACCACGTCGAGGGAATCGTCGTAGCCGAAGGTGTATTTCAGGCCGACGGCCAGTGCGCAGCAGATGCCCGCGGCCACCCCGATGCACAGGGCGCCGACAGATCCGACGAATCCGCACGCCGGCGTGATCGCGACCAAGCCCGCGACCGCGCCCGAGGACGCGCCGATGGTGGTGGGTCGCCCGTCTCGGAGTTGTTCGACGACGATCCAGGCGAACGACGCCGCGCCTGCCGCGATGGTGGTGTTGGTGAACGCGAGGGCACCGAGATCGCCTGCGGCCAGCGCGGATCCGGCGTTGAAGCCATACCAGCCGAACCACAGCAGCGACGCACCGAGCAGGGTGAACGGCACATTGTGTGGGCGAGCGATGCTGCGCGGCCAGCCGTGACGTTTGCCGATCACCAGCACCAACGCCAGCGCCGCCGCGCCGGCGTTGATGTGCACCGCGGTGCCGCCGGCGAAATCGAAGGCCCCCAGCCGGTTCGCGATCCACCCGCCGACCTCCGAGGAGGTACCGGAGGAGTCGGTATCGGTGAAACCGCTGACGTGGAAAACCCAATGCGCCACCGGGAAATACACGACGCTGACCCAGAGCGCCGCGAACACGATCCACGACCAGAAACGAGTCCGACCGGCGATCGCACCGGTGATCAGCGCCGTCGTGATGACCGCGAACATCAACTGGAACATCACGAACGCCATGGTCGGAATCTGGTGGCCGGCCGGCCCGGACAACGTCCCCTGAGTCGTGCGCAGCAGCGCGTGCGACATGTCGCCGACGAGCCCGTACCCGGCATCGTCGCCGAATGCCTCGCTGTAGCCGTAGAGCAGCCAGAGCGTCGACACCACACCCAGACAGCTGAAGTTCATCATCAGCATGTTGAGCACACTTTTGCTGCCCACCATGCCGCCGTAGAAGAACGCCAGTCCCGGTGTCATCACCATCACCAGCGCGGCGCAGGCCAGCACCCACGCGGTATCTCCCGAATTCACATTCGTACCTCTTATCCGACGGGATTCCGGCACAGCATCGAGAAGCGCTGTTTCCCGGAACAACCCGCGGTGTTTCGAGTCGATGAATTCAGCGAACCAGATCGGGCACGGCCGGTTCAGATCCGGCGCATCGTGGCGTCATAGGCAGCCTCGGCCATGTCCGGACGGTCCGGGTCGGGCAGCCAGGTACCGGTGATCGTGGCACCGTCGGTGCTGATGGTGCCGGTGTAGGTCATGCCGAGTCCGGCATGCACGATCGTGTCACCCCGACGGCTCCACCGGTAATTCAGCGGGGCGCCGGAACCGGAATACACGTGCGCGGCGAAACCCGAGCCGGTGTCGTCCGGCCAGATCAATTCCAGGCTGTGGATCTCGGTGTTCCCGACCAGCATGCGGCCGTCGAGTTGCAAGAGCCCGCCGTCCAGGAGGCGGGTCGCGGTGAGAGTCCCGGTGATGTCGTCGTGATCCGCGGCGTGGCTACGCCCGGTCAGTTCCCACGCGCCGAGCAGTATATCGAGATCGTTGCCAGTCATTTCGCATCCTCATTCGGGTAGGTTGTCCGGCCCTGCCGCCGGCCGTCTTTTCCTAGGTCGAATGGGAGCCCGGAAAATCGACAGACCGCATACGCCAGAGCGTCCAGGGCGAATCGCACCACCGATGGCCAGGTATCCCCAGCGACGGAGTCCACAGTCGTTCGCCGGGTAGATGCCGGCGGCCACGCCGCTTCCTAACGTCGACTGCCATGAACGAAATCAGGATCGACCGCTACTGGAAAACAATGGCATCGGCAGTCTCGGTGCTCGTCTCCACGGTGATGCTGACCGGTTGCAATCCCCAGCCGGCCGCGTCGGGAAGCCCCGATCACATCATCGACTGGCACGATTGCCGCACCAGCGCACAGGACACGGTCGGTGCCCGACTGGCCGCGGCGGGAGCACTGTGCGGAGAGTTCCAGGCACCGCTGGACTACGCCGATCCCACGGGTCGGAAGATCACGATCGCGGTAGCGCGCCGACCCGCGTCCGACCCCGCGCACCGGCTCGGCACCCTGGTGGTGCAGACCGGCGGACCGGGACCGTCACGGGACGGGGTATCGATGCTCGTCGACGGGCCCGAGGGTGGTCATCCGGCAACGGCGGCCCTCGCGGAGCGCTACGACCTGATCGGCATGGATCCCCGGTTCTTCGGCGCCGCATCACCGCTGGAATGCGGTTGGTCCACGAGCGCCTATCTCGGTCTCGCGCAGACCGCGCCGGCGGACCGGCCGGGGTTCGACCGCACCGTCGCACAGGCGCGCGAGCTCGCTCGCCTGTGCGAACCGCAGCGAGAGCTGCTGCCGCACGCCTCGACCCGGGCGATGGCACGCGATATGGACCTGCTCCGGACGCTGCTGGAAGTACCGAAGATCTCGTATCTCGGCTGGTCGTGGGGCACGTACCTGGGCGCCGTCTATCTCCAGATGTTCGGGGAGCACGCCGATCGGTTCGTCCTCGACAGCAGCCTCGATCCCGGTGCGCCGGGCCCGGACCTGACCCGCGCCACCGCACCGGCCGCCGCGGCGGCGCTCGCGGATTGGGCACGCTGGGCTGCCGGCCGCGATGCCGAACTCGCCTGGGGCACAACCCCGGAGGCGGTGCTCGCGGCGATCGACGCGATGTTCGACGCGATCTCGACCGTGCCGGTCGGCATCGCCGAGGTCACCATCACCGCGGACATGGTCGCGGGCCTGCTGCTCACCGTCGACGACTCCGACACGTCCTACACCGACTTCAGCGCCCAACTGCGGGCGCTGTCCGACGCGACCCTCGGTCACCCCGTCGACCCGCCCGCCGGCTTGGCGGCCAAACTCGCGCTGTACGCCGACTCGACGGTGCTGCCCGCATTCGGTTTCAGCGCGACGGTCGCCAATCAATGCGCCGACCGCGCCGCCCGCGACATCGAGGACACCTACGCCGATATCGAGAGCCACCGCGCCGCGGAGCCGATGTTCGGGGCCCTCGCCCGCCGCGTCACCCCCTGCCCGCTGTGGCCGGTGAGCCCCGTCGAGCCCGCGACCACCATCGGAAACCGATCGCCCGCCTTGCTCGTCGGCGCCGAGGGCGACCCGGTCGCCCCCGTCGCCGGACAACGCGCGATGCGCCAGGCACTCCCGGCGGCCCGCGCGCTCACCTTGGACAACGCCTTCCGCCACGGGGTCTACCTGTTCGATCGCTCGGCGTGCATCGACAACGCTGTCGAGGGGTACCTGTTGGACGGCACCCTGCCTGCCACCGACTCCCACTGCGCGCGGGATCGGTAGCCCTGCGCTGATTCAGCCGACGGAGCCGGACCCGAGTCCGGCCTCGTGGGCGAGAATCACTGCCTGGACCCGGTCGCGCACACCGAGCTTGCCGAGGATGTGGCGGACATGGGTCTTCACCGTGCCCGCCCCGACGGCCAGCGTCGCCGCGATCTCGGCATTGGACAGACCACGGGCCATGACCCGCAGCACCTCGGTCTCACGCTGGGTGAGGACGCCGACCTGGCGGCGGGCGGCCAGGTTGACCGGCGGGGCGAGGCGGTCGAGCAGGCGGCGGGTGGTGGAGGCGGCCAGCACGGCATCACCGGCGTGCACGGTGCGGATCGCGGCCAGAAAGTCTTCCGGCGGAGCGTCTTTCAGCAGGAACCCGCTGGCGCCGCCGCGCACGGCGGCCACGGCGTAGTCGTCGAGGTCGTAGGTCGTCAGCACCAGCACCTTGGGCTGATGTTCGGTCGCCAGCAAGCGGCGGGTCGTCTCGATGCCGTCCAGATGCGGCAGCTGGACGTCCATGACGACCACATCCGGCGCGACGCTCGCCGCTACCGCGAGTGCGGACAACCCGTCCCCGGCCTCTCCGACGACACGCAGGTCGGGTTGGGAGTCCACCACCATGCGCAAGCCCGCGCGGACGAGAACCTGATCCTCGACGAGCATCACCGTGATCATCGGCTCTCCCACGGGATTCGGACTTCCAAGAGGTGGCCGCGCCCGGGTCGCGGGCCGAACTCGAGTTCGCCGCCGTAAGCCGCCAGCCGCTCGCGCATCCCGATCAGCCCGTAACCGGCGGGGCCGGGAACGGTGGCGGACCCGTCGTCGGCGATGCGAACGCACAGCCTGCCCCGGCCCGAACGCACCGAAATCTCGGCTCGCGCATCAGGTCCCCCATGCTTGACGATATTGGTCAGCCCCTCCTGCACGATGCGGTACACGACCAGATGCACGCCGGAGTCGGGCTCCGCACCGGCCATCTCGATCGTCAGGTCCACCGTCAGCCCGGCGCCACGAACCTCGTCGACCAGGGCGGGCAGGTCCGAAATACCCAGTGCGGGTATGGCATCCGGTCCCCCGCCGTCGTCCTCACGCAGTACTCCGATCGCTCGGCGGGTCTCGACCAGCGCCTCTCGACCTTGAGCGCCGATGGCCTGCAACGCCTCGATCGCCCGCTGCGGCTCCGCGTGCGCGGCGTATCGGCCGCCGTCGGACTGCGCGATGATCACCCCCAGTGAGTGCGCGAGAATATCGTGGATGTCGCGTGCGATCCGTGTCCGTTCGGACAGCACCGCCAGCCGGGTCCGCTGTTCGATATTGGTCTCGAGCAATGCCGCGCGTTCGGCCAGCGCCGCGAACTCCCTTCGCCGGGATCGCTGCCAGGCGCCCCCGAGCCAGGCCGCGACCACCGTGCTCGCCAGAAACGCGCCGACGATCAGATGCGCCAGCGCGGGCATCGGCAGCTGCGGCCAGCTCCAACCCCCGAGAATCGCCCCACCCAGGCCCGCGGCCAGCCCGATCCGGCTCCAGTACCACCGCCCGTACGCGGCGAGGGTGTACACCATGATCGGCACCGCGACGTCCGCCACCAGAGCTCCGATCGTGGCCCGGACCGTCGCCCATTGCGCCAACCCACCACCGCCACGGCGACCGCCGCCCATTCCGGCCATCGCCTGCGAAACGCCACCGGCACGAGCAACGCGACCGTGAACCCGAAATGCGCACCCCCGGCCCCCACCAGCACCCCGATCAGCGCGCACACCACCCCCAGAACCAGCGCCGAAACCCCATCCGCCAGCGCCGTCCGCTGCCGCATCCAGACCACGACCCGCTCGTCGACCACCCGATCACCCTAGATCGGACAGCACACCCCGGCCTCCCCCTGTGGTGTGACATCCGGTCGCCTGACCTCCACCTTCCGGAACATGCCGTCGTCGGGCGTTACCTCCGCGATTGAAAACGACGACAGCGTCTATAGCGGGGAGAGGGAACCCGAAGAAGAGAGGTGGGAATGAACTCGACAGACCCCGACCCAGCCAACACTCCCGATCTGGAACCGGGAGGCGGCGTGCCACCGGGATCGACGCCGCCGGAATCCGCCCAGACCTCGGGGCTCTCTGCGCCGGAGCCGCGCACCAGCCGCCATTTCCCACCGACCGGGGTGGCGGCTGTCATCGTGGCGGTGCTGTTGGTGGCGGTCTTCGTCGTCGCCGCCGTAGGAGTGGTACTCGCTCGGTGAGGAAAGGGACCATTCTCATGCCACCCGCGAACGGACCTCCTCACGAGGAATCCGACAGGAGATCGCCTCGTCGCCGATTCCCGACGCTGGTTCGGTCCGTGGGAGCGCCTCAGACCGTGACAGGCACGCCGACGTCGAGGCGCTGGTAGCGCACCGTCTCGGGCAGCAGGCCGGCCAGCTGGTCGGTCAGGGTGCGGCCGATGTCGTTGAGGTCGCCGTCATGGATGGGGACGACCAGGTCCGGCCGGGTCTCGGCGACATAGTCCACGGCATCGGCGTACCGCATCCACGGCCCACTCACCGGCAGGAACAGCACATCGAGCGCGGTACCGTCGGGCAGCGCGGGGAAGGCGTCACCGGGATGCAGAATCCGGCGGTCGATCAGGTAGGCGACGTTGGGTGAATCCGGCAGGGTCGGATAGATCGCGGCGTGCTCACCCACCACCGCCCGGACCGCGAAGCCCGCGACCTCGAAAACGGTGTCCGCTGTAGCTGTTTCGAGCTGCCCGGCCTCGACGCCGGCGGCGAGCAGCTTGTCGATCACCACCTGCGGAGCCAGCACCCGGGCGCTCGGCTGTGCGGCCAGCGCCGAGGCGATGCGTCCGCCGTCGACGTGGTCGTCGTGATCATGGGTGATCAGGTAGGCCGCCACGTCCTCGAAGGCCGCCGGTGGCGCCAAGACCCCCGGGTCGATCACGACCACACCGTCTGGCCCCGCCAGCCGCACCGTCGAATGCCCGAGCGACGCTACCGACATGCTCATCGTGCTTCTCCCGTCGTCACGAAAACGCACCTGCCCCTCGGCGGCCGCGGGGGCCGTCGGGTCGGCAGCATCGGTGCCGACGCTGCCGGCTCACAGGATCAAGGCTAGCTGTACCTCGAGTGGCGAACTCTGCGCGACGCGACACCGGTATCGGCGGGCGGCGTTCCGGCAGGGGCCGCCTTGTGTCCGCGCCTGCGGGTGGAGCCCGCGGTCGGGATGACGTGGTCGCCCATGACCTGGTCCCACCACGATTGCAGTGGGCTGGGATCAGGCCAGGACACGAACGAGGCATCGCCGAAGGGGGCCGGGTGGTCCAACTGCGCTGGTCGATGGTCGAGCTCACGGGACATGACGGTTCTCGATTGCGGGAAGAGCGGGCGAAGCGGCTTCAAGAGCGGGCGGTCGGGGTGGAGGTGAACCACGGCCGTCGTCGTCGCCGCGTCCGTCCTTGCGAATGCCCAGGGTGGTGGCTACCGCTGATGCTCTGCGCCAGCGGAGGCGCATCGGTCTTGGTCGCGGCCAACGCGGCAACGAATTCGGGATAGACCGGCAGCCACTGGCTCAGCCCGGCGATCTCGGTGACCCGGCCCGCCATCGCATACGGGTGTGCGTCGACCACGCTCACCGCCACACCTCGTCGGCGCGCGTACCCGGTGCACTCGGCCATCGTCAGGACCGCGCGCAACGACAGGAACTCGACATCGGTGAGGTCGACGATGAGATATCTGCCGCCGTCGGCGGAGGTGGCGCTGATCGTCGAATGCAGCAGCCGCTGCCAACGGGTCAGGGTATAGGCGTCGATGCTGCCGCGCACCGCCAGCACAGTGGTGTGCCCGCACGGTTCGGTCTCGGCGTGCAACCGTCGGCCCGCGCCGACCGGATCGGCGGGCGTCGACTTCAACCAGTGGCGTGAATGGCGGGACGTGTTCATCGATTTCTCGAATTCTTCGGCACCGGCAGACCTGCTACCGCCCGTCCGGCCCTGGTGCGATGTCAAGGCCGGCCGGTAATCCCCATTTCAGCACATCGGCTTGGAGCAGGCAATCGATCGTGACTCACTTGTGGCTGTTCGCGCAGGTACAGGTGGCCGTTTGCCGCCGTTGATTGCCTTGACGAACTTTATCGGTTCTCGACGTGTGGTGCGGCCGGGTGGGGGTATCGCGGCCGTAGGTCGTCGCGACCGCCCGGGCGGATCGCCGATCGAGAACGCGCCCCGTTCAACAACCCAGCAGCGGGGCGCGTTCGCCCCACGAGACGGTCAGCTCGGCCGCGTGTAGTAGTAGATCGTGGCGAATTGTGCGTCACGAGCGATGGTGAGCGTGGGGTAGCCGTGCACCTCGTCGCCATAGGGGAGGCTGGCGAACAGATCGATCGCGTTCGTACAGTCGAACTTCCAGTCGTTGTCGCCTGTCCTCGTCGCCGGGTCGAAACCCAATTGCTTCTTCAACTCGGCGCAGGTCACCGGGCGCAGCGGTTGGCGATGCGTGGGATCTGTGTACATCGACCGGTAGTCCGGGAGTTGTTCCGCCGGCGCGACATAGCTGCCGACATAGCCGCACATCCCTGCCAGGGGCGGACAGCCGAAGCGCCGCATGCCGACGAATTCGAACGAGTCGGGAATCTGTATCCGGCGCCGTTCCATGAGTCGTTGCGACTCCGCAGCGGACAGATCCGTGTCCAGCTGCGAGATGACCAGGACGTTGGCACATCCCCAGAGCAGGGCCCCGCACGCCACCAGTGCCGAGACCGACCAGAACCACCGTAGAGGCGAGCGTCGAATCACGATTTCTGCACTCGTCACCGGAGGCATGGCGGGGAAAGCGCCAGGATGCTCGGTCATCGGGGAAGGCCTCCGCGGTCGGTATCGCCGGCGGCACCACGGGAACCCGCACTCGCGCCCTGGAGTCGTCTGCGGGTCCACCCGGTAGCTCCGCCGACCGCGTTGATCGTACCCGAGCGGTCCGCTGTTCGACCTGACGCGGCTGCGCCAACGCCCTCCGGTCGCCAGCGGGCGACTCCCGCTGCGCCCGAGAGCATCCAGGCGCCGATGGACCGAGCGCGCACGCACCGCTCAGGGCCCCGTCATGTTTGGCATGCCCATCCTCGGTAACCCGAAGGGTGAGGTGATGGTCATGGTCGATACCGACAGCCGAGTCGGTAGGCAGGCGCTGTTCTACTCGATCGTCGTGATCGCGCTCGCGGCGCTGACCGCCGTGGTCGCCGCGATCTGGGCCGGCGGCCGGGCGGCCTGTGCCGACGCCGCTACCGCGCTGTGCGATTCGGCGGCCGAGACCGCGGTGCTGCTCGGGCCCACCGTGATCCTGCTCGCGGGCGGGGTGGGCGCCTTCGTGCGGACCTATGTGGAATGGCGGCGGGGACGACGCTGGCCCTTCTGGCAGGGCGCCGGATGGTTCCTGTTCGTTCTGATGATCGTCTATCTGGGTATCGGCGCGAGCGCGGTCGCCAGCAGCTGATCCGGTCCCGACCGGGCCGCCGCCCACCGCGCTGTTTCGCCGGGCGGAATCGGGTAAGCGCCCCGCAGACCCCGAACGAGGAGATCATGATGTCCCAGCACGCACTGACCGGAAAGCACGTCGCCATCCTCGCCACCGACGGTGTGGAGCAGGTGGAGCTCGTCCAGCCGCGCGCCGCGGTCGAGGGCGCCGGCGCCACCACCGAACTGCTGTCCCTGCGCTCCGGCACGGTCCAGGCGATGAACCACGATGTCGAACCCGGTGACACCTTCCCGGTCGACCGCACAGTCGCCGAGGCGAGCCCGGACGACTACGACGCCCTGCTGTTGCCCGGCGGGACCACCAACCCGGACAAGCTGCGCCAGGACGCCGCCGCGGTCGGTTTCGTCAAGGAGTTCGTCGCCACGGGCAAACCGATCGGCGTGATCTGCCACGGACCGTGGACGCTGGTCGAAGCCGATGCCGTGCGCGGCCGCACGCTCACCTCCTACCCGAGTGTCCGCACCGACATCCGCAATGCGGGCGGCACGGTCGTCGACGAAGCGGTGGTCACCGACAACGGCCTGGTCTCCAGCCGCCACCCCGACGACCTGCCCGCCTTCTGCGCCAAGATCGTCGAGGAGTTCGCCGAGGGCGAGCACTGACCCACGCGGGTGCGGGGTCGGTGCTCGCGATGGTCACACCGGGCGATGGCGTACGTCGGGCTTGCGCAGGTGCGGTTCGGGCGTGGCCGTGTCGTCGGGGACGACCACCTGATCGTCGACGACGACACGATCACCACCGGCCCCCACGACCGCTTCCCGGCGCGCGAACGCGATGTCACGCGCGCTGCGCACCGACAGCCGGCCCAGCGAGGTGGCGGCAAAGAACAGGATCAGCGCGCCGAGCCCGTAGAAGTACGTCAGGTGCAGCAGCGCGCGTTTCAGATCGCCGGTGGCCACGGGTTCGCCCAGATCGCCGAGCCGGAGTAGATCGGCGAGGAACGGCCCGATCACGAACCACGTACCGGCTGCCACGGCCAGCCAGCCACCGGCACTGGCCACCACCCGGTTCCTGCTCATCAGCATGAGCAGCCCGCCGACGATCGCGACCACACCGGGCAGCACCTCCAGCCAGCCCCGCGCCGAAGTCCACGCCCAGGGATCGTCCGGGGTGAACGCGAAATCGAAGTACGGTCCGAGGAAGGGTATGAGCGCGCCCCACACACCGAGCAGCAGAACCGCCAGCCCGCCCACAGCGCCACGACTGCGGGGAATCCGCACGCGGCTGCCGCCCGAGTCGTTCTCGTCGATGTAATTCATGGTGCCTCCGATCATCGACAACAGGGATACCTCGCCAATACCCCCTGCCGGACGGGATACGCAGCTCGCCACCGGCGATAGCCTCGGAACATGACCGACAACACTCAGCCTGCCCAGCGTCACCAGCGGCCCGCCGGCGTCGACACCGCGACCGTGGCGGCCGTCGGAAAACTGTCCGAGGCGTTGGAGACCACCGAACGTGCCCGCGGACACCTCTACAGCTTCCACCAGCTCACCGGCGGCGCCGATCTCGCGCTCGGTGCGGCCGTGGACATGCTGCGCGAGGCCGGGCACGTCCACCTCGCCGAGAAGCTGGCCACCGAGTTGGTGGGCCGCAACGTCCTGCCCGGCCGCTGGACTTTCCAGATCGTCGAGGAATACGACGAGGGCTACTACGCGCAGTTCCGGCGCATCGAACGCGAGATCCGCGGCGAACTCGTCGACGGGCGCACTCACCTCTACGAGGCCGAGATGAAAGAAGCCCGTCGCACCCACGGCCATCCCGGTCACGAAGCCACCCCGGAGTGAGCAGCGCTCGGACGTCGCAGGTCCGCGCGCCCTCGCGAACAATTCGAAAGCTTTCCGGAATTAACTATTCAGAGTAAATATCTAATCGCGAATAATGATAATTCCGAGAGGCCCGGATTCACGATTTCGACCCCGGAAAGAGAAGAGCGCGCTATATTTTTCGAACACCCCCATTTGCGGCTCGACAACCCGTCACACCGCTGCTCGATATTTCTGGAGATCGCCATGAGATCGACCTCTTCGCTCTTTTCCGCCGGATTTCTCGCACCGGTGGCCGTCGCCACCATATTCTGCTTGGCCGCACCGGTAAATGCCGCCCCGGTCAGCGTGAATTGGAGCTGCCGGGGCACCGTCCTCGGTATCGGCCAAACCTCGAGCATGAACACCTCGGTCACCGGCACCGCGCCGAGCTCGGTGGCCTCGGGTTCCGCGGTGGCCATCACCATCACGCCGGGCGCCTCGTCGGTGCCCAGCTCGGCGTCCGGCTTCACGGTGAACAACATCAGCAACCTGAAGATGACCATTCCGACGCCCGCGAATTCGACCCTGGTCTCGGCGACCGTTTCCGGCGGGACCGTGGCGGGCACGGTCGCCACGTCGGGCGGGAATGTCGTTCTGACGGTGCCGGGTCCGATCGCGGGCGGCACCAGCTTCACGCCACCGGCGGTGACCATCAACGTCACCGCCGGTGCCGCCGGAACGCCGATCACCAGCAAGTACGCGGGGACCAGCTATGCCAGTCCCGGCATGACGATGACGACCAACGTCTCCTTCGTGGGCAACGTCGCGACGTCGTGCTACCCGAACCCGTCCCCGACCCTCACCACCACCAATGTGACCTGACCCCGCGCGCGGTCGCGGGCGTGAGCATGTCCACGTGCGCGGCGACACCTCCGGGCCGGGTTGCGCGAGCAACCCGGCCCGACGACTATCGCCTCCGATACTGCTTGCCCCACTTAGCGTTTGGCGCACAGCAGCCACTTCGACCGAATATTTCGATGCGCGGTGTCGCATCCCCGGCTATGTCGTACAGTGCATGTCCGGCACCGCCACGAATGCTCCGACGGCCGGAGCGGGTGCCGCTTTCGTGATGTTCGTCAGCCGTGGTCCGAGCTGCCGGTCGATCGATTGACAGGAGCCACCATGCCCGATCTCACACCCCGACTCCCCCGGCCGGAATCGGGCGCCCGGCGATCGAGCCCGCCCTGATCGGTGAGTTCTGGTGAGCGGTTCCATGTTTCAAGTGATCGATGGGAAAGCCTGTGTGCCCGACGACAAGCCAACCCGCCAGGATCCCGGCCGAGCTCAAAAGGGCGCTGGAGTTCTATCACGGATCCGTCGAGGATCTGATCCGCGAGCTGATCAGAGTGCTCGGCGTGAACGAGACCGATCGGCGCGCACTGGAGATCGTCCTGCTCGAAGACGAGAAATCCACGACACCCGGCAGGCTGGCCGAACGGCTCGGACTCACCTCCGCCGGTGTCACGATCATGCTCAATCGCCTGGAGAAGCAAGGCTATATCGCGCGCTCCCTGCACCCGACCGATCGTCGGCGCGTGATCGTGATGGCCACCGAACTCGCGGCCCATCGGGTACAAGAACTCGTCGTACCGATGATCGTCGAGAGCTACAAGATGCTGCTGAACTATTACGACACCGCCGAACTGGAAACAATCGCCGACTTTCTCACCCGGGCCGGCGAGTTGCAGCGAATACACCGGCAACGGTTGCGCGAGGTCGATCCCTACTCGAATCCCTGACAACACCCACGCCGACCGCGCTGTGCCGTCGTCGATAACCACGCTCGGCACCGGGGAGAAAGCAGGAGCTGGATGCACACCGTCGACAACACCGAAGAACCTGGGCGATCCGACCGGCCCGACCCGGTGTCATCGGCCGAGCGGCTTCGACGACGACTGACGCGCGCAGGCGTGGCGGCGGCGTTGGCGGCCACGGTCATCGGGACGACCCTCGCCGTCCGGGCGGACCCGGACCCGCCGGCGCGGGCGAACGAGGCGAAGAATCTCTCGTGCGAACCTGCCGTAGTCCCGCCCGATTCCGGCGTGGCCGCCGGCGAGCCGGGCGCACTGCTCCCGAACACAGTCTCCGACACACCGAGCGAGGTCTTCACCCCAGGCGACATCGCCGACGCAGACACCTCGACCACTGATCTCTCGCTCGACCCCGAGTCAGAGCCGGACCCGGAGCCGGAGCCGGCGCCTGCGCCTGTGCCTGCGAGCACAGTCGACGAGACGGAGACACCGACGACCCCGCCGTCCGAGACCGCCTCGGACGACTCGCCGACGATCTCGGTGAGCGCGAGTTTCTCTGCCACAGCCAGTGTTTCGCTCGAGAGCACGTCCAGCGCGCCGTCCCCCACGACCTCGACATCCACGTCGGCGGTCCCCCAGACGACGACTGACGCGGGCACCACCACTCCGAGCACGGCGCCGACCACCACCACGATCACGGGCTCGACCGGTTCGCCTACGACGACCACGGGTCCGGCCGGAAAAACGACGACCACGGGTCCGGCCAGTTCGACCACGGGCCCAGCAGCTTCGAGCACGCCGACCACGGGCCCGACCGGTTCGACCACGACGTCACCGACATTGTCCACCCCACCACCGGCGCCGACGACCACCCCGACACGACCCCCGACGACGACCGAGCTCCGGCTGTCGCCGAAACCTCCACCCCCGACGACATCGCGCCCGACTCCGTCCATCGCGCGCCCACCGGCCCGGCCACCCAAGGCGCCGCCGACGGGATAGACGATCGCGTCGGCGGCGCAGGCCTGCCGGTGACGTCGATTCAGTACCGGGTGGGGCTGCAGGGATTGGACGATCCGGCGCCGACAGCCAGGTCGCACACCCCGCCGGTAACCATCTGGATCGGGGTGATCGCCATCAGCACGAGGAATCCGATGAGATCACCCCGCTGAGCGAGTTCGACCGCGGATTGCGCAGCCCTGGAGGCGGAGTCGACGACCGACGAACCGGTGCCGGCATCGGCGACGGGAGCGGTCGGCTGGGCCGCCGCACTCGGGGCGGGGCCTAGAACGGCCGCCGACGTGAGTGCGGCAGCGGCGAGAAAAAGCGTTGGACGCATCGTGCGTCTCCTTACTTCAGGAATCGGAACGGCAAGACAGGGAACGGATCAGCGGTGCGGCCGACTCATGTCGCGGTTCATGGTCGGGATCTCGATACTGATCGGCATCTGCAATTCGGCCAGGTAGATCAGGGCCGCCTTGCGCAAGAACTCGTCGAACAGCCAGTACGGATCGCCGATCGGGGGCACCGCGGTGAGCAGACCTTCGCGGACCGCGATGAACGGGCCCCAGCTGAAACGCAGCAGCGGATCCCAGACCGGTTCGCGGGGAATGGCCAGCCCGTCGGCGATCTTGTCGCCCAGCAGAAAGCGGGTGAACGCGCCGAGGACCGGCTTGCTCAGGATGGCGAAGTCGATATTGGCGCCCAATCCCAGCAGCCGGTCGGCGAGCTTGACCCCTTCTGGTGTCACCGCCAGGATCGGGTCGAGAACCTGCGCGGCCTGACCGTTGGCCTCCGGCCAGGAGTTCGGGATGTACTCGTCGCGGACCCCGAGGAGAGACGCGGCCACCTGCCAGGAATGCAGGAAGCCCTCGGACTCGTTCGCCGGCATCGGCACGTTCCAGGAGAGCAGGTATTTCATCACCGTGGTGGCCAGGCTGTGCCAGGTGACCATGATGTCGTTCTGGCTGATCGGCGTGTCCTCCTCGGCGGAGTGCACCCAGTGCGGCGACTGCGGCAGCAGGTGCCGCACCGCGGCGTGAACCAGGCGGGTCTTCACGCACGTGACGATCATTTCCCCGTCGGGGGCATAGGAATTCGCGGTGCCGATGTCGTAGCCGAGCTTGGCGGTCTTGGTGATGCGGTCCTTGAGATCGTGGCCGCCCTTGGAGTAGTAGACCGCCTTGGCCTCCTTGGGAATGACGGTGCTCATCATGCCGCTGGCGAATCCGTAGAGCACCCCGAGATAGAGGCCTCGCTTCTTGTTGAACTGGATCGCCGCGTCGAGCTTGCCGGGGTCGGTCCACGGCGGCAGCTTGCGCGCGTTCTCCATGAAGTCCCGGAGATCGGCGGGCAGTCCGGCCGGGAGTGGTTGTCCGTTGGTCTTCCAGGTCCGGAGCAGTTCGTTGACCCGGGGGACGTCGCCCCGGTCGATCAGCCCGGGAATCAGGGCATCGGCTTCGGGATCCCACACCGTCATCGGGTCCGCGCCCGAGCCCGAGCCCGCGATGGATCCCTCCGGTGACCAGCTCCACGGTTGCGAGCGTGCGGGCGCGGCGACGGCGAAGGCGCCCGCCACTCCCAGCATCCCACCGAATTTCATGGCATTACGCCTGCTCAGTGCGTCCATGACGCCACTCCTCGTTGAGTATCAAGCAATCCGACCGTCGTCGCACGATGCGTACTCACGCACCGAGTCTGACGGAATGAATATTAACTTAGCATCGCGGTCGCCGTCGGGAGCACGTTCCGATTCACGCTCTCCAACAGTCGAACTATTGCCATTTGCGCAGAGAATGACCGGACATTTTCGGGCAAAACGTCACTTCCCCCGTTCACTCGCCGCTCCGCGACCTGCCCTCAACTATCGGAACGCAAAGTAACTTATCGCCCGTGAGCGCGTCGGGACACTGGCTGTCTTCGCCGCGCCGGTAGAGCGGCCGCCGTCCTGTGACCACGGGATTCGCTGTTTGACCAGCCACGACACGGGCAAGCGACAGTCGTCCGAACAACCGCAGGCGGGTCGGCCCGCGGGTCGGCCTGTCACAGCGAAAGGAGACAGCTGTGTCCACATCCGTAGGACGTAGCGGAACCGCACGTTCGCTGGTCCAACTGGCGGCGCTCGTCGTCGGAGCCGTCTTCCTGGTGGTGGGCATCCTCGGCTTCGTACCGGGTATCACCACCGACTACGAGGACCTGCAGTGGGCCGGTCACGAGTCCGGCGCGAAACTGCTCGGCGTCTTCGCCGTGTCGGGACTGCACAACATCGTGCACATCGTCTTCGGCGTGGTCGGCCTGGTCGCGGCCGCCACCGCCACGGCGGCCCGCGCCTACCTGGTCGGCGGCGGCGTCGTCTATCTGGCGCTGTGGCTGTACGGGCTCCTCGTCGACGAGCACAGCGAAGCGAACTTCGTGCCGCTCAACGACGCCGACAACTGGCTGCACCTCGGCCTCGGTCTCGGCATGGTCGCCCTGGGCTTCGCTCTCCCCCGCCGGACGACGACCACCACGACGCACCGTCCGTGATCGAGCACCACGCTCAAAACGCACCGGGGCGGTCCCGGCGCATTCTGCCGAGCTGAGACCCGACCGCACCGGTCGGCCTCGACGCCCGTCACTCGAGCGGGCGGCTCCCTCGCCCCAGCACGACCCTGGCCAATTCGGCGGGTGTCGCGGTACTCGTGTCGACGACCGTGTCGTAGGGGTAGCCGTGGTCGTGCACTGTACCGAAGTGGCCTCGCGCCAGCCCGATTGTCTTGCCACGCAGCAGTTCCCGCTGCTCAGCCACTGCCAGCGGGCAGGTGACACCCACCAGCTGCACGTCCAGTCCCGCCAGTGCCTCCATCCAGATCGGCAGCAAGTCCGGAGACAGCAGCATCTCGTCGATGACCAGATGATCACCGCCACGGGCGAACTCGGCAGCCGCAGAACACGCCGACCGCAACATCCGGTAGCCGACGTGCCCGTAGCGGATCACCAGGAGGGGGTGACCGCCCGCATCCTGCTCACTCCGGTCATACCAGAATCCGTCGCGACTGAGCGGACCGTCGCGTCCGCCACCCCACTTCGGCGGCACCAGGCCGAACAAGGTGTCGATCCCCCAGTACACGAACGGGACGTCGCTTTCGTCCTGGATGGCCCGGGCCAAGGTGGTCTTTCCCGCGCTCGAGACACCGTTGAGGAAGACGACCGGCGGCGGACGACCTGCGCTTCGCATTCCCCCACGCTAGCCGCTCACCGAAATGTGCACTCTCCCATCATCTTTCGGATGAAGGGTACGGCGTCGAGGCGAGCCGATACGGACGTGTGAGAATGCGCCGTGGCCATGTCACCTGGGCGCCCGTGCTCGCCCGGACCGGGGTCAGCATCGTCGCCGCAGCGGCCATCCAGGACTGACGCTGGCGCCCCACCTCATCCCGCTGACAGTGCCCGCGCAGGCCCGTCCGCCGCAGGCCGGGCAGTGAGCACCATGAGCGACAACCACTTCGGCGACTTCCGGCACGACCTCGGAGTGGGAGGGTCAGTCGAGGACGGCGGTCGCCTCGACTTCCACACGCACGTCGGCCTCGAAAAGGTAGTCGACACCGATGAGCGAGGCCGGAGGCATCGGAATCGGCAGTCCGATGTCCGCGGCGACCGACTCCACGCCCGCCATGAATTCGCCCATCTGATCGGGACTCCACCCGGTGACGTAGAACGTCAGGCGCACCACATCCGAGAACGAGGCGCCCGCCCCTGCCAAGCCGAGGGCTGTGTTGCGCAGCGATTGAGCGATCTGTCCGGCGAGGTCACCGGGTGCGACAGGAGTCCCGTCGGCCAGCCGGGAAACCTGCCCGCTGACGTGCACGTGCCGCGATCCGGTACCCACCGCCACGTGGTGATACGGGGTCGGCTGCAGCATGCCCTCGGGCGTGAAGTGCTGAACGGTCATGGTCTCGCCTTCCGTTTGACTAAGTATCGCTAAGCTACCTAGTGGAAAGAAGACACTGCAACGAAACCAGGTTTCAACATGGATACCGCCGGGGAGATCCGCATCGACACCGCGCACCGCGAGTTGCTCGATCAAGTGCTCGACAAATGGTCGCTCAGCGTCCTGAACGAACTCTGCGAACGCCCGTCCCGATTCAACGAACTACGCCGCGCGATCCCCGCGGTCACACAGAAGTCGCTCACCGCGACCCTGCGCCGACTGGAGCGCAACGGCGTGATCGAACGGATCGTCATCGACACCCGTCCGATCGCGATCGAGTACCGGATCACCCCACTCGGCAAGACACTGCGCCAACCCGTCGACGTACTGCTGGCATGGGCGGCTGAGCACATGCCTTCGATTCACCGCGCTCGCGCGGCCTACGACGCACGCGAGGACACCGCAGAACTGGCTTGACCCCACACTCGACCGGCGCACGGGTAGCGGGCGCACGCCTCCACGAACCGGCGCTCGAAAGCGCGGCTCCTCTCGCGATTCCCCGAGGCCGGAGTCGATTCCCTCCAACTCGCCTCGGCGTGCCGGCCCTGGTTCACTGTGGGTGTGCGTGGACTCTTGGGGCTTCGAGAGCGAACGAGACCCGACGATTGGTGGGGCGGCGCGGCACTGGGCTTCCTGGTCGTCGCGGTGGCGGACCTGGTCTGGATGATGAACCGGCCCGGTGTCGAGCTGCCGACTGTCGTCGTCACGATCGGCAGCTTCGCAGCGCCCGCCGCCATCGCCATCGCGGTGTCGCTGGCTGGTGTGGTGGTCAGTCGCAGAGCGGGTCTTCGACCGTGGCTGTCCGCTGTGGCGCTGCGTCTTTCGCTGAGCTTCGTCGCGCTGTGCGGCGTCGGCGCCATCGCCTATGTCGTGCTGATGCTGCGCGGGCTCGACGCCCTGTCCCGGTTCTGATCGTGTGGGTAGCCGAACACCACTGATGGAGTCGGAGGCGCCCGCATTCCGACCCAAGACCCACCCGATATGACGGGGGGGAGGAACTATTCGGTGTTGGCGTGGTCGATCTCGGCCATAGCCTGCCGATCAGCGCCGACCAGCTCGATCAGGCCGCGGCGGCCCACCGGCTCACCATGCCCATCCTGGCGATCGGCGCCCACCCCGTCGGCGACGCATTGGAGCGACAGCTCCGACCCATCACCGATGACCTCGTCGGTCAGGTCATCCCGGACTGCGGCCACCTCATCCCGCTCGACAGGCCGCACGAACTGCTCGACCTCGTGATGCCGTTCCTCATCTGAACGACCGGCAGTCGATATCCCGAAGCAGTACACCCCATACACGCAAGAGGCGGGATAGGCACCGAAATCGGTGAACACGGCCATTCAGCGAGAAGGCCGCCGAGATGATCCCGGTCACCGGGAGACCCTCCCGAGGTGCTGTCGAGCCGACTTTAGTGTCCCGAATCGGGCCACAGCGTTCCGTCCCGATCGGCCCGGTTCTCGACGACGAAGGAGTCCTTATGAGTCCGCTGAAATCTCGCCTGTCCGCGACAGTCACCTCGATAGTCGCGGTACTGACACTCGTCACGGCGGGCGGTGGAAGCGCGCTCGCTGCGCCGGCGACCGGTGAAATGACCCTGACTCTTGTCCGTCACGGCGAATCGACGGGCAATGCTTCCGGCCTGATCGACACCACCGTCCCGGGACCCGAACTCACCGCCAAGGGCTGGGAGCAGTCCGCCGCGGTCGCCGAACTCCTCGCCGACTGCAAGTTCGACGGCGTGTATGCCTCGACGATGATCCGCACCCAGCAAACAGCGGCACCGACCTCGCAGCTGTGTGGTCTTCCCACCGTGATCGAAGACGGCATCCACGAGATCGAGGCCGGCATCTACGAGGGCACGCCCGAGCGCGATGCCGGCCGCGACTATTTCGCCGCACCGCTGCAGTGGATTCAGGGCAACCTGGACGCGCGAATCCCCGGGTCCATCAACGGCCACGAATTCAAGAAGCGGATGAATGATTCCATCCAGGACATCCAGGACCGCGGCAGCAAGCGCGCGGCCGTCTTTTCCCACGGCGGTGCCATCATGGTCTGGACACTGATGTCGGTGTCCGATCCTGATCCGAGCAAGCTGCAATCCGATCCGTTGCACAACACCGGCCGCGTTGTCGTGAAGGGCAGCCCGGCGAAGGGTTGGAAACTCGTTTCCTGGGACGGCCACTCGGCAGGCTGAACTTCGGCCCGCGTCCCGCGCAAGCGTCAGGAGCCCGCAGAGCCGGGCTCCTTTCGCTTGTCGCACTTGCGCGTTCGGGCAAGGTATCGGTCAGGTCTACTGCCTCGAAATCGCGACCCTGGCGACCTCGGCGGGGTCGATGAGGTGTGAGTGGTCGTCCGTGCCGACGTCGATCTGGACCACGCTGATGCGGCCGGTGAACTTGCTCGCGCCCGCGTAGTCCTGACTGACCGGGAGCCCGTAGTCCTCGCCGATATCGGTGGTCTCCTCGGCCGAGAACACCATCGGCTGAGTCTGCTCGACCCGGCCCTTTCCGACCGGAGTGCCGTCATAGAACAGCGTCACGTCGCCCCCCTTGGCCAATCCGCCTCCGTCATAGGCGAATTCGGCGCGGACCTGATGGCTGCCTGGTGAGAGGACCTCGCTCGCGGTCGTGATGAACTCGGTCATTCCGAGTAGGTTGTAGACGAACGCCGCGTACCCGTCCTTGAAGTACAGGGCCCAGCCACCGAACCGGCCGCCCTGGGCGATGACCACGCCCTCGGTGGGGCCCTCGGTCGCGATCTCGACCGAGGCGGTCACGCTGAAGGAGCGATTCTTGATATCGATGACGCTGTGCTCGCTGAGTCGCTTCATCCCGGGGAACAACACTTGCGTTGTCCCCTTGATCAGTTGCGGGCGCCCGGCGATGGTCGGGTTGATCCGCTCGAACCGGCGGTCGTCGATCGGCAAGACGTTGTACTTGACCGCCTCGATCAACCACAGTCGCTGGAGCGCGGCGAGTTTGTCCGGATGGTCGGCGACCAGGTCCCGCGCCTGCGTCCAATCGGTGTGACCGTCGTAGAGTTCCCACACATCGTCGTCGAGGGCGGGGAGTTCTTCGTTGGGCAGCCATGGCGTGCTGTGCCGGGTGACCGCGCTCCAACCCTGGAAATAGATGCCCCGGTTGCCCGCCATTTCGAAGTATTGCAGGTTGTGGCGTTCGGCGACGTCGTCGGATTCGAAGGTGTAGTTCATGGCAGTGCCCTCGATAGGCGATTGCTGAACGCCCATCACGAAGGTCGGCTCGGGAATTCCGGCCGCGGCGAGAATGGTGGGTGCCACATCGATCACATGGGTGAACTGCGAGCGCACCTCACCTCGGGCGCTGATCCCGTCGGGCCAGTGCACGACGGCGCCGTTTCGAGTGCCACCCCAGTGCGAGGCGACCTGTTTGGTCCACTGGAACGGCGTGCACATAGCCCACGCCCACCCCACCGAATAGTGGTTGTAGGCGTCGGTGCCGCCGAGTTTGTCCTTGACCTCGGCCATGAACTCCGGCGTCTCGATCGCGGCGAGACCGTTGAAGTTGGCCATCTCGTTGAAGGCGCCGTTGACGGTTCCCTCCGCGGAGGCGCCGTTGTCGCCGATGATGTAATAGATCAGCGTGTTGTCCAGCGCGCCGATGGATTCCACCGCGTCGATGAGTCGGCCCACCTGGAAATCCGTGTGCTCCAGGAACCCGGCATAGACCTCCATCTGCCGTTCCAGCACCGGTTTCAGCGCATCGCTCATCTCGTCCCACGCCGGGATCACGACCGGACGCGGGGTCAGCTCGGCCTCGGCGGGCACCACCCCCAGTTCCTTCTGCCGGGCAATGGTCGCCTCGCGCTGGGCATCCCAGCCACCGGCGAACTTGCCCGCGTACCGGTCCGCCCATTCGGCGGGCACATGGTGGGGCGCGTGCGTGGCACCCGGCGCGAAGTAGACGAAGAAGGGCTTGTCGGGCGCCAGCGCCTTCTGGGTGCGCACCCAGTCGATGGCGCGATCGGCGAGGTCCTCGGTGAGGTGATATCCCTGCTCCGGAGTTTTCTCGGGTTCGACCGGGGTCGTTCCTTCATACAGGGCCGGGTAGTACTGGTTGCTTTCACCGCCGATGAATCCGTAGAAGTATTCGAAGCCACCACCGCCGGTCGGCCACGCGTCGAAGGGCCCGATCGGCGACGTCTGCCACGGCGGCACCTCGTGGCATTTGCCGAACTGCGCGGTCGAGTAGCCATTGAGTTTCAAGGTCATCGGCAGCGCGGCCTTGGTGTTGGGGCGCACCCCCGACGAACCGGGCGCCGCCGTCGCCGTCTCGGTGATCATGCCCATCCCGACCGAATGATGATTACGGCCGCTGAGCAGAGCGGCCCTGGTCGGGGCGCACAACGCTGTGGTGTGGAAACGGTTGTAGGTCAGGCCATTGTTCTGCAGTCGTTCGGCGGTCGGTGTCGCCGCGGGTCCGCCGAAGGCGCTGGCCGCACCATAACCGACGTCGTCGAGCAGGATCACCAAGACATTCGGTGCGCCTTCCGGCGGCAGCAGCGGCTCGATGGGCGGAAACGTCGTCTCGGGATCCTTGGCGTCATAGGTCACCAAACCCAAGTATTGGCGATCGGGAATCGGAAGATTCTCACGTCCCGAACTCGACTTGTCCGCCACGGTGGACTCCTTGTTCTGCGATGTCGGTGGAACGCCTGCGACGCTCTCGATCGAACGTAGGACCTGGTCGACCGGCGCGGATCACCCGAAGCGGGTGAACCCGACGGATGCGGCGCAGCACGGACGGCTCGCGCCGTGACGCCTTCTGCGCGTTCTGTTCGCGGCACCAACGAGCCCGGCGGCAGGTGGAGCACATTCCACCCCGGGACGGTCGTCGGTTACCCGTCTCCACTGCGATCAAGGACGCGCTGTCGGGCACCGCCGACGCCTACCGGGTCGGCTGCCCGGTGAGCCTCGATCAGCCTGCTTCGGTCCAGCAGGGCAATCGAGACCTGGTCGACCCGGTGGTGCGGCAGGTTGCAAGCTACCCGAACCAGCGTCTTGTGCTGTGGAGTACGAAATCGACTGGCACGTTCATACGCGCTACCCCCGCCATGTCGACGCCGCAGCCGATTTCGTCACCGCGGTGCCGAATTCCTAGGCCTGGCCATGAGACTGGGACGAGACGAGCCGGTGCACGGTGAGCGCCGCCGCCAGCATGCGCGAATCCGTGGGCTCGGCCGGGTCGAGGCCGGTCAGTTCGGCGATGCGGCGCAGCCGGTAGGTGAAGGTGTTCGGATGGACATGGATGCGACGCGAAGCGGTCTTGCGGTCCGCGCCGTGCCGAAGATGAGCCTCCAGCGCCTCGAGCAGATGCGGGCTCGCGAGCAGCGGAATCACGCGCTGCGCCAATCGTTCTCGCGCCGGACCCGGCCGGGTGAGCTGGTACTCCAGCAGCAGGTCGTCGAGCCGGTAGCTGCCTCCCGGTCGACCGCACAGCCGGGCCAGCTCGGCCAGTTCGCCCGCGTCCACGGCTGCCGCCGGAATACCCTCGCGGCGCACGGTGGAGAATTCCCCCAGGTACACCGTGACCCCGAACTGCTGCGTCAGCCGAGCGGCCAGCTCGTCGAGTCGCGCGGCGTCGACGACGTCGGACTCGGAACTGTTGCTCAACAACGCGATCCCGCTGGTGCCGTCGAACGTCGCGGGAGTGATGGCGCCGGTGAGCTCGTAGAGCGCGCTCTGCAGCAATCGGATCCGGCGCCGGGTCACCAGGTTGACCGCGCTACCGGTGCGCGCCGGTTCGCTCACGTGGATTGCCAGCACCGTGTACCAGTCGGCGAGGATGGTGTCCGCCCGCACGGCGAGTTCTTCGGCGGGCAGCCCGCGCACCAACGCCGAACACAATTCGCGCCTGGCCTCCCGCTCGGCGTGGTAGATCGACTGTTCGACCTCGGTATAGGTCTCGACCACGGTCATGTTGATACGCCGCAGCAATTCGAGCAGCCGGTTGAAGACCTGGATGAACTCATCCATCCGCGTGGGGTCGGCGACCGCCGCGGCTTCCGCGAGTACCGCCTGCGCCGACCGGTGGATCGCGCTGATCAGCATCGACAGCGGGAGTCTGTCCTCGGCATGGCGCTCGGCGACCGGGGCCACGAATGCGGTGACCTCCGCACGGGTGAACTCGCGGTCGGCGCCGATCGCTTCGAGTACCGCCCGCCCACAGGCATAGATCGTCGGCAAGACCTCGGCGGTGAAGTGACCGTCGGGCAGTTCGGCGGGCGCGGTGGCGTCCAGGCCCTCGGTCAGCATGCGCTCCGCGATCTGCGGCCAACGACCGAGCAATCGAGCCGTCAGCGGGGACGAGGCAGAAACCGGGTGTTGCACGAGCATGGCTCCGATTGTGTCTCCACACAGCGAGACGGGGGATGCTCTGGTGAACACGGTGAAAAACTTGGTTGCTATGACAATTCCGAGAACGCATTCTCGGTTCACGAGTGCAGCTCACGCCCGGGCCACGGCCGCGACAATCATACGGCCCCCGACACCTCGGGGCTTTCCTTGCGTGCCCGCGCGGCCACGGCGGCCGGCATCGGCTCGTGCCGCAGGTACCCGCGGGCGAACGCTCCCGCGCCGTGGGTGAGCGATCGCAGGTCGATGACATACCTGCTCAGTTCGAGTTCGGGTACCTCGGCCCGGATGTGGGTCCGGCCGGGCTCGGCCGGTTCGGTGCCGAGGATGCGGCCGCGGCGGGTGGACAGGTCGCCGAGGACGCCGCCCAGCTGGTCGTCGGGGACCGTGACCCGCACCGCGGCGACCGGTTCGAGCAGCAGGGTTCCGGACGCATCCGCCGCGTCGCGAAGGGCGAGGGCACCCGCGGTCTGGAAGGCGGCGTCGGAGGAGTCCACCGAGTGCGCCTTCCCGTCCACCAGTGTCACCCGCACATCCACCAGCGGATATCCGGGAGTGACCCCGCGCGCGGCCTGCGCCCTCGCCCCCTTCTCCACCGATCCGATGAACTGTCGCGGCACCACCCCACCGACCACCCGGTCGACGAACTCGAATCCTGTTCCCACCGGCAGCGGTTCCGCCTCGATCCGGCACACTGCGTACTGCCCGTGCCCGCCGGACTGCTTCACCAGCCTGCCGCGCCCTTCGGCCGCGGCGGCGAGCGTCTCCCGCAGCGCCACCCGGTACGGCTCCACGTCCACTCGCACCCCGAACCGCCCGCGCAATCGTTCCAGCGCGACATCCCGGTGGGCCTCCCCCAGGCACCACAGCACCAGCTGATGGGTGTGTTCGTTGTTTTCCAGCCGCAAGGTCGGATCCTCGGCGACGAGCCGGGTCAGGCTCTGCGAGAGCTTGTCCTCATCGGCCTTCCCTTGCGCTCGAATAGCCACGGGCAGTAAAGGTTCCGGCAGCTGCCACGGCGCGATCAGGAGGGGATTCTCGGTGCCGGACAGGGTGTCGCCGGTTTCCGCGTGGCCGAGTTTGCTCACGAACGCGATATCGCCGGCGACGGCCTCGGTCAGTGCCCGCTGTTGTTTCCCCAACGGTGCGGTGACCCCGCCGACCCGGTCGTCGGCATCGTGCCCGGGTCCGCAGACGCGGACGGTGTCCTCGCCGTGCAGCGTGCCGGAGAACACCCGCACCAGCGACACCCGTCCCACATACGGGTCGGACGAGGTCCGGATGACCTCCGCGGCGAGTTCTCCCGCCGGATCGCAGCGCAGCGCGGCGGGCGCGGCGCCGTCGCCGCGCGCCACGGCCGACAGCGGGTGTTCGATCGGCGTCGGGAACCCGGCCGTGACCAGTTCCAGCAATTCGAGCGTGCCCAGGCCCTGTTCCGCGTCCTCGGCGGCCGGTGCCGCGAACAGCACCGGATGGAAGCTTCCGCGCGCCACGGCTCGTTCCAGGTCCGCGACCAGGGTGTCGAGTTCGACGGGTTCGCCGTCGAGGTAGCGCTCCATCAGCGTTTCGTCTTCGCTCTCGGCGATGATCGCCTCGATCAATCGATCGCGAGCCGGGTCGATCACCCCGAGCTGGTCGGCGGAAGGTTCGGTGCGCTCGCGTTTGCCGCTGCGATAGTCGGCGACCTGTCGCTCGAGCAGTTCCAGCAGTCCGATCGCGGGCCGGTGCCCGTCGGGACTCTTCTGCCCGTAGACCGGCAAGTGCAATGGGAGCACGGTATCGCTCGCTCCGTCGGTCAGCAGTGCCTGACAGGTCTCGACCAGTTCCGCGTACTCCGCCCGCGCCGTGTCCAGATGTGTCATCACGATCGCCCGCGGCATCCCCACCCGCGCGCACTCCGCCCACAGTTCCCGCGTCGCCCCCGCCACGCCCTCCACTCCGTCGGCTGCCGACACCAGGAAAAGAGCCGCGTCCGCCGCGCGCAACCCGGCGCGCAGTTCGCCGACGAAATCCGGGCATCCCGGCGTATCGATCAGATTGATCTTCACCCCGCCCCACAGCACCGGGACCACCGACACCTGCACGGATCGGTGCTGTCGCCGTTCGACCTCGTCGTAGTCCGACAGCGATGTCCCGTCCTCCACCCGGCCGGCCCGATTCACCGTGCCGGTCGCCAACGCCAGCGCCTCCACCAGCGTCGTCTTGCCCGCACCGCTGCTGCCGACCAACGCCACGTTCCGGATGCTCTCCGGTCGCTGCGCCCCGTTCGTCCGGTCCACCATGTCGCACGCTCCCTCGGATTAGGGACCCGGCTCCTTCGAGCTTCCCACCGCAGGTGGGGGCACGTCCATGGTTTCCGGCCGATTGCCTCGGCACCCGGTGCCGATCGCCGGGGCAGTGATGCCCACGGACTCCCGTTCCGGCACCCTCGTGGGAGTTCGCGCCACCGGATCGGCGAGGTGCGGGCACTCGGCCACGGTCCCGAGTGGTGCGGGCACTCGGATCCTGTCCCGAGCGGTGCCGGTATCGAACCCGGGCCGACCCGAAGGCGTGTCGGGAATCAACGCAGCGCAGTGGCCGTCCCGTCCGGTGGGCTGCCCGTCGGCTCACCCCGCGGCGATCTCGCCGCGAACTGCCAAGTGCGGCAATCCATGCCAGCGGCGGACGGCCCTGCGTAGTGCTCGCTCATCGCTGTAGCCGACGCGACGCGCGATCGACCGCATCGATAGGTCCGGATTGCGCAACAGCTCCAGCGCGCGCTGCCGGCGAACTTGTTCGGCCTCGCTGCGCCAGGTCGTCTCGTGTTCGGCGAGGCGCCGTTGCAGGTGCGCGGGCTCATTACCAGCCGCTGAGCGTCGTACCAGCGCAGCACCGGTGTGGCGGCAGCCAAGGTCAGCCCGGCTGCGGTGTGGTCTCGATCAGGCCGCCGCCGGTCGTGTTCAGGTAATCCACATGAAGCCGCAGTCAGGTCGAGTGCTACCCCTCGGAGTCGACCGGCCCACGCACTCGGCCGGATCCTGTTCGTCCGCAGGCTTGGGCGGAGGCTGCCCGGAGTCGTCGCAGGCCACGATCAGGTGGCGCCGAGTCGGATTCCGGGCAGCGCTGCCGCTCACACCACGTACGTGATCGTCGCTACCACCGCCAGGGCCAGCATGCCGAGGCAGTTGATCCAGAACTCGTATCCGAGGAAGCGGGCCCGGTAGTGGGCGTAGGCGGCGCACACGAAATAGCCGATCACACCGACCGCGGTGGCGAATCCGACACCCGGATACTTCAGTCCGACAAGGAGACCCGCGGTGGCCGCCAGTTTGATGGTGATGAGCGTCCACCACCAGTCGCGTGGAAACCGGACGCCGTCGAGGCATCGCTGGATGAACATCGGCGGGCGCACGGACATGAGCGCGTCCGCGAACAGCGAGAGCGCGAGTAGCGCTGGTAGCCACCAGGGTTGGGGAGCGTGGATCATGGGTTTCCTTCCGGAGGCGTGATGACGAATTCGATGGTCTGTCGCAGTTGTTCGGCCGCGTCGGGCATCGCGATGGCGCCGCTGGCCGCGGTCATCAGCAAACCGAGGTAGGCGAGATAGATGGTCCGAGCGCCACGGCCGACCTGACTGTGGGGCAGCGCTGTTCGGGCGAGCACGGTTTCGAGTTCGCCCAGCAGGGCGAGTGCGAGGTCTCGAAAGATCACCGACTCATGGTTTCCGCGGACGAGGATCGCCAGGTACTCGCGTGAGAGCTCGGAGTCGAGCGCGAAATGTCCGACGAAGGGAGCGAAGAGGTTCAGCACGTCCTCGGCGGTCGCGGTCGTCGCCGAGGGCACGAGTTCGGTGTGCCTGCCGTTGTGCACCGAGGTGATCCAGTTGTCGTAGATCGAGACGAGCAACGCGTCCTTTTCGCCGGCCGCCATGACAGTCCCGGTGCTCACCTTCGCTTCGGCGGCGATCTGCCGAATGGTGGTCGCTTTGAAGCCCTGGGCACGGAAGAGCCGTTCGGCTGCCGCCAAGACCTTCTGTCGCGTCGCCGCTTGTTGCTCCGACCGCGACTGAACATGTTCACTGAACATGTTCAGAATGCTAGGCCATGGTTGGTCGTGAACGCAAACGCGGGTCCTCGGCCGGTCGATGGCCGCCGCACTGCCGAGCATCGGGCGATCCACCGCCTCGTGATCACCCGACGCTGGGACCGATCCACCGGGCGAGGATCAACGCTCGCGTGCACCACACCCGATCGACAGGCGCGCAGGTTTGCCCCCGAAACGAGGTCTGCTGTAGAACTGATGCGGCCGCGTCGTCGGCCGTCGTCCGATCTCGTCAAATCAGTTGCATGAGAGGACTTTTCAGCACATGGATCCGATTCTCGGTCAGATCGCGCTCTTTCCCTATCCCTGGACGCCGATGGGTTGGGCTCCGTGCGAGGGCCAGATCGTGAAGATCAACGACTACCAGGCCCTGTTCAGCCTGCTCGGCAACACCTACGGCGGTGACGGTCGGGAAACCTTCGCCCTGCCGAACCTGAAGGTCGCCGCCGAGGGGTTGGGCGGCACTCTGCACTACGCGATCGCCACCGAGGGCATCTACCCTCAACGCACCTAGTCCGCGCGGGCGTCGAGCACCCGGCCCCGTCGCTCAGGGGTCGGGTGTCGCGCTTTCAGCGCATGCCCATGATGTCGCAGCCGGCCTGACGCACCTGGTACCGCGCGCGGTACCAGGGCCACGGTTCAGCGCGGCGCGCGCGCCTCTGCCCGTCGCGGCGGCCTACGCTTGACAGATGACCACGGCGGCGGAGTTGAAAGCCCGGCAAGCTGGCGTGAAACAGCGCTACCGAGACGACCCGGCGGCCGCGGTCACTCCCCTGCGCGGCGGCGGTTCGTTCGCCGACCCCGGTATCACCTGCACGGTGCGGACCTTCGCCGGTCCGGTGCGCGCCGGCCTGCACCCGGCCACCGGCGGTGACGGTTCCGATGCCTGCTCGGGCGACATGCTCCTCGAAGCGCTGGCCGCCTGCGCGGGAGTGACCTGCCGCAGCGTCGCCACCGCCATGGCGCTGCCCATCACCGGCGCCGAGGTCGAGGCCACCGGCACCTTCGACGCCACCGGCACGCTCGGCATCGACCGGACCGCGGACGTCGGGATATCGCCGATCACCGTGACGATCACGGTCACGACCTCGTCCGACGTGGACCCGGCCGCGCTGACGAAACTCGCCGACCTCACCGAACGGTATTGCGTGGTCGGCCAGAGCCTGCGACATCCGCCGGCGATCCGGGTAGTGCGTGCCGGGTGAGCGAACGGCGAAGGCTGGCTACCCTTCGATCGACGCGAATCCGGCTGATCCGCCGCTAGGCGCCCTTTTCCCCGTCGAACACGCGCGCGGTTCGGGTAGCGGCGAGTGGCGCGTAGTGGTCGGTGAACAGTGTGGCGACGAGCTCGCCCCGGCTGGTGACGCCGACCTTGTCGAAGATCGCTTTGACGTGGTCGCGCACGGTGTGGGCGGACAGGAACAAGGTGGCCGCGATCTCGCCGGTGGACCGGCCACGCGCGATCAGTTCGGTGACGTCGAGCTCGCGCCGGGTGAGTTCATAGGCGGCCACCACCAGCGAGGCCACCTCCGACGGCGTGGCGGGCTCGATTACCAGCGCTGTCATTCCCGGCGCCCCGGCGAGGTCGCGTAGGCAGGAGGCGTGGCAGACCAGCCAACGGCCGGTCGTGCCGCGGATGCGGATCCGGGAATTCTCGCCGGTGATCCGGGCCCGGCCCGCGGTGCTGAGAATCCAGACGGGCAGCGGCAATTCGATACCTTGCGCGGTCGTGGTGGCAGGGCCGGCCGGCATCTGGGCGAGCAGGTGTCTGGCCTCGTCGTTGATCGAGACCAGGCCCCCCTTCGGGTCGAACAGCAACATGCCGGGAGCTGCCGCGCCCCCCGCCGCACCGGGGCCGAGTGGCTGGGCATAGCTGCGCAGCCGGCGGGCCATCGGCGTGGACAACCCGCTCAACAGCGCGATATCGCTGTCCTGGAACGGCTTTCGCCCGCGTTCCCGGAACAGGCTCAGCTGACCCCATGACTGCCCGTCGACGCGGAACACAGCGCGCAGTTCGTCGTCGAAACCGCGCGGACACATGAAATTTCGATACAGCGAGCTCAGCCCCGGGTCATCGCCGGTCGCCGCGCGCAGACCAGCGACCGGAACCGGCGCCCGCGCCAGATCCCGGAAAAGGTTCACATGTTCGGAGAAGAGCTCTGATTCCCAATAGGTGCCACAGCCGCCTTCGTGGAGGTTCTCCACCCGGACGGGCGCGGTGGTAAGACCGTTGATCGGATCGGTCGCCACCCAGACCGCGGCGTCGAACGGCATCATGCGGCGTAACCGCGTCGAGGTCTCGGCGAACAGCGCGTGCGCGTCCGCCGCCTGCTCGATACCAGCCAGCAGTCGGCGCATCCCGAGCGCAGTCACACCCATGCCCGCCACCTTGCCGTCCCGGACAAGCGCCCGCCATCCCTCATCTGAGGGGTAATCGACCGACCGCGTGTGAAATTCCCACGACGGCGCTACCCCTCGAGCGAGGGATGTTCCACGTGCGGCGGGCGGGCGACGCTGGTCCGGTCTCAGTGATCGGAAGGAACACAATGGATCTCGGCATTATCGGTGCGGGCGCGGCGACCGTCGGGCTGCTCGACGCACTCGCGGCCATCGAGGGCGCGCCCGGCGCCATCACCGTGTTCGACGGCTCATCGGCGGTGTGGCGGGGCCGGCCGTACCAGCCGGACCTCGAGGCGGTCCGGGTCAACGCGCCGCCCGCGCTGATGTCGGTGCGCGCCACCGACCGCGCGCATTACCAACGGTGGCTGCGGGACCGGGGCGAAGTGGCCCGGTATCTCGACGAGGGCCTAGGTCAGCCGCTGGTTCCCCGTAGCGTGTACGGCGAATACCTGGAGCAGACCGCCTACGCCGCGATCGGTCGACTGCGCCGGAACGGCTGGCAGGTCAGCATGGTGAATTCGCTGGTCGTCGGCTTCTCCCGTCCCGGCGCGAGCGACGGCCGAGCGGTCTTGCACACCGCGAACGGCGGCCGTCATCCGGTCGATCGCGCGGTGCTCAGCGTCGGGAGCGGGCGTCCCCGTGACCAGTACGGGCTCACCGGTGCGCCCGGCTACATCAACGAGCCGTACCCCCTGGCCGCCACGATCGCCGGGATACCGGCCGACGCGCACGTGGCGGTGGTCGGTAGCGGTCTGACGGCGGTCGACATCGCCGCGGCGCTGACGACCGGCCACCACACCGGACCGATCAGTCTTCTCTCTCGCAGCGGCGTGCTCCCGTTCGCGCAACAGCGCCCACTCCCGCTCGCACCGAAACACCTCACTCCGGCCAATGGGCTGCGGCTGGCCGCCGCCGGCGTGGTGCACCTGCACCAGTTGGTCGAGCTCATGCGCGCCGAACTCGCCGAGCTGGGACAGGATTTCGAGTCGTTCGCCACCGAGATCCGCGCCGTGGAGGAACCCGTGACCCGGCTGCGCCGTCAGCTGACCGAGCTGGACAACCCGCATCAGGGACGCCGCCTGCTCACCATGGCGATCCGTGTGCTCGGTCCGATCGTCTGGCCGCTGCTGGCCGAGCCGGACCGGAGCATGCTGCGCTCCGAGCACTTCCGTACGATCAGCAGCCTGAGTTCACCGATGGTGCCGCACAACGCGAAACTCCTACTGCGGCTGCTGGATTCGGGCCGACTCCGGCTCCGTTCCGGCCTCGGCGAGATCGAAGCTCGACCCGGCGGCGGTTTCACCGTCCACGACGACGCCGAATGGCACGCCGATGTCGTTGTCAACGCCGTCAACCCGCCCGCGTACACCACGCCGAGGGAGACCGAGCCCCTCGTCAGCGCGCTACTCGCCGGCGGCGCAGCCGAACCGTCGGCCACCGGCGGCCTGCGCGTCGAACCCGGTACCCGCCGACTGCTGGTCGCGGATCGACCCGATCCCACCTGGCACGCCCTGGGCAATCTGGCCGCCGACTCCATGTTCATCGCCACGAACCCACCCGGCCTGGCCATGGAAGGTGCCGCCCTCGCCCACCACCTCATCGACTCCGCGGCCAGTTAGTTGCTTAGTACAAGTAAGCTAGATATAGTTGTATACCGCAAGCAAATATCTAGGGCTGGGAGTAGGCATGGCAGTGTCCCCCGATACGGCTCAGAGCCTGATCAGGGAGCTCTTTTTCATGGGCCGGGCGATCCGCGCTGCGCTCTCCCACCCCGAGGAAGGGGACCTTCTTCCTGGAGGCGTGGGGGTGCTGGGTTCGCTCGAGGCTCGGGGGCCGTGTCGACAGGTGGATCTGGCCGCGGACTTGTGCATCAGTCAATCGACCCTGAGCAGACATGTCGCCGAGCTGGTGAACTCCGGAAATATCGCCCGCCATGCCGATCCCCTCGACGGCCGAGCCACCCTCATCCGGATCACCGATCAGGGAAGCGATCTGCTGCGGCGCGTCCGAGAGTCGCGGGCGCGGGGATTGCGCGCCGCGCTGGCCGATTGGACCGAAGCCGACGCCGAAGAGGCCACCGCGGTGGTGCGGAAGCTGAGGAATTCACTGGCGGCCGCTCCGCACCGCACCGGTGTGGGTGAGCATCGACCCGATTCGACAGAAAGTCAGGAAGTGGATGTCTAGTTCAGTCGAGACGGAGACTCGGCGCGCCCCCACCGTGATGACGCACCGTCAGGTCTTGGAGGCGATGACCGGGCTGCTGGCGGCGCTGTTCACCGCGCTGCTCAGCACCACGATCGTGTCGACCGCGCTGCCGACGATCATCGGGGACCTCGAGGGGTCGCAGACCGCGTACGCCTGGGTCATCACCACGGCGCTGCTGGCCAATGCCGCGTCCACCCCGATCTGGGGCAAGTTCGCCGATCTGTTCAACAAGAAGCTGCTGGTCCAGTCGGCCATCGTCGTCTTCGTCCTCGGTTCGGTGATCGCGGGCTTCGCGAGCACTGTGCCGATCCTGTTGGCGGCACGCGTCGTCCAGGGCATCGGCATGGGCGGATTGACCGCGCTCGTCGTCGCGATCATCGGCTCCATCGTCTCGCCGCGGGAGCGCGGACGCTATTCCGGCTACATGGGCGCCGTGATGGCGGTGTCGATGTCGGGCGGGCCCATCCTCGGCGGCGTCATCGTCGACAGCCCGCTGGGCTGGCGCTGGTGCTTCTTCGTCTGTGTGCCGCTGGCTGTCGTCGCGCTGGTGCTGCTGCAGCGGACCCTGCGGTTGCCCACCGAACGCAAGGAGGGGGTGTCGATCGACTGGTTCGGCGCCGCCCTGCTGACCGCGGGGGTGTCGGTGTTGCTCATCTGGGTGTCGTTCGCCGGCAAGCCGGACTACTACGACTGGTTCTCCCGCGAATCCGCCCTGTATGTCGGTGCCGGAGTGCTGCTGCTGCTCGCGACCGTCGTGGTCGAATCGCGCGTCGAGTCACCGATCATCCCGCTGTCGATCGTCACCGAGCGCACCACCGGTCTGGCGATCATCGCCTCGATCGCGGTCGGTGTCGGCATGTTCGGGTCGACCACCTTCCTGGGCCAGTACTTTCAGACCGCGCGCGGCTACTCGCCGACCATGGCCGGCGTGCTGACCATCCCCCTGGTGCTGGGCATGCTCGTCGCGTCGACCGGTTCGGGACAGCTGATCACCCGGTTCGGGAAATGGAAGTCGTTCGTCGTCACCGGCGCCGCGTTGCTGGTGGTCGGGTTCGGCCTGCTCTCGACGATCGATCACGCCACCGATCTGTGGCTGGTGGGTGCCTACATCGCCGTTGTCGGGCTCGGCGTCGGCATGATGATGCAGAACCTGGTGCTCGCCGTGCAGAACACGGTGAGCGTGCACAATATCGGCGCCGCGTCCAGCAGTGTCGCGTTCTTCCGCACGTTCGGCGGCGCGATCGGCGTCTCGGTATTGGGTTCGGTGTTGGCCACCCGGGTGGGCGAGCTATCGGCGAAGGGTTTCGCCGAGCTCGGCGTGACGACCGGTTCCTCGGGGGGCAGCAATCTGAATCTGCACGCCCTGCCCGCACCGATCGTCACGGTCGTGCGCGCCGCCTACGGCGATGCGACCGGCCGGATCTTCCTCATCGCCGCGGGGGCGGCGGTCGTCGCGCTCCTGGCGACCGCCGTGCTGCCGAACCGCCCGTTGCGCAACACGATCGACATCGATCCGGCCCTCGATCCGACAGCGACAGCGCCTGCGTCGCAAGATGACGCGGCTGATGCTCTGGATGCCGAACTGGCCGCACTCGCCGAGTCGAGCCAGCCCGGGGAGCGGGTCTGGGAGGGCGCCGAGCGGGTGCTGTCCGAGGCGGACCCGGTGGCGACCACCGCGGCCGGGCGGCATGCGACAGCCGTACAGAACGGTCATCGGGCCGCCGCGGTCGAGGTGTCGTCGCGGGCCGCTCTGCCCACCGCCACGGCGTCCGGGACGGACAGCGGCACGGTGAACGGTCGCGTCCGCCGCGAGGACGGCCGGCCGCTGCCGGGGGCGGTGCTGACATTGATCGATCAGAGCGGCCGTCAGGTCGCGCGGGCGAGCAGCGCCACCGATGGCGGTTATGCGATCAGCGCGCCGACGGCGGGCGGCTACGTGTTGATCGTGTCGGCGATGGGACACCAGCCGACCGCGGTCACGGTGTCGGTCGGCGAGCGGCCCCAGCGCTTGGATCTGAGCCTGGTGGGCTCCGGTGAGTTGTCGGGAGTCGTCCGTACCGCCGACCACGGATCGGCCGTGCCGGGTGCCACCATCACCGTGACCGACCTGCGTGGTGAGGTGATCGGGGCCGCGGTCACGGGCGGCGACGGAGCCTACACGTGCCACGGCGTGGTGGCGGGTGTCTACACCCTGGTCGCGGCCGCCGAGCACATGCGCCCCAGCGCGATCACCTTGACGGTGCCCGCCGACGGAGCGCTCCGCCACGACATCGAGTTGTCCGCGATGACGGTACTCACCGGATCCGCGCGGGCCGACGACGGCAGGGCCGTGCCCGACGCGCTGGTCAGCGTGCGCGACGCCGCGGGTGAGGTGACCGCAACGGTGCGCACCGATGAAAACGGCCGCTATGTCGTGCCCGACCTGCTCGAAGGGCAGTACACCGTGACCACCCGTGGGTATCCGCCGGTGACGGATCAGGTCACCGTGTCCGGTGCCGAGGTCACCCATGACGTGCGGCTCGGCTACGAGCCCGAGGACCGCCGATGAGTGGGCTGACCGGCCACGTCCGCACAGCGGAGGGCTGGCCGGTGCCGAACGCGGTGCTCACGGTAACCGACATGTCGGGGCGTCAGATCGCCCGCACGGCGGCCGACGAGACCGGGGCGGTGTGCACCGGCCCCTTGCCCGCGGGAACGCACACCGCGGTGCTCACCGCGGTCGGGTTCGAACCGGTGGCGCGGATCGCGCAGATCTCCGCCACCGGGACAGGCGCGGTCGGTGAAGTGGTACTGGCACCCGCGGCGGGGACGGTGACCTCGCCCCCGCCGGGACCGTGGACGATCGATCCGCTGCATTCGACGGTGATCGCCACCGCGCGCCACCTCGGTATCGCGAGCATCAAGGCCCGATTCGCGGAGGTGAGCGGGCGGCTCGATATCGCCGAGCCGTTCGAGCGGTCCACCGGGCACGCCGAGATCAAAGCGGCGGGCATCGACACCGGTGTCTCGATGCGTGACGATCACCTGCGCTCACCGGAATTCCTCGATGTCGACAGTTATCCGACGATCACGTTCACCGGTCTCGGGTTTCACCGCACCGGTGCCGACACCTGGGTGATGCCGGGCGAGCTGACCCTGCACGGACAGCGTCGCCCGATCGATCTCGCGGTGACCTACGGCGGCTTCGGGGAAGATCCGTGGGGCGGCGTACGTGCGGCGTTCCACGCCGAAACACTGTTGCACCGCAACGATTTCGCGATCGACTACAGCGCGGTCGTGCGCGCGGGAGTGGCCGCCGTCGGCACCACCGTCAAGATCGAACTCGACATCGAGGTCGTCCGAGGCGAGCAACTACCCACAATGTGAGGCGGGTGGTGGCTCGTTACCGTTCGCACCCTCGAATGCGTTCAACCTCTGGCTATTTGCGCTGATTGGCGTTGAAGCGTGCCTTCTTCTCGCGATTCCCGCAGGTGTTCATATCGCACCATTTTCGAGTGCGGCTCCGGCTGGTGTCGAAGAAGGCAGCCCGGCAGGTCGGCGCCGCGCACAAGGCCAATCTCTCGCCCAGCACCCGACCCTCGTCGATGGGACCAGGGTGTGCCGCTGGCCGACCTCGTCGAGGTAGTGAACTACTGGCGCACCGGGTACGACTGGCGATCGTTCGAAGAACGCCTCAACCGAATCGGCCAGTTCCGCACGCTCATCGACGGTCTGGGTATCCATTTCCTGCACCGCCGCTCCGCGCGGGCAGACGCCACTCCCCTGATCTTGACGCACGGCTGGCCGGACAGCATCGCTCGGTTCATCGATGTCGTAGACGAGCTGACGGACCCGAAAGACGCGGGCGCGGAAGCGTTCCACGTCGTGGTTCCCTCGCTGCCGGGCTTCGGTTACAGCGACAAGCCGGCCACCACTGGGTGGGGCACCGAGAAGATCGCGGCCGCATGGGTGGAACTGATGGGAAGACTCGGCTACGACAAGTTCCTGGCCCACGGCGGCGACTGGGGCGGCAATATCACCACTGTTCTCGGTGGCCGGTTCCCGGCGCAGGTTCTCGGCATCCACACGACATTCGCGGAGGCACCGCCCGGGATGACCACGGCGGGGCTGACGGCGACCGAGCGCGCGTGGGCCGAGGAAACCCGCGACTTCTGGCGCCACCGCGCGGCTTACGCCAAACAGCAGGCGACCCGACCGCAGACCATCGGCTACTCGCTCGTCGACTCACCGGTGGGACTACTCGCCTGGATCCTCGATAAATTCGCCGAGTGGAGCGATACCGAGGACAGCCCGTTCGAGACCATTGCCCGCGACCGCATCCTCGACGACGTCACCCTGTATTGGCTGACACGAACCGGCGCATCGGCTGCCCGCATCTACTACGAAAGCCACGACTCACTGGACCCCGAACTCCGGGTCGAGGTCCCGTCGGCTCTCACCATGTACCCCCGCGACACCGAGAAGTGCCCGCGCCCTTGGGCACAGCAGCGCTACCGGCAGATCGTCCGATGGACCACGCCCGCGGCCGGGGGCCATTTCCCCTCGCTCGAGGTTCCCGAGTACTTCGTCGAGGACCTGCGAGAAGGGCTGGCGGCAGTACTGGCCGCCGGTTCGTGCGCATCAGCCACACCGCGGCGGCGAGGGTCAGCACCCAGCCGATCGCTTCGATGAGCAGATGATCGGTCGCATCGGGGACCGATTGCAGCAGATACACCCGGACGCTGTTGATCGCTCCGTGCGTCATGACTACCGGCCAAACACTCCCCGACCGCCAACGAAGCGCGAGCAGCAGGGGCGCCCAGGGCAGCATGCCCGCGAAATAGAGGACGACATCCCACGGTGGGCGGTCTCCGACGACGGCGAGCACCGGCAGGTGCCAGACGATCCAGACCGCACCGCTGACAAGGGCCAGCGGCCAGAATCCCCAGGACGCGGCGCGAGTCGCCAGCCAGCCGCGCCAGCCGAACTCCTCTCCGATCGCGAAGACCGACTGCAGGACGAAGACCGGAACGATCCACACCGTCGCCGCCGAGATCTGGTCGAGCGGGTTGAGCGGCCAGATCCCCGATGCCACCGCGATGCCCGTCTGGATGGCGGCGATGGCGGCGATGAGGCCGATGCCGATGCCTGCCCACCGGGGTGTGCCGCGCCACCCGGTGGCGAACGTCTCGCGGAACGTTCCGGGTCGGCGGGCGAGCCACAGGATGATCGCGGCGAGGAGCGGGGTCAGTTGCAGGATCGGAACGATCAGGTTGTTGAGATCCGTGGAGACGAGCCGAAAGACCATCGGGACGGACAGGGTGTAGCACAGCACGATCGCGATCCCGAAGAACCACGCGACATCGGGGAAAGTCGATCCGGTCGAATTGCCGCGCGCACGGACTGTTGTCATGGCTGCCCGCTGCCGCCGGCGACAGAATCCTTGCCTGCCAGTCCTCGCGTCGACGTCGACAACGGGCTGTACAGAACAGAATTCGTTGTCGAAAAGCACGCATCATGGTTCATGCACGGACCGTAGCAACGGGTTTCGTTCACCGAATCCTGGAAAGACCCGGAAATCTACCCTGAAGACTCCCCTACCCGGCGTCCCCCGCACCCGCTAATCGACGCGTCCGCGTCTGGTGTCGTATGCCCACATCGCGATCTCGACGCGGTTGCGGGCGCCGAGCTTGCTCATCAACGAGGCGACGTGGGTCTTGACCGTGCTCAGGCCGACGAAGAGCTCGATGGCGATCTCGGCGTTGGTCCGCCCGCGCGCCACCAGCGCGAGCACCTCCTCCTCGCGCTCGGTGAGCGGGTCGATGGGCTGGACCGGTACCACCGGCGCCTGGCCGGCGAAGGTCGCCAGCAGCCGGCGGGTGACGTTGGGGGCGATCAGGGCGTCCCCGTTGGCCGCCGCGTGGATGGCCTGGACGAGCAGCTCCGGCCCGGCGTCTTTGAGCAGGAAGCCGCGGGCGCCGGCGCGTAGGGCGCCGAGAACGTACTCATCGAGGTCGAAGGTGGTGATCACGACGACCGCCATCGGGTCCGGGACGCCCGGCCCGGCGAGGCGTCGCGTCACCTCGACGCCGTCGAGCCCGGGCATCCGGATGTCGACCAGCAGGACATCGGGACGCAGCCGAGTCGCCAGGTCGAGCGCTGCGAGCCCGTCCGCCGCCTCCCCCACGACCTCGAGATCGGGTTGCGCGCCGAGGATCATCACCAGCCCGGTCCGGACCAAGTCCTGGTCGTCGGCTACGACCACACGAATGCTCATGCCGGCGCGTCCACGGGCAGGACCGCCTCGACCACCCAACCACCGTCGCGCCCCGGCCCCGCGGACAGCGACCCGCCCAGGAGCTGGGCACGTTCGGCCATGCCCAGCAGACCGAATCCAGGTGCCGGGACCGGCCCCGGCGCGGTCTGTCCATCGTCGCTGACCCGCAGCTTGACGGTGTCGCCGTCGCGGCGGACGTCGATCGCGACGCGGGTCGCGCTCCGGGCGTGCCGTGCGGCATTGGTCAGCGACTCCTGCGCGAGCCGGTAGAGCGCGGCGTCCACGGGACGTGCCAGCCGGGTCGACGAACCGTCCAGCGAGACCTCGACGGTGAGCGTCGCGTCGGCGCGCGCCAGCGCAGGCAGGTCCGCGACACCCAGCTGCGGTGCGTAGGCGACGGCTTCGTCTGCACGCAGCACCCGCACCATGGACCTCATCTCTGCCAGAGTTCGCGACGCTTCGGACTCTATCGCGGCCAGGATCTCGACGGCCTTCTCCGGCTGCACGGCGGCGACCACGCCACCGGCCTGTGCTTGCACCGCGATGGCCGAGACGTGGTGGGCAACGGTGTCGTGCAGCTCGCGCGCCAGCGCCACCCGCTCCTGATTGCGGATCTCGCGCTGTTGGCGATGCCAGAGGTCCGCGCGGTAGCGGAACACCGCCGCCAGGGCGACGAACAACAGCACGAGGACGGTTCCGCCGAAAACATCGGCCAAGCCCGCGGAGGAGGCGTACATCCCCAGCGCGACGACGACTGCCACGAACGCCGTGCCCACGACGATCTCCCGTCCCGAACCCCACCGCACCAGCGAGTAGAGGAGGATCAAGACGGCCATCATGGAATAGCGGGCGAGGTCCCCGGCATCGGCCGTCAGCTGCAGGATCGAGAGCAGCCCCGCGATGCCCCACCCGACCAGGGCGGCCGACAGGGGGCGGATTCGCCGCCAGAGCAGGGCGGGCATCAGCCCCAGGGCGAGCACCGCGACAAGGGGTCGCCAAGCAGAGCCCGGCGCAAGGGCGAGTTCGACCAGGGTGGCGGCCGCGAACACCCCCACCAGCAGCCAGTCGAGACGACCGATGGGCGGGGCGTCTCCGGGCCGCGGCTCATGCCAGAGGGAGCGACGGACGGTGACCACGGCTCCAGCCTAGGGATCGGAGTGCCTCGGCGTATCCGCCGAAAGAACGAGACGGAGACCATGCCATCGGCCAGGTGAACTCCGGCCTCCGGGCCGGTGTGCCCGGCGCCGGGCTCAGCGATCGTGGACCTACCTACCCGTCCCACAACGGAGCCCATGATGAGAACACCGCAACCCACCACCACCCTGGACGCCCAGCCGATGCCGGTGCGAGCCAAGCTCGCCGCCGCGTGGACGAGCTTCATGTTCCTGTACGCCTACGTGGACATCCTCAACTTCTTCACGCCCGGCGTCGTGCAGGACATCCTCGACGGCAGGGTCTTCGAGTTCGCTCTCTCCCAGACCTTTTCGACCTCGGCGCTGACTCTCCTGGCCGTCCCGATCTTCATGGTCGTGCTGTCGATGACGCTGCCCGCCGGGGTGAACCGCGTCGCGAACCTCGTCGTGGCTTCGCTCTACGTCCCCGTCACGGTGTTCAACGTGGTGGGCGCGTCCTGGCTGTACTTCTACGGCCTCGGCATCGTCTTGGAACTGATCCTTCTCGGCCTCATCCTGCGGTACGCCTGGAGCTGGCCCCGCACCGTACCTTCGACGACCAGCCCGGACCCCGAAACCGTTCGCGCGCAGCAGCAAGCGTGAACTGTCTCGGGGTCACCCGGGATGACGCTCGGCGTCGGACTTCCCGCCGCCGAGCGTCCGGTCGACCCATGCGATGACGTCGGCCAGGATGGCCGGCCCCTCTGGTTCATCCTCCACCCCGTGGTAGACGCCCGGACAGGTCATCAGCGTCGCCGATGGCACGCGGTCGACCACCCGGCGGCTGGCGGAGAGCGGATTGATCAGATCGGCGTCGCCGTGAACCACGAGGAGCGGTACGGCGACTCGGGTGGCAGCCGATGCCACGCGATCCATCTGTGCCACGACGTCGATCGCGAAGCGTGCCGTCGCCCGCCCATGAACCAAGGGGTCGGCGTGCCGTTCGGCGACGACGTCGGGGTCGCGATTGACACGCTCGAACCGCAGCCCGTTCGGCAATGTCAGGGTGGCGAAGGTGCGTCCGAGGCTCCTGACCACAGCCAGCTTGAGACGCTGCTTCCGCAGCTCCGAGTCGAAAGCGGGTCCGGTCGCCACGACCGCGGCCACGTCCGTCCCCGGCCGGTCCGCCGCGTAGAGGAACGCGTAGAGCCCGCCCAGGCTGTGGCCGTACAGCACGACCGGCGCGCCGCCCGTTCGCCTGCGCTCGTGGGCGATCAGATGGTCCACGGCCCGCGCCGTCGACTGGTATCGGACGTCGCCGCGGCGTCCTTCGGATCGCCCGAATCCTTCGTAGTCCATGGCAAGCACGGAGAAGCCGACCGCGGTGAACGATCGAGCCGTGCGGTCGTAGCGGGCGGCGTGCTCGCCGAGACCGTGCAAGAGGACGACACTGGCCCGCGCAGGCCCGCTCGGGGCCCAGCGGTGCGAGGTGAGTCGGGGGCCGACGCCGTCCGGCGTAAAGGAGTCGACGATGGGTGCGTTGTTCACGAGCAGTTCCTTTCCGGTCTGCTCGAGCCTCGCCGCTTCCCCTTGCTCCAGGATTGGACCAACCTGCTAGATCGGCAGGATCTCCCAACGGATCGTGCCGAACGCGGTGGGCGGGCCGCCGAAGGTGCGGCGACACGTCCTCGTGAGGTGGGAGCTGTCGGTGAACCCGGCCAGGTGAGCCGCGTCGGTGAGCGTCCGGCCCTGCGCGACCGCCGCGGTCGCCCGGAGCAGCCGGAGCCATCGCACGTAAGCCCGGAAGGTGATTCCGAGCTCCTGGGCGAAGAGGTGGGCCAGTCTGCTCTCCGACAGATGAACGCTCGCGGCGAGGTCGCGAAGCCGCAGGGGTCGTGAGTCCAGTTCGGTCTGAAGACGGGTGCGCGCGGCGGCGACTCCCGGATGAAGCGAGTGCGAGGTGTTTCCGGGAGAGCGCAGACGCCCGTCCACATACGCGCTGTGCCCCGCGGTCAGGGTCTGTCCCGCGTGCTCCCAGGCGCGAGCGTGGGACGGGTCGTCGACCAGCGCGATCAGCTCGGCGCCCAGACAAGACTCGGGCTCGACGTGCGCCACGACGCCCCAGGCGTCGACGGCGCTTAACGCGTGCGACTGATCGGCGGGAACGATCGCCGCGGTGGTCCGCCGCTGACGGCCCTGGGGATCCTCGACGACGAACGTCCCCTGATGGGCGACGGCCACCTGCACCGAGTGGTGCGAATGAGCGGGCAGACTTCCCAACGGACCCTCGATCTCGAGCACACCGGGACGCAAGCGCCCGATGCCGGACCACCGCGAGATCAATGGCTGTCGCTCGTCCGACGCGTGCATCGCCTGAAATATACGCGGCACGGGCGCACGGCGACCACCGCCACGAACCGGCAGGCCGTGCATGGCACCGTGGACAGCTACGCGACCGTTCGGTGTGCCGACGTGATTGCCCGGCGAGCCGCCCCGCGCTGGCGAGCGTCAGCACGCCCACCTCCTGGGCAGCGTCGTCGGCCTTGGGCAGCACCATGGTGACCAGGGCGGTGTCGACACCCATTCAGCAGCCGAACGCCTGCCCCCAGCAACCGGAGCCCCGCCGTGACGGTGTCACCGCCGACGTGGGGCGTGACCGTCGCGGCGAAGCGCCGACAGCGCGGCGAGATGTCCACACATGCCGTGCACCCCGGTACCGGACGGTGTCGAGGAGGAGCACAGGCGATGGCCGTCGACACCGAGCCAGTACGGATCCAGCGAAAGCCTCGGGCGAGCGATGAGATTCACCAGATCGAGGGCTCCGCAGTTGATGTCCCCGCCGACATAGGTCGGGTTCGAGCGCTGCAGCTCCCGCGGAGTGCTGACGTGGATGGCGGCGATACGTAAGCTATGTCGACCTTGAAGGCCGCCGCGCCGTAGCGATGTCGGCGTAGCGCGCCGTACACGCCCCGGCGGGCGATGGCCGAGGAGCCGCAGCGGCAACTGTGGACCGGTATCGAACATCACGTAATCGAAACCGGTCAGTTGGTGTACTTCCCCTATGGCACAACGGGTTTCGATGCGACCGCCCAGTGCGCGCAGCACACCGGCCATGCCGTCGGCCAGCCGTCCCGTTCCACCGACCACGCAGGCCACCCGTGCCTGTGCGCCACGGCGCCGAACATCAGTCCGACCGCCGAGGTCGGCGGACGAGTCAGCGGCGTCCAGGCGTGAGCGGCGTTGCCCGCGAACAGGGCTCCTGACGGGGCGAGGGTGATGACGCAACGGGACTGGAAACCGCGCAGCAGTTGCTGGCCGTCCTCGGTCAGCAATGTCGGGTAGGTGTCGTCGTCGAGTTTGTCCGCGGTGCCGGGTCGGTTGATGGGGTCGGTGTTCGGGTGCCGCACGAAGCGTCTCGGGTTCGACACCGGAAGGCCCCGGCGCGCTGGCGCCGGGGCCTTGATGTACGACTGAGGGATTGGTTTCACATGAGTTCGACGGCCGTAAGGGCCGATCTGAGACACCGCATCCGACAACTCCCGGGATGCGGGACTGGCAAATGACTGTGCAGTGGCCACCACCTCCAATTTCGTCGGTTCTACCTGCGGTGTCTTACGGTCTTCACCCCCTCCGGCGGTCCGGCCGAGTGCACCGGATTCTCTTCTCCGCCGGAGGGGACGGTCGAACTGTCATCCCGGGCAGTTCGCCTGCCCGGCCATCTGATTTCTCCACTGGAACGTCAGCGACTATATATCCCCGCCTCGATAATGTCTACACTCATCACAGCAGATTTACTCCACTGCCGGGGGTCGCTACGCGGGGTGACGTCCCGGGCCGATACCTGAGCTCGACCGAGCGCCGCCGACAGGTTTCGACACTGCGACCTTGCAGTCATCGTGACCGGGTGGGCGGTGGCATGTCGCACCGCAATCGGATAGGGGTCAGGCGGCCAGTGCTCGTCGGCAGCGGGTCCGGCGTGACCACGACAGCTGCCGCGCGCCGGTCCGCGGCAGCGGAGTCGACGCGATGGCGTCGATGTCGGTGGCAGGCTCGTCGTAGGTCAGGATCCGGACGGCCTCGGGGCCGCGACCGGTGTCGGTCGCGGTGAAGATCACGCGCTGCCCGGCGTGCAGTGTCTTGTAGCCGGGGGTGTCGATGGCGGTGTAGTCGCAGAACACCGCCGGTCCGCCGTGGTCGGGAGTCAGGAACCCGAACCCCTTCTCGGCATCGAACCAGTCGACTCGGCCGGGCTGCCAGGCGATGGCGTCGGTACCGGGGTGCCGGTGCGGGTCCGGAGGGGTATGCGGATCAGTAGGCGAGGCAAGAGAGGTCGTCGTCGGCACAGGGAACGCTCCATGCTTGGTCGATACGGTCGAACAGATCAGCGGCGTCGATAACGCTGGCGGATTCGCCTGCGTACACCGCGGTGACATCCGGGCCCAACTCGCGGCCGTCGGCGAGGTCGGCCCGGAATGCCTTCGGTAAGACATCGGACGGGACCGGAGCCGGTGGCCGAACCCCCGCCAGGGTTCGGCCACCGGACTCGAGGGGAGTCGGATCGAGCTCATTGGAAGAGTTCTTCGGGAATCGGTCGATACCCATCACCTCCTCGTCGAGAACAGGGTCGGCTCGAAACCAGCGGCTACTCCAACGGCGGAGGACTGCGCTGGGTGGGCGCCACCCGTGTCGTCGGCCACCGGCTTGATCGCAGCCTCGGCGCCGGGGACCTCGGGCGGAACCCGGGCGAGTCACCCACGCAGGGCGGACACCCTCGCACTCGGGCGCCGATGGCGTCGATCTCGGCGACCAGGGCCGCGTAGTCGGGATCGAGGGCCACCAGCTCGGTGTCGTACCACCACGCCCGCCCGCGGCCGGTGTCGTTGCCGCTGGTGATGATCGAGGCTGACATCGTCGACCTCCACCCCCGGCTCAGGCGTCGATGGCCTGGAGTTCGCTCTCGCGAGAGATCTCGATCTTGCGGGGCTTGGCCTTCTCCGC